>NZ_JAYMRT010000038.1:0-30813 GCF_038900515.1 Burkholderia sp. JPY481
TTCCAGTACCATTCGCACAGCCCGCTCACGAACTTCCGGCGAGTACCTCGGGGACTTCTTCTTCGTGTTTTCCATAGCTCCATTTTCTCAAGAAGTGGAGTCTCCGGAAAACCCGGGGCGCTTCAGTGTGCGCTCGCTGGTCGAGGCACAGATCTCGCGCATCAAGCGCTGCATCGGCGAACGCCTGCTGACGCAGGAGCTTGCGTCGCAGGAAGGCGAAGGCATAATCATCGCCAACCTGCTGAACCGGTGGAACGCCTTCGGCAAACGGGTTTGCGTCAAAAATGCATAGTCGCGTCCATGGCACGGGAACTCGTACCCATCCGGACAAAGCCGGTCGCAAGCCCCGCTTTGTCACGGCCGGGGTTGCAAGACCGTCCGTGTTGCCGTCGTAGGCAATGATCCGTACGCCGCGACCTGACCATGTCGTCGCCGTTGCAGGCGGCAAGCATGGCGGTTGACAGCACGGTGACGCAGAGCGTCGTGAGTGTCGGTGAAGGATGGCGTTGCCGGGCGGTCGACGGACCGTGGATCATGTCTCCGTTCGCCGCATTGTTTGTGTTGGACTTCGTTGGCGAGCGATTTCCCATTGTCCGAACCATGATGCAACGCCGATCGGTGTTTATGGCGGCAGACCGCTCCGCGAGTGCAAGTCTCGTAAAGCGGAACCCCGGTGTCTCCGGCAGGAGACGCCCTCTCCACGAATGGACGCACATGGCTCAGGAAATCGCCGATGCATGACATCGCGACGTGCGTTGTAAGCTTCACTGGAATGGCTCGGCAGGCACGCACGCAGCGGCTAGCGTCGATCGACGTCAGATCCCGAGCGCGGCCATTTTCTTGTAAAAGGTCGCGCGTCCGATCCCGATCCGTGCGGCCGCCTTTGATACGCATCCGCCCTCGCATCGCAGTGCGGCACCGAGAAACCGCTTCTCGAACATCCGCATCGCGTTCTCGTAACTTGCTTCATTGATGTCCGCGTCACGGGCCTCACCGTGTTCGCGGGCAAATTCTGGAGCGGAGAGCGTCGAGTCGATGTCGTTGACGAACGCAACCAGCAAGTTGGCGTCGATGCACTGGTGATCGGAAAATATCACGGCCCGCTCGAGCGTATTGCGCAATTCACGCACATTGCCCGGCCACGCGTGCTCACGAAGCAGTTGTAGTGCATCTTCACTGAGGTCTGGGCGGCCGATATGGTGGTGTGCCACTAACTCATCGAGGATCATGTCCGAAAGTGCGGCGATATCGTGCGCACGCTTTCTCAACGGTGGTGTTCGGATGACGAGCACGTTAAGCCGATAGTAGAGGTCGGCGCGGAAGCGGCGGGCGGCGACGAGCTCGGGAAGCGCGACGGAAGTCGCTGCAATGATTCTCGCATTGGTCGCTACCACGCGATTCGAGCCAAGCGGCTCGAATTCCTTTTCCTGCAGCACGCGTAGGAGCTTGCTCTGGAGCGAAAGCGGCATGTCTCCGATCTCATCCAGGAAAAGCGTGCCGTCGCTAGCCAGTTCGAACTTACCCACGCGGCCTTTGCGATCGGCGCCGGTGTACGCGCCTGCGGCGGCGCCGAACAGCTCGACTTCGAGCAGCGAATCGGGAATTGCCGCGACATTCACGGCGACAAATGGCTTGTCGGCGCGTGCCGATTCCCCATGTATCGCGTGCGCGATCAATTCCTTACCGGTACCCGTTTCACCGAGTAAAAGGACGGGAAAATCGACCTGGGCTGCGCGTAGCGCGAGGCGCTTCACTTCCATGCTGGCAGGGCTCGTGCCGACGAAATTCGACAGGCTGTATCGGGCCCGCCGTGTGTGTGCTAACGCGTGTCGCGTCGCGATGAGCTCTGCTTGCAAGCGCGAGTACTGGCTAAAGAGCGGTGTGAGTGCTTTCAGTTGTCCAAAGAGGGCAAAGCCGATGGCGCCTATGGTGGCGCCGTTGTCATCCTTCAGTGGCAATCTCGTCACAATGAAAGGTTCGCGCTCGGTTTCAAGTATGTCGAGCAGAATGGGCTTTCCTGTTTTGACGACTTCTCGCATGAGGCTGTTTGGGACAACGGTCTCGCAATCGAGACCAATTGCAATCTTGGGATCGGCAAAGCCGAAGTGAGCAGCATATTTCTCACTGATCCAGACGACTTTGGCCTGTCGGTCGACGATCAGGGTGCCCTCGCTTGAATTAATGAGGGTGTCGAAGAGCGAACGCACAGCGCGCCGCCAGACATAGCTGTAGTCGCTCAGGATTGTGCCGACCTCGGTTGCCATTCGGATCTTCTCCTCGTGTGACAGCGCCGCCCGGTCCAGCTTGCTATGAACCGTCTCGGACCAGAGACGAAGGCGAGCAGTGTCTCAAGTTGTGGATCCGCGCGGGAGTGGGATTTCCCCTACCAATCCAGTTCTGTGGCTGGTGCTAGCACATTTCCGGAAATGAAGTGTGGATTCCTCAATGTCG
The DNA here is from genome assembly GCF_038900515.1 of Burkholderia sp. JPY481. NCBI lineage: Bacteria > Pseudomonadati > Pseudomonadota > Betaproteobacteria > Burkholderiales > Burkholderiaceae > Burkholderia > Burkholderia sp. JPY481. The sequence goes on from NZ_JAYMRT010000038.1 coordinate 2,452, forward strand.
GACTGCATAGGGGTGGCGGAAAAGGATGGGAAAGCGGTCTTTGAGCGTTGAGGGACGCGCCGTGCCCGACGGTTACGTGGCTCCGCTGGCGCGATGCCGTATCCACAATGGGCATGGCATGGACGCTGCTTGTGGTTCGCAGCGGTGCTAGGGGCGGCGGTTCTGTCCGTTTGCTTCTCGACGAAGATGGCGAATTGTCACTTCGCATCGCGAACCAATCATCCCATCGAGTCTAAATGCCCCCACGTCCCGGGGTGCTTGCCTCTCGACAGCAGTGTCCATACAACTAAAGGAGACGTTATGCAACCGCTCTCACGACCCCAAAGACGATGGATTGTTGGCTTCTTCGTCGCGCTGGCGACGACTCCTGCGTTGGCCGCGGTCACGCCCGGACCCGGAACCTGGAGTGGGCAGCAGATCTGGGCCACAGATTCGGTGAATGGCGGCAACTTGACCGGCTATTACTATTGGCCGGCGAGCCAGCCCACCACTCCCAATGGCCAGCGGGCACTCATACTTGTGCTGCACGGTTGTCTGCAGACCGCGTCCGGCGACGTGATCAACAGCAGCAGTGCGGCCGGTTTCAACTGGAAAGCAATTGCAGATCAGTACGGCGCGATCATTCTGGCGCCGAACGCGACCGGCAACGTTTATAGCAACCACTGCTGGGATTATGCGAACACGTCCCCGAGCCGCGGTACCGGGCATGTCGGTGTGCTGCTGGATCTAGTGAACCGCTTTGTTTCCAATTCGCAGTACGCGATCGACCCCAATCAGGTGTACGTCGCGGGCCTCTCCTCGGGCGGTGGCATGACGATGGTGCTGGGTTGCATTGCCCCCGACATCTTCGCCGGAATCGGTATCAATGCCGGGCCGCCGCCTGGAACGACCACGGCGCAGATCGGTTATGTGCCAAGCGGCTATACGGCTACGACCGCGGCGAACCAGTGCAGGGCATGGGCAGGATCGAACGTCGGCAAATTCTCAACGCAGATCGCCGGCGCGGTCTGGGGGACATCGGATTACACGGTCGCGCAGGCGTACGGCCCACTCGACACTGCCACTTTTCGAATCCTCTATGGCGGCACCTTTACCCAAGGGGCGAAGGTGACGATTCAGGGCGGCGGAACGAACACGCCGTATTCCGACAGCAGCGGAAAGGTTCGGACGCACGAGATCTCAGTTTCCGGCATGTCGCACGCATGGCCGGCCGGAACCGGCGGCAACAACGCGAACTACGTGGATGCAACCCGCATCAACTATCCGACATTCCTGATGGACTATTGGGTCAAGAATAACCTCCGCGCGGCGTCGGGGCCTGCACCGTCAGGCTCCGCACCGAGCGGCCTCGCAGTGTCGGGAACAACACAGACGACCGTTTCTCTCTCGTGGAATGCCGTTGCAAATGCCACCAGCTACAGCGTCTATCGCAACGGAAGCAAGGTGGGCTCGTCCGCATCTGCCAGCTATACCGATTCAGGGTTGATCGCTGGGACGACCTATTCCTACACCGTGACCGAAATCGATCCAAATGCGGGTGAGAGCGCCCAATCGTCGTCAGTCTCGGCGACGACGCAATCGAGCTTCGTGTGCACCGAGACGACGACCACTAACTATGCACATGTACAAGCGAGCCGAGCGCATGATTCCGGCGGCACGGCCTATGCGAACGGGTCGAACCAGAGTATGGGGCTGGACAACGTCTTTTATTCGAACACGCTGGCGCAGACGTCTGCCGGATACTATGTCATCGGCAATTGTCCGTAATACGGGACGCGTTTGATGAACGCCTGAACGGACATCCTGTCCGTTCAGGCAAACCTAACGATGGTTGTATCCGACATGGTGGCCGCGTTTTTCGTTCGACCGATACAGACGTCGTTGCGAGCCGCGATCACGCTTGCCGATATCGACTCCAAACAACCGAGGACGGTACACAAATCCCGCTTACCTTTGCTAAGCGGGGCGAGTGCGTATTTCGGCGAAGCCAAACACGGATTTCGGTCAAAGTCAAACTGGATTTCGGGAGGAAAGTGAGTAGCCGTTTCGCTTGAAGTCGAACGGTTTCGAGGGATTCCACGATCGGTGTTCGGTGCTCCGAAACCGCAGTTCACCTCACCGAAATGCATGTTCGATATGAAAGGCGCGGTTTCGTCCAGTGTTACTGCGGACGGCTCTATCGGCCGTCGGTTATGGTGGCTACTTTTTGGGGACACCGATGACGCCGGCCCACCGGACGACCATTCGCAAAATGAAAGACTTGCTTCGCCTGAAAATGGACCGGCAATCTGTCCCAGCGGTAGGTGAGGGCCAGATGAGATGTCAAAGCAATTCTGGAATCTATGGTCTGCCCGAATTTTGCTACCTCTGCTCTTGACTCCCCGTGGCTTGCAAAAAATCTATCCGGAATCGCTGTTCCTCGATGGAAACCGCACCGGTCGATCCTCAAAAACGTCCGCAGCTACGGCGAGCTGTCCGACTTGTCGGCTTTTCGTCCGATCGGGTTCCCAGCGGTCACAAAACCTCGTTGCATGTCCAGATACCACTAGTGCACATGTCGCCACTTTTTCACTGCTAAGGTAACGCGACGCAACACCACTCAGCATGGAGCTCAATGCGCCAATGCCGGTCACGGCGAATGGCATCGCCGAAACACTGATCCCCGGAAAGCCGGTTGCCAACGACGTGTGGGAAATGAGCAGCGGCACCTCAGTCCAGAACGCGTAGAGCTCTCGCATATGCCCGAAATAGCCCAGCGTCGCGGCCCAGAACCCACCGATGCGAAACGCGCCGAGCACAGAGGGCGGCGATGCCGCCGGTGTATCCATCATGCCTGCCGATCCGCTCGACACGACCGAGTGCGGTCCATCGTCAAGCACGCCGACAATGGCGGCCCCACCGACAGCAAGCGGCGAGGAAGCGGAAATGATCAGTTGCCATGGGAAGACCGTGCCCAGCACGCGCATCACATGCTCGCAGCGCACTGCCGAGAATCAGCATTCCGACTAGCTGGGCGAGCGCCTGCCCGGTGCGATCGGTTGCCCAGCCGATGATCAGCTTCGTCCCCATCGGGTAGATGCAGGCGAGGCAAATTCCGACGCCAAAGCGTAACAGCGCAGCACTCACGAGATCCATCGCCAGCCACGCGAAGCCCAGGTTGAACAATGCTCCGGCGAGCGCGCTGCAAACGAAAATTCGGCTCGCGCGATCCGATCGACGGCGCCGCTCAGCGAAACGACGTAGGTGCCGAGGATGAACCCAAGTTGCATCGCGCTCGCCAGCCGGCCGATGTCGGCCGCGCTGATGTGCCAGATGTTCACCAGGTTTCCGGCAGTACTATTCGCGCTGAACCACAGTGCCGTGCCGAACAGTGGCGCGATCGAGATCTCAGCGACCGGACCTATCCCGTCGACGATCAGCTTTCGCATTCCACCCCGTCATCTCATCAATTCGCCAGCGACGTCTGGGGACTGAGCAGTTGATTGAGCCAGCGCGTGTCGCGCGGAGAAGGGCGACGCTGCAGCCGTTCGTTGAGGATCGCGTGAGCCTTCGCGGCTTCGCCGCTTCGCATCAATGCAACCAGCAGCATGTCTTCGACGATTTCGCGCTGCGCGCCGCTTCCGCCGATCCGCACAACCTCTCGCGCAACCGGCGCCAGGATCTCCGCGGCAAGCGCGTAGTCTTCTTCAGCAAAGGCCAACGACGCGCGGCAGATCGCCGGTACCACCGGGCCAGCCGAAAGCTTTCCGTCCTCGATGAGCTTGTGGAGGACAGCAACCCGTTGCTCGACAGCCTCGCCGTTGCCGCTCGCCGCGGCTACCAGCGTCATATGGAAGTCAACGAACGGAAAGCCCACGTCCTGGAAGAAATTCGACGCGTATTTCGCCGCGTCGTCCCACATTCCCGCCGGAACTGTGTGGCCGTACGCATGCAGGCGCCATAGAAACGACGAGGTGTCGCTGACAATATTGATCGGCGTGCCCTGCGACGAGGCCGGCGCGACATGGTCGTTATAGACCGCGAGGGCGCGCTCGATGTCCCCGAGCTCGAGCGCGATGAGCGCGCTATGCCATGCGATGTGGCCGTGCAGCACGCCCGTTTTGTCGTACTCAGGGAGCCAGCCGGTGATGAACTCCTGCGCCTCTTCGTTTGCACCGGACTCGTACAACACGTGTGCGACCGCGTGCGCCGCATTCACATTGTGTCGCCGCAATTGCAGCGCGCGTTGCGTCAGCGTGCGTCCGAGCCGAAGGTTGCCGTTTTCGCCGTGTGCCCAGCCGCGATAGGTGAGGAACCACCAGTCGTCGGCATCGAAGTGTTTGGCATGACGCTCGCACAGGTCGACGCGTGCCTGATCGTGGTCGGCCATTCCGGAGAAGGCGAAAAGGCCGAACGCGCCCAGCGGCATCGACAGGATGACGATGTCGCGCGGCCAGCGGTCCGTGTGCACCAGCACCGCCGCGAGCGCCTTGGCCGACTGTCCATGAATGGCGAGCGACAGCGCGTTAACGTGGGTGCGCTCGCGCTCGGTCCCGTTCCTAGCGACGAGATCGAGCGCCTTGACAATCTTTGCGCGAGCTTCGGACGGCTGTGCGCTGATCGCATGCAGGCGTGCTCGTGCGGCATGCGCGAGGGCGAAATCCGGGTCGGCGGCGATCGACTCGTCCAGTGCTTCCCCGGCACCTGGCCACAACGACAGCAGGAGATCGACACCGGTTCGGTATCGCTCTGCAGCGAGGTCGGAAGTCGTTGAAAGCGGCAGGTCGTAGCGGTCAAGGCGGCCCATAAATCGGATACTCCAGAAATTCGTTAGCAATGGCTCGGCTATCGTCTGCGGCCGGCCGCGTAGCGGTTCAGTATGTGAGACATTCATTAAACCCGGTTTCTGTGTGGCAGAAATTCGACTACTTGTCGCCATGTGTCGATTATCTGCCAACACCTCGGGCACGCGCTATGAACTGGAAAATAATCGAGGCTCCGGTCGACGCCAAGCCGCCAGCGCGGCTCACGGTCCGCGCTCAGTTCATCCGGCGCGTCACTTTTTCCCCGAGCTCTCTCATCACTGGCATTAGATGGTCTATGCGACATCCGGCGCGTTGACTGTGATATCGGAGGGCGGCTCGCCCGGGATTTCTCCCGAGCAAGCCGTATGGTTGCCGACGGGCCTTCGGCCAAGATCGGTTCACGGCTCGGCGTCCAGTGTCGCAGTCTCTGGATCACGGAGGAGACCCGCACCGCGCTCGCAGGCACGACACCGATGGTGTTCGCGGTTTCGCCGTTGCTGAAGGCACTGATCGTTGAAGCGACAGGCATCGAAGTGACGCCAAGACGATGGCTACGCCGGTCGGATCAGTGCTCTGATTCTCGAGCAGCTTCGGCGTTCCCGGCCACACCCGACGGCATTGCCATGGCCCAGAGATTGCGCGCTCCCGACGCTTTGCGAGACGCTTTAAGCGGACCCGGCAGACCCGCGCGGCCCGGAAGATTGGGGGCGCGTGCTGGGCGTGTCGGCCTGTGCGCTGGCACGGCGGTTCGTCAGCGAGACCGGCATGAGCTTGCGGCCGTAGTGCCGGCGGATCAGGATGGTGAGGGCGATCGAACCGCTCGGCGGCGGGATGGGCGTGACTCGTACCGCGATGGGGCTACGGCTCGACCTCGGCGTTCGTGTATGCGTTTCGTCTCAAGATGGGCAGCAGCGTCAACAGCGCAGAGTACGGTCCAAGGGCTGCGCTCCTCGAGCTCTCCGATGAGCAGTGGCATCAGGGAATCGACACATACTTCCAGAACGTGGCTCGACCCACCCGCCTCGTCGTGCCGCACATGAAGAAGCAGCGCGCGGGCGCCATTATCAACAGATTGACAGTCTTCCCGCTACCGAAGAGCGTCGTTAAAGCGTTCCGATGCACCGGTAGGGCACAAGCGCAGAGATCGCGGCAACGGTCGCGTTTCTCGCGTCGGGCGGCGCGGCGTACAACACGGGACAGGCCATCTGGGACGATGGGGGCTTACCTGCTCGATTTGGTTCGTGCACGTCGTAGCAAGATGTCCGGCCCCGCGGGAAATGGGCCAGGTGCATCTCAGCTTGATAGCGGCGCGAAAGCTCAGGCTGCCGGAAAGTGGCGCTGCCCAGGAAGTGGGCGACGGGAAAAGGTATCGAAAAAGCCTCGTATTTGGATAGAAATTTGCAGGAAGGTCATCGCGGTTGATTTTGGCTACCGGCTCTCGTCATTAGGATAGTTACAGGTCAGCGCAATGTTGCTTGCCCAACGGGTCGTAGGTTCTGTCGATCCGATTCCCAGCCAAACTATCGAGAGTACGACCATGCAATCATCCCGGCCACTGATATGTCTCGCGACTTTGACGCTTGTCCTGCAACCTCTCGCGGCCCACGCGGATTTGACAGTAAAGATCGGGCAGGTTTCCCCGCTTACCGGTGAACTGTCCCACATCGGAAAGGATGATGAAAACGGTGTGCGGCTGGCGATCGAAGATCTGAACAGCAGAAAGATTCGGATAGGTGGGCAAAACGTTACGTTCGTGCTCGACTCCCGGGACGATGCGGCCGATCCCAAAACGGCGGTAACCGTTGCTCAGAAGCTGGTGGATGATGGCGTGGCCGGCGTCGTTGGTCACGCGAACTCCGGGACATCGATACCTGCTTCCAGGATCTACTCGGATGCAGGCGTCCCGATGATTACCGAATCGGCAACCAATCCGAAGCTCACGCAGCAAGGATTCACCAACGTGTTCCGTATGGTTGCGAATGACGTGAGACAGGGCTCCGTCATCGGAGGCTATCTGGTCCACGATCTGGGTGCGCGCAATATCGCCATCGTCGATGACCGCACGGCGTACGGTCAAGGTCTTGCCGATGAGATCGAAAAGTCAGTCAAGGGTGCCGGAGGCAACGTGGTCGGCCGCGAATACGGCACCGACAAGACAACGAACTGGATGGCGATTCTCACCACCATCAAGAGCCGTCAGCCAGAAGGTATTGCTTTCACGGGTGGCGACACGCAAGCAGCGGCGTTCGCGCAGCAGGCGCAAAAGCTTGGCTTGAGGGTGAAGTTTATTGCCGGCGACGAAGCGTGCACGCCCCAGTTCATCAAACTGGCCGGGTCTTCGATGGACAAGGACGTCTACTGCACCCTGGCGGGCGTACCGCCTGCAAAGATGCCCCAAGGACCCGAATTCTTCAAACGCTATCAGCAGCGGTTCGGTGTTCCCGTGCAGTTATATGCCCCGTATGCCTACGACGCGGTGCTCGCGATGGCGGAGGCAATGCAGGACGCTGGATCGACAGATCCTAAATTGTATCTCCCGAAGCTGCGGGCTTCGAAGCTGGACGGTGTGACAGGCCCCATCCAGTTTGATGAGAAAGGGGGATATCCGTAACGGCGCAATTACCGTGCGCCAATTTGATCAGGGCGACTGGACCGACAAGTCAGTCATACGTTGACGGTCTTAGCCTCCCTCGGGAGCCACGGGTACACCAAGCCCCACCTTCACGTTGTTCATGCTCACCAGCGTCTTGAAGCGTTTGACGTTGTTGTTTGAGAAGAACAGTTGCCGCGTGAGGGCCGTGTACTCATCCATGTTGCGGACCGTCAGAAGCAGCACGAAGTCCCATTCTCCCGCGACGTAGTAGCACTGCTGGATTTCCGGGCATTGTGCGAAAGTGCGCTTCATCGAATCGAGCAGATGGATCTGCTCGCTCTCGACCTCAACCGTCGCGACGATCGTCAGCGGATAGCCGACCTTTTCGGGCGCGACGATAGCAGCGTAGTTGCGAATGACGCCTTCGTCCGACATCCGTCGCAATCCGCGATTGACGGCGGCCGTCGACAGGTTGACGCGCGCCCCCAGTTCGTTCTGAGGAATGTGCGCGTCGCGTTGGACTTCCATCAATAGCTTGAGGTCAAAGTCGTCCAGGCTGAGTGTCATGGCGTTTCGGCTAAAAGCTTCGGAAAGAGATATTTTTGCATGAGGGGCGTCGATTGAGGGATTTTTTCTGGGTGACGTGAGGAATATTATCTCCCCGGTCGACATGAGCACTCCACGAACTTCATGAACGAGGACGTCCGACAATGGAAAACACGCTGCAAGACCAGCTCAAGAGCTGGCGCCAGTATCTGCACCAACATCCCGAGACTGGCTTCGAGGAAGTCAATACGTCTGACTATGTGGCGAACATTCTCAGGACGCTTGGACTGGAGGTGCACCGTGGCATCGGCGGTACTGGACTCGTTGCCAACCTGACGGTCGGAGAGGGGAAACGTGCTATCGGCCTACGCGCCGATATGGATGCGCTGAACATCGCGGAGCTGGCACCCGATAGGGCGCATGCTTCGCGCAGCGCCGGAAAAATGCATGCGTGCGGACACGACGGGCATATGTCGATGATACTGGGGGCAGCGCGACTCCTTGCTGAACGGCGCGATTTCAACGGCACCGTGCGCTTCATCTTTCAACCGGCAGAAGAGCATGGTCGCGGTGCGAAGGCGATGATGGCCGACGGCCTGTTCGAACGGTTTCCGGTCAATGCCATCTTTGGCGCGCACAACATGCCAGGTATGCGCGCAGGAACGTTTGCAACGCGTCCAGGCGGCATCATGGCGAGTGAAGACAACTTTGTCATTCATATCAAGGGGCGGGGCACACACGCCGCACGTCCGCACATGGGGGTGGACCCGATCGTTATCGCATCACAGATCGTCATGGCGCTGCAGACTGTCGTATCGCGCAATCTCGACCCGAGTTTGCAGGCAGTGATTTCGTGCACGGAATTCATCACTGATGGCTTGAGAAACGTCATTCCGTCGAATGTCATCGTCAAGGGCGATACGCGAAGCTATTCGCGCGACGTCCAGACTCTGCTCGAGACTCGAATGCGTGAAGTATGCGAAGGCATTTGCCGTACTCACGGAGCCGACTGCACTTTTGATTACACACACGAATTCGCTCCGACTGTGAACTCGGAGCAATACGTAGACGTCACTGTCAAGGCGGCGCGCAATGTCGCGGGAGTCGATGCCGTCGATGCCAATGTTCAGCCAATGATGATTTCGGAAGACTTTGGCGCGTTCCTGCAGGTCGTTCCGGGCAACTTCATGTTTATAGGCAACGGCGAGTCGATGGGCCACGGCGGCACGCCGTTGCACAACGCCACCTACGATTTCAATGACGGAATCCTTCTGACAGGCTCCCGGTATTTTGCCGAGATCGCGCGGCTCGAGTTGCCGTGTAGCCAAAAATTGATGGGACATAAATGAATACCTCTGTGTCTTCGTCCCTGAAACTTGATGGCGCAGGCCAGCTTCGGCAACTACATCAACTCGGCGAACTGGGCGTCGATCGCGAGGTAGGTGGACGGACTTGCATCGCTCTCACTGACGATGAACATGCCGGTCGCGATCTTGTCGTCAGATGGATGCATGAGATGGGCCTTGATGTCCGCGTCGACCACCTCGGAAATATTTTCCGCACGTTGCATTCCGAATCAGATGACGGCAGCCAGCGTCCGCTGATTACGGGGTTCCACATCGACCCCGTTGAAAATGCCGGAACGCTGGATGGGTGTTACGGCGTACTGGCTTGGCTTACAGTCGCGAGAGCATTCCGTCAGGCAGGCATCAAGCCGCAGCGTTCGATCATTATCGGCGCCTCCACCAGCGAGGAAGGCATCCGCTATCAGCCAGACATGATGGGCTCGCTGGTTTTCGCTGGCGGACTGTCCATTGAAGGAGCGCTGGATACAGTTGGCATCGACGGCACCCGCCTTGGCGATGAACTCGAGCGGATTGGCTATGCCAGGCGACCTAGAGCCCGGCGCAGTCGTTCTGCACGAATGTCTCGAACTGCACATCGAGCTGGGTCCGGTTCGATCCGTGAAGCCTAGGCGCTCCGCCGAAGCTTCGATCGCATTTGCCAGTGCAGCATCGAATACGACCGGCTCGAAACCGGACCAGACGTTCGGCCATTATCCGTCGATGACGTCGGGCGCCGCCCATGACATCCAGATGATCGCGCGCATCGCGCCGGCCGCGATGATTCGTACCGAGCCGCGACGGCATCAGCCACAACCCTCGCGAACACGATCAGCTCATTGATGGCGCCAACGTGCTGATGGATGTCGTGCTCAGGCGTCTCGCAGAGAAGTGATAGATATCGGGTCGCCAATTCCCATCGTTATTACTGGAGTATCACGGTCATGCTGGTAGTTAATCCACGCGCAACGCGCACCTCGTATCCCGGTGAGTTGAAACAGACTCTCAGTATCGGGAAAGCTCAGGAAAGTCGTGCCTGGCTTTCCTGCTGGGACAAGATCTCGCCCGGGCGAACGCCCTTGCGTGGGTTGCCCGGGCTGGCCGCCAAGCTCAAGATCGACAGCATCAGCATCAAGGACGAGTCGGCGCGCTCCGTACTGGGTAGCTTCAAGGCATTGGGTGCGCCAGTTGCACTGGTGCGCCTGATCCAGCGGCTTTGGTCGAACCATGATCTGGACGCTCGTGGCCTCTTCGAAGGTTGCTATCGGGATCTGCTGACGCATTTCACGGTGGTTAGCGCTACGGACGGCAACCATGGAAAGGGGTTGGCTGCCGCCGCGCAGACGCTGGGATGCCGTTGCGTGATCGTGCTGCACGCCAATGTCAGCGTCGAGCGCGAGAAGGCGATCGCAGCGTACGGTGCGGAGATTATCCGGATCACCGGAAACTACGATGAATCGGTTAAAGAGGCGGCTCGCTTAGCTTCTCTGAACGGCTGGCACGTTGTATCCGATACGTCATACGACGGTTATGAAGACATCCCGCGTGACGTGATGCAAGGCTACGGAACGATTGCGGCAGAGATTGTCGAGCAGAGCGATAGTCAACCGAACCAGCCGGCCTACACACATGTGTTTTCAGGGCGGTGTCGGCGGACTCGCGGCAGGATTAGTCAGTTACCTTTGGGAATTCCATGGTAAACATCGCCCGCGATTCGTCGTGGTCGAACCACAGCAGGCAGACTGTCTGTGTCAGAGCGCATTGGCTGGACGCGCCGCGCGTGCGACGGGAACCGTCGACTCCGTGATGGCAGGACTCGCATGTGGTGAAACATCGCCGCTAGCATGGAGGTTTCTGCAGCCTGGCGTCGATGCATTCATGACGATCAGCGATGATGATGCAGTGCACGCCATGCGCATTTTGGCGGCAGGCAGCGATGTAGACGCACCCATCGTTGCCGGCGAGTCGGGTGTAGCAGGTCTCGCTGGGCTCATGGTATTGCTGCAGAACCAGCAGTTGGCGAGGCAAGTTGGCCTTGATGGCGCTTCCCGCGTATTGCTCGTCAGTACAGAAGGCGCGACTGCGCCTGCTACCTAACGGGAACTGGTCGGCGAGTCAGCCGAATCCGTCCTCGAACGCCAACTGGCTCGGTGCGCCAAAGCGATGGCCTGAGCGCACATGCGCTCGCTCGCGACCTGAACGTCCAAGCCGCGACGCGCGAAAAGACGCGGCGCAGTTACCAGTCCGCACTCCGGCATTTCGAGGTTGAGTGGGGCAGCTTTCTGCCCGCGAGCGCTGACATGATCGCGCGGTACCTTGCCGATCACGCAGAAACCCTGTCTATCAATACCCTGCGCTCGCGGCTTGCAGCGCTTGCGCAATGGCACCAGACGCAAGGTTTTCCGGATCCGACGAAAGCCCCGCATGTGCGCAAGGTCCTCAGAGGCATCGTCGCGCTGCATCCCGCAACCGAGAAACGGGCGAAGCCCATGCAGCTCGCGCAGCTCGAAAAGCTCACAGCCTGGCTCGATGAGCAGATCGTCGGACAAGCAGACGAGCGCGAGCGCCTCGCGTGCATTCGCAACCGGGCCTTGGTGCTGCTGGGCTTCTGGCGCGGCTTTCGGTCCGACGAACTCAGTCGGCTGCGGATCGAGCACGTAGCCGTTGAGGCTGGCCGCGGCATGACGCTGTACCTGCCGCGCACGAAACGCGACCGCGCGCAGCTGGGCACGACCTTCAAGGCCCCGGCGCTTTCACGCCTGTGTCCGGTGACGGCTTACGAGGCGTGGATTGCGGCGTCCGGCCTGACGGAAGGGCCCGTGTTCCGGAGCATTGACCGCTGGGGAAACATCAGCGACGAGGGACTGCATGGGGGCGTCTGCGCTTGCCCGGTCTCATCGCAACATGCCAACGAGCTGCGTCGGCCTCACAATGCTTTTCGCTTCCCTGATACCCGGCGTCAGCGTAGACATCCGTCTCCTTGCCGTGCAGCAACGCCTGGGCAACGGTGGTGTCGTGCACATTGGCCGCCGTTCCAATGACTGTATGAACCAGTCCGGAGTCTGCGTCGACGCCGATGTGCGGTTTCATTCCGAAATACCAGTTGCCGCCTTTCTGCGTCGAGTGCATTTCCGGATCCCGGGTGCCGGAACCGTTCTTTGTCGAACTGGGCGCGGCAATCAGGGTGGCGTCGACTGCGGATCCAGCCTTTAGCATCAAGCCCTTCTCCGTCAGGATCTCATTGACCAGTGCGAGCATTTGCGCGGCCAGCCCATGTGTTTCAAGCAGATGGCGGAACCGGAGAATCGTGCTTTCATCCGGCAAACGCACCATGCCGCCGTCGAGACCCTATCTACAGGCCCGCGAACGAAATCCGCGGCGCTGGTCCGGCGACGCCCGAACCTGGACGCCTGTCGCGCAGTAACACTGAATCCCGAGCGCGACTGCATCGTTAAAACACATACGCACTCGACTGATATAGAGCCATTGGCAACATGACCGAGGCGACAACTTGCTTGACTCGCGCCGACGGGAAACCGGCGCCACGCAAGGCCCACTTCGTCGGAGTCGATCGTCGAACCGGGGAAGTCTCAACATTTGTGCAATTTCGTACCAACTTTTCTTCGTTTGACAGACGCCATCTACGGACGTTTAACAGCCATGGTCAAAGCTGTGCGCAAGTTCGGCGTAAGCTCGACATCACCGCTGCTGACGGAATTCAGCGTTTCACGAACCAAGTCCGGATAGGCACCTTTGGAAAGCTGGCCGATAGCGATATTCGCAGCTTCCCCCGGGGAATTCAGCCGAAAGAGTTTTTGTACAGCGAGTGCACGTATCAACTCACTATCGTGGCCGTCCGCTATCTGGTTCAATGTCTGCTCGGCCTCACTTCTTAAGTTCGCGGCATCGAGAATGCTTGGTTCCTCAAGAGTGCCGATGAGATTCAGTCGCGCGACAGCGGTCCTCTCATCGGTCGTGGCATCGTTCCTCAAATCGCTCAGCGCCTTACTGAAGACCTCTTGAGGCGTTTGACTTGGCATGTTGAAGTAAGTCTCATACATCTCGGCATATTTGGATTCGTTTCTGCCCTCCCAAATGGCATTTGCTTCTTGCAAGACTATGTCTCTGCCAATTGCAGAATCAACTAGGATGGATCGAAGAATGTCTCGCTCCATGCCATGTTCGGCAGGCATGTCGTGATAGAACTGAGTCACAAGCTTTGCGACCTCGGGGTCATTTTCCAAAGCAATCTGCAGCCGAGCCCGAAACTCATCCAGCTCATTCTGAGACATGTTGCCGCGATTCACGATCTTCTGAAAGATCGCACGAAGGCTCGCGTCAATTTGTACAGGTGTATCATTGGATGCCGCTCCGGAGGGCTTGTCATCGGTGGCCAAACTCCCGCCGGCATTAATGCCATCGGGCCACGCAATTCCCTCTTTGCTGCTTGTCGCGGTGGCTTCGGAAGACCTCAAGTCTGTGGGCTTGTATGCGCGCTTCGCTTGCTCCGAACTCACCGTGGGCGCGGCGAGAAATAAGAGGTACCCTGCCACCACCATCAGCAAGCATCCAACTATGGCTAGATGGACTCGACGCCGTGAAGTTAAATTTATATTGAAGGACATAAGTTTTATTTGTAGATAAGGAACGTCAGCCGTCTGATACAGTGCACGCCTCGCTCTTGGCGGTATCGTGGCGACACCAAAGACACTCCGCTGTCTCAAGCCAATGAACGAGGCGAATCGCGATCTGAGTAACTAAATGCGCTGATAGTTGCAGCTACTGCCACGCCACTCTGGCAAATATCCTTCACGATCATATGCGCCACCGACGTATGTGCAACGCCAACTCTCCCCCCCCATCCAATCGGAACGCCATCCCGCTGGGCAGCTTGACTGCAAGGTGAGGTAGTTATCCGCTCCGATCACGTGGACTTTCCCCCATCGTTCGCTGAAGTTGATGACTGCGCGGCCCTTCCAGCCCGGGTTAGGGCCACAAGTGACCGTTTCGCTACGAATATTGCATGCAGTCCATGACTTATTGATCCCGACATCGATCGCCATTTCGCCGATTTTTATCGGCATTCCCCACTGCGCACCGATGTTAAAGCTGGTGGTGTGGCATGACGAATGGCCTGTCGTTAACGCCACGGTTCCACAGCTTCCTCCAGAGCCACCGAAACAATAGTGCCAGTCCGATCCGTCCAAGGAGTAGCCGTGCTGGCTTTTGCCGATCCAACCCAAGAACCGGGTGTTAAGCGTCTGCGCGCTGACGGGGCCGTTATAAACGTCCAGCCAAGCAGCTATCAGCAGAATTAATATCTTCTTTGATGCCACGGAAGATTCCTCTCTTGGTTTGGGTTAAGGCTACGCTGATCAAGCCGCGTAAATGCGACTTGTTGTGACCAAGGCATGCATAAATTCTCGAGATCGCGAATAACCGCCCAAAAAGCGGGTTCTGTCGCAATAAGAGCGAGAGGTCGGCCAAGTCCGATATGGTATGGATTCCTTATCCAGCCAGTGAATAGAATTGCTGTGCGGGAGTTTGACCAACGCCGCCATCGTCCATCTGCCCCTTGACGATCATGTACATAACTTCGATGCCGCCCAACAGGATGCGGCACAACGAAACCTTTTGAACCCAAGCATCGGTCGAGTTCGGCGCTTGATCGCCCGATGATCCTGTTCGAGAGGGTAGGGTCGAGAACTGGCGCGCACACGGTAGGCTCCGGTGGTCTCTCCACCGCTTTCGTGGTGGTCCTCAGTCCGGAAATGCCAGCGAACCGCGCAGCTGATGACGATGGCAGGGAAAGCGGTGGCCGTGATAAAGCGACTTTCTTTTCTTCATCGCTTCATTCTACCCCGCTCCTGCGTCACCCTAACAGAGCCCGCGGATCACATGCCCCTTTTCTTTGGCTAGCTGAGCACACTTAATGGCTAGCGTACCACTACCGACAATAACACTAGACACTTTTCATAAGGTTGAGCGCTTATTCGCCCCATGATCCGGGCGCACCAAAGGAATACAATGCGACATCTCAATCTCCCAGCCAAGACCGGGGGCATCTGGCCAAGCGCGCCGCCGTTACGACGACACCAGTCACGATAAGCATCGAAGTCAATGCCGACCACTGAAATGCGGGTTCGCGAACACTATCGAAAGGCTAGTGCGTTGACGAGTTCCCGGCGACTCACGAACATAGACCCCTTGTTGCTGATGTCGCGATTTCCCCCATACCCGCCAGAGCGGGCAAGCGTTCGCATGCACGTCAAGTCCACGCCATCTGCGAGAATAAGCTGAGCGCGCCGCTTCAGATCACGATTGCCGCCCGCAGATGCCTCACCCCAGCCAAACTACCGATCAAGAAAGACTTTGTGCGCGCACAACCAAAAATCAAAACACTACGGGCCGCACGACATTTGCTACCAACATACCACCAATCGCGAATCGAATGGATATCAATTGTTTTTTCGATATCCATTCGAGTTTCTAATATCGCCCAGTTCTAAGGTTTTTAACAGCACCCGAGTTGGCGGGGTTTTGTCGCATTAGCGCGGTCAAGTAAAATCGTCGACCACAACGTATGACAAGCATGATGGCAAAGACGAAGACGCCGAGCAAGATGCTGCCCGCCGGCATTGGCAAGGTATTGAAGCGGCTGCACTACCCGCTGGACGTGATCCTGCTGTGCGTCCGGTGGTACGTGGCGTACTCATTGAGCCTCCGTAACCTCGAAGAATGAAATGAACGCGTCCCACCCCGTGACCGATCCTCACGGGTCAACGGCATCGATGTGCCCAAGTGGCAAATAGGAAGCTTTCCAAGGCGACCGGAGGATCCAGTGATGAATCGTACAGCAGTCGGTATGGACATCGCGAAAAACGTGTTCCAGTTGCATTACATCGATCAGGAAACCGGCGAGATCGTGAACAAGCCGATCAAGCGAGCAAAGTTCCTCGAGCACTTCGCGAACCTTACGCCGTGCCTGATCGGGATGGAAGCGTGCGGTGGTGCGCACCACTGGGCTCGGCAACTGACGACGATGGGCCACGAGGTGAAGCTGATGCCGGGGGGAGTTTGTGAAGGCGTTCAACATCCGAAATAAGAACGATGCAGCGGAGGCCCGGGCGATCTGGCTGGCAGTACAGCAGCCAGGCAAGCCGGTAGCGGTAAAAACCGAGATGCAGCAAGCGATGCTTGGGCTGCACCGGATGAGGCAGCAACTGCTCAAGTTCCGAACGATGCAGATCAATAACCTTCGAGGACTGACGGAATACGGCGAGGTACATATGCGAGCATGCTCTGCCCGTCATCCTTATCGCGACAGAACCCGGCGGTTCGTATTGACTTGTCCGGGAACGACAGGGAAAAAGTACTGTCGGCCTCTGAGAGAATGTTCCTGATCGGGTGTGATTTCTTCAATGATATTGAAGAAGCGGTCTACAATATTGAGCAACTGGTACCTGCCACCTAAATCATCAGGTGATGCGACGGCTAGGACCATCTCTTTATACAGAAGTAGCGCAGTAGCAGCCGTTTATCCTAAAACGCATTGAGCGATGCACCGGCGTGACCGGGGTTGTTAACGGCCAGAATTTCGCGCTTACTCTCGACTTTTCGAATGCGGATTCGTAATGAGCCGGGGTCATGGGTGGACGAGGAATTTGAAACACTGGATCTGGGCGACCCGAGGCGGGATCGTCGCGCGAAGGAACTGCTGAAGCGGTCCGCCGCGCGTCCCACGGCGAGTATTCCGGGTGCCTGTGAGGGCTGGGCCGAGACCATGGCGGCATACCGGTTTCTGGGCAATGAGTCACATTGACTGGCGCGACATGATGCACCCGCACTGGGATCGCACCGCTGTGCGCATGGGCGAGTTACCGGTAGTCCTGTGCGTGGCTGACACGACCGAGCTGAACGTCAACGGGCAGGATATCGAGGGCGCCGGCCCGCTCAGTTATGAAGCGCAGGTAGGCATGTACCTTCACGCTACATATGCGGTCACACCGGATCGCGAGGCGCTGGGTGTCATGAACGCCTGGATGTGGGCGCGCGAGCCGCGCGACGATAACGGCCGGCGTGGCGGCGTCTGCGAAAGCGTACGATGGATAGAACGTTAAAGGAGATCGTGGCGCAGCAGGCGGCGGCCATGCCGGGCACGCGGCTGGTATATGTGGCCGATCGCGAAGGTGATATCGCCGCGCTCATGCAGCGTGCGCAGGAGTTGGGCGAAGCGGCTGACTGGCTGATCC
Source organism: Burkholderia sp. JPY481 (assembly GCF_038900515.1). Lineage (NCBI taxonomy): Bacteria > Pseudomonadati > Pseudomonadota > Betaproteobacteria > Burkholderiales > Burkholderiaceae > Burkholderia > Burkholderia sp. JPY481. The sequence continues at coordinate 19,970 of NZ_JAYMRT010000038.1, forward strand.
GCTCCCAGCACAATTGGGCACTCAAGGGCGAAGCAAAACCGTGGGAGACGGTACACGCGAGCGAGGTGCTCGGTCATGTCAGCTTCGTGCTGCCCGGGCGGGGTCGCCAGAAGGCGCGTGAAGTGAAGCAGGAACTGCGAGCACAGCGCGTGAAGTTACCCGGGCGCGGCGGCGTCGAACTGAGCTGCATTGAGGCATGTGAAGTGGATGCGCCCACTGGCGTGAAGCCCGTCGTCTGGCGCCTGCTGAGCAACCGCGAAGTGCCGAATGCACATGCCCTCACCGAACTGATCGACAGGTACCGCGCGAGGTGTGAGATCGAGATGTTCTTCAATGTGTTCAAGAACGCCTGCCGGGTTGAAACGTTGCAGCTCTCGCAGATGGAGCGCGTGGAGAAGGCGCTTGTACTGTATATGGTGGTGTCCTGGCGTATCGCACGGCTCATGCGGCTGGGCAGGACCAGCCCGGAACTGGATGCTTCGCTGTTATTTGAGGCTGACGAGATACACGGCGCTCACGTGCCCTCAAAGAAACCCCGCCCGAAAAAGCCACCGACGCTTAACCAGATGATACGGATGATCGCGTCACTGGGCGGATTCCTCGGGCGCAAGGGCGATGGTGAACCCGGAGCGAAGATACTGTAGATTGGCATGCAGCGTGTCATGGATGTGGTGATCACCATCCAGATCCTGCGTGACGGGTACGACACTTCTGTATATCGAGACGGGCCAGGACGCCGTCGCTATTAGAACTCCGTTGTCGAAGATATGGCTTGACGACCTATATGGCAAATTCACGGGATACATATGATATCGGCACTTCTAGGTAAGGTTGCGTTTGACGAGCAACGACTGGCCAAGGACCTAGCACTGTTAGAACAACATCCTCCCGCACCGGAAGTGTATTCGGAGTTTCGAGTTGGCACATTCCATACATACAATCTAAGAAACCCTTGTTCGGAGATAAACGATACGAGGCTCAATGCGGGAAACAAAGATGCAGGGTCTACGTCGCTCGGTGTGCAACTGACTTATCTCGATGAACTGCTCAACGTTCTCTTCGAGCCTTCTGCAATTCGTATGGTACGTGTGATGAAAATTCACGCGGGCATGCTATTCCCGAACCGGGATATGGTGGAGTTCGGCGAGGCTGGACGCAAGGTCACGCGAGTCCCACGTCATGCTCAAGACGAATCCAACTGCATTGCACTCGGAGTCGTCCGATGTCTTTCGAATGGAAGCGGAAGACATCGGGTTTCTGCATGTACATGGGACACATGCTGCGATCAATCGCGAAGCCGGCCCGCGATATACGATGGTGGTCGATTTGAATGAGAAGTTCGATCTTCGCTCATTGTCTACGCGACCCGGTGTCAGACCATCCACGCCGACAATGATAAGGCGCAGCGAGCTTACTTATGAGGAAATCGATGAAAAAACTGGTCAGCCGACAAAATGTACTTGATTTTTCCAGTTTTTTTCGAAATTGCATTTTTACAAGAAAATTTCAGTTGGCCACTCGTCATCCATGACCAGGGAATTTTTCTCTGGCACCAGCGAGGAAGCAACAGCCTCTGAGTTCATAGATTTCCTGGTGGAAAGTAGAGATTTTGACGAGCGATTTCCTCTAAACGAACGCTGGATGTGGTGCTAAGCATTGTTCCGGTAATCAATGCATCGTCGAGATACTGGTCAGTGAAGTATTGAAGTAGCCTCAACCTTAAAGGATTCCAAGATGTATGTACTTGGTATTAACGCCGCTTACCACGAATCTGCCGCTTGTCTTATCAAGGATGGGCAAGTCGTAATGGCGATCGAAGAGGAGCGTCTAAATCGCATCAAGCATGGGAAACTCGCCAGTCCCGGGACGACGGGCGAGTTGCCATGGCTCGCGATCAATAAGTGTCTCGAGGCTGCGGGAATCACGCTTGCCGACTGTGAGCACCTCGGTTACTCGTTCAGCCCTGAAATTCTTCAAGAGGGTGTGGCACAATGGCGGGATACGAACGACACGCCTCACGTGTGGCCGCTGGAGAAGGATAGCTACCAGACAATCGAAGGGGGGCTGGACTTCATTGATGGGGTGCTGTCCGCGCGCAGGCAACTGATTGAGAACGCCGGATTCAGGGGGACCTTCCACTTTCTGCCGCACCACGATTGCCACGCCGCAAGCGCCTTCCACGTGTCGCAGTTCGATAAGGCCGCGGTGCTCGTGATTGACGGAATCGGGGAATGGGCGAGTACTTCGCTGTACTACGGAGAGGGCACGCAACTGCGCAAAGTGCACGATTTTATTTTTCCGAATTCACTCGGGTTTGTGTGGGAGAAGCTGTCAAAATATCTTGGCTTTAGCCAGTACGATGCGTCCAAGGTCATGGGTCTCGCCGCCTATGGCGACGCTACCAAAACCATTGACCTATTTGCGAAGATTGTGACTAGCAAGCAAAACATGAGCGTCGATCTGGCCGTGCTGCGTCATGAATCGCCAGACTTTTCTCCGTTGGAGACGCTTTTCGGCCTGCCAAGGCGCTATGAACCTGTGGACTTCAACGTCGAGAACTGGCAGGCCTACGTGAATGTCGCAGCTGGCCTGCAGTTGCTGACCGAACAGGTGCTCGTAGAAATCCTGCGTCGTTTCGATTATCAAACCCATCGCAACTTGTGCATGGCCGGGGGCGTCGCGCTAAATTGTGCAGCTAATGGCGCGATTGTGCGTGAGAAGCTGTTCGACAATATCTTTATTCAGCCGGCCTCCAACGATGCTGGCACCGCGATGGGGGCTGCATTCCTGATTTGGAATCAAATGCTTGGTCGGCCGCGGGACTATGTGTTTACGAACGCCTACCTCGGCCCGAGCTACACTGACGATGAAATCGAGGCGGTGCTTTCTCGCACGAACCTGAACTACAACAAGGTGGAAGTTGCGGGGAAAGCCGCGCAGCTTATCGCTGATGGCAACATTGTCGGTTGGTTCAGTGGTGGGATGGAGTGGGGGCCGCGTGCGCTTGGTGCGCGTAGCTTGCTAGCAGATCCACGCAACAAAGACATCCGCGAATTGATGAACGTCAAGGTGAAGCATCGCGAACTTTACCGTCCGTTCTGTCCAAGCATTCTCGGAGAACGTGCAGAGGAATGGTTCATCGGAAGTACCGACGCGAATGCAGGAAAGTACATGCTTACGACGTCAGTGGTCCACCCCGAAAAGGCGGGTGCGATCCCGGCGGTCGTTCATTTTGACCAAACTGTACGTGCGCAGACGGTTTATCGGGAGGATAACCCTGAGTACTACCGCTTGATTTCTGAGTTCGAGGCACTCACAGGCGTTCCGCTGCTGCTAAACACTTCCTTCAACGACTCGGAGCCGATTGTGTGCAGCCCTCAGGACGCCATTAATACATTTTTGAAGACCGACATCGACTACCTCGTGCTTGGCAACTACCTCGTTGAGAAAAACCCAGGTTACACCTGACATCTGCCCTGAGACCTAGCCGTACATGGGGTTGTAAGCCGGAATCGCCAAAATTTTGGAAGTTCTTTGATTTCAGGTGGTTAGAGAAGGTCGAGACCCGCAAGCATGGCTGCGATGTCGATCGGGTTCTCGTTGCGAAACGTGTAATGCCCGAGCCCGGCTCGCGACGCCTGCCGAACCCGGGGGTTCCCGGATGCCGATGCGCTGGCCGCGCTGCGTGGCTGGTATGCAGGCCTCAGTTCACGTGCAACCGTCCTGCGCTACCTGCCTGGCCTTAAGGCGCCGGGCCGGTCCGCACGTGGCATGCTCGGCCGCATCCGCCGGCAGCTCATTGCGTTCGCCGAAAGCCGCCATCGACTGGATCTGCCGGCGGTATTCCAGCACACGCGCCAAGAGCGGCGGGGGCGAGCCAAGGCAGTTGAACACGCGCTCAGGACGTTGCCCTCGTTGACTGCGCCACAGCCCCAGATCAGCGACGACATTGAATGGTGGCTCGCACCCCGGACCGCGAATGCCCTGCGTGCACACGGCATCCATACGCTCTCGGAACTGACCGTACGCATCCGGCGACGGCGCGGATGGTGGCGAACGATCGAGGGGCTCGGCGCGATGGGGGCTCGGCAAGTCGAAGCATTCTTCGCCGAGCATCCGCTGTTGACCGAGCGCGCCCGCGCACTGGTCGCGGTCACCAAGCCACGCAGCATCGTGCCGTGGGAAGAGTTGCGCCTGCCGCACGAGGTCGATGGCTCGCAGGGCAGTTTCCGGGCGCCGCGTAATGCCTGCACGCTGAACGTGACGAACGATTACGAGGCGGTACAGGCGTGGCTTGCGCTGCACGAAACAGCGACGACGCAGCGCGCCTATCGCAAGGAGGCCGAGCGGCTGATCCTGTGGGCGATCGTCGAACGCGGGCGGGCGCTGTCGTCACTGCCCTGTCAGCGCGCTCAGCAGCCTACGCACTGACGGTGCTCTCGGCGCTGTTTCGCTGGCTGATCGAGCAGCGTAACGTGCTCGCCAATCCGTTTTCCGGCGTCAAGGTCCGAGGCCACGCCTCGCAGCCAGCGCTGGACACGACGCGCGGTTTCACCGAGGGTGAGTGGCTGCTGGTCCGCGCGATTGCCGACGGCCTCGAATGGTCCTATGGCTGGTCGGAGCCAGCGGCGCAGCGGCTGCGCTTCCTGCTTGACTTCGGCTACGCGACGGGTCTGCGCGCGAGCGAACTGGTCGGCGCCGAGCTCGGCAGCATCCGCGTGGACGGGCACGGTGATCACTGGCTGCATCTGGTCGGCAAGGGCAGCAAGCCCGGCAAGGTGGCACTGCCGCCGCTCGCGCGTACTGCGCTCGATCAGTACCTTGCACAGCGACGCCTGCCTGTCACGCCACAACGCTGCAACCCGAAGACATCACTGGTCGCGAGTCTGGGCGAAGACGGCGACGCGGGTATCGCGGGTTCGCGTCTGGGGCGCGTCATGCGCCGCTTCTTCGCACAGGCAGCCGACGTGATCGAGGCCGATCATCCGGTAGCTGCCGAAAAATTGCGCCGCGCGAGTCCGCACTGGATGCGCCACAGCCACGCGCTCGCTAGCGGGGCCAAACTGACCAGCGTGCGCGACAACCTGCGCCATGCATCGATCGCGACGACATCGATGTACCTGCACGGCGACGAAATCCAGCGTGCGAGGGCTATGGATCAGGCCTTTGCCGCCCGAAAATAGCCGCTAACCTATTGAATTCGAAGAATTTCGAAAAAATCGGCGGTTCCAGCATATAACCCCCACAAGCGAATGATTTCGTTGGCATCCCAATGGCCGTGCCACTTTCAATCCTCAGGTCCAAGACCGCTGAGGCGAGAAATTCTTCAAGCGCCAGAGCGAGTACGATCGCCAACGCGCAAGGCATTGACTCCACTGCTTTCGGCGTAGCGCCTGAACGACGGCGACGCTCAGCGACCGGCGATGACACTGCGCCGGTCTCCCACACGAATCTTGCGGGCTTGCGTTCAACGAAGGCAAACAATAGCAGTCCTGAGCCCAACGTAAACGATTGAATGTGACTATAGAAAAATCCTACGAACTCAATGTCAAGGCGATCAGTATAAAGGGAAATCAACTCGACGGAAAATGCATCGATGTGGCATTCCAATTAGGCGGATCTTGCCCGAAAACATTGCGAACGAAGAAATCCATGAGCTTACGCTCGGTGAAGATACCGGGGGCTCCATGATCAGCACCAGGCACATAGACCATTTCGAATTCCTTTCCCGCCTTAATGAGACTGTCGGCGAGCGCAAAGGTGGAGGCCGGATCGACATTGTGGTCCATTTCGCCCACAACAAGCATAAGTTTGCCGTGCAGATTGTCGGCATTGTCGATGGCGGAGGACTGTGAGTATTCAATGCCGACGGGCCAGCCCATCCACTGTTCGTTCCACCATATCTTGTCCATACGGTTGTCATAGCAACCACTGTTGGCTACCGCAAGCTTATAGAAGTCCGAATGGAATAGCAGTGCATCAATGGCGTTCTGGCCGCCAGCTGATGTACCGAAGATTCCCAAATTCGAGATGTCGTACCAGGGATATAGAGAGGCAGCCGCCTTATGCCACAGAATGCGATCGGGAAGGCCTGCATCTTTCAGATTCTTCCACGCGACATCATGGAAAAGGCGTGAACGGTTGTTAGTGCCCATTCCGTCGATTTGCACAACGATAAAACCCAACTGGGTAAGGGGCTCTGTTGTGGTTGTGAATGACTTTGGGACGTGAGAGCCTTGCGGGCCGGCATATATATGCTCCACCACAGGATACTTCAGATGTGGATCGAATCTATCTGGTAGATGAATGATTCCCCAAATATCGGTCTTACCATCGCGCCCTTTGGCAACAAAATTGATTGGTGTTCTCCATCCATTAGATTCGAGTTGGGAGATGTCGGTGCTCTCGATCTGCATCAGTTTAGCGTTGTCGCTAGACCGGAAAAGCGCCATGCGTGGGGGAAGGTCGATACGCGACCAGAGGTCGACGTAGAATCTACCGTCCGGAGAAAACTCGATGTGATGATTGGCCGGTTCTGGCGTAAGTGATGTCAGCCGCTTTCCGTCGAAGCCAATTCGGTAGGCATGAACGAAATAAGGGTCCTCACCGAAATTCATTCCGCTTGCTTCGAACCAAATTTCCCTTCTGACCGGATCGATGTGGTCCACCGCGCGGACAATCCAGTCACCTTTGGTGATTTGGTTTTCTAAAACACCGGTACGGCCATTAAAGAGGTACAGATGTTCAAATCCATCGCGCTCGGATGCCCAGATAATTTCCTCTCCATCATTAACATTGTAACGAAAGTGTTTTCCGGCATTTCTTTGGTTATTTCTTAAATCTGTATAATCGACGAACGTGGAGCTGACCTCATCGATCAAAGAGCGCGTACGGCCGGTGGCTGCCTCCACCTCGATTACTCGGTAGAGCTGATGGCCGCGTTGGTTGTACTCAAATGTAAAGCCTTTCCCATCCTTCCACCAATTAATTTGGGAAAGGTCAAAAGGATTCGGGAACAAAGCATTGTCGATATTGACCATGCGCTTGTTGACTATGTCGAATAGTACCGGTTGCGGTCGCGGAAGAATATCTCCCGCTTTGGGATACGCTAATGGCTCATACCTGGCTTGATGGTTTGTTGCTGAGGAATTGACAAGCATGATTTGACGCGGTTGGCCGACGGCGACACGGTAACCTGCGAGGTGATTCGAGTCAGGGGACCACTTTAGGGATGAGAAGACGTAATTGTTCGCTTCTGTCCCGTCCCAACTTAACGGTACATTTACTGACCCGTCCTTACTCATTAGAAAGACGTTGTAGTTTTTGATATATGCTTTCCACTTGCCGTCCGGTGAATCGCTTGTCATTCGACTATCGCTTTCAGCCGTTGGCGTGAAGTCGTTATGAAATGACAAGATTTCGCCCTGAGAGATCCTAGTGCAGATGTAGCTTGAAAGATCACAACTCCACTGAACGGAATCAATGGAGAACAGCAACTGGTGGCCGTCTTGTCCGATTTCGAAGCGGTCAAAGGGCAGCGAAGTGCCTCGGAAATTCGAGGAGGCCGCCTTATTTAATGCTTCGGCAAGGCGGCTATGATCGAAAGCCGGTTGCTTCTTCCCAGTTTTGATATTGAATTTAATGAACTGGCGCTCACCATGTGTCGTCCGTCGGTAGGCAAGGGTCTCGGGCGAAAGCCAGAAAGGGGGGGTATCGACGAAATTGACAATCTTATCCGAGTACTGGTAACGAACTGTGAGAGCCCGCTGAAAGTCTGAGGGGGTAAGAGCAAAGGGGGGGTGTATGGTTCCGTTCCCCTGGTTGTCAGCAGCCGATAGCAACGTGCAGTAGGAAATTAGAAGCAGAAAGATGGTGACAATTTTTTGCATGGATGTTTGGCCTTGACTATGTATAAGTTACGTCGTCGGCTTACCTTGGGGCAATTTTTATGCCATCAGTGAATGCGAGTGGGTATGATCAGTGTCCGCTGATCCAGAAGCGGACATTACAACTTAGCCGCTACATACATATGTCAAAGCCAGATTCAGATGTCGTAGCACGGGCTAAATACAGATGTCGTAGTTCTGGCGCTGGTTGCGAATCTGTTTTTAAAGGTTTGAATCTCCTTGCAGCGTTGAAGGACGGGACTGAGCGGGCAGGGCGTGTCAGACCGTTCAGTGGGCACTAGCAGACCGCGGCGTGGGTTTGCTAGCCCTGAGCGCTATCTCGACCGGTTCTTCCACGACCTGGATCAGCGCTGCATTGATATCTTCGCGCGTGAACTCGCGCTGTTTCTTCGTGCCGGCCACGCGTTCCTTTGCACGAACCGGCTGACCCTGGTTGGTGCGCGACGGTGAACCGGAGATGCGCCGGCTGTCGCGCTGTGCCTGGATGACCTGCGCGAGTCGCAATGCGTGCCCCAGACGCTTGTGTTCAACCACGGCGCCCGCATCGACCTCGGCCAGCCGGTCGTACCGTCTGCATTGCAGGACCCGGCCATCGGCCCGGATCTCGATGCGTCCGTCGGGGTACTCCCACACGTCGATGTACCGGTGGACCAGCCTGCGGTTCGCCAGCGTGTCGTCCAGCAGGTACAGCACCCGGTCGTACTGCACGGTCAGCGATTTCGATACGCGTCGCGTTTCGCGCCACGTCATCAGCAGGTCCAGATTCTCGTCAGTCCGTAGCGGCCGGTGCGCGTCGAACCCGCTGCGCGGCGGCCTGGCGAAGCGCGTGTTATACGCAGCCATGAAGCAGGGCGCATACGCGTTGGCACCGGCGATCGCGCTGATCCCGCGCAGCCGCAGTTCCTTGACCAGCCGGTCCTGCAGGGTCAGGTGCGCCCGCTCGACGCGGCCCTTGGCGGGGCTACTGTTCGCGCAGAAGGTGTCGATGTTCAGTTCGTACATCGCCCGGCCAAAGTGCGTCACGCTGCGCCCGGTGCTCGCGGCTGCCGTACTGCGGAACACGCTGTACTTGTCGCTGTAAAAGGCGACCGGCTTGCCATGCTGCTCGAGATACGCGCGCGTCGCCTCAAAGTAACTGAAGGTCGATTCGCTCGCCGTGAAATGCAGCATCATCAGGCGGCTGGTCGCGTCATCGATGTACACCAGCAGCGTGCAGGAGGGCGCCCGGTCCTCGAACCAGCGGTGATCGCTGCCGTCGATCTGCACCAGCTCGCCGTAACACGCACGCCGCGCGCGTGGCTGGTAGACCTTCGGCGGACGCTGTTTGCGCGGCACCCAGAGCCCCGCATCCGTCATCAGGTGCCGTACCGTCTCCTTTGACAGCACCAGCCCGTGGCATTCGCGCAGCTTCTCGCAGGCCAGCGTCGGACCAAAATCCGCGTAGCGCTCGTGGATCAGGCCCAGCACCCGGTCCAGCAACGACTGCGACAGCTGATGATTGCTGCTCGCGCCGCGCCGCCGCGAAACCAGTCCCGCGGCACCATCGTCGCGATAGCGGATCACCATTCGCTCGATCTGACGCCGACTCAGTCCCAGCCGCTCGGCGGCACGCCAAGTCATCAGGCGGCCTTCGGCAACCGCCTCGATGACCTTCAGCCGGTCCAGCTCCTGCATGCTCATCGTGATCGTCCCGGTGCGCGTCATGGTGGTCTCTCCACAGGCGGAAAAACCGCACCATCATGCGCTACAGATAGCCAGGGTACGACATCTGTACTTTGCCCAAGTACGACACTACTACTTTGCTGCTACAACATAAATGTTGTTAAATTATGTTATGTCAAATCTCACCACAACAAAAAGCCCGCTAATCAGGCGGGCTCGGCGGGTCGCTGTAAGACAGACGTCAATGAAGCTTTTCCACGACAATCGTTGCGATCATGACGGCGACGAGCACAAGCGATCCCCACACCGACAGCTTGAGGCTCTGCGTGCGGGACTTGGTCGCCTGCTCAATAGCCTGCTTTCGCTCGGCGGCACTGAGGTCCGCCAGATGCGGGTTCTGCATATAATCCATGCTCTGCTCCTTCAGCCGGCCATGGCGTGGACCCATCCAGCTAGGGCCAATGTTACCACAGCGACAAACAGCGACGAGGTAAAGGCGGCGTAGCGAACAAACCACCATTCCCTGCTCCATATTGAGATCGGGGCGACGCCGGTCAAGGGCTCCGGCCCGATCGCGTTCACGCCGGCGTTTAGGCCGTTGAAGACTGCGGCAATCAGAAGCAGGAATCCCGCGATGACCATCGGCCATGTCGCTGCCTTCGCAACAGCCATGGCCTTGACGAGTTCGGCAAATGCGCCCGCCGCCCATCCCAGTCCGACGTAACCCAGCTGACCGTCGCGAAACGCGGCAAAAAAATCGACTGGATCGCGTCGTCGGAGCTGCCGTCGAAACCACCAAATGCAGCCTAGGATGATCAACGGCGCGAGCGCGCCGACGAGCACGTTAGACCCGAACCAGCCCAGCCAGTCTGCCCAGAACACTCTCACCAGGCCCCCTCCATGTTGGCGGGTGCGCTGTAAGTGTCCGAGGCCTCGTAAACGTTCGAAAGGGGCGCGAGCCAAATGGGCACGTCGCCGCTCGTGAAATTTAGGTCGTTCATGTGCTTCTCCAAAGACCGCACATGATAATGCCCCGTTTTACCGGCTGTCGAGCGGCTGGTCAATCGGGTCGGTCCTACGGGAACCTGTGACGAGCGTGCGGAGCTGCAAGGTGTCGCCGGCTGACACGCACCTCCGTGTGCATAGGATAGCGGTGGCCCTTATGCAGCGCGAACTCGTCCATCGCCAGATAGCGGATCGCCGACCAGTCCGGGTCGGCCACACGGGCACGCAGGCGCATCTTGTCGATCGACTTGACCGTGTGCCAGCCCAGAT
>NZ_JAYMRT010000039.1:0-29580 GCF_038900515.1 Burkholderia sp. JPY481
CGCCGGCGGCGCTGCTCCGGCTGGGTCAGAACTTCGACAGGTTCCACGTTGTGACTGGGCTTAAACATAGGCAGAAGACTACCTCATAATTTAAGCGTTACCTCGTGTCCGGTTTTCGCAGGGGGCGGCCCACAGGTCAATTGAAGCGTACGCCCGAGGATGACCGCGCAGGCTTGACCACGGAGCACCTGAGCGACCCGGGTGATCGAATGCAGGTGGCTTACCATGGCCTCGAAACAGCCCGCGGGAAATCAGCGTTGCGCAGGGCGAAGTGGCACTCTTCGCCCGATACATCTGCTGGGTAAGGCCCACGCTTCTTGACTCCGCAAGGTTACCAAGTCTGACCGTAAGTGCTTAACACCTCCTAATCCGCCCCGGTAAGCCAGAGTGGATCATGCTCCACTACGATCTGGTAGCCTTTATCTTGCTTGCTCCTATGAAGAAAGTCCTCCAAAAACTGGTTGCCATCGAGTCGCCTCACTGAGCCCGTCTGCGCCGGATCGCAATCCATTGCGATGAAAAATCGACAGAGAGCCGAGAATTCTTCCCTTCTTTCGCAGATGTATCGATCCGCCTCGGATACAGACTTATAGGACACACCCAAGTCATTCAAGACCTTCTGTATATGCCCACTGTTTGTGTAGTTTATGTCAAAGAACGAGCACAGTTCATGATACGTGTTTCGCGGCGCGGTCATGACAATCGCAAGCACCCCGGTACGTTTCAAACCTGCCCTAAGCCTTAACACAGCCTGCGTGATTTCCTCAATTGAGAACCGATAGAACACGTCAGAGCAAAGCACAAGATCATAACGGCCCACGGGCAATTTCACGTTAATCACCGACTCGTGAAAAACCATCTCAGGCAGAAAATTAATATGCGTCATCAGATCGGGATTGATCTCCACGATCGATGTACGCTTAAAGTTCTTCGAGATTGCGTTTGTAACGATGCCAGTACCAACCCCTACCTCGAGAAAGTCCTCTTCCTCAGACAATTCGCCGAGGATGTTCCTCTCCAAAGCATTGATGATGGTCTCACCACGACCTGAGCTGTCCATGACGCGAAGCGCTTCGACGTATTCCTGATCTGAGATTACACTCGCTTCCATACCGCCATTCTGAGTCTCCTCTGCGGCCCCGACGCCCTGAACTGTTTCACTGGTACCCAAGCGCAGCAGGTCAACCGTGAGAATCTCGTCTCCGCACAGTACTGCAAGGCGCGCGGAGTCAGGTTCGTCGGCACATAGCTTCAACGCTGGCCCGGTTGCACGCTTGTTATAGCGTGTCACTGCAGCAATTACTGCCGACATCTCGTGAGCTTCCAGGTGAGATCGCAAGTAGGCCACAAGGCCCTTGTCATCAAACTGACCATCCCCCACAAATGCATCTTTACCTTTTATCATCGCGTAAATCAGCTGGGCCAGTGTGACGCCCGCATCGGCATCCTGTTCGCAAGCCTGTTTAAGCGGCCCAGCGACGGACGGATCGACGGCACTTGTGCTCCCCGGCCCCCGATCCCCGAATAAACCGAAGCAGGCACGCATGTAGTCCCGAAGAAGTACGAGAGGGAACCCGGACAGCTCGGAAGCGCTGGGTGCCGCCGCGCAATGGATCCGTCTGTGACGTTTCGCCAGTTGGTTAAACGCTACAATTGCCCGTACGGTCTGTTCTCGATGGCTAGGCGGCGGCCGCGTATCCGAAGGAAGCATCCCTGATGGCAGTTTCCCAGAAACGTTTTCTGCACTGATTTTTGAAGTTCTTAGGTTTTTATCGCGGCTCATATGAATAATCTACCGATTGAGCCATGCCGACCTCGTCATCGACATCCATTGGCCGACCTGTAACAGTAGAGAGGTTGACAGGACAAATGCCGTTATGAGTAAGCCGTTGTGGGCCGGGTTAGGCTTCGAACCGGTCCGCGTCTTTACTGGGCGGCGGGATTTCATCCGCAGCAGCGTCTACCCGTCTCACAGCTCGTGGCTGCCCCTGAGTCGAAACAGCACGAATCGAGAACTATGGTAGCCCGACCCTTGCGCATTGCACCAAGACTGCACTATGCAAAAGGCGTCGCCTTCGCGGGGATGCTCTACTGCGCCTATTCTCGGATATCGCCTTGCTTGCGTTTTATTCTTGTCGCATCGAAATGATGTCACGCAAGTCTTGCGTGATGACAGGTTGACACCCATCAAGAATCCTCGCATCTGCGTGTCTCACTTGGCGTCAATGTCGCTCGTGCCGTTGAGCTCCGCTAATGCTACGGCGAACAAGCCGTGGTATTTGTTGTGTCGGAAAGGAGACGGTTTAGGCAGTATGACTTTCCGTGATGTGGTGGCTGGCCCGCCGTGAGAAACCAGACGCGGGTTAGCATTGCTGCCAGAGCCGCATGGTGTGCACGAGGGCGACACCCGGCGATTTCCAGCACGGAGGCCAGCATGGGACACGATAGCACTGTGTACGTCGGTCTGGATGTCCACAAGGAATCCATCACGGCAGCCTCGTCGGGATAGGCGAGGTGGAATTGCTGGGCAAGATCGGCACTTCGAAGACAGACATCGATCGCCTGTGCCAGCGCATGCAGTCCAAGGCGACGCACGTTCGCATCGTCTACGAAGCAGGGCCATGCGGCTATGGCCTCTACCGGCAACTGGTGCAGAAGGGATTCGACTGCGTGGTATGTGCCCCGTCGCTGATTCCGAAGAAACCAGGCGAGCGGGTCAAGACTGACCGCCGCGACGCACTCAAACTCGTGCGCTCGTTGCGTGCAGGTGATCTCTCGTCAGTCTACGTGCCAGGCGTCGAAGATGAGGCATTCCGGGACCTGGCCCGCGCGTGGGCCGCCGCCAAAGCGGATCTCAAGCACGCGCGTCAGCGCCTCAAGTCGTTTCTGCTCTCTCATGGTATTCGTTACACCGGCAGCGCGAACTGGGGGCCGGCACATCGACGGTGGATCAGCACCTTCATATTCCCCAACCACTGGCAACAACTGGCCTTTGACGAATGCCGCCGCACCATTGAAGACAGACTCGCCCAATGCGACCGCCTCGAGGCGGCACTACGCGAGGCTGTCGTCAACTGGCGCTTCTATCCGGCCGTACTGGGACTGCAGACCATGCGCGGTATCCAGTTCACCACGGCCGTTGGCATGCTCGCCGAACTGGGTGACCTGTCGCGATTCGAGCATCCGCGACAGCTGATGGCCTGGCTCGGGGTGACGCCCTCCGAACACTCGTCAGGCGAGCGGCGCCGTCAAGGCAGCATTACAAAAACGGGAACAGTTATGCAAGAAAGCTGCTCGTGGAGGCTGCGTGGAGTTACAGATACCCCGCTCGGGTGAGCCCCGACATCCAACGCCGCCATGAAGGAATTCCGAAACCGATCATTGACCGCGCATGGGATGCCCAGCTGCGGCTATGCCGGCGATATCGCAAGCTCGCAGCGCGCGGCAAGAATGTGAACACCGGTGTGGTTGCCGTTGCGCGAGAGCTCTCAGGGTTTATCTGGGACATCGGCAGACTGGCGATGTCTCTCGCCATACCGAAAGATGCCAGGCCGGTCTGACACTATCTCATCTTAACGAGGACATGGAGAGTTTCCTGAAGGCGGCGTAGCCCGGCACCCGAGCAACCCGCGATTGAACTATGCAACACATCTTATGCGACTTGCGACTTTAGGTAGCGGCAGGCTCATAGGGCGGACCACAGTAATGCGGTAACCAACCCGCGGATATCAGTGTGACCCACCGTCGAGACGTACTGCTACGTCGCCCTCAGGAAATTCAGATGTACCCAGACTGAGAACCGATCGCGATTGACACGGAAAGTCATATCAGTTCTAGGGAAAGTTTTTTGCCTGCATTTTCTGTCCGCGCGATCACCTTCTGGATCGGTACGTCAACCGGATGTGCCGGCACAGCATGACACATGCAGGAATACGCTCCGACAGATGCTCGCCGTGCACGTACACCGGCCAACGAGTAGGAGCGCGCACAAGTGGCGGAACTGGCGTGCCAGGTGCAGAAGGTAGCAACGGAAGAAACCCTGAAAGTGGCCTTTGCCGATCAGGGTTACACGGGTGACGACCCTGCACAGGCCACGGGCGCTCAAGGAATTGATCTCCAGGCGGTAAGGTCGATGCAGCAAAAACGGATTTCACACCCGCAGGTCTGCACTTTGTCGGCTTCGCCACGCTTATGCTCGTCCATGCGATCCCAGTAATTCGAAGTTCATAACACCGTCCAGGGTTGATTTGCAGATAGATCATTTTTGCTCCTCTCAAGGAAGACTCGATCAGGCTTGGCCTTCCGCCATCATGGACAATCTGAAGAAAACGGTACCTGTAATCCACGACGCGCCTAGAGAAGCCATGAACAGAATCGCCTCGGCAACATCGGCCGGCTGGCCATTGCGACCACGCGGATCGAAAGCATTGAATGCAGGCCCGAGGTCGCACCGATGGCGCCGCCGAGCTGTTGCATCACCTTCGCGGCGGCCTGCGCCATGAAGAACGTGCCCTTAATTCGACCACCTCCGTCGCAGTGGCGGGACGGCTTTGCGGAGAGCTGAACCGCCGCCCGTGACAATGACTACCGTGGAAGAGAAATTATGTTCTGTGACTGTTCCTGAAAACGATGAAAACGGAAACGGCAACATGAAATGCCCTTGCTTTGCAGACCGATTTGAACATTCCTGGCCAGTCGACGTTACGCTCACAAATGAGATGTTTTGTTTGTCGTTGAAAGAAAATCTTTCTGTGCATGGCCGGCTCCCCCGGCCGCGCTGCGAGCCTTGGAGTCGAGCGCGCACCACCCGGGCTTCTCGGCTACTGCAATGGAACTGAATGTTACGCCCACCGACGTTGGTCAATTCGTTCGCAGCCTCGAAGAATGCCTCGACGTACCGCTGTTCCACCGCGCTACCGGCGGGCGACCGCGTCTTGTACTAACGGCCGTCGCCCTTCGGGCGCTCCCTGACATCCGCGAGGGGTTCGATCGGTTGAATCTGGGATTTGCGCGACTGAAGAAGGGGCTCGGCTGTGGGCGTGTTGACGGTGACCGTTAGGCCGGCGTTCGTCGCGAAATGGCTTCTGCCGCGCATTGACCGCTTCCAGAGCGCATGGGCAGAAACCGCTGCGTGTCGACACCAGCCATCAAGTTGATGCATTTCAGAGCAAAGGAAGCCCATTATTCCGCCATACTCAAAGCACGCTGCGGCACATCGCATGACTGGACTGTCCGGCGCGCAATCGAGACAATCATCCGATAAGAACCAGAACTCTCTTTTGCACACGCAGTCAGCCTACCGCCGGCGGCTTTACCTGCAAAAACAAGCTTTTTCTCGATCGCGAATCATCAATATGATTGATGCGCTCAAAAAAATTAACGGCTTATACAAAGCGGATATGCGCTGTTAGGATTCTCTCGTCGTCACCGCGGAGCCGAGTATGAGCGAAGATTTAGATGTCGTCCAAGCAAATCGTATCGACACTAGGGTTGAGCCAGTTAAAGGCGATGCGTTTGATGCTAACGCCCCTGATTCCGAGCCGTCTTCCCAACCTGTTGCCAGCGTGCTCGCGCCTGCCATGGCTATCGCGTCGATGTGCAGCGTGCAGCTTGGTGCTGCATTGTCGCGACCCGTGACAATCCAATACGGTACGCTCAGCACGACTTGGCTGCGTCTTTGTTTCGCGGGCTTGATGCTCGCGATCGTGGTGCGACCGCCGCTCCATACCTACTCCCGACAGCGCTGGATCGCCGCTTTCGTCCTCGGTAGCGCCATGGCTGGCATGACACTGTGCTACTTCGAAGCCGTGCAGCGCGTGCCCCTTGGTCTCGCAGTCGCCATCAGCTTCATTGGTCCCCTCATCGTCGCGACGGCCGGCATCCGCAGATTCCGGATGCTAGTGTGGCCCATGGTGGCGATGGTCGGCGTCGTCCTCATTGCGCGGCAGGACGGCATGTGGGCCACCTCGTTAACCGCCCTGGTCTTTCCTGTTGGGGCTGCGCTCGGATGGGCAACGTACATCGTGATGATGAAACGAGTCGGCACGCTGTTCGATGGCTTGGAGGGGCTCTCAATGTCGCTGATCGTCGCGGCCCTGGTCACCACGCCGTTTGGTCTTGCGCAAAGCGGTGGCCATCTGCCCGCCGCGCAATTGATTGACGCCGCGTATCTCGCGGTACTCGTGCCGCTCTTGCCCTACGTCCTCGAGATGTTCGCGCTGCGGCGCATGACGGCGTCCGCGTTCGGCATTCTGATGAGCATCGAACCCGCCATTGCTGCCGCAATCGGTTTTGTCGTCCTCGGTCAGCCTATGACGGTCTTGCAAAGCATCGGCACGTTGCTCGTGATCAGCGCCAGCATAGCCTGCTGCCGCCAAGCATAGGCCGGCGTTGCCGGCAGGTGGATCGTCGTCTCGCACTGCATTTTCTTCCGCGTCTTCGAATGTTGCCGAGACCCTAACTGCGGATGGTTCGCTTCGTCGTTGTATGTGTCGCGCTTGCGATGCTGTTTCCCTTCATGTGGTTTTACTGGAGACTGAAAATGGCCCACCAAGATCGTGCCCGTTTTGAACTGGTTGCAGACTGTGAAATGCAGGCGCTCTTTACCGCCTCGCCCGACACCGCCGCGTTTCACCGTGGCGAATGGATCGACCGCGAATACTATCGGCGACATCTCGTCGAGACAGTGCTGCGCATCCGCCTGAACAATGAAGTCGATGCATTCGCGCTCTACAAGATCGGCTTCAAGGACAATCAACTCGCGCAGATCCTCGCGCAATACCTCGCCGAGGAATACGGCCACGAAGGGCTCTTTCTGCGCGACATCGAAAAATTCGGTCTCACGGCCGAACAGATTGACACCATTGAGCCGCTCCACTCGACTAGGAAGCTGATCAATTATCTGTATCTCAGCATCGAACGCGATGGCCCATTGCCGACGATGGCGTGGAACTGGTTCGTCGAATGGTATTCGGGCCGCTACAATAAGACGATCACCGAGGCTGCGGGTCGAGCCTTCGGGCACCACACCGTTAAGGGTTCGCTTGGCCATATCCAATACGACGAATCGCACGACCACGACGATCTGATGTGGGGCGCCGTCCAGCGCGCGATCGAAGGATGGGGTGGCATCGACAAGGCCGAAATGCATCTTCGCAACTTCATCGGCTTGGTCGGCGATTACTTCGACGAACTAAAGGCAGAAACCGGGCGCCAGTCGGACGTGGTCGTTGCATGAGGAGCGCATCGTGGCTATTGTAGTAGTGGAGCCTGTCTCATCGGGCACTGCGCTGATCGCTGCAGCGCAGCGGCTCGGGCACCCGGTACACGTGTTTTGCGCAGATACCCACATCGTGCCGCCAACACACCTACGGACCGTGGCGTCGCTGACGAGTGTCGACACTGGCTCGGCTGATGACGTCGCTGCAGCAGTGCGGACAGTCGGGGGCATCGACGCGCTCGTTCCCGGCTTTGAGTACGCGGTCGACGTCGTCGCGCAGGCGGCCGCGCAATTGGGGTTGCCGCATCTACCGCCCGAAGCGGCCGCGCTCACACGTGACAAATACCGTAGCCGTCAGCGACTCAGCATGGCCGGGCTGGCTGTACCGCGTTTCGCGCCGATCGCAAAGCGTGGCGACGTCGCCCGCGCGGCGGCGCACGTCGGATTTCCGGCCGTCGTGAAGCCGGTCGATGGTTGCGGCAGCCTACTGGTGCGCCGCGTCGATTCGCTCGCGCAGTTGCACGCGACGATCGACAGCGTTGCGCATCGATCTGTTCAGGACATGGGCCGCGAAGTTGGTCAAGCGATGATGCTTGAACAGTATCTCGACGGACCTGAATATAGCGTGGAAGGCTACGTCGGTCCGCTCGGTCCGCGCATGCTTGCCATTACCGAAAAGATCCTCGGGCCCGAGCCCTACTTCGTCGAAATGGGACATGTGGTCGACGCTACGCTCGACGACCGCGACCGAGCTCGGCTGAGCGCGTATGTCGAAACGGTGGCGAGAGAGATCGGCCTGACGCTGGGCGTGTTTCATGCGGAAGTGCGCATGACGCGCGACGGTCCCACGCTGATCGAAATCGCCGCGCGGCTCGGCGGCGACCGGATCTACCGGCTGGTTGAGCTAGCTAAGTCAATCTCGCTACCGGAAGTCATGCTCCGTAGCTATCTCGGGGAATGGGACCCGGCCCCGGGATACTGCCACGGGCGGAGCACCCTGGTAAGCGGCGTCCGGTTTCTCGCACCCGAGGCAGCCGGGCCGTTCGTCGGTGTCAGCGGGCTTGACGAAGTGCGTGCGCAGCCTGGCTTCCAAGAAGCGGAAATCTATCCGCGCGCCGGCGACTGGGTATCGCCGCCGACCGACTTCCGTGGCCGGCTCGGCCACGTGCTATTTACAGCGCCCGATCGCCCCACGCTCGAACGCCGACTGAACGGCGCGCAATGCGCGCTCGAAATGGGGTTGACATTCAAGGTCCATTAAAGGACGAGTCGCGATGACGTATACCCCCTTCCCCCGCCGTACCCGAAGTGTCGTAATGAATCGCTGGTCCGACGATTTTGCCGCCTATCACCGATACATCGATCACGATGCGCACGACGTTGCCTATCTGTGCACACCGGAAGGCGCGAAAGCTCTCGAAGCGACGCGCATCTCGCACATCGAGATCCTCCCGGACTTCAACGATATACACAGGCTGCGCGTGGCGTTCGACGCATGCCGTACTAGGCTGAACGGCGTCGACCGACTGATCGCGCTGTCCGAATTCGACTTGCTCGCCGCGGCACAGCTGCGGGAAACTTTCGACGTCCCGGGCGACCGGCCCGCCACCGCAGCACGCTTTCGCGACAAGACGGTGATGAAGCGCGTCGTCAGTGCGGCCGGTCTGCGCGTGCCGCAGTTCGTCGAATTGAACGATCGGGAGGACGCGCTCGCCACTGTCGCCGGATTGCGGCATCCGCTTATCGTCAAGCCGCGAACCGGCGCGGCAAGCATGGGTGTCCACCGGGTCGATTCGGTGGAACAGTTCGGTGCGCTCCTGCCCCGACTTACGGGCACTTCGTACGAATGCGAGGAGTTTATCGAAGGGCCGATCTATCACGTTGACGGTATCGTCTCGAGCGGCAAGCCGTTGCTGATCCGGGCGTCGCGCTACCTTAACTCATGTCTTGACTTCGCCAATGGCAAGCCGCTCGGGTCGATAATGTTGCAGCCTGGACCGTCGAACGACGAACTACTCGCGTTCGCGCAAACGAGTCTCCGCGCTCTATCGCTGGTGGACGGCGCCTTTCATCTCGAAGTGATTCGTGGCTCCGACGGCCTGTATTTCCTTGAGATTGGCGCGCGCGTAGGCGGCGGCGAAATTCCGTTCCTGTTCCGCGATCTCTACGGCATTGACATCTTCAGCCTGTGGGTCCGTCAGCAGCTCAACTACGGGACGCCGCTCGCATCCGAGGCAGGCGTGGGTGCAGCGGCCCGCTCCACCGAGCTAGGAGGGTTTCTGCTGCTCCCCGAGGCGACCGGCAGCCGCCTCTTGCGAGCCGTTGTCCCGGACGGTATCGCACCGCTGTATGCGGCCATTACGCCGAAGGCAAATCATGTCTTCGACGGCAAGGGCGGCTACGACAAGATCCTCGGCCGGTTTCGCTACCGCGGTCGATCCGAAGATGAGATTGATGCAGCGATCGCCGCGACCTTGGAGCGCTTCCAGTACGAGCTCGGCGATATCGATGCCCCTAGCCGCCCCGCTTGGCCGCGCGGGCATTGGCATGATGGCTATCCGTTGCCCGAAAATGCGCCATCACGCTGCCGATGAGGCGCTCGTTGGAAGGAGAGAATGAACGCGACGAAATCGCTTTACCACGGCCAGCGGTTCCCTGCTGTTATGATCAGCTGCGCTGTTGACGGACACTTCTCGTTCGGAGCGAGGCGGCGTACTCAGGTACGGAACCGACGATTCGTTGCTGGCATGTCAAGTCCGGCTATCGATTGGCTCGGTGCGCTAGGGCGGTTCGGTAGAAACCTCGCAGCACTAGGAATTTAGAAGTGGTGTTTGTGACGCCGCGCGACGAGACGTATGTGGTGGGGAAACTGCTCGATGAGCAGGACACGCAAACCCGGCGTGTTGGAGCAAAGCGTCGCCGACCAATCGCGCAGCTATCCCGCGGCAGGTGGGAATTCCTAGACTCCCTAGGGCTAAGCGCATTTTTATCAAAGCGGCTGCACGCGTGATCTGCCGACCCGTAACCGCGGACGTCAGATGTTCCCTTTCGAGATACGCGTCGCACACAATCGCTAAGCCCCTTTCGTCAGCGCTTAGTGCTGCAGACACGGAGGAACGCGGCCTGTTATTTCGCCATAGTCAAACAGCGCATCGGCACATGGTACGGCTGTACGTTCCGGGAGCAACAAACAATCATATAGTAAGCATTACTACTGTTCACACAGGGAGTGCAGATGGGCACCAACCTGACAGCGCCAGGTTTGCCGCAGCGCTCGATAAGAACGCGCGTCGCCTTAAATTGGTGGAACGTCGATTCCGCCTGAGTGAATTGCAGGTGCATGACGGGACTGGTTGCGTCATCGACATACACACCAACAGCGTGCACGCTGGACCGCGGTCCTCGAGCTAGCGGTGATCCCGCCATCAATCTGGATGAACTCGTCCAAGCGCTCCTATCGTGTGCGTGACTGGTAGACCGTCGGCGGATGCAGTCGACGCAGGATCCACAGGCCTTCGCTCGTCATTCGATATGACCCCTTTCGTCGCCCTGCGGACTCTGAGATTCCCGTGGCTTCTCCAACGCTAGGGGCCGGCCCAAAATCGGCGTATCAACCGCGGATAATCGTGAGCACGATTGGAACGAGGCATCTCGACAGCGTCTCGCTGCGCGGGATTTGTGTCCGGAAACCAGTCCACGGCCCAAATTCCGAGCCGCACAACAAGCCGGCGAATCTGCCGCGCCGTCAGTTCCGGCCGTTGCGCGGAACGTTAGCGGTTTCAGCTTGCTATCCACCACGACGTTCAAAATGGTATGGAATTGTCCAGCGGGCGCATCGCGACCGTTCGCTCCGTTGCTGCAGCCATTAAAGCTCCCTGGAACTGGACCTCCGACGGGCTACACGCTTGCGATGAACGCCGGTTTTCCATTGGCAAAACCCAGACGTTCCGGGTGTAGTCAAGACCTCACCGAGCCTTCTCGACGGTTTCATCATATGTTAGAACCCTTGCCCGGACAGCCAGTGTCAGATACTTTTGCTAGGATTTCCATAAACCATACAAAGGTGCGATGCAAGTGGCCATTGCGGCGTCGCGGCGCTCTTGTGCGGCAATTACCCTATGGTTCTAACGCGTAGCCATAGGCACTTTAGACAGACGAATTGGGCTGCGTCCTTTGATACGATCGGGGGCTGAACTTGACTAGTGAATGACGGCAGATGAACGATCCACATGGCTCTGACACAGGCTTCAGTGTCCACATCCTTTGGGAGGATGCAGAGCGCACTTTCTGTCGCGTCCAGTCCCCGAGCGGCAGCGATAGCGTCCTGACTCTGCGGACCACCGAGGAACATCCCTCGATCGCCCTTCTCGAGCGCCTTGCTCACGAATTCGCGCTGAAAGAACAACTGAATGGTACGTGGGCGGTGCACCCGATAAGGCTGGTACGCGAAGATGAACGGATGGCACTGGTTTTCGAGGATCCGGGCGGCGAACCACTTGAGCGACTGGTGGGCGCGCCTCTCGGGGTGGAACGTGTTTTGTGCCTCGCTGTCGGAATTGCCGGGGCGCTTGAGAAGCTCCACCGGAGTGGGTTCGTTCACAAGGATTTCAAGCCTGCTCATGTGCTAGTTGACTGCACGGACAGCCGGCCGCGGCTCACAGGATTTGGGATCGCTTCACGACTGCCGCGCGAGCGGCAATTTCCACAGCCACCCGAAACGATCGCCGGCACCCTACCCTTCATGGCGCCCGAACAGACTGGGCGGACGAACCGCTCGATCGACTCTCGCAGCGACCTCTACGCGTTCGGAGTTACGCTTTATCAAATGCTCACGGGGTCCCTACCGTTCACTGCTGCGGATCCGATGGAATGGGTACATTGCCATGTTGCGCGTAAGCCGGTGCCTCCGATAGCACGGGTAGACACGGTCCCCCTTCCCGTCTCAGAGCTTGTCATGAAGCTGCTCGCCAAGACGCCCGAGGAACGGTATCAGACGGCGGCTGGCGTCGAGCGGGATCTGAGGCATTGCCTGACCGAATGGCAGCGTCAACGCCACATCGATCCCTTTGTGCTGGGCGAATACGACATGACCGACCGCCTCCTGATCCCTGAGAAACTCTACGGGAGGCAGAGGGAGGTGGATGCATTGACCACTGCGTTCGATCGCGTAGTCAGGACTGGCATCCCTGAACTCGTGCTCGTCTCCGGGTATTCGGGTATCGGCAAATCCGCAATCGTCCATGAACTGCATAAGGCACTCGTACCATCGCGCGGGCTGTTCGCGTCGGGCAAGTTCGACCAATACAAGCGCGACATACCCTATGCGACGCTCGTTCAAGCTTTTCAGGGCCTGGTCAGACCGCTACTCGGCGAGCCTGACGCGGAACTCGCAACCTGGCGCGAGACGTTGATCGGGGCACTCGGTCCTAACGCGCGACTAGTGACCGATCTGATCCCTGCGCTCAGGCTGATCATCGGCGATCCCCCGCCCGTCCCAGAGCTCGAGCCGAATCAGGCGCGCCGCCGTTTTGAAGTCGTCTTCCAGCGCTTTATCGGCGTCTTTGCGCGACGTGAACATCCGTTGGCACTATTTCTTGACGATCTGCAATGGCTCGACGCCGCGACGCTCGACTTGCTCGACGGGCTCCTTGCGCGCTCGGATCTGCAGCATCTGATGGTAATCGGCGCCTATCGCAGCAATGAGGTAACTCCCGGACATCCGCTGCTGCACAAGCTTCAGACGTTAAGGGCTGCCGGCGCAAAGCTCGATGAAATTGTTCTCGCGCCTCTTGCTTGTGAACACGTGGAGCAACTGATTGTCGAAGCGCTTCACTGTGAGCCGGGACGTGCGGCACCGCTTGCGCACCTCGTGCATGAGAAGACGGCGGGCAATCCGTTTTTCGTCATTCAGTTTTTGCGCGAGCTTGCCGATAGCGATCTGCTGAGCTTTGCCCATGACACGGCCTGTTGGAGCTGGGACCTGCCCCGCATCCACCGGAAAGAGTACACCGACAATGTGGTCGACCTAATGGTGGTAAAGCTAGTGCGCCTACCGGCGTCAACGCAACGCGCCGTGCAACAGCTTGCCTGTCTCGGCAACACCGCCTCCTATGTGATGCTGCCTAAAGTTCTGGGCGTCTCGGAGCAGGAAATTCGGGCGCTGCTGAAGCCGGCACTCGCGCAGGAGTTGGTGGAGCAACTAGAAGACGCCTACGGGTTCGTGCACGACCGGGTGCAGGAAGCCGCCTATTCGCTGATTCCTAAAGAGTTACGTGCTCACACGCATCTGCGTATTGGACGGCTACTCGCGGCGCAAACTCCCGCTAGCAAACGGGAAGAGGCGATCTTCGATATCGTCAGTCAGCTTAACCGAGGCGCGGCGCTGGTGAGATCCAGGCAGGAACGCCAACAACTGGCTGCCTTTAACCTGATCGCCGGCAAGAGAGCCAAGGCGTCGACAGCCTATGCGTCGGCGCTCACCTATCTCACTGCCGGCGCTCAACTCCTCCAGGACGATTGCTGGGGACGTAGGCACGAACTGGTCTTTCCGCTCCAGTTGAACCTGGCAGAATGCGAGTTCCTCACCGGGCGGCTAACCGATGCCGAAGAGCGGCTGGCGATGCTGTCAAACCGCGCGACGAACACGGTCGATCAGGCGAGCGTCGCGTGTCTGCGAATGGATGTTTACCTGACTCTCGATCGAAGCGATCTGGCGGTCGAGGTTTGCCTCGATCACCTCCGTCAACTCGGCATCGACTGGCCGGCACACCCACATGAAAGCAACGTACGGGGGGAGTACGAAAACATACGGTTGCGGCTTGCGGGCCGGACTATCGAGGCACTCATCGATATGCCGTTGATGTCGGACCCAGCGTCGCTCGCAATTACTGACGTGCTTAGCAAGCTCCTGAGACCAGCCTGGTTTTTTGACGCGAATCTGGCTTCTCTCGCTATATGCAAAGTGATCAGCTTGAGTCTGGAGTGCGGGAACTGCGACGCCTCGTGCTTCGCGTATGTCATGTTCCCGCGGATCGCTGGGCCACGCTTTGGCGATTACCACGCTGGAGTCCAGTTCGGTCAGCTCGGCTTCGATCTGGTCGAGCGACGCGGACTCAAACGCTTCGAGGCAGTCACCTATCTTTGCTACGCGCTGTATGTTGTGCGCTGGACGAAACACGTGCGCTTCAGCAGCGAAGTGCTGCGCCGTGCGTTCGAAGCAGCGGGCCGGACCGGTGACCTTCCGTCTGGCGCCTATACCTGCTGCCATATCGTTTCGGACCGACTTTTCGGCGGTGACCCTCTAAGCGATGTCGAACTCGAAACTGTACAGGGCCTCGCGTTTTCCAGGAAGGCACGTTTCGGCCTGGTCGTCGATAACCTCACCACGCAACTCGCATTGATCCGGATGCTCCGCGGCGTCACACTGAAATTCGGCCACTTCGACTATGACGAGTTCAACGAGCTTCGTACAGAGGAGCACCTGTCCGGCAACCCCGCGCTCGCGACGGCCGCGTGCTGGTACTGGATCCGGAAACTGCAGGGACGATTCTTTTCAGGCGACTATGTGGCCGCCATGAACGCGGCATCGATCGCGCAAGAGCAACTTTGGAGCTCGTCGCCGCACCTGGAGGAATGCGAGTACCATTTTTACGCCGCTCTCACAAGGGCCGCGCATTTCGACCGGGTGCCGGCCGAGGAGCGACAGGAGCACCTCCACAGCATCGCCGCGCATTGTCGGCAATTGGAGATCTGGGCGAACAACTGTCCGGCGAATTTCGGCAATCGGGTTTCACTGGTAAGCGCCGAGATGGCGCGCCTGGAAGGCCGTGATCTCGAGGCGATGCGACTCTACGAAGCGGCCATTCATCTTGCGCGCGCAAACGACCTCATACACAATGAAGCGCTTGCCAATGAACTCGCATCCGCGTTCTACGCGGCGCGGGGGTATGAGAAGATTGCCCGTGTCTATTTGCAGGACGCACGACGGGCTTATCGACGCTGGGGGGCAGAAGGCAAGGTGCGTCAACTCGACCAACTGCACCCAGGTCTCAGGGCCGACGAGCGAGCGCCTGACTCAGGCAGCACTATCGGGGCGCCTCTCGAACACCTTGACCTTGCTACCGTCATAAGGGTGTCGCAGGCTGTTTCCGGAGAGGTTTTCCTCGACAGACTGATTGAGACGATCATGCGTACCGCTATCGAGCAGGCGGGAGCCGAGCGTGGATCACTGATACTTTCGCATACAGGAGAACAGCGGCTCGCAGCGGAAGCATGGACGGACAGCGACAAGGCATGCGTCCAATTGCGCGATGCACCCGTGAGCGCGACCATGATTCCCGAGCCTGTTCTCTACGATGTATTGCGCACAGGCGAAAGTGTCATTCTCGATGATGCTGCGGCCGATCCCAGGTTCGCGACAGATCCTCATATCCGGCAGTATCTGCCTCGTTCCGTCTTATGCCTGCCATTAATGAATCAAGCGAAGCTGATCGGGGCCCTGTACCTCGAAAACAATCTGATCACCCGCGCCTTCAGATCGACCCGGATTGCACTGCTGCGGCTGCTCGCGTCGCAGGCGGCGACTGCGCTGGAGAACACCCGCCTGTACCGCGACCTGCGGGAACGGGAGGCCAGGATTCGCCGCCTCGTCGACGCCAATATCATTGGCATCATCGTCTGGAATGCTGCCGGCGACATTCTCGAAGCCAACGACGCTTTTCTTCGCATGGTGGGATATGAGCGAGAGGATCTTGCGTCAGGATGCCTCCGCTGGAGGGATCTCACGCCAACTGACTGGAAGGAAAGCAGCGAACGGGCTTTGGCCCAAATCAGAAACGACGGTGACGTTCAACCCGAGGAAAAAGAATACATGCGGAAGGATGGCAGTCGTATACCGGTCATGGTCGGCCGCGCTGCTTTCGACTGTAGCGGGAACGAAGGCGTTGCTTTTGTAGTTGATCTCACGGAGCGCAAGGAAGCTGAGCACCGCTTGCGTGAGTCCTACGAGATGCTGCGTGAACTTGCCTCACATCGCGAGACGGCTCGCGAGGATGAACGCAAGCACATTGCGCGGGAAATGCACGACGAACTCGGGCAACACCTTACCGCGCTTCGCCTGAGGGCGTCGATATTGCGCATGAGGCTTGGCGCGGATCACCCGGATCTGGTCGAGCATACGCAGGCGCTCGTTTCACTTGTGGATGTAACGATGCAGGTGGTCAGAGGCGTTATCGCGTCGCTGCGCCCCGCAGCGCTTGATTCCGGTATTGCAGCAGCGCTCGAGTGGCTCGTGGCCGATTTCAACCGCAACGGCCGGACGGTCTGTCATCTCAACTTGCAGGACGAGAATATCGCCGTAAGCGAGGATCGCGCTATCGTGCTGTTTCGCATCGTTCAGGAGGCACTGACCAATGTCACCCGACACGCTGCGGCCAGAAGAGTAATCATCGCATTAGAGCGAACCCCCGATGCTTGCCTTCTCGAAGTGCACGACGACGGTTGCGGATTCGATGTTTTTGCAACGAGAAAGAGGTCATTCGGACTGGCAGGGATGGAAGAGCGTGTTCTGATGCTGGGCGGTGCGATCGACGTTATCAGCTCGCCGGGAGCCGGCACCATGATCAAGGTGCGACTTCCTGACAAGTGGGCGATCGAGAATAGCCGTTAAAGTCACACACGTAACGCCTGCGCTCGCTCGGCGTGCTGAACCGAAGGTCCGGAATCCGTGCGCGCCGCAGATCCGGAACTCGCCGTTCCGAGATCGGTCGGAAAAAGTGGAAGCCAACGTTTCGTCATACCGAGAAGCAGGGGCGGGGGCATGACTGTATTTGCCGGCCTGAAGGAACTGTACAGTGGTGAAATTGTCGGCTAGGCGGTAAGGGAACGGATGACGACAAATTTGGTCATGTCGGCGCTGTTTCGCGCTGTCGTGACCCGCCGGCCTGGTTCACCATAGCGATCGAGGATGGCACTAGCGCCCGCTCGCCTATCAAACACTCATCGGCCACCTTGACATACACGCGTTGCTGAGCCGCCGTGGCAACCGCTACAACAACGCCCCGATCGAATCCGTCGGGGCAACGCCGAAGAATGAACTGGTCTAGCATTAATGTTTTGCCACGTGCGAGCAGGCACGTTTGGCGATCACCGAATACATCGAAATCCTCTACAACCGGCAACGCCCGCAGGCGCTGCTGACTACCAATCGCCTGTCGCGTTCACACGACGCTTTTATCTGAATCAAATCACTGCTTAACCTGTTGGCCTTCGCCAATTCCGTCCGATCCAGTATCGCACGCATCGCGAAGCCATGGCCGACTTGTTCAAATACCTTGACATGTTCTATAACCGCCAGTCGTCGTCATTCATGGCGTGGCTTGTCACCAACTCAGTTCATGCAGGACTGGCCTGCGCGGCTAACGGACTAACTCGGGGCCTCTGGAAGGCGAAAAACCGGGCGCATGAAATGGGTCAGCCGCTCCCTAATTTCGATAGAAGCACTTCACAACTGCGGCGGGCGTGCGGAACACTTCCGCCGCGGGTTCCTTGCCCGCAATCAGTGATCTGGCCAAGACAAACAGCGGAATGGAAGCCAGTTCCACCAGTGCACCTTCCCCTCGGACATCGGCCAATGCTACGTTTGATACTACGCCGCTGATGATTGCGCGAGTTCCTTTTGTCATCGCCTAGGTTCTCGGCCGACATTGTGCCAAGCCCAAAGACCGGCCACATTACTCCGTCGCCTGACTCCCCGGACCATCTATCGGGCCGGTCCCACAGTAGTAGGGATAACTCTCGGTAGGGTCTTTCTGGTTTGTGTATATGCATATATCGCTCGCCGCGACCGCATAGGCCTGCGCCGCCACACCCATTAGAACCGCGGACAGAAGGCCACCAAAAAGCACACTCTTCATCTTTTCCATATACATTCCTTTGTCAACATGCCGTAAATTATGTGACTCGTCCACTGGGCGCCGCAATCGCGTACCTTACTAAATTGTCTGATCAACTGCCAGAAGAAAAGCATCAAGTATATTGATACCAACGCACGATCGTCGGTGGGGACCGTGTTGCTAGGTCGAGAGGTGGTCTCGGGCACGACGCGGGCAAAGAGCCCACGACTTTCCGGTTACTTTTTGATGCCATTTTCATTTCTTCGCATTCCTGCCAACAGACTGTTGCCGCTCACCGACGGGCAAGTGCCGCGTGCCAGCACGGTCCTGGTTCATGCACCTGTCGCGATCCCGCCGCCCTGGTAAGTGTTCATACTGTCCGCAGACTATTGCGGGTGGCCTGTTTCGCGCTGAATGCCATTGAGTGTGCGTCGGATCATCTTCGTCATTTCCTCGTGTCCGCTGAATGCGTTATCGCCGCCCTCCTTGTTGCTACGGGAAACATGGGCTCGACATACTATCAACGATATTTTATTAGGCATAAGTTACTTTTACTTTTCATCATCCGCGTCATTAATATATAAGTATGATTTTGGTTTCTATGGTCATTGTGGACTATAGGTCATCAAAGGGCGAAATTGGCTGCCACCTATAGTTTGCATAATAGAATGTGTTGAGTGCTCAGCCAGACGATCAGATGCTTGAACTCACCGTTTTGCAAAGTGGAGAAACGAAACCGATGATGAAAAGTTTACTTGTTGTTGCCCTTGCGCTCGGCGCATCGTATTGCGCTGCTGCTGAAACGTACGAAAGCTGCCCGATGCCTGCCAACATCAAGATTGCGCGGGGTGTGTACACGGCAACAACCAACGATAACGAGGGTGAATGGATTGGTACTTCGAGAGGGCCGGGCGACGGTAATATCAAGGAATTTACTTCTGCCATGTTTTTTCCGCCGCAACTTGATAATGACGGTTCTGTGCGATCGCCGTTAGTCCGGTGCTCCTACGAACTTGCCCAAGGCGGCCATTTGGATCTACGGTTCGACCCCAGGCCGCCGCTACCTGGTCTAAGGGTCGATGTAGGTTTATGGCGCCGGAAATCGGGACCTTACGATCTCGACTACTATGAATGCACTGAGCGGGCCGCTTGGCGTTGTAGGTTCGAGGTCGCTCGGCGGCCCTGACCTGAGCAATCGTAAGCGTACGATTTCTCTCGCCTCGCTTTTGCGTTCAGCAAGATCCGCGATTTCGTCCGCAACACCGACTTGCGGGCGCAATGAGGCCCGGTCGAAAAGAATGTGAGCCAACGTTTCGTAATACCGAGAAGCGGAGGTATGGATGAATCGAATTTCAAAAGCGGTCTATACGAAGGAGCTCCGCGACAAGCGGTCAAGCTGACCTTGATTGAACGGGTTGGGATATCGGAAGATTTCTGACGATTGTCGGCTCCAATGAAAACGGAGGCAAACTGGGGGCGCTCGGCGAAGCATGTAAGCTCAAGGACGTCGGACGACAAACTCCCGGAGCTTGCCGGCTTAAGTTCGAGAATGGGGGGCGCGGAATCTGAGGTTTTGCTTGCTGGTCATGTTGACAACTGTCTGGACCGTGAGAGTTTTGATGATTACGTTAAATTCTCCGGCGCTCTGGAAAATGGAAAATTCTTGTTGAGTGGGCGTCGAAAATTAGCGTTGACCAATGTCTTGGCTCAGACCATGTCCTAACTATCCGGATTTGAGGTCCAATGTAGTGCGAACTGCAGAGCGACTGTAGCGATGGACGTCGTATCGGAGCGCTTCGCCGCAGGCGAGAATGAACCAATAGGGAGTCGTAGTTTTGAAACTGAAGAAGAACATGAGGTGTGTTTGCACTCGGAATGCCGTGACACTCGCACTAGCCGTATGGCTCGTGACAGGCTGCTCTGCCGGGGCACAGCAGGATGCGTTCGTGCCGCTCGTGCGCAGCAT
Organism: Burkholderia sp. JPY481; assembly: GCF_038900515.1. NCBI lineage: Bacteria > Pseudomonadati > Pseudomonadota > Betaproteobacteria > Burkholderiales > Burkholderiaceae > Burkholderia > Burkholderia sp. JPY481. The sequence continues at coordinate 20,078 of NZ_JAYMRT010000039.1, forward strand.
GGCAGATCGCCTCAACACCGCGGACCAGGTCGCCCTGAACAAGTGGGACACGGGCCAACCCGTCTATGACCCTCAGCGAGAAGCGCAAGTCATCGCAAATGCGGTGGCGATGGCGTCTGAGTACGGACTAACCACGGAGGATGTGACAAACATTTTCTCGGACCAAATTGAAGCTAACAAAGAAATTCAGTACGAGCTGCTCAGCAACTGGATGCGTCAGGGCAATGCTCCCGCAACGCCTCGCCAGAGCTTGCCGGGCGTTATTCGACCCATTCTGGATAAGCTGCAGGCCAATATCATGCTGAATTTGAAGGGCGTGGCGCCTCTTCGCAGCAATACAGACTGCCAGACACAGGTTGCAACAGCAGTGGGACGCGTCGCCCAACAAACGTCGCTTGATGCCCTACATCTCGCGGCCCTCGACCGTGCGGTCGCGCGGATATGTGTCAAGTTTTGACTTTCCGGGGGGCTAAAGACATGCAAGGAAGCTTCCTGAAGGCGGACATATCGGAACTCGGTTGCGCAAATGGCGGCGTTGCGCATTTGAGATGGAGAGGATCCCCTGCGCTGGGGCACCAGCATTGTTTCAATGTCGAAGCGTGCCCTGACGACGTGCGCAACGTTCTTTGGGGACTATCCGTGAGTAGAGTGGCGACGAAACCATTGCCGACGCGATGCTTTACGGTCTCATGTGGCGTCATCACTGGATCACGCACAGGTGGACCACTTAGAAAACATCCCCAAAACCCCAACGTCCTGGAGCCGAACTCGATCTCAACTGCGGAAAAACCTACAATCGACATCGCGCAATGCCAGACCCGCCGAGTCGGTCACGATTCCAAATCGGCGATCAAGTTCGCTGAAGTACGCATCATCCTTTAATACGCCGTGTTCGGCTCATCAACCTTCTACGCTGAGATAGGAAGCATGGACGACCAAACAGCGCGAAATGTACTCAGACAGGCTGATGGCTGGATCGACTGGAATGACGTCCGGAACGCGCCGGACTGGCGGCAAGGAAAGATTGTGCTGGACGGTAGATTTAGTGCAGACGAGCTTCGTGCGATCATCGAGCTTCGGCGAAACACTCGCTAGCAATAGTCGAGATCCCTGACCTCGCGCTTCTATCCCGGCCGTGATCCCCGTTACTATCTTCCCACCTCGATATTTGTGGCTTTGGCCTGCTAGGCCCCGCATGATTCGTCCCCCAGTGACCTGCTCCCAACGAGTAGAGCTAACCGGAACCTAGTAAAGTTCGTTTCGGAGAAGAAGACGAACATGAAGAAGCGCTTTACGGAAGGACAACTCATCGGTTTTCTGAAGGAAGCCGATGCCGGTGTGCCAGTCAAAGAGCTAAGCGAGAAGCAGGGGTTCAGTCATGCATCGTTCTACACTTGGCGTGCGAGAGGAGAGGAGCTCATTTGGTGAAGGATCAGTTGCCCTTGACGAGTTCGAGTGAATCGGGAAGGGTGCGCTTCGGTTCCGTGGCCCCCTCCCTCCTCTTCTAGATCCATCTATTTCTGACGAACGGCAGAAACGACCGAAAGGAAGAGGTGCACCATACGAGGGTCGAACTGCGAGCCTGCACCATCAACAATCGCCCGTATCGCCTGACTTCTGGGGATAGCGCGCTTGTAGACTCGCGCATACCGGATGGCGTCGTAGGCATCAGCGACTGAGACGAGACGCGCTGCCATCGGAATCGATTCGCCCCGAAGGCCGCTAGGATAGCCAGTTCCGTCCCATTTTTCGTGATGACACAGGGCTACCTCCCTGAGGAGACCAGCCAAATCGGATTGCGGAAAGCCGGAAGCTACCTGGTCAATCAGCTTCGCACCGAGTGCCGCGTGAGCCTTCGCCGCTGAGTATTCCGCTTTGTCAAGCGCACTCGGTTTGCCAAGGATTCGCGCCGATACAGCGGCTTTGCCTATGTCGTGAAAAAGCGCAGCAACTGACAGGCGCTTCGCCCAAATTTCGCAGGCGGTGTCCGTGTTCCAGCCCATCCCGCTCATCTTGCTCGTCATCCTACCCGCGAGTGCCGCGACGCGCTTGCTGTGATTGACTGTCTGCCGGATGACCATAGAATTGAGTTTGTAATCTAGGGACCCGTTAACTTCGATAAAGCGCTGCAACGCGGCCACGCGCAACCGCCGGGTAAGAGACGATCCGGGTTCCATCGGTCCATCTCGCTTAAGCGGTCGATGCTCAAACGTATTCGCGGGGCATCTTGGTCGCCCCCATTCGTCATTGGTTAGCTCATGAAAATGCATTCAAATCTCCAAACGGTTTGATCGAACCATTAGACTTACGACGATCGTTTCGTGCGCGATATGTTCCTTTCCCCAATACATGCAACTGCCCTCCAATTCGACAAACCGCTCCCTTTCAGAGGAGCCCTTGAGAACTCGTCGCCAACTTGTTGCCAGTTCCATCGCGAGCTGAGGCCATGAACTGATTCGACACGGCGGATGATAAAGGTAAGTCCCGCAAACACAAATCGACAAGAGGGCAAAGTGTGCGATGCGTCAAGGTGTTCTTGCATTGACAATGGCGAGGCTTTTTCGATTTCCGGAGATTACGTCTCACAAGACACCTCTTGAGGGCCGAATCTCAGGGATTCCGATGCTGCACCGGAGATGACCATCTTGTTGCACTTATGACGGTCGCATGTCCGGAACGCGACAAAGTGATGGGGCCCAGTCGGTCGGAACCTGCACTGACCGTCTCTTTCTTGTGGCCCACAAATTGCTGGGAATGGCTGCACACCTCACAAGGAGTCTTCCATGCTCAGGAAAAGGATCGATCCGCAAACGCTTGAGGCCATGCTTGTCGAAGCGACGGAAAATGCATTATCTGACTATGACTCATCGCTCGCGTTGGATGACGATTTAGAGGCAATCGTCCAGTTCGGCGACGCTTTCGCTGCCCTTCGTGCACATGGTGCGGACACCGAATCGGATACGTAACCTGTGGAGGATGCTGAGGCTGACGGCGATATTCACAGCTGGCGTGATGACGTTTTTTTCGCGACTCAGGGATTCGACGCTGCGCGATTGGGTCGCTCGCAGTGCGTACCTAAGCGAGCGGCTCGAATCCATCTCAGTAGCCGAAAAGCCGTGGGGACAATCAAGCCGCCGCATTCGCTTGCTGGCAGCGATTGTGAGCAAATGAGCACCAGACGTTGGAATAAGGTTCAGCAAAAGGTGGATTGGCGGCGGTCCAAGGTGGTCGACTCCGAAAGACGTCAAAGTGACCGTCCACATGCGCGGGAACTGTTGGTGAAGCGGCTTCCCATGACGTAGATGCTCATGCTGGGAAGCTGGACACGACCTATCATCGAATCCGCCCTTATCGTCAAGTCGGTTCCTTTTCGTGGTTTCACGCGGGGCGACTATGATGCATAGACCGCATCCTGACGAAGCAAGCCGCCTTGGCGTCGGACAAGCGCAATCGGCATTGGTCTGAACGGTATCACGCTGCCACGAAAGACGCCAAAGATTCTCGACAACACCGATCCGAAGGTTCTGCGGTCCAGCATTGACTATCTCAATGTACAGGTCTACGTATTGGTGCGAAACCATCGCACCGGGCTTCAAGTCCTTGGCATAGACAATGCACATGAGTTCGTCCAAGCCGTGAGCCGTCGTCTGCGAAACGTTCAAGGATGCGGCCACGATCGTAGACAAGCGGGTCCATCACATTTCGATGATAACGGATGTGTTCCTTGTTGGCGAACACACAGATCGGGATGGGATGCTGCAGCTCGATGTTGCTCTGACCACGAGTCCCTCCGATGCGTGGACGTGGGACTTAATCGTCGACAAATCGCCGTAACTTGTCGGCGCGATTTGGCTGCATCAGTTTTCGCATCGCCTTGCTTTCGATGTACCGGATTCGTTCGCGCGTCAGGTCGAATTGTTTGCCAAGTTCCTGGAGCGTGTAGCCGCACGCTACATCAATCCCGAACCGCATTCGCAGTACTTTCGCTTCACGCGGCGACAATGAATCCAGCGCTTCGTCGATTGCGGCTCGCAGATTCGAGCGCGCGGCCGCATCCGCCGGGGATCCAGCCATTGGATCTTCGATCATATCGCCAAGCGTGGCGTCGGCATCTTCGCCCACTGGCGTCTCGAGCGATAAGGGTTGCCTCATGACCTTCAGTATGTCACGAATCTTGTCTTCTGATAATTCCATGCGCTGAGCCAACGCAGCAGGATTAGCCTTTTGCCCAGTCTCCTGCAAAATCTCCCGCGAAATCCGGTTTAGCTTGTTGATTGACTCGATCATATGCGAGGGGACTCGGATTGTGCGCGCCTGATCCGCAAGACAACGCGTGACTGACTGCCTGACCCACCATGTTGCGTAAGTTGAAAACTTCCAGCCGCGTCGATATTGAAATTTGTCGACGGCTTTCATCAGGCCGATGTTACCTTCCTGGATCAGATCCAGAAGGGGCACGCCTCGGTTCGCGTACTTTCTCGCGATAGAGACCACGAGACGCAGATTCGCCTCGATCATCTCGCGCTTCGCCTGCCGCATCTTCGACTCGGCTGCCACCATCTGCCTGTTGATCTTCTTCAAGTGTTGCAAGGGCAGGCCGGCCTTAGCCTCAATATCGATAAGCTTCTGCTGTTCAGTCTGGATCTCCGGTAGACTGCGTGAAAGTGCCGCACCGTACTCGCGGGACGTGGCCGAGTTTTCAGTCCACGCGAGATCAGTTTCGTATCCCAAAAACGACTCGACGAAACGCGCGCGCGGCATGCCGCACCGGTCAACGGCAATCTGCAGAATACGTCGCTCGACCGCACGTACCTGTGCGACTTGCTGCTGCACATCAGCGCATAGCGCATCGATAGTCCGTGCCGTGAAGCGAACAGCCGCAAGCTCCCGCTGGATCGCTTCAAAAAGGCGCTCGCGGGCGACCTGCCCGTTTTCTTGCGCGGCGTCGGCTTCTGAAATCTGTTCGTACAGGTCACGAACTCGCGCAAAGATAGCGAGGCCGTCTCTCGTGAGCTGTTTCATTCGCGGTTCGCTCCCCTTCACCATGTCCCGGTCTTCGACGACGCTGCCCTCACCGCCGTCGCCCTTAGCGCTGTCGTGTTCAATGTCCGGGGTTTTAGCCAGCTCTGGCAACGACCGAAGGACCGCTTCGGAGTCTTCATTTAGGCCGTCGACCAGTTCATCGATGCGCAGTTCACCAGATTGAATCTGCTTTACCATTCGAAGGATCGTGAAGACAGTCGGCGGGCAGCGTGCGATCGCCAAGCCCATTTCGTGGAGTCCCTCTTCGATGCGTTTCGCAATCTCAGTCTCGCCCGCGCGAGTCAATAATTCGGTCGCACCCATTTCACGCATATACATCCGAACGGGATCCGTTGTGCACCCGAATTCAGGATCGACGGTTGAAAGCGCGCCTTCGGCCTCCAGATCTGCCTTGTCGTCCGACGTGGCTGCCGGCGCCGCGTCGTCCAAGAACGGCTTCTCCGTGTCTGGCGCCTGCTCGTAGACTGCAATGCCGATGTCGTTGAAAGTGCTGGCAATGATTTCAATGGCCGCGGTATGCACAAAATTGTCGGGGAGATGATCGTTGATTTCCGCATGAGTCAGGTAGCCGCGCTGGTTGCCGAGTCGGATGAGAGTGCGCATCCAGCGCTCCTGTTGCTCTTCGTCCTGCGATATCCCGTCGATCGACTGCAGGGGTGTTACGGGATCGACCTTCGACGCGCGCGGGACCGACGCGTTCAGAGCGGACGAAACTGTGCCTGGACGTGAATAGGGCCAATCGACCTTTGACATAGATTCTCCTGGACGTGATTGCCCGGCAATCGCGACCAGCGACTGTCCACACTCGGCCGACGAGCCGCGCACGTTTCGCTGTTACAGACGGACACAGGCTGTGGAATCGCAACGGGCAGTGAATGCGTAGCCCCTAGATACGGGCGGACGCGCGGGAACCGCAAGACTTGGCGAAAAGCATCAATGCGTTAGCAACGTAACACAAACTACCGCATTTCACCAGTTGGCGAATCTGGACCGTCCGCAACGTTAACGTGCTACGCCGCGGGCCACACTAAGAATTCGACATCTGGATGGATAGAATATGACGAAGCTTATCGAGATCTTTGCGTGGAACTGGAGCATCTATGAATACGGCGCGGAGTCGGAAGCGCATCAGGGCCGTTCCGGCCAAACGTCGTTGGGTTCGGTCGAGCTCCGACTTGGAGACGTGCCTCTTTCCGTCGTTCAGTCGTCGGTTCTACGCCGAAAATGGCGGTTCATTGGCGAGTAGGCCTCTCATCGAGGTCCGTACGAGAACATCTCGGCTGGACCGCTAGCTTTTGCTGTTTGACGGATATCACGTCTACGGCGTGCAACTGCCCTAGCGTGTCGGCCGCCTTCAGTACCTTCTCCCGCGTGGGCTCTGGATTGACCCTCATTAGCAAAGCCGATATTCTCGCTCTTTTTGACAGAAATCCGGCATCCACCGGGTTTCGGTGAATGGCTGGGCGTTATGGCGCCTTGGGCGCGCGCATCGGCGCATTGGCGCAATCTCGAACGCTCCTGTGGGCATGGATTTCACATCCGCCCGCGGGCGGCGGTCCTACCGGGCGCGGCACGAACTAGCAGCCACGCCACAAGATGCACATTGGCGCCGGCGTATTCCAAAGCTGAATGAGAGAAGCTGACAGTGCGGAAGCACCTTCGTGCCGAAATCGCCTATGCCGGCTCTTGACAATGTGCGGGCCTGAAAGGAGGAAATGAAATGAAGCCGCAGCTGATCCTGACAATATTGATCGCATATCTGCTGTGCGCTTGTGTTGGGGGGCACGGGTCGTCTTCTGCGCCAGCCCGCTCAGCAGAGACAGGCTTGCGGTCCAATTTCAATCGGACCGCAATTACCGCGCGTCTGCCCACGGACACCGGCGGTTTCGCAACGGCGACCGGATCAGACGATCCAGCCGTCACGGTCGACAGCCTCGCTGATCTGCTGGCTGCGTTCAGCGCGCGACAGCACCACATCCTAGTCAAGGGCGAAATCTACGGCGGACCGCGACTGACGACCATCACCTTCGCCAGCACGGACTGGAACAACACCACGATCGAAGGCGCCAGCGGTGGCAATGCGGTGCTGAAAAACGTCCAGCTTAAATTCGACGGCGAAATGCTGCCGGCAGACCAGAACATCCAGAATGTCGTGATCAGAAACATCACTTTTCATGGCGTCATCGGAGATCTACAGGCCCTACCCGCCCAAGTCTACGGCACATCCAACAACGCCGGCATCAACTATGAAGGCGTGTCGCTGCGACGGGTCACCAATGCATGGGTCGATCATTGTTCCTTCTACGATACGAGCGACAATCTGATGAGTGTGACGCTGTCATCGGATAATGTGACGGTCTCGTATAGCCGGTTTTATTTCACCAATGAATGGCTGGCGATGCGCCCCGATCCCCTGTGGGACTGGACGGGCAAGAACCAAGATCTGGCCAATGAACGCCTGGCGATGGTAGTGGGCGCATCTCGGCAGGATTCGTATGCATATGGTGGGCACAGGCTGCATGTCACCTTGCACCATAACCAGTTCGGCCCCAACCTAAAGGGGCGTCCGCTGCTGCGGGGCTGGGTCCACGCCTACGACAATTATTTCGATAACGACGCCACACCGACTGGCCTCACGGCCGTCGGGTCAGACGAGACCCAGTACAACGCCCTGCAGATCGGAAGCGGCAGCGTCGTTTATGTTGAAAGCAACTATTTTCTTAGAACTAACCAGAGCATTCAGGTCGGTCTGGATTTGCCGGACGATGTCTACTCTTTTCATGAAAACGCAAACCGGTACGTTCAGTCCACCGGCAGATCGGCAAAGGGCGAGGCTTTTTCAATCGCGCCCGTCGGTTACGCCTATCGAGTTGGGACGGCCTCGTCCGTTCTCAACGCCGCGTCGGCCTACGGTCCTCGCTAGTGCCAGCGATCAATCAGGACGACTTCCCGCTGGCTGTTGGGGTCGTCTCGCTGGCATTGACGTCAGTGCCCAGGGGCGGCCCTTTCACGATCCAACGACGCATCGCAGGCACTGCAATACCACAGATCGGGAATCGCCCGCCGCGCAGCACGTATCGGTGATTGCATTAGTATGTGCTACCGGGAGCGAGTTTCACATGCTGCGCGACGGCGCCTTCTATCAAGCGAAATCCGCCCCTCACACCGAAACGCCAGTTATCGCTTTTCTGCGTCTGACGCATCTCGGGATCGCGCGTTCCGGAGCTGTTTTTCGTCGAACTGGGCGCCGGAATCAACGTGGCAACGACCACCGTGCCGGTCTTGAGCATCATGCCTTTCTTCACCAGGATTTCATTGACCAGCGCGAGCATCTGCGCAGCCAGTCCATGGCGCTTTGAGAAGGTGACGAAACCGCAGAATCGTGCTCTCGTCCGGCAAACGCATCGTGCCGCCGTCAGATCCTGCGAAGTCACGATACAGCGGCACGTCATATAACGCTTCTTCGATCGCTGGATCGGACAGACCAAACCACTGTTGCATCAAATGAATGTGCAGCATCGTCGCGATCGGGAACGGCGGCCGTCCAGTCTTACCAGTCGGATAGTACGGTTCGAGCAGCGCAATGAGCTTCAACCAAGGCACACCGCGCCGTCCTCATCGAGAAATTCGCGCTTACGCGTGCGCTTCGTTGTCAAATCCAGGTCAAGTCCAAGTTGCGTCATCTGGGCTCTCCTTAACTCACTCCCTTCATCCCAGGATAGTTCACCGGAATCCCAATGCCAGGACTTTTGCCGACCTTCCTTAACCTTGGCCACCTGAACAACTGGAACCAAGGATGGGCGCGCCGATTGTTGATGACGAACTTTGGACGCTGATCGAGCCATTGCTGCCGTCGCCCAAACCCCGGCGCAAGAAGAATCGAGGCCGGTTGCCAGCCGAGCTGCACTGAACTGAATCCTGTTCGTGCTCAAGACCGGTATCCGCTGGCCCGACCTGTCGACGAAATAGGGATTTTGGATCGGATTCAACCTGCTGACGACGGTTGCGCGACTGACAGAAGGCCGGCGTCGGGAAACGACTGCAGGAGCTACTGCTGCCGAAGTTACGCGAGGCAGGCGAACTCGATTTCAGCCGAGCAGCCGTCGACTCTTTGGCTGTGCGAGCCGTTGGGGCGGGCGAAAAGCTGGTCCGAGCCCCACGGATCGCGCCCAGGCTCCAAGCACCACGTCCTCGTAGACGCCAATGGCGTCTTTGTCGGCGCGATCCTCACTGGGGCGAATCGCAACGACGTCACCCAGTTGCTGCCGCTGCCTGACGCCATTCCACCGATTGGCGGCCTACGTGGCCGGCTGAATTTGCCCCTGCACCTCCGGACACCGCCTCACACTTGAGTTGATGAATCGGTTGTGCGCCTGAACTCGCGTGGCGAGCGGTACTTCAGCGCGCTATGAGGGTGCTGCTCGTTGTAATGCTCGAACGCGACGGCGAGATTGCGCGCT
>NZ_JAYMRT010000040.1:0-28819 GCF_038900515.1 Burkholderia sp. JPY481
GTGACGTTCTGCATGACAGTGGCCTCCGAAGGAAATTACCGGCTGCGAGGTGGGGGTGACCATCCCATTACAGCTTGCCGAAAAGGTTAACAGCCCCCAGCGGTGTCTTTTTGATTCCGTCTCTAAGCGATTGCTAAAACGCCTCAGGGATCCTGGCTAACCGGTGCAGCCATTTTCTTCGTCATAATGCCCTTCTTGTCAGAATGGATGCGCATATCGTGACGTTGGCTCAGCTATTGCATACGCCCCTGGCCAACCAACAAGGGCGGACTGAATTGAAGAATAAACAGGGCTGCATACCTCACGAATCGCAGGGAAAGACCCGGCGCGCCGAGCTCGACCTGGCATCGGGATGGGCTGATGCAGGAGCTGCGCGGTAAACCTCACCTGCTATGGCGTGCAGTCGATGAGGACGGGACTGAACTGTACATCCTGTTACAGAAGCGCTGCAACAGGACCCTAAGGAGAACACAATGCCAACATCCGGGATCGTCCTGCGTGGACTTGCCGGCAAAAGGCTCGCGCGCATCGCAATAGGGTCACTTCTCGTGATTGCGCCCGCGTTGGCATCCACGTCAGCGGACAAGTTACGGCCCGTAAAGACACAATGGGGCACAGTCAACGAACCGTCACTACCTGCAACCGTCTGCAGGCGGCTCGAAGCATCGCTTGCGCCGGTCAACGGCTCCATCGATATGTGGGACGCGAATGCATCTTCGTCCAATCCGGACACCGCGCGCATCCAAGACGCAATCGACGCCTGTCCGGCAGGCCAAGCGGTTAAGCTTGTCACCGGTGCATCAGGAGATACCGGCTTTCTCAGTGGTCCGCTCAGGCTAAAATCCGGAGTATCGTTGTGGATCGACCGAGGCGTGACGCTATTCGCCTCTCGCAATCCCGCAGACTTCGATAATGGTGCGGGAACGTGCGGTACTGCGACTACATCAAATAAAAAATCTTGCAATCCGCTCATACTTGCACAGACAACTACGGGCAGCGCGATTCTGGGTGACGGGACCATCGACGGTCGTGGTGGCAGCTTGCTCACCAGCGGCGCCAATGCGGGCAGGCGCACCTGGTGGGACGTCGCCTATCAAAACAAGATCTCCGGACTACACCAGCAAAATCCCCGGCTTGTCCAGGTGACGGGAGGCTCCGCTTTCACACTCTATCGCATCACCTTGCAGAACTCGCCCAATTTCCATGTTGTCACCGATGGCGTTGCGGGAGTAGTCGCATGGAATATAAAGGTCCTGGCACCAAGCTTCGCGTACAGCGTCAGCGGGTATGCTTGTCCCTCTGGCACCACACCTGACCAGAAGACCCCCGCTACATGTTTCACGCCGGACACCGTGAAGAACACTGACGGTTTCGATCCCGCTCAGTCACGCAACGTGTTGCTGGCTTATTCGTATATCAGCACAGGTGACGACCACGTCGCCATCAAGGCTAGTGCATCACCTGGCAGCAAGAACCTGATGTTCGCGCATAACCACTTCTACTATGGACACGGCATGTCGATTGGCAGCGAGACGAATGCGGGAATCAGTAACGTCGCGATCATTGATCTAACGATGGATGGAGGAGACAGTCCAAACGGAAACGGCTTGCGGATCAAGTCTAGTTCGTCGCGAGGTGGCAAGGTGAGCGCTGTATCATACAGCGACGTGTGCATGCGCAACGTCGCGGAGCCACTAGTGTTCGACTCGTATTACAGCTCATCGTCAGGCACACTGTACCCGAACTTCCTTCAGATTGCCGTCCACCGATTTCACTATCTCGGCAGCAAGAAGTATGGGGGCGGACGGCTGACATTCTCGGGGTATGAAAACAAGAAGCAGAAGAATCCACTCGTGATCAGCCTGGACAACGTGGTGTTCGATGATAAACAGCCAGCTCTCGCGGAAAGTTTTGCAACGCACTATGCGCTCGGTCCCGGCCCAGTGAGCTTTTCTGACAAGATTGTGACCTCAACGTCCAGGGACGTTCAGGTATCCGGATCACCCGGTCAAGCTGCGCCGGTCGATTGCAGCGGCGCCTTCATTCCCCTCAATGCCGTGGTTCAGGCTTCACCTATCTGATTTGGTCCTTGTTTATTCGTTTATGCTTTACTACATTCCGAGGCACAGGCTTAGCGGATGTAGGGACTTCCCCGTCCCGAGGCTGCGGCGGAAGCGCGAGTCGGCATCAATGTGCCACGATGACGTTGCGAACGTTCAGCGACACCAGCGAGAGAGGAAGTCCCTTTCATTCTCCAGGTTCTGTTCACATTCTCACGAGCGGTCCAAAGGCACAGACAAGCGAAGCGAAGGCGAGATAGTTCCCTGCGAGCTTGTCGTAGCAAGTGACGACACGACGAAAATGTTTGATACGACTGCAAAAGCGTTCGACGATGTTCCGGGTCCGATACAGCACGCGGCTATAGCGACGCTTGGTCTTCAGGTTCGAACGCGGCGGGATTACGGCCTTCGCACGAGTAGTGCGGATACTTTCCACAAAGGCGTTCGAGTCGTAGCCCTTGTCAGCGATGACCGCACCGGTGCGCAGATGCTCAACCAGTTCGTTCGCGCACGTAATATCGGAAACTTGTCCCTCGGTGGCAATCAACCGCAGGGGGCGTCCGGCGTCATCGACAGCCAGGTGCAACTTGGTGGTCAATCCATCTCGCGAGCGACCGAGCGCTTGCGGACCGTTTTTTTCGAGCTCCGGACGAATGCTGGTGCGCGCGCACGATGGTCGAATCGATCAACACATGCTTGATCTCGGTTTCGTCGGCCACAGCGTGGATCACGGTTTCCCACACACCCTTGCGACGCCACCGGGAGAAACGCACGTACACCGATGCCATCTGCCGAACGCCTTCGGCAAATCGCGCCACGGGGAGCCGTCCGGCCGATCCAGAGGACAGCTTCAACAAACCGACGATTGTCGGTCGCCGTTCGCCCCGGATCGCCTTCCCTGCCGGGCAAGACGGATTCGATTCGTGAGCTATTGTCGAATCTGGTGTACAGCGGGAGCGGCGGGAATTTGAGAAGGCGGTGGCGGTCTAGCGAGAATGTTGCTTGTCAAAGGCACAACCAGCGAACCCGAGAAGGCCGGACCCGACCACCATGAAGAAGATTACGCAAGAAGCGAACAGCAGTAAAGCGCAAACGAAAAGCGTGCTAGATGAGCTGATCCAGCAAGGCGCGCGGCAGATCATTCAGCAGGCAGTCGAGGTGGAACTGGCGACCATGCTCGAACAGTACAGCAACGTGAAGTCGATCGACGGCCGGCGTGCCGTGGTGCGCAACGGCTACCTGCCCGAGCGCGAGGTCGTCACAGCGATCGGTCCGGTGACGGTTCAGGTGCCGAAGGTGCGGGATCGTTCGGGCTCGGGCATCCGGTTCAATTCGACGATCGTGCCGCCGTACGTGCGCAAGTCCGCGCGCGTGTCGGCAGCGCTGCCGTGGCTGTACCTGCGAGGCATCTCGACGGGCGACATGAGCGAAGCTATGGGCATCATGCTGGGCGGCCAGGTCAGCGGCATGTCGCCGAACGTCGTGAGCCGGCTGAAGGCCCAATGGGCCGATGAGCATGAGCAGTGGAATCGGCGTGAGCTGTCGTCGGCGCGCTGGGTCTACTGGTGGGCCGACGGCATTCACACCGGTGTGCGCAGCGACGATTCCGACGGCCAGTGCCTGCTGGTGATCATTGGCGTCAAACCGGACGGGACGAAGGAACGTGTGGCCATCGGTGACGGCTACCGGGAATCGAAGGCATCGTGGAGCGAACTGCTGCTCGATCTGAAGAAGCGCGGCCTGCCGTCGGGGCCACTGCTGGCCTGCGGCGATGGCGCGATGGGATTCTGGGCCGCGACGGAGGAAGTGTTCCCGCAGACGAAGCATCAGCGCTGCTGGTTTCACAAGATGGGTAACGTGCTCAATGCGCTGCCGAAATCGCAGCAGGCTCGAGGCAAGAAGGCGATGCAGGACATCTGGATGGCGGCCACGCGCGCTGATGCACTGGCCGCATTCAATCACTTCGTCGACGCGTACTCGGCAAAGTACCCGAAGGTCGCCGAAAAGCTGACGGAAGATCGTGACGAGCTGCTCGCGTTTTACGATTTCCCGGCTGAACACTGGCAGCATCTGCGCACCACGAACCCGATTGAATCGACCTTTGCGACGGTGCGCCATCGCACGAAACGCACGCGCAACTGTGTATCGCGCGCGACGTTCCTCGGGCTGGCGTTCAAGCTGATCGAGTCGGCCGAAGAATCGTGGCGGCGCATCCGCGCCCCGGAAAAGCTCACTTCGATGCTTGACGGGATGACGTTCAAGGATGGAGAACCGGTGCGGTGGACTAGACTAAATCTGACAGTGGTTGGTTTCTCATGCTGGCGCGCATTGCCGCGGAGGGCGTAGCCCGTAGCGGCAATGCGCGCCGCGAACAGCAAGGAGTCCGCCATGACTCAGGAGCAGAAGGTAATTCGTGCCAAGGTCGGCATACTTGAGTTGGCCCGGCAACTCGGCAACGTCAGTCAGGCCTGTCGGGTGATGGGTTACTCGCGCGACAGCTTCTACCGATTTAAGGAACTGTACGATCGGGGCGGTGAAGCGGCGCTGCAGGAGATTTCCCACCACCGGCCCCTGCTCAAGAACCGCGTGGATCCGCAGATCGAAACCGCCGTTGTCGAACTGGCCCTCGAATTGCCCGCCTACGGTCAGGTGCGTATCGCCAACGAAGTCCTCAAACGGCGCGCTCTCTCTGTTTCGCCACAGGGCGTCCGTAGCATCTGGTTGCGCCACGATCTGGAGACCATGCCGAAGCGCCTGAAGGCCCTGGAAGCCAAATCCGCCCAGGAGGGGTTGGTGCTGACCGAGGCGCAACTCGTCGCGCTCGAACGTGCCAAACGCGAGAAGGAAGAGCATGGCGAATTCGAGTCCGAATGTCCGGGCTACTGCGGCGCGCAGGACACGTTCTATGTCGGCAGCCTCAAAGGCGTCGGCCGTGTCTACCAGCAGACTTTCGTCGATACCTACTCGAAGGTCGCGTTCGCCAAGCTCTACGATCGCAAGACGCCCCTGCCTGCGGCGGACCTGCTCAACGATCGCGTTGTTCCGTTCTTTGACAGCTTCGGCATCCCGCTGCTACGCGTGCTGACAGACCGCGGCACCGAATACTGCGGCAACCCCGAGCATCACGAATACGAGCTGTATCTGGCTTTGGAAGACATCGACCATACCCGAACAAAGGCCAGGTCGCCGCAAACCAACGGGATCGTCGAACGGCTGCACAAGACCATGCTCAACGAGTTCTATCGCATCGCGTTTCGCAAGAAGATCTACGAATCAATCGCCGCCTTGCAGACTGACCTTGATGCGTGGCTCGACCAGTACAACAATGAACGAGAGCATCAGGGGCGCTGGTGTTATGGCAAGACGCCAATGCGCACCTTCCTCGATTCGCTGGAACTCGCCAGGGAGAAACTCATCCCCCATTGATGACTCTTTATTTATCGGCCCAACTACCTGTCAGATCGAGTCCCGGCTAATACACCGGTGACCGACAGCACACCGGCTCAGCAATCGCTAGCCGCCTGATTACGCCGAGACCGCACACACCAGATTTGACTTTAACTCCGATTCGTGCCCATACATCATCGCTCAGTAACGTTCCAACCATCTTGGCCTGCTCGCGCAAAAGACAAGATGTACTCACATTTACATCGAATGTAAACAGACCCTGGTCGTGGAGTTCATTGCATCATGGAATTGGAACCCGGAAGCTCGCTCATCGAACCTGAGCGTTGGCGCAACTTTTTGGGGACAGCTCTCATCACTGTACTGCTCGGCGCGTGTTGTGGCGACAACGGGGGGTACGCCCCGCAAAGCCAGTCTCGCACCGACAGCGTCAATAACGCGACGGCGAAACCTTTCTCTTCAAGATCGCCTATCTGGCTGACGATCGCTGACGAGGGCGACGCGCTCACTGTAGACGCCGCGCAGACCGTGCGCTTTGGTGCAGGCGCCGTCTGGGTCGAGAAAACCGTAAATGATTCAGGGCGATGTGACTCTGGCTTCTTTGGGAAGATCCGCTCTCCGGTGCGCCGAAGGTTTGCCAACGGCTTCAGAGCACTCGCGGTCTGCTCTGGCGTGGCGTCAGTTTGGCCGGCGCCGAGTTCGCGCCTGGCAGCCTACCGGGCAACTATGGCAGTGACTATAGGTATCCGACTGCCGACAGTGTGGCTTACTACAAGAACAAAGGTATGAACATTGTGCGTCTGCCTTTTCTCTGGGAGCGGCTGCAGCCGACCCTCAACGGACCGTTTGATGTCACAGAGCTGTCACGCCTTGTCGCCTTCGTCAAACCCGTGACGGCGTCCGGCGAGACCGTAGTGTTAGATCCACACAACTATGCACGCTATCGCGGCAATGTGATTGGCTCGAGCGCCGTACCTGATAGCGCCTACGCCGATTTCTGGTCGCGCCTCGCATCCCAATTCAAGGACAATAAGCGAGTTGTGTTCGGGCTGATGAACGAGCCGAATTCCATGCCGACCGAGCAATGGCTATCAGCGGCCAACGCCGCGTTGGCCGCGATACGCGCTGCCGGCGCGAGCAATATGGTGTTCGTACCCGGTAATGCGTGGACGGCGGCGCATAGTTGGACCCAGAACTGGTACGGCACTCCCAATGCAACGGTGATGAAGGACGTTAGGGATCCGGGGAACAACTTCGTGTTCGAGGTGCATCAATATCTCGACAGCAACAGCGCGGGAAGTTCGCCAGATTGTGTGAGCGCCAGCATCGGCGTAGAGCGTCTGCAAGACTTCACCACGTGGTTGGAAAGTAACGGTTACCATGGGTTCCTCGGAGAAATCGGCACGGGTGCAAACGATACCTGCAACCAGGCTCTTGGCAATGTGTTGGCATTCCTGCACGGGAACGCCCATGTGTGGACAGGATTTGCATATTGGGCAGGTGGTCCGCTATGGGGCAACTATCCATATTCGATTGAACCAACCAATGGGGTCGACAAGCCGCAGATGTTCGTGTTGATGCCATATCTGAATCAGGCCTCAGACTAGAGAATGAAAGATCCTCTCAAGGGCTTTGTCCGGATGGGTACGAGTTCCCGTGCCATGGACGCGACTATGCATTTTTGACGCAAACCGGTTTGCCGAAGGCGTTCCACCGGTTCAGCAGGTTGGCGATGATTATGCCTTCGCCTTCCTGCGACGCAAGCTCCTGCGTCAGCAGGCGCTCGCCGATGCAGCGCTTGATGCGCGAGATCTGAGCCTCGACCAGCGAGCGCACACCGTAGCCGTATTTCTTGTGAAATGCATAGATGCCTTTGTCCTCGACGTATCTGACGATCTGGTCATGCCGGCGGGTTCGCTCCTCGCCGTGTACGACAGCGTGAGCTGGCGGTGGGATGACGGGCGTCACGCCCGCGCCTGAAAGCGCTTCGGTACGCTCGATGCTGTAGTACGCGCCATCGGCAATCACCCGATCCATCGGCACGTCAGCGGGCAGCACGGCGTCCATTCGTTCGCTGTCCGATACTTCTGTAGTGGTGATGCGGATCGCGTGTACGTTCATGTCAGCGTAGATCGACAGATGCATCTTGCGCCACGGCGTGCGCGCGGCCTTCTGGGCGTACTTTGCCTCGTACCACTGGCTCGCCCGCCCAAAGCTCAATCCCGTGCTGTCGACCATGAGACTGATCGTCCCGCCGCGCGCGAGACGTCGGGCCAGCTGTTCGCAACGCTGCGTGACGCTCACCTCCAGTGAAGCGAACCGTTCGCCCAGCTGACTGGCGCTGGGCACCGGGATGTCCAGCCCGCGAGTCTCCCAGTAGTCCTCCATATAGCCGGTGATCTGCCCCATCCCCCAACCGAACAGCCGGTAGAAGGTAAAGATCAGCTCGATGTACGCCGTGGTGTAGGTCGGCTCACGCCCCGACACGCCCGGCGTACGGATCTTTGCGTTGATAAGCTGCGCCTTCAGATCGCCGCCCGGCACATACAGGCTGATCATGCCGCGCTTTCTCAGGCTCTGGTTATACGCCCGCGCGTTCGTCACCCGGTACCCCGGCTTCTTGCGCTTGCGCGGTTCACCCGTCTTTAGTCTGGCTTTATATGGCATTATTCAACGCTGGCTTCATGATGTTGCGCTTCTACACAACCCGCAGCATCTTTGCAATACCCCCATCCGGACAAAGCCCCTTGCAAGCACTTGTCTTTCGACAGCAATAATTGTCCGCTACGCGCGGCACGGTGGTCGCGCAACTTTTTCGTGACGAAGGGCCTTCCAATATCCCGCCAAAGCAGCGACCAATTTTTGGCCTCCGGCGGTCAGGCGAGCGAGGTTGACCGAGCTGGACACCACTTACGGCAATAGCCACGTAAAGCCGAGTTTCCTCTCAGTAAAGCCGAAGTCAAATGATCGCCCCGTTAGGGCGCCGGCTTGATCCAAGCGGTCGTAAAGCCAAGCTCCCGCAACATCGTAAACGTGTTGCAAACCGAAACGCCATTGTCGTGGCACACGTCTGGCACGCGGCGATTCGCTCGCTTTTTGCCCGGCGCAGATACTTCGATCGACACCACAACGCGGTTGTCGGGGTCCGCTGCTGCGTATGCGATCAAGAAGGGGTCTCGCCCAACTTCTTCAAGCTCCGTTTCATCAAGGTCCGGAGCGTAGCCGTTCGCGATGACATTCGTAACGATTTCTGGGTCGGCATCCTCTCGCAAAACCAGCTTCTCATAAACGTCTGCGCGATTGAGCCATGTAACGAGGGCATCCCTTTTTAACTTTCCCGCCACCGTCGCGAACCTCCTCCAAAGTCTCAATCGGCATCTTCACATGCCCTCGCTCGGCCATGTGAAGCAGCCAGTCCCAGAATACCGGTACCATCTCCATCGAGTAGTAGTCGCGGTTGGCGGTGATCAGTACGTTAGCGTCAAGAAGATAGAGCTTCATGCAGCCCCTACCAACGCTTGAACATTGGTCGGCCGGACTCCTAAGATGCGACCCGCTTTGGTCGGTGTCACAAAGCCCTCTGCTATCGCTCTACGTGTGACTTCAACGAGGGCATTGCCTACCCGATGTCGCTTCACCACGTAGTAGTTCGGGCCTCCCGCCGCGTCTGCTAACTGTTCCTTCTTTTTGGCTCGCTCCGCCTCCCAGTTCCGACGGAACTCTTCCGTAAGCTCCGACCACTGCTTGCTATCAATCTGGCGGCGTTTAAGCAGTCTATAGACGACGAGGGCGCGGCTCACTTTACGTTGGCTCGCGAAAGTGCTGACAGCCGAAATCAGTTCGTGCCGATCGCCGCCCAAGTGCCGAAGTTCGTCCATCTCGGCCTCAGGCAGAAGAATCTCACTTGCGACCTCATTGCAGAACTGCTCGATCTTCTGCCCGAAATCGGCTCCGCTCACGCCAGTACGTCCAAGCCAGATATGCGCCAACTCATGAAGCAGAGTGAACGACCATGCGACCTTCGCATCCTGATCGTTGACAACGATGAACGGCGCCACTTTTTCTGCCAACGCGAAACCTCTGAATATCTCCGTGCTAAGTGCCGTGTGATGCGTGCCAAGGTTTCCGATGAGAAGCACAAAGACGCCCAGCTTCTCAGTCAGTCCGCGCAAATAGTTGAACGACTCTTCGACAGTTTTTCTACGCCGAAACTCGTCCAGATCTAACGAGAGCCGTTTGCAGATCACCTTGGCCGCTTCGTCCACAGGTTGAGTCAACGCGATACTGCCGACGAAATTTAGGGGCTCCGCCTCGTCCGCGTCTTCGAGAATCGATTTCACCAGGCGCTGGCGGACGAACACATCGCGGACGAGGGCATCCAACTTGGGGGCACTTTCGAACTCGCGGCCTCCGGGAAGTGTTCGGAAGTCCTCGCCCCGTGCGCTTTTCACGGGAGGTTGCTGGAGATAGAACGTAAGAAGCGGCCGCCGATAGACCTTCGCCATCTTAAGGAGCAAGGGTCGGCTCGGAGCCTTCGCGCCCTGCTCATACTCCTCGAGAGCTTCATGGCCGCTTTGCCGGGCACCTCCGAGTTGCAACGATTTGGCGGCCTCGTCGATGCCGAGGCCCGCAGCTTCTCTAGCCCATACGAGGATTTTGGGGTTGACCTGCGGCATCTTGATTGAATTCGATACTTAATAAGACAGACGCATTATAGGCGCAGATCGCGGCATCCGGCGCGGCGTGGGCGTCGCCGTTAGCTCAATGGCACGTCTGAATCACATCTTTCGGGCGGCGGAAGCGAGCCTCAGCGTTGGACTCCGTTCCGCGTGTCCTGAAACACCTTTCCGGCCGCGAAGTGACCGTCGGGAAGCATGCGTGCTTTCATGCACCGTTCACGGCATCCTTGAACGCCTTGCCCGCCGTGAATTTGACCGTCTTCGCCGCCGCAATCTGGATTTCGGCGCCGGTCGCCGGATTCCGCCCGACCCGCGCGGCACGCGCACCGGTCGAAAACGACCCGAAGCCGACCAGCTGCACGGTGTCGCCCCGCGTGACCGCGGCGGTGATGGTACCGATCACCGCACCGAGGGTTTCGCCGGCCAGCGCCTTGGTGGTGCCCGTCTTCGCGGCGACGGCATCGACCAGTTTCTGCCTGTTCATTGATTGTCCTCCAGAGGTGGGGAAGTGAAGCCGTCATCCTACCCGATCCGCGGGCGTGCCCCAACCGGCGCGGGCAAGCACGGAAGCGGTCCGCCAAGGTGTGGTCACGCGCGAGCGGCGACGACGAACACATTCCGGCTTGGTACCCGTGCCTGGGTCGATGGACGGCTGCGGCGAGGGACGGCGCTTTCCCGGGGAAGCGACACCGTTCGCTTCCCACAGGTGTCGCCCTGGCGGGCGGCCGCCGGCCCCACAGCCCAGCTACCTGGCCCGGAAAAATCAGTAAAGTAATTTTCTGACTAATAAAATGTCCGGAAATGAAGGGGCGGATAGCCCCAACTATCCGACCCTTCATTTGCAGTGGGGTTATCGGCTTGATCTTGAGGGAGTCGCCGAACCGCGGCGTGGTGTCCAAGCGCTGTTAGTTTTTCCCTGAGCGTCCGAAACACGGACGAGCGCCTTTGTTTTCCCGTTGCGTCGCAGGCCACAAATGACCCAAGCGGCCTGCTTAAGGACGTCCATCGCAACCATGGCGCTACAGGTTGCAGACGCTCCCGCCGAAGCGTCACCAAGACTGACGCCACTCACGAAGCGCTGTACGGCGCCTTGCGCCAGTAGCTGGCCATTCTCAAGAAGCTGAAGATCGATGCGCTCGCTCCCCTGTCGCTGTCATGTATAACGCCCACCACGCTAGGATGGTTTCCGCTCACCGAGTTTTCATGGGACGAACAGAAAGACGTAAAAGCCGTGCTGGCCTGCCGGGGACTCGATCTACGTGACTTCAGGATCACGGACAATGACAGCCATCCGGCGAGCGCCAGCAAGGCGGTGAGCCGGCGGATCTCCGTAACACGGATCGCTAACGGGAAGACGGCAACCTACGACACCGATCACTTCGCTCCCTGGCTCTCGGATTTCGCTGAAGCACTCGAGGCGGGTGAGTTCGACGACTGAGACCGCGGCGTTCACACGTTTGTCCGACGACTGCTTGCAGAGGTTGCCCCGCCCGTAATGGTGTCTCGCATTCGAATGCTGACTTGTTTCCGTCGCAATTCGTCGCACATCCATGGCAACGACCAGCGGTTCTCCTGATACAACGCCCGGACGCTCGAGGACAGCCCTATCCTGAGCGTTGTGGACTCACCAACGTAGGCCCAGTAGCGCAACCGCACTGATTCGCTACCGCAGTTGAATACCTCAGCCTAGACTCTCAGAAGAATTGGCAACCGCGACTAATAAGGAGACCGTCGTGGAGCGCACCAGATTCCTCGCAGCCTCCCGACAACTGGCAGCCGCCGCCGAAATTCTGGCCAAGGCTGGTCCCCAAGACGGGCGGCTTGATGCGTTCGAAATGCTCGCGTTCTTTCGCCAATTCGACGAGCCTGGCCTCGGTTTGAATGTGGTCCAGACGTCCGACGACGAGCTCTTCGCGCGCACCAGTGACGCCGCTCTAACTATGGCTGGACGTAACGAGTTTGCCGCGTCGCATGCGCTTCTCAAACAAGCACGGTCGCTCCTGCCCTTTACATGAAAAGGCATGTGTGAATTGCGAGTTTCTGCCAAGAATCGCTCGGCAGCAATGCTATTAAGATAATCTTTCTTATCATAAGGTATCCATTCGTTCGGTAAACTTGGCGTTATGACAATCCGCCAGATTTTGATGCCCGCCGCGGCCCCCGCTGATTCGACCGGTTTTCCCGGCGCCGATGAACTCGCCGTGCTGCGTGCATGGTATGCGGGACTGCCCGTGCGCGAGGCGGTTGAGCGCTATCAGCCGGCGTCGCTCGGCGACGGCAAATCCGCGCGGGGCGTGTTCGGGCGCATCCGGCGCCGGCTGCAGGCCATCGCGCGTGCCGCGCATCGTGACGATCTGGCCGCCCTCCTCGATCATCCCGCGGAAGATCGCATACGGCATGCAAAAGCAGTCGCGCACGCCATCGAGTTGCTGCGTACAGTGCGCCCGCCCGAACCGCAGATTACCGACGACGTCGCGCAATGGTTCGCACCGCGGGCCGTGCGCGTGCTCCACGCCCACGGCATCCGTACGCTCGCGGATCTGACCGTGCGCGTGCCGCGCCGCCGCCAGTGGTGGAAAGCGGTGCCCGGCCTCGGCGCGGCAAGCGCCCGCGCGATCGAGCAGTTCTTCGCGGCGTGGCCTGCCCTCACTGAAAAGGCATGGACGCTCATCATTGCAAGCCGCCGCGCCGAGCTCGCGCCCTGGGAATCGCTGCAGGTGCCGCACGAAGTCGATGGCTCCCAGGGGACCTTCCGCGCGCCCAGGGCCGCCTGCGCGCTGGACGCGGACAACGACTACGAAGCAGTGCGGACCTGGCTTGCCCTGCACGAATCCCCCGCCACGCAGCGCACCTACCGCAAGGAAGCCGAGCGCCTGATCCTGTGGGCGATCGTCGAGCGCGGCCGGGCACTGTCCTCGCTCACGACGGAAGATGCGATCGCGTATCGCGCGTTCCTGCGCCACCCGTCGCCGCGCGCCCGCTGGGTGGGCCCGGTGCGGCCGCGCACCTCACCGGACTGGCGTCCCTTCAACGGCAGCCTGTCGGCCCGCTCGGTCGCGCACGCGTTGTCGATTCTGGGCGCGCTGTTCCGTTGGCTGATCGAGCAGCGCTACGTGCTTGCCAATCCGTTCGCCGGCGTGAAGGTGCGGGAGGCCAGCGGCGCCAACGTGCTGGACACGTCCCACGCTTTCACCGAGGGCGAATGGGCGCTCGTGCGCACGAGCGCCGATGGACTCGAGTGGTCATATGGCTGGTCGGCCCCGGCGGCACAACGGCTGCACTTCCTGCTCGACTTTGGCTACGCAACGGGGTTGCGTGCGAGCGAACTCGTCGGCGCCACGCTCGGGCACGTTGAGACCGACGCGCGCGGGGATCACTGGCTGCGCGTGACCGGCAAGGGAAAGAAGCTGGCGCGCGTCGCGTTGCCGCCACTCGCGTGGGAGGCACTCGCGCGGTACCTGGCCGAACGCAAGCTGCCGATCGCACCGGCTCGCTGGCGGCCGGAAACGCCGCTCATCGGCAGGCTCGAGGCGGAGAGCGTCGCGGCGATCAGCAGCGCGCGTCTCTGGGGTGTGCTCAGACGCTTCTTCCTGCTCGCCGCGCAGGCTATCGAAGGCGATCATCCGCCGCTTGCGGAGAAGCTGCGGCGCGCGAGTCCGCACTGGATGCGCCACACGCACGCGACCCATGCGCTCGGGCGCGGCGCTGAACTGACGACCGTGCGGGACAATCTGCGGCACGCGTCTGTGTCGACGACGTCGATCTATCTGCACAGTGATGAGGTGAAGCGGGCACGACAGATCGGGGAGGCTTTTGGCAGTGACAGACGCCGGTAGTCAGGGCGCAACCGGCGTTGAGAAACACGGGCCTCCACGCAGTCCGAAGGGGCGCGCCATGATCTGCAACCCGCCAATTTCTCCCGCACCCGAAATGCATAACCTGTGCAAAAATCATCGTGACCTGATCTGAAGCGTCGTCCGTGCCGCCTATGGAAACCGTCGAACTAGAACCGCAAGTGCTCGCCAGTCGCCTCGGCGTGACATTTTCTCTCGTCTTCCAGAAACGCCCGGTCGAATGCATCATCACGATCACGGCGCTGGAAGCGTATTTCTGGCTCGAGCCACGCGCAGGCGACGAGCGCATCCTCAAGACCTTTCGCGATGGCTACGGTCGCATTCGCGCGATCGCTGAACGGAAGCTGCTTGCCCATCCCGTTGCACGACTTGAATTGACACCGGCAGATTTCTCGCGCCCCTGAGACACCGGTTTTTGTCTGTGGGGTAATCCTTAAGTTCACATTGCAGACTCAACCTCCGACAGCGCGCGTGCAACCAGGCCGCAGTTGATTGAGCGACATGTTCAAGGCTCGCAGGTGGAGGCGCCTTGATAGAAGCGTACTGGTTGGCGTTAATCACCTGGATTCCTCCGGACGGCAACCAGGCCTGGTCACCTCTGTGGGCTGGTTTTGGGGCGAAGCCCGAGTGTGATGGGGAACGACAGTGATTGTTAGTTGCGATTTTAAATGGAAATCATTGAATGGCAGCGACTGCGGCGATATGCTTCGGATTGCCAATCAGGCCGTCTCACCGACCGACGTACCCGAAGGAAACGACACCATGCGATTGCGACGCATCACCGCACAACGCTCTCCCGTACATGGCATGGGAGTGTTCGCGCTACAGCCGATCGCCGCGGGCGAGCGGGTCATCGAGTACAAGGGGGAACTGACCAGCTGGCGGCGCGCCGCCGCCCGCCAACGCTCCGAGGCGGGCCACACGTTCGTGTTCGGCCTGTCCGACGGACGTGTGATCGACGGCAGCCGGGGCGGCAACAGCGCCCGCTTTCTGAACCACGCCTGCGCCCCCAACTGCGAAGCGATCGAGACGGGCGACCGGGTGTTCATTCACGCCCTCGCCCCTATCGCACCGGGAGACGAGCTTTTTATCGACTACGCTCTGTCCGTCGACGGTGCGGTCACCGACGACATCCGGATCCAGTACACGTGTCATTGCGGCGCATCGGGATGTCGTCGAACCATGCTGGGCAGCAATGCTGTGTCGGCATAGTCCTGCTGCAGCGCAGACGGCCCGATGCGCGATGTCTCCGGCGTCTGATGCAGACACAGCGCGCGCCGATATCTGAGCATGCCTTCTTGGCGGCACAGATGGGCGCCCGATTGCGACCGTTTGGCCCATTGCCGATCAGCAATGGCGTCCTCCCCTACGCCGTCACGTGTATGGTTCAACGTGAGGGGCGGTTGTCCGGGGCGTTACGGTCATTCAACCCCGGGTCTGAAGGAGCAGAGTTCGGCCAAAGCCGACATTGAGGGTCGCCCGGGATTCGTTAATATTTCGCCAAAAGTGCCTTAAGCGGCTGATCTCAAAGCGAAATCTATCGTTGGGTCGAGCGGGAGGATTTTCTTCATCAGGTCCAGCAGGTAGTCGCCGAACCGGTTGATGTGATCCAACCGGTATGGCGAGAGCGCCTTGAGCACGTCGGCGTCGACCGGATGCCCTTTTGCCTGCAACTCCTTGAGCACGCGCGACATCCACTGGACGTTGTAGAGGATCACCATGTTCGCGACGAGCTGGTTGTACTTGATGACCTTGCGCTGCTCGTGGCGGAGGTTTTCAGCGATGACGCCCTCGCCGCCAAACATCAGCCACTGCGCGAAGCCGTTGAACTGTTCGCTCTTGTTGGTCGCCGCGTGAATCGTGCGACGCAATTCGGGATCGTTGATGTATTTGAGCAGAAACAGCGTACGGATCACACGGCCGAGTTCACGAAACGCAAAGTACAGCTTGTTCTTGAAGCTCTCCGACCCCAGGCGTCGCAGGATCGTCGACGGCGTCATTTTACCCGCCTTGATCGAGACGGCCACGCGTAGCATGTCGGGAACATGCCGCTCGATCAAGGCCCAGTCGACGGTCGCGCGAAACAGGGAGTCGATGTTTTTGTAGCTTCGGTTCCGGTCGGCCTTGAAGAACTTCAGGCCCTTGACGTTGCGGATGCGCGGCATCAGCTTGATTCCAAGCAGGTACGCGAGCCCGAACACCGGTGCGCTTTGCGCCTGCGTGTCGCCATGAACGGTGTCGGGCTCCACATCGGACGTATCCCTGATCAACCCGTCGAGAATATAGACAGCCTCGTGTACACCGCACGGAATGAAGTGGCTGAACAGCGCGATGTACATGTCCGACACGTGATAGTAGCCGATCCCGCCGTATCCTCCGTACCGGATATGGTATTCGGACAGCAGGTTCTGCTCGTAAAGATTCCACTTCGTGCCGTCGGCCGACACCTGTTTGCCGGAGCCCCAGAATTTCGGCAGCGCAAACTGGTTGTACGCATTGATGACCCTGACGATCGCCTTGTCGAGCCGCTCTTCGGTGACGTATCGCAGGTTCAGCCACGCGACCTGCTTGCGGCTCAGATTCTTGACACAGCGAGCGGTCTGGCTGGGCCCGAGATTGCAGCCGTAGCAGAACAGCGTCGTAATGAAGCGCTTGCGCGGGTCGTCGATCTTGGTCTCGAAGCCCGACAGCGGGCCGAACAGTGTATGCAGATCGAGCCACTGCTCGGTTTCGGTGAGGATGTCGAGAATACTGATGGGGCGCATCGCGGCCGTGATGGCCTGATCGATAAGTTTCTTGTTCGGCGGTTCGGGTTCCGTCTCGAGCTTGTGAAGGATGAGGCCCTGCTCGGTGATCTCGACGTAGTCGTTCGCCGGAAAACCCGCGTCGACTTCGTCGGCCAGCGTGCTGAGTTGGTCGCGCAGGCCGTTGACGAAGGCGCGCGCGTCGACCGGCAGCCCGACGAGTTCGCCATAGCGAGGCAGTTCCTCCTGGAATTCGTCCCACGACACCTGATGCTCACGAGGGTCGTCATACTGATCACTCTGCTCAACGTAGACATCGCCCGAGTTGAGTTCGCGCATGATTTGGCTGAACACGCACAGCTCGAAATATTTGCGATGCAGCAGCCGGGCGGACCGGCCATCCGGAAAGGTGCTCTTTTCCCATTTCTCCGGGATCGAGTCGAGCGGCAAGGTGGCGACGTCATCGTCACTGAGCATCAGGTGTTCGCGGCGGGACGAGCGCAACGGCTGCATCCACGTCAGCGCGACGAGCAACGCGTCGTCCTGGGAGCTGGGTTTCAGCGGCAGCATGTCGAGACACTGGAAAAGCAGCGATCGCAGATTCCGGTACGGAGTCAGCAGGAAGGGAAAGGTGTGATTGCCGGCGTACGCGATGGGCTCATTGCAGCGGGTCAGCGCGGCGTCGGGATCGCCGTTCAGGGCAGCCCGCATGCGGGCGATGCGCTCGGCATCTGGTACCTCAGCGTCCTGCAGCACGTTGAGTACGTCACGAAACTGGCTGACGAGCGCTTCAAGCTGGTCGGCGTGGGCGAGCTGGTATTGCTGAAGCCGCAGCTTTGCGGTGCTCTCGAGATTGCGCACCGTCTTGATGAAGATTTCCGCGACATCGTCGAGCGCCTTCTGCAACTGCGAGAAGACAAAGAGCACGGCGAGCGTGTAACGTTTGGCGGGCTTGAGCGTGCGCATTTCGTGCACGTCGAGGGCGCGCGCTTCAATGACGAACTGCGTGCGCTTGGGCGCAGAAAGGATTTCCGGTGGCGGTGGCAGGCCATCGGCCAGTTCGCGCATCTGCTGGATATGCTCCAGGAAACTGGCCACCTCACGGGGGCGTGGCCGCTTCGGTTCGCGCTTCAGAGCGTCCCAGCGGGTCTGGCCCGTGTCGCTTACAAAAAGCCCATCGAGCCGCTCCACCTGTGAGGCATCCAGCGAGTCGACAAATGATCGGTAGAGGGTTTCGTAGAGGCTGCTGCGGGCGTGGACGGCGATACGCGAGAGCGTCGCAAGCGGCGACAGTTCATATCGATGCCGGACCAGTTCCTCGATGAGGACGTTGACGATATCGGGCAGTTCAGTTTTGGTGCGGGCGGCGTCGTCCGCCACGGTATCCAGCCAGCTGTATGTCTGCGCACTGGCGGGACGGATGTTGACGAACTCACGAAGGACTTTCTGATGACCTGACTTGCTGCCCGAGCGGTCATAGCGCACGAGCGTGGCGCGCGGGACTGGGCGCACCCCGAGTACCGCGCAGACGTGGTGAAGGATGGCGGCCGGAATGTCCGATACGGGTGGCAGATAGCCAAGCCGCTGCAACAGCTTGAGCTGCGCGAGGATCAGCACGCGTATCGGTGCCTGCCGGAACTGGCCGTACACGAAACGGATTTCGGTGGCGCTGGGCGTGAAGGCGGCACGGAGTTCGCCTTCACTGATTTCGGCAGGCAGCGCCGGATAGGCGGTTTCATGGACGTGATTCATGCGCGCATAAATTGGGGCGGAATGCGGGAGTCTGCCATCTCACGCATTCCCTGGGCGAAACCCCGCTATCCGGCGGGCTTGCCCCAGCCCAGCCGGTGACGCGTCTGGGTGGCCTGATGGCGCGCATCGTCTTCCGCGTGCAGATTGACGCTGGTGGTGGCGAGCGACGTGTGCCCAAGGTTGTCGCGCACGAAGCGCAGGTCGACCTGCTGGTCGGTCATGTGGGAGCCGGCGGTGTGTCTCACCCAGTGCGCCGAGGCGGCGGCCAGCACATCCGCGCGGGCGTGCCACTCGGGTCCACGGGCCCGCAGCCGCCCGGCAGCCAGCCGGAATACCTGCTTGACGATCAGGTGGATGGCGCCGCGCGACAGGGGCTTGTCATGACCGATCAGCGGCAACAGCAGCGGACGCGTTTCACCTGGCTGCGGCGACGGCGGCAGTCCGTGTGCACGCCGGTAGCGTGCCAGTTCGGCAATCAGTTCATCCGAGGCCGGCACCAGGCGGGTCTTGCTGCCCTTGCCGCACACCTCGATCCACCACCGTTCGACGCCGGCGGCGTCGCGCCGGCAGAATGCCGCGCCCATCGGGGTGCTGGCGATCTCCGCAGCACGCAGGCCGCCGAGATACAGGGTCGTGAAGAGCCAGCGACAGCGTGCCGCGTGCAACCGCTCGCGTTCGGTGCCCACCGGCAGGTTCTCGATAGTGATCCTCACCACATCCCACAACTCGTGCGTCAGATAACGCGTGACACGGGGGCTGGCTTTGACGCCGCGGCGTCGCGCGAGCGACAGGGGATTGCCGGCGAGATAGCCGGCGTCGACCAGCCACGCGAACATCGCGTTGAGAATTGTCATCGCATGGCGCACGCTCGTGGGCGACAGCGGTCCCGCGAAGGGCCTCCAGTCGGCAGACTTGCGGCCGGGCTTCTTGCGCGAAGTCATGATCCAGCGCCACGCCGGTTGCGGATCGGCGAGGAAATGCTGATAGACGAGCAGGTCCTCGTGCGTTAGCGATGACAGGGGTTTGCCGTGCTGCATGACGGCCCATAGCAGCAGGCGTTCGGCCTCCTTGCGGTAGGTCGCCAGTGTGCCGGGCACATCGGCGTAGCGGGCCAGCCACGCGGCGCTCGCGGCCAGATCGTCCTCGGCACTGATTTGCGCGATTGAGTTGTGAGCGCGATTGGTGCGGGCAACGCCGGACAGCTCCGGCGGGATGCGCAGGCGTTCAAGCGGCGGCGCCGGGGCATCCGGCACGAGGGGGGCGAGAGGGCTGACGGGGCGGTTCATGGTGTGACGCTGCTGTTCTTCCGCTATTGCATCACGCCCACGGCGAACAAGCTCTACAGCCTGGTGCGCAAGGGCAGCATGACGACGCCCGCCGACGTGCTGAACCGGTTCTGGCAGGATCTGCGCGACAAGACCCGTGTGAAGATCCACCATCCGGACCTGCCCGACGCCATGAAGCAGGTCGCAGCCGACGCCGTGCTCAGCATCTGGCAGGCGGCATCGGAAGCGGCCACCGGCCAGTTGGCCACACTGCGCGCCGAGGCGCGTCATCAGGCCCACGAAGCCGAAGCAGTACGCGATCAGGTCGTCGCAGAACTCGAGCTCGCCCGGCAGGCGACGGCGGCGACACAGGCTGAACTCGAAGCGACGCGCGCGCAACTCGCCAGCATGCGCGATGCGCTAGCCACCGAACGCGAGGCGCATGCGGCAACCGAGGCCCGCCTGCAGGAAATCCGCCGGCAAGTCGACGAAGCCGCCCCTCAGTTCGCGCAGGTCAAGGCCGAATTCACCGCTGAACTGGAGCGCGCACGCGACCGTGTCACCACCGCCGAGGAGCGGGCCGTCAGTCATGAGAAGCGCGCTCTGCGAGAAATTGACCAGGAACGCACCGCTCGCCAGAAAAGCGAAAAGACCGCTGAAGAGCTGCGCGTTCAATTGGGCGGTGCACGCGCTGAACTGAAGGACACAGCGCTCCAGCATGCCGACGCGCTTGCCTCCTTGCGTACCGAGCTCCGGCTTTTACAGCAGCGGGATGAAAGCGCAACGCAACAGCACCTCGCCACCATGGATGAACTGAACAGCACGCGATCGCTGCTGCAGGACGCGCTGCAACGGGCTGAGCGCGCTGATGCCGAGGTTCAGGTCACGCGCCGATTGCTAGACGCGCTGAAAAGAACGCCGTCGGCCCTGACGGTGCCGAAACCCGAAAGGGGGATAACACCACCGGCTGTAACCAGTGTGCCTGGGCAAATCCCAAAGGCCACCTTCCCGCAAACGTTGGCGCGTAAAATAGGCAGCCGTCGCGGACAACGGATGCCGGGAGGCCATGACAAGGACAGGCAGTCAGCACTTCACTTATCCCTGCCTGCCCACACGTTGCCGTCATGGCGGGTTGAACATGCATGGATGGGTCACTGATGTCGTCAGTTTTTTATGACCAGGCGCAGATCGCGCACTGGCTGGATTCCCGCACCGTCGCCCGGGCGCGTGATTACGTCCACGCGGTGTCGAAGCTGCGCTGGCAGGACAACGTACTCAGCGGCGAGGTGCAGGGGACCGCGCGTCGCCCCTATACGGTGGATGTACAGTTTTACGACACAGCGGATGGCCTGTGGGCCGAAAGTGAATGCTCCTGCCCGGTTGGATACGACTGCAAGCACGCCGCGGCGCTGCTGATCGCAGGCCTCGAAAGAATGCCGAAGCCCCAGCCAGGCGTACGTCATGAACTCGTTAGCTGGCTGGAGACGTTTCGTGCCGAACTGGCGACTACCGCGCCCAATGCAAGGAAGGCGGCCTCGAAACCGACCCATACGCTCGCCTATGTGCTGGGCTGGTCGCGCTATCACCAGCGCCATGAAGTGCAACTCTTCAAGGCGCGCCGCAATGCCGACGGCACGATCCGCTCGATCGACGATGCGTGGAACAATGTCGAGGCCGCCCTCATCAAGCCGCCGAAATTCGTCACGGACGATGATCTGACGATCCTGCGTGGACTGTGGCTGGGTCGCTGTCGCGAGGACTATGGCAGCTTCGTGTTGCGCGGCTCAACCGGGGCGGATGTGCTGCAGAAGCTGATCGTGACCGGTCGCCTGTTCGCCGCAGTGAGCGCGAATCAGGGCGCATTGTCCACGCCTGTGGCGCTGTCCCAGGGCGATCCTCGTACGGGACAGATCGAGTGGCAGCCCCAGGCAGACGACCATCTGCGACCTGTATTGCGAACCGGGCCACCAGCCACGCTGCTGCTGGCAACCGAACCGCTCTGGTACGTCGACGCGCAGGCGGGTGTCGCCGGCATCGTGCAGTTGCCGTCGCAATCCCTGACATCGCAGCAACTGGCCACGTACCTGTCGATGCCGCCGATCTCGTTGGCTGAAGCACCGCTCGTGGCCGCCGTGCTGCGCGAGATTGCCCCCGATCTGCCGTCACCTCCGGCACACGACGCATCGGCCATCCGGGTGATCGACACCGAGCCGGTGCCGCTCCTGTCGCTCGACACCCGCTCGGTGTATTCCGCGAGCTTTGGCAAATATGACTACCACAGCGGCGTGCTGGATTTCGCGACCGTCGGTTTCGACTATAGCGGGGTTTGCCTCAACGCGGATAGTGACGCGACCCTGGTCTCGCATCCCGACGGTGGCGTTGTTCAGCTCAGGCGGCGCCCTGATGCCGAGAAAAAGCGGCTGATAGAGTTACGCAAGACCGGGCTGCAGAAGATCCCCGCCGGTCGCGTACAGAGTATGCAATCGCTTCCCGATGCGATGCTCGGGCTGACGGAGCCCGAAGCGTGGTACGCGTTCGTGAATGATGTGTTACCGGTGCTGCGCGGCAAGGGCTGGCGCGTCACCATGACCGCTGGGTTCCGCTTCAACGTGATCGAGATCGACGCCATCGACGGGACGGCGCACCACGCCGGCGACGGCTGGTTCGATCTGGAAATGGGGATCACGGTAGGCGACCGTACGGAGCGCCTCGAGCCGCTGCTGGCGGAACTGTTCCGGCGCGACCGGCGCTGGCTGTCGGGCGAACTCGATACGATTGCCGATGACGAAATGATCGAGCTGAGAACCAATCGGAGCGAACGGCTGCGCCTGCGCGCCGACCGGCTCAAACCGGTCGTGCGGATACTGGTCGATCTGTTCGAGTCTGTTGGAGAAGGTTCCCTGCGGATTTCCGAACTGGATGCCGGCCGCCTCGAAGCACTGAACGATACGGGCCGCTGGCAGTTCCACGGCGATGCGTCAATTCGCCAGCTCGCGCAGCGCCTGCAGGCCGGACCAGGTCTGGCCGAGGTACCCGTGCCGCGCGGATTGCAGGCTGAATTACGCGCGTACCAGCATCAGGGCTTAAGCTGGATGCAGTTCCTGCGCGAGCACAACCTGTCGGGCGTGTTGGCCGACGACATGGGACTCGGCAAGACCGTGCAGACACTGGCCCATGTGCTCGCCGAAAAGGAGGCAGGTCGTCTCGAGCAGCCCGCGCTGATCGTCGTGCCGACCACGCTGGTCCACAACTGGCGCGAGGAAGCGGGACGTTTCGCGCCCGGCCTGAAAGTCCTCGATCTGAACGGGCCCGAGCGCCGCGATCGTTTCGACCAGATCGGCGAACACGATCTCATCCTGACGACCTACGCGCTGCTGTGGCGCGATCAGGCCATCCTCGCGCGGCATGACTATCACCTGCTGATCCTCGACGAGGCCCAGTACGTCAAGAACGCCACGACCAAAGCGGCAGCTACCATCCGCGAACTGCGCGCGCAGCACCGCCTGTGCCTGACCGGTACGCCACTCGAAAATCACCTGGGCGAGCTGTGGTCCCAGTTCGATTTCCTGCTGCCCGGGTTCCTTGGCAGCCAGAAAGATTTTACGAAGCGCTGGCGCACGCCGATCGAGAAAGGCGGCGACACCGTGCGGCGCGAGCTGCTCGCACGCCGAATCCGCCCGTTCATGCTGCGCCGGCGCAAGGATGAGGTTGCGACCGAACTGCCGCCGAAGACAGTCATCGTGCGCACCGTGGACATTGAAGGTGCGCAGCGCGATCTGTATGAAACGGTACGCGCCGCGATGCAGGAAAAGGTCCGGACCGCCGTTGCCGCACAGGGACTCGCCCGCAGTCACATTATCGTGCTCGAGGCGTTGCTCAAGCTGCGTCAGGTCTGCTGCGATCCGCGCCTCGTCAAGCTGGAGAAAGCGGCACAGGTCAGGGAGTCAGCCAAGCTTGACCTGCTCCTCGAAATGCTCCCGGAACTGATCGACGAAGGGCGCCGCGTGCTGCTGTTCTCGCAGTTCACCGGGATGCTGGCGCTGATCTCGGCGGCGCTCGAGAAGGCCGCCATCCCATACGTCATCCTCACCGGCGACACCACCGATCGCATGACGCCCGTGCAGCGCTTCCAGCAAGGGGAAGTGCCGCTCTTCCTGATCAGCCTGAAGGCCGGCGGTGTTGGTCTGAACCTGACGGCAGCCGACACCGTGATTCACTACGATCCGTGGTGGAACCCCGCCGCGGAAAACCAGGCGACGGATCGTGCGCATCGTCTCGGCCAGGACAAGCCGGTGTTCGTCTACAAGCTGATCGCCGCCGGCAGCATCGAGGAAAAGATCGTCGCGCTGCAGGAGAAGAAGGCCGTGCTGGCCGATAGCATTCTGTCCGAAGATGGCGCCGGCGCGGTCAAGTTTTCAGCCGACGACCTCGATGCGCTGTTTGAACCGATTCCGGATGTCTCGCCGGCCGCAGCGGCCCGTCCGCGCGCCAGGACCGGTACGCAGGGCCGATGATGTCCAGTTTCTCTGCAAATTCCATGACCCCAGCCGATTTTCCGTTCCCCGCACAAGCCGGCCACCGGCTCACCATCGCCCACGTCGAGGCCGCGCTCTCGCGCTGGCGTGAGCGCAAACCAGTCACCCTGCACACCTCGACCTCCCCGGGCGAAACCCTCGCCAAACTGATTGCGCGAATGACGACCCGCCGCGAAACCACCGTCCGGTGGATTGACCTCATTTTTGTGGACGTCACGCGCTCGGTATCCTCTATCCGCATCCGGTCGGTAACGCCTGGCCCGGGTTGCCCCCTGACTGAAGCGACAATCAATTTCTCCAGTCGAGCCTGTGATGTTCAAGCCGTTGCCGATCGGTCAAATTTCTCTTTCTGGCTCATCGACTTAGCATCGTTTTGGCGAAAAATTGACGAATTGCGGCCAACCCTCACTCCCCGTTCGCGACCGAAATATTTGCGCGAGTGCCTCGCCTTTGCGGTCGGAGTGGCGGCAGCGAACTTCTGTCCGTCGATGGCACCGAAAAGCGCGCCCAGATCGGACGAGTAGTTGTAGCGGCTTGCAATCGAAACCAGTCTGGCTCGCAATCATCGGCTTTTTCGGCTCGAATTGGTTGCGACTGACGGCGAGCCGTGGGCTCACATTGCTTGCGACCGAGCTTGCAATCATCGGTCTCTGGCTTGCGTTCCATCGATACGGGCTCACAGTAGTTGCGACCATTGCGGTGACAATGAGGTTCGCTTTTTCAGAACTTCCAGTTTAAATTGCCTTGCACCGTATGATCGGATTGCCGGCTAGCCAGCGAACCCGAATATCCGATGCTGAGGCGTCCATTCTCGCCGATATCGATCCGGGCATCCACGCTTAGCACTGCCGCATCTTTCGCAACCGGCACGCTCGCGACCGAGAAACCGTCGCTGCCAGAAGCGAATGCAAGCGTCGCAACCGGACGGCCGCTCGTCAGCGCGTGCTGCCAGCCGAGGCTCCCTTGCAGCGTAAGCTGCATCATCGATATCAGCGTGAACTGCGTTGTGCCGCGCATGCCGAGCGTTGTACACGATACATCGTTGTTGCCTTCCTGAGCGCGCAGCGTGGCCGCACCGCCTGTCTCGGCCATTCCATGATTGTTCAAATGAACATAGGCGAGCTGCCCGAACGGCTCCACGTCGGCTGCTCCGCTAAGGTTTAGACGATAAGCGGTCTCGGCGAACACCTGGGTCGTTTCTGCGTTCAGCGTGCCGCTTTCGTGCTCAGACGTCGCGCCATACTGCACATAGCGATCCATGCCACCTCGGTGCCACGCGTGCTCTACGCCCGCGCGCAGCCCGAGCGCGCTGGGCTGCTAGGCCGCATATGCACCGAGATGAAAGCTGTCGAATGATGCAGACGACGGCTGGTCACGCAGATTGACGCCGCTATGGCTGTAGCAGGCGAGGCCACCCACGCGAACACCATCGTGCACCATTGCATCTGCACCCGCGAGGAAGCCACCTGTCGAACTGGTGTATCCATTGACGCCATCACCCCGTGCGCCCCCCCACGAGCCCAACAGGCGCGCCCAAGCGCCTGACTGTGTCGAGGCGGTATCACGCGTAGCCCAGAGCCGCCCGAACACCGCGTCGGGTACCTGACGGCTTTCATTGATGAGCGTCGCGTAGGTGGCAGGATAAATTTCACCCGTCAGTTGTCCAAATGTTGCCTGTGGCACCTGTGCGGAGATTGCGAACAGCACACTGTTGTACACTGCGCTGCCCGGGTTCAGTGTCTCCATCGCGCGAGCGACAATGCGTTCGTTATCCGTACCCGCGACGCTCGCGAACGGCGTCGCGCTTCGATTCACGGTGAGACTGACGCTCGTCGGACCATATGCGAGCGACGGCAACACGAACAGGTAGCCACCAGGCGTCGCAAACTGACCTTCGACGCCTCCTGCGGCGTTCAAAATGTCGAAACGCTGACCCAGAATCGAGCGTGACTGTTCGAGACTAAGGGATGGGGGTGAATGTTCAAGCGCAAGGCTGAGCGTGCCATTCGCGATACGCGCTTTACCACCTGCGTCGATCCGGTCGCTTGCTCCGCTCGGCGAAAGTTCGACCGCATAGGTTGATCCTGTTGCGAAATTCGCGTCATTCGTTACTTTCAACAGGCCGATCGAATGTCCAGGGGCGACCGTTCCTCCTTCATTCACGTTCAGAGATTGCAGGGCGCCGTTGCCGCTAACGACCCCTCCGTTACCGACCGCGACGTTGCCGCTTGCTCCGTCGAGCGACGCAAAGCCGCGTGCCAGCAACACGTCACCCGTCCTCCCTGTATTCGTTACGGCTACGGTTCCGCCTTGGTCGATCGACAACTGTGCGCTTGTGCCGGCGATCGTTGCGCCGCCACCGTTCACCGCAACATCAGCCGTCCGGCCGGTCACTGTGAGCCGTCCAGCTGCATTGACCACCGCGCCGGCGACAATCGAGCCATCGATCCGCAGTTCCCCACCGTCAACCATTGTCAATCCGCGATAGGTGTTGTTCCCCGACAGGGTCAGCAGACCACTGCCTGATTTTGTCAGGCTACCTTTATAGGCACGTGCCTGGTAAGCAGACTCGCGCTCGGTGCCGATCTCGTACGCTGTCTTGTCGCTGTCGCTCGCATTCGAGGGCAGTCCCTGCGTCCAGCCCTTCGTTTTCAGCGTATCGAGCCACGATTGATGCTCTGCTGCGTCCTCTTTCTGACGCGCGGCGAGTGCGACGTCCGAAATGTCGTTCGACCATACGTCCGACATGCCAGAAGGCACATTCACATTGAACCGACCCGGCAACTGGCTGGGGCCGTTCATTGCCTTCTATAGATCTGGGAGTCCCCAGCCCGCCACCGCATTGGGAACATGTGTGTTACCAGGAATCAGGGCAGTGAAACCGCCGGAGGTGCCGGTAGTGTCGCGAGGCAGCTTGTTCAATGGTTTCGACGGATCGACTTTGGCGGGATCCGAAACCATCTCTCGCGAGGTCGTCAGCAGTGCTGTCAACGCCTGCTGGCTAGTCAGATAGGGGTAACGCTCCATGACCAGCGCAAGCGCACCGGAGGCGTACGGAGCAGACGCGGACGTACCGTTGAAGCCAGGGTCATAGCCGCCTCCAGCCTTGGGTGCCATCGCCACGGTCGGCGCCATGAGACACCACCATTTTGCAACACCGCACTGGTTATAAACTTGCCCGTTGTTGCTCGAATAGCCGGACACTGCTAGCCAGTCCCTTTCGACTTCCGGGCGATAGTAGGGTAACGCGGCTAGCACGTCCGGATTTCTCTGCGGGTCGTTCGACGCGGCAATGACTTCGATATAGCGATATTTCGTGGCAGCTTCTGCGGCTGCATCTATCCAGGTTTTCGAACCTTCGCGCGCGCGTTTAGCGAATCCCTGGTACGCGGTTTTGAGCTGGTCAACAGAATCTGTCCGATTCTCCGCTGAAATGGGAGAGTTCTGTCCCCGACTTTGATTGACGATATGAACACCGCTCTTTCCCAAGGCATCATAGGCAGCAGTAAAGTAACCGTAGTCTAAGCAGTTGGAGCCCTGCTCACGATTGTCGTCGGTCCCATTGGTGTTTGCGACATAAACATCTGCATTGAACGCAACACCCTGCATTCCTTTGCCGTCTCGTGCGGCACCAATGGCTCCGCTTACCTCGGTCCCATGCGAGTCATTGACGCCATCGACATGCGATCCGCGAACATTGAATGCGTCACCCTTCCTGACCGGGATCATCGAATCGTCGGCATAAAACTGGAACCCGTCTTCATAGTATGTACCGATAGTAGACACAGGATGGATCCGAGGCCCTGACAGTTCGGGATGTGTCGTATCGACGCCTGAATCCAGCACCCCGACTTTTATACCTCTTCCGGTAAACCCCATCGCATACGCGTATTGCGCCTTCATCGCGCCAGCCGACCAGCTCGCCTTGAATTCTTTATCGTTGCCCCAAGATTTGGCGGCTTGCTCCAGGCTGTCCGTTTTGCTACCGTCGGCATTCGTATAGAGTCGTTCCTGACCGAATGCTGGCTTTAGAAACAGAGATCCCACAAGAAATACATGAAGCAATGCGATCGACCTTGCCTTATACATCGCTTTAGCCTGTGTTCGGTATGATCGACGCTTAGAGCCGCCATCGTACCGGCGGAAGGAAGTCGTTCGGGCTGCAAGCAACGATTGCGCGATACGTATCGACAGGGATCAAGCGTGCGGCTGACCATATGCACAAGGTCGATCTGTAACGCGAGCGTGAAACGGCGGAGGTGTCGGCGATGATGAGCATGGCTCAACGAGCGGTTGTTGGCAAAAATTGTGCGGTGTCCGGTAGGAGACTCGAGCTGATGGGACGCATGCGAGATGGTGCGCATTCCGTGAGCTTCCCTCGGTTTTTCGCCTTCCAGGGGTCCGGGGTTATGCAGCCGTATCCTTTGTCCGCTGAGCCGCAAGCCAGTCTTGCATGAACTGAGTTGGCGACGTGAAGCCGAGCGATGAATGACGACGACTGCGGTTATAAAACACTTCGATGTAT
>NZ_JAYMRT010000041.1:0-27545 GCF_038900515.1 Burkholderia sp. JPY481
TCCACGCCGATGATAGTGCGGATTGCCCGTGTGAAAGTAGGTAATCGTCAGGCTCCCCCACAAGCCAGAAACCCCACCCCCAGCGGTGGGGTTTTTGCGTTTACGCGGCCGAAATCGTCAGAGATGACGTTTCCGTGACACGCCAGCCGCCTCAATTCGACAATACGACGCCGGAAACTGCGCGCGTCAACTCTCTTTCAATCGTTCGCGCTATGCTCATGTATTCCTTTCGGAAGCGCTGGCATTGAACGCCCTATGAAATCAGATCTGGCATTGCAAACCTACGGCGCGGATTCGTCGGGTATGGTCTGCGGTTTCCGGTTTTTGCCGACGCTTGCCGGACGGCCGATCGACGCGGACGAAGTCATCGACTGGTTCCGCGAGCGTGAGGACGATGCCGACACTACCGTAAGGGACGCTGGCGAGTTTCTGTGGCTTCACTTCAATCTCGCGCATAGCGCGAGCGAGCGCTGGATGCGCACGCAACTCGATCTGCCCGAAGCGTTTTTCGACGCCTTGCGCGAAGGCTCGCATTCGACGCGGATCGAACATGCGGACGGCGCACTGCGCGCAGTCGTGAACGACGTCATGTTCAACCTCGAGTTCATCCCGTCCGAAATCGCGACGCTGTGGATCTACGCAACCAAGCGGCTCATCGTAACCGCGCGGCTGAAGCCGCTGCGCTCGGTGGACCGTTTGCGCGCGTCGGTACGGCAAGGGGAAGTATTCAGGTCACCTGCCGAGCTGCTCGTTCATCTGATGCGCGACCAGGCCGACCTGCTCGTGCAGATCGTCCGCCGAACCAGCGCCGACGTCGATCGAATTGAGGACCGCTTCGTGTCGCAACGGCCGACGCAAAACCGCCTCGACCTCGGCGCGATGCGTCGCACGCTGACACGTCTGCAGCGGATGCTGGCACCCGAACCGGGCGCGATTTTCCGCTTGCTGGCGAGGCCGCCTCGCTGGCTTCACGTGGAAGACGTGCAGGACCTGCGTGAATCGACGGAGGAGTTCTCGGTCGTGCTTTCGGACGTGGCCGGATTGATCGAGCGGGTTAGATTGCTGCAGGAAGAAATCACCTCGCGACTCGAGGAGCAGAACAACCGCACGCTATTCACGCTGACGCTCGTCACGGTGCTGGCGATGCCAATCAATATCATTGCCGGTTTCTTCGGCATGAACGTCGGTGGCATTCCGCTCGCCGAGAACAAGCATGGATTTTGGGTGATGGTGCTGCTGGTCGCCGGTTTTACCGGGCTGACTGGCTGGTGGGCATTTCGCCGCAGAAGGGAGCGCTGAACGCGCAGCAGACTTGGCCCGCTTCTTACAAGGCCAAACCCACCGGCGTAATTGAAACCAGAAGATGCCCGTCTTCGAATACGCTTTGCAACGATTCGAAGCGGGCAAGTACTCGTCGATTAGCCGAGTGCGTTATTCGAGCGCGGCAGCCGGCCCAAAAAACTCATAACGGCTCTGCGATTCCGGCACGCCGATCGCCTTCAGGCATTTCTTGATCGCCTTCATGAACGCGATGGGCCCGAGGAAATACACGTCGACGTCGCGCGTTTCCGGCAGCCACTTCTTCAGATTCGCTTCGTCGACGTAACCGACCGCGTGCGCGTCGGCATCGCCGTCACGGCGCTGCTCGTAGCAATAGAAGCGCTTCAGTTGCGGATGGCGCGCGGCCAATGCATCGATCGCGCCGCGGAAAGCATGCACGCCACCATGACGGGCCGCGTGAATGAAATGCACCGGACGATTGGTCTTCAGCGCGGCTTGCAGCATCGCCATCGTCGGCGTGATCCCGACGCCGCCACTGATCAGCACCAACGGTTTGTCGCCAGGTTGCAGCGTAAATTCGCCGGCCGGCGCGAACAGTTCGAGCGGGTCGTTTACCTTCATCTGCTCGTGCAGATACGTCGACACGGTTCCATTCGGTTCGCGTTTCACGCTGATGCGATATTCGCGACCATCGCTCATTGCTGACAGCGAATAATTGCGACGCACTTCTTCGCCGTCGATCACCAGCCGCACGCCAATGTACTGCCCCGGCTTGAATGCGAGCAATTCGCCGCCGTCATCGGGACGCAGATAGAACGACGTGATCTCGTCGCTTTCACGCACTTTGCGCGCGAGGCGGAACAGCCGCGTGCCGCGCCAGCCGCCGGGCGCTGCCGCGCTTTCGGCGTAGATCTTCTCTTCGAGTCCGATCAACAGATCCGCGAGTTGCTGATACGCGGCGGCCCACGCTTCGATCACGGCGTCGGTTGCGACGTCCGCGCCGAGTACTTCACGAATCGCGCGCAGCAGGCACTTGCCGACGATCGGATAGTGCTCAGGCTGCACGTTCAGCGACACGTGCTTGTTGATGACCTGCGCGACGAGCCCGCCCAGTTGTTCGAGCTGATCGATATGGCGTGCGTACATCACGACGCCGTTGGCCAGAGCGCGCGCCTGCGAGCCGCTCGCCTGGTGGGATTGATTGAAGATCGGGCGCACTTCCGGGTGCTCGCTAAGCATCACGCGGTAGAAGTGCGTGGTGAGCGCCTCGCCGCCGCTTTCCAGGAGCGGCACGGTTGCTGTGATAATGGCGCGGTGTTCGACGGATAGCATATTTTCAAGTCCTGATGAGAGTCTGTGTGAGCGTCTGTCTATCAGCGAGTGTCACAGCCGGTTTCGGCAGACTGCCTCTACTATCCACGAACCGTGCCAGGTATAAAATGTATGTAGATCAACGGTCTAGCAAATAGGATGGTTCATTCGACCCTAGTCGAAAAGACTCAACCCGCAGTCGAACTGACTACCGAGGCAGTCCTCGACGTTCTTACCCCACTGATTCTCGACCTGTCGCGCGAGTTGTCCGAGCGCGAGCGTTATCGGCGGCTGCTCAGCGCGCTGCGCTCGCTGTTTCCTGGCGACGCGGCCGCATTGCTACGCCTGGAAGGCGATACGCTGGTGCCGCTGGCGATCGACGGCTTGAGCAGCGATACGCTCGGGCGGCGTTTTCGCGTCGCCGAGCACCCGCGCTTTCAGGAGTTGCTGGCCCAGCCAGGGCCGACGCGCTTCGCGGCTGACTCCGAACTACCCGATCCCTACGATGGCCTCGTGCAAGGCATGGCAGCCGGGCATCTCGAAGTGCACGACTGTCTGGGTTGTCCGCTGTTCATCCGCGGCGAGCCTTGGGGGTTGCTCACGCTCGACGCACTCGACCCGGCGCGCTTCAACACGCTCGACATGGCTTCGCTGCAAGCATTTCTCGGCCTCGCGGCTGCGACCGTCAGCGTCGTCGAACGCATCGACGCGTTGGCGCGCAATGGCGAAGAGGCGCAGCGTCGCGCGGAAGCTTATCGGCTGGCGAGCAGCGAGAGCCGGCGCGAGCTGATCGGCAGCAGCGAGGCGCATCGCCGGATGGTGGAGGAGATCGAGGTGGTCGCCGCCAGCGATCTGACCGTGCTCGTCACCGGGGAGACCGGTGTCGGCAAGGAGCTGGTCGCGAACGCGATCCACGCGCTGTCGCCGCGCGCGAACAAGCCGCTGATCAGCCTGAACTGTGCGGCATTGCCCGATACGCTCGTCGAGAGCGAACTATTCGGCCACGTGCGCGGCGCGTTTTCGGGAGCGTCGGCGGATCGGCGCGGCAAGTTCGAACTCGCCGACGGCGGCACCATTTTCCTCGACGAGGTCGGTGAGTTGCCGCTCGCGGTGCAGGCGAAGCTGTTGCGCGTCCTGCAGAACGGACAGTTGCAGCGCATCGGCTCGGACCACGAGCACAGAGTCGACGTGCGGCTGATCGCCGCAACCAATCGCGATCTCGCTGAAGAAGTGCGCGCGGGCCGCTTCCGCGCCGATCTCTATCATCGCCTCAGCGTGTATCCGCTGCGCGTGCCGCCGTTGCGTGAACGTGGCCGCGACGTGCTACTGCTGGCGGGCTTCTTCCTCGAAGACAATCGCTCGCGGCTCGGTTTGCTGAGTCTGCGTCTTGCGGCTGACGCACAGGCCGCGTTGCTGCACTACTCATGGCCGGGCAATGTGCGCGAACTGGAGCATCTGATCGGACGCAGTGCGCTGAAGGCGTTGGCGGCCAGTCGTGAGCGTCGCCGTATTCTGACGTTGACGGCCGCGGACTTCGCGTTGTCCGACGCACAGAATCAGGAAGCCAATCAAACGGCCACGCAGAGCGAGCAAAGCGAGACGAAAGACTTTCGCAGTGCGGTCACCGAGTTCGAACGCAATCTCGTTCTCGAAGCGCTGATCCGCAACAGGCAAAACTGGGCGGCGGTCGCGCGCGAGCTGGGGCTGGACCGCGCGAATCTGAATCGGCTGGCCAAACGGCTCGGGCTCAAATAGGCGAGCAGGTGAAGGAGCACCGTTGCAGTTCGGTAAAGCAATAAGGTCGGGCCGCGTCGAATCTCTGATCGCGCTGAAAACAGATTGTCAGTGCCGCGCGCCGCGCCTAACGTCTTAACCAAAGCCAAAGGCCCGCTTCGGAAAATCGAACTTCGCGGCACACAGCGCGTCGGTCATAGTGGGCCCTAACGAGGACCAACACACTAAACCAGGAGACTCCGCCATGTCCGCTGCCCCACAGAAGCTCGACGATTGGCTCAACAAGGAGGCGGTGGCCGAAGACGACATCACCGCGTTTCCGTTAGCCGCACTCGCCGCCACGCTCGATCGCGAGGAAAGCGGCGACACCGTGCCGCCGTTGTGGCACTGGCTGTACTTTCTTCCGGTCGCGCCGCTATCCGAAGTCGGTCCCGATGGACATCCGAAGCGTGGTGGTTTTCTTCCACCCGTGCCATTGCCGCGCCGCATGTGGGCTGGTGGCCGGCTCACGTTTCATGCGCCGCTGAAGATCGGTGAGCATGCGCGGCGAACTTCGACGATCGCCAATATCGAGGACAAGACCGGCCGCTCGGGCCGCCTCGTATTCGTCACCGTGCAACATACGATCGAAGTCGATGGCGAGTTGAAGCTCGAAGAGGAGCACGACATTGTCTATCGCGACGCGCCGCACGAAGGGGCGCGGCCGCAACAGCCGGCGCCCGCGCCCGAAGGAGAAACGTGGAGCCGCACGATCGACGCCGATGCCGTGATGCTGTTCCGCTACTCGGCGCTGACTTTCAACGGCCATCGCATTCACTACGACCATCCCTATGTGACGCAAGTCGAAGGCTATCCGGGCCTCGTCGTGCATGGCCCGCTGATCGCGACGCTGCTCGTCGATCTCGTGCGCCGCGAACTGCCGCAAGCGACGCTGCAAAGCTTCGCGTTTCGCGCGCTTCGCCCGACCTTCGCGGATCAGCCGTTCACGGTATGCGGCAAGCCCGCCGCCGACGGCAAGACCATCGACTTGTGGGCGAAGGACCAGGAAGGTTATCTGACCATGCGCGCGACCGCCGCGCTCGCCTGAATTCCACGAGACTCGACTATGCAAACCACGCAACACGATTCGTTCCAGGACATTCGAGAGGCCGTGCGCGATCTGTGTCAGCAGTTTTCCGGCGAGTACTTTCGCAAGATCGACGAGTCGCGCGGCTATCCGGAAGAGTTCGTCGACGCGCTGACGAAGGCCGGCTGGCTCGCCGCGCTGATTCCGCAGGACTTCGGCGGCTCGGGGCTCGGGCTCACGGAAGCGTCGGTGATCATGGAAGAGATCAATCGCGCGGGCGGCAACTCGGGCGCATGCCACGGACAGATGTACAACATGGGCACGTTGCTGCGGCACGGTTCGGAAGAACAGAAGCGCAAGTATCTGCCGAAGATCGCGAACGGCGACCTGCGTTTGCAATCGATGGGCGTGACCGAGCCGAGCACCGGCACCGATACGACGAAGATCAAGACTATCGCTGAGCGGCGCGGTGACCGTTACGTGATCAACGGCCAGAAGGTGTGGATTTCGCGCGTGCAGCACTCGGATCTGATGATCCTGCTCGCGCGCACTACACCGCTCGCGGACGTGAAGAAGAAATCGGAGGGCATGTCGATCTTCATCGTCGATCTGCGCGAAGCGATCGGGCATGGCCTGACCGTGCAGCCGATTTTGAACATGGTCAATCACGAGACCAACGAACTCTTTTTCGACAACCTCGAAATCCCGGCCGAGAATCTGATCGGCGAGGACGGGCAAGGCTTCAAATACATTCTCGACGGCCTCAACGCGGAGCGC
This sequence comes from Burkholderia sp. JPY481, assembly GCF_038900515.1. Lineage (NCBI taxonomy): Bacteria > Pseudomonadati > Pseudomonadota > Betaproteobacteria > Burkholderiales > Burkholderiaceae > Burkholderia > Burkholderia sp. JPY481. Next base: position 6,170 of record NZ_JAYMRT010000041.1, read on the forward strand.
ACGCTGATCGCCGCGGAGTGCATCGGCGACGGTTACTGGTTCGTCGATAAAGTCACCGAGTACGCGAAGGAGCGCGTCGTGTTTGGCAGGCCGATCGGACAGAACCAGGGCGTGCAGTTTCCGATCGCGCGTTCGTTCATCAACGTCGAGGCAGCGAGCCTGATGCGCTTCGAAGCGGCACGTCGTTTCGACGCGCAGCAACCGTGCGGCGCGCAAGCGAACATGGCGAAGCTGCTCGCTGCGGACGCGTCGTGGGAAGCGGCCAATGCCTGCCTGCAATTTCACGGCGGTTTCGGCTTCGCGTGCGAATACGACGTCGAGCGCAAGTTTCGCGAAACGCGTCTGTATCAGGTCGCGCCGATTTCAACCAATCTGATTCTCTCGTACGTGGCCGAGCATATTCTCGGGCTGCCGCGTTCGTTCTGACCCGCTGGCGGACATCATGAGACCACTCGACGGTATCAAGGTCATCACGCTCGAACACGCGATCGCCGCGCCGTTCTGCACGCGTCAACTGGCCGATCTCGGCGCGCGCGTGATCAAGATCGAACGGCCCGGCGTCGGCGACTTCGCGCGCGGCTATGACGAACGCGTGCATGGACTGTCGTCGCACTTCGTGTGGACCAATCGCTCGAAAGAAAGCCTTTCGCTCGACCTGAAGCAGCCCGCGGCGGCGGAGATTCTCGATGCCTTGGTTGCCGATGCAGACGTGCTCGTGCAGAACCTCGCACCGGGTGCGGCGGAACGGCTCGGCCTCGGCTACGACACGCTGAGCCAGAAGTATCCGAAGCTGATCGTCTGCGATATTTCCGGCTATGGCGCGGACGGTCCGTATCGCGACAAGAAGGCGTACGACCTGCTGATTCAAAGCGAGTCTGGCTTTTTATCGATCACCGGCTCTCCTGGCGCGCCAGCGAAGGCGGGCTGCTCGATCGCTGATATCGCGGCGGGCATGTACGCATATTCGAACATCCTGAGCGCGCTGTTGCAGCGGGGACGCACGGGGCGCGGTTGCCGAATCGACGTGTCGATGCTCGAAAGCATGGTCGAGTGGATGGGTTATCCGCTGTACTACGCGATCGACGGTCAGCCGCAGCCCGCGCTCGCGGGCGCCGCGCATGCAACGATCTATCCGTACGGACCGTTTCCCGCTGGCGACGGCAAGACGGTCATGCTCGGCCTGCAGAACGAACGCGAATGGAAGCTGTTCTGCGATCGCGTGCTCGAACTGCCTGAGCTAACAACCGACGAACGCTTCGCATCGAACTCGAAGCGCACTGCGGCGCGCGAGGCGTTGCGCGAGGTGATAGTGGCGGCGTTCGCGAAGCTGAGCGCCGCGCAGGTGATCGAGCGACTCGATCAGGCAGGTATAGCGAACGCGCAGATGAATACGCTCGCGGACGTGTGGGCGCATCCGCAATTGAAGGCACGCGAGCGCTGGCAGGAAGTCGGCACGGCAGCCGGCACGATACCGGCATTGCGGCCTCCGGGTTTGCCTTCCGACATCGAGCCTCGGATGGACCCCGTTCCCACAATTGGTCAACATACCGAATCGATTCTGCGTGAGCTTGGCTACGGCAAAGCTCGTATCGACGCGCTGCGCGCGGCCGGCACGATTTGATTCCGTAAGCCTATTTCGCTTCGCGCCCGCACGCATGTGATGCGGGATGACAAGCCGGTATTCCGAACGAACCCGATACAACCTGGCATCACACGGCGCACGACACTCATGACCGACCATCCCAGTCTCACGCTCGCCACTTTCGCCGCGCAACTCGACTTCGACAGCATCCCGCATGAGGTCGTCGAGCGGACCGTCAACCTGTACGTCGATTGGCTCGGCTCGGCGCTGGCCGGCAAAGGCGCTCGCCCCGTCGAGACGATCGCTCGGTTTGCGCGTGCGGCAGCTGGTGCGACTAACGAGGGCCTCTGCGAGGTGCTGATCGATCGCAGCCGCACCACGCCGTATTTCGCCGCGATGATCAACGGCGCCGCATCGCATTTCGCCGAACAGGACGACGTGCACAATGGCTCGGTGTTTCATCCCGCGACCGTGGTGTTTCCGGTTGCGCTCGCGTTGGCACAGGCAAGGCAAGCGCCGGGGCGCGACTTCATCGCGGCGGCCGTGGCGGGATACGAGATTGGTATTCGCATCGGCGAATTTCTCGGGCGCTCGCACTACAAGGTGTTTCACACCACGGGCACGGTCGGCACGGTCGCGGCGGCCGCAACTGCAGGACGTTTGCTCGGTTTGTCGCCATCGCAGATGCTCGATGCGTTCGGCTCGGCAGGCACACAGGCGAGCGGCTTGTGGGAATTTCTGCGCGACGCCGCCGACTCGAAACAACTGCATACCGCGATGGCTGCCGCGAACGGCCTGATGGCCGCGCAACTCGCCGCCGACGGCTTCAAAGGAGCGACGCATATCCTCGAAGGCGCGCAAGGCATGGCCGCGGGCATGTCGAGCGATGCCGATCCGGCTCGGCTCGTCGATCGGCTCGGCAGCCGCTGGGCGACCGCGGAGACGTCGTTCAAATATCACGCGGCGTGCCGCCATACGCATCCGGCCGCCGATGCGCTGCTCGCCGTGGTGCGGGCGCATCGTCTCGCGCCGCGCGACATCGCGACGGTCGTCGCGCACGTGCATCAAGGCGCGATCGATGTGCTCGGTCCCGTGATCGCGCCGCGTACCGTGCATCAGGCCAAGTTCAACATGGGTACGGTGCTCGGACTCGTCGCGCATCACGGCTATGCGGGCGTGACCGAATTCGAGCAGGATTTCGACGCGAGCGAGATCGTTGCGTTTCGCGACAAGGTCACGATGACGCTCGACGCTGAAGTCGACGCCTCGTATCCCGCGCGCTGGATAGGCAAGGTCACGGTGACCACTGCCGACGGCCGTGTTTTCGACGGGCGTGTCGATGAGCCGAAGGGCGATCCAGGGAACACGTTGTCGCGCGAGGAGATTGCGACGAAGCTGCATCGGCTGGCGGCATTCTCGGGTGCGGCTAGTGAGGAGGAGGCGGCGCAACTGCTTCGCCGCGCGTGGCGTGTTGCCGAAGTGGCGCAGATGGGCCCGGTATTCGATTCAGCCCCGCGCACGATGGTGGCGGCATGAGCGCGCTGCCCCGGTCATATCTTTTCGTGCCTGGGAATCGGCCTGAGCGGTTTCACAAGGCCTATGCGGCCGGCGCGGATGCGGTGATTCTCGATCTGGAAGACGCGGTGCAGCCGGATCAGAAAGTGCCGGCGCGTGCGGCGGTGGTGGCCGCGGTATCGGCTAACGCATCGGGGGCCGTGTGGGTGCGTATCAATGGCTCGGATACGCCCTGGTTTCCAGATGACGTTGCGGCGCTCGTTGGTCAGAGCGGTGTCGCCGGAATTGTGCTGCCGAAGGCTGAGACGCGCGAACAGATCTGCGCGGTGCTGGCGAACGCGCATCCGGCGTTGAGCGTACTGCCGATTGTCGAGACTGCGCGCGGGTTCGCGAATCTTGCGGAGCTATGTGGCACGCCGCGCGTGCCGCGTATCGTGTTCGGGACGCTGGATTTTCAGGTCGATCTCGGCATCGATGGGGATGGCGAGGAGTTGCATCTGTTTCGCTCGCAGATCGTGCTTGCGTCGAGGCTGGCCGGCATCGGTGCACCGGTGGATGGCGTATCGACGGCCATTACCGATGCTGATGCGGTGCAAGCCGATGCACGGCGCGGGCGGCGGTTTGGTTTCGGCGGCAAGCTTTGCATTCATCCGAAGCAGATCGAGCCGGTGCACCGCGCATATGCATGGAGTGACGCCGAGGTGGAGTGGGCGCGACGCGTGCTCGCGGCCGTCGAGGCGAGCCATGGCGGAGCGGTTGCCGTGGATGGAAGGATGGTCGACATGCCGGTGATCCTGCAGGCGCGGAGAGTTTTGGGCCACTCCGAAAGATTCTGACAATGCGGCTTTCGTCGTGCCTTCATAGCAGGATTCCTATACATTGCCTGCCGGTCATTCGGACGACGTACCAGTAAGGAACTCACCCAAGGGAATACCCTCCCATCATCGCACTTGAATAGTTTGCAGGTCGCATGCTAGATTGAATTGTTAGCGGTAACAAAGCTCGCCGAAAAAGCAACAAGATCTATTCCTTTCAGCACGTCAGAGACATACCCTCCCGATGAGTACTATTCAAAATCCAGTTCTGCGCGGCTTCAACCCGGACCCTTGCGTATGCCGTGGCAAGGATGCGTGGTATATCGCGGTTTCAACGTTTGAATGGTATCCGGGCGTTCTCATTTACGAATCGAAAGACTTCGTCAACTGGGAACTCAAGGCCACGCCTCTGGACAGGTTATCGCAATTGAACCTGATCGGAGAGCAGCCGTCCGGAGGCATATGGGCGCCAGCCCTGTCCTATCACGACGGTCTTTATTGGCTCGTCTATACCGACACCAAGGCATGGAAAGGCGAGCAGAAGATCTCCCCGCTGCGCGACATGCACAACTACGTCGTGACCGCCCCCGACATTACTGGACCCTGGTCGGAGCCCGTGCATCTCGTGTCCGGTGGATACGATCCATCCCTGTTCCACGACGAATCCGGCAAAAAGTGGCTCGCTTATATCCGGCGCGACTTCAGAGGAATCCACGAAGATCTTTTCGTCGGAATCGTTCTGCGGGAATACTCGGTGCAGGAGGAAAAGCTGATCGGTGAAGAGCGCGTCATCTATAAAGGCGCCAACCTGAAGACCGATTACTTCATGAAATGTCAGATATACGAGGCCCCTCATTTGCTGAAGAAGGGGGACTGGTACTACCTGATCACGGCGGAGGGCGGCACAGGCTATACGCACGCAACGTGCGTATCCAGGTCCCGCGATATCTTCGGTCCATACGAGCTTCATCCTGACACGCCCATGCTCACGTCGCGCGACGCGAACGGACGGATCCAGCGGACCGGCCACGGCAATCTGGTCGAGGGTCCGAACGGCCAGTGGTACATGACGTACCTCGGATCGAGACCAATCGATGCACAAACGAAGCGCTCGCCGCTAGGACGTGAGACCTGCATCGCCCCGATCGAATGGCGTGACGGCTGGCCCTGCCTCGCCACTGGCGGAGTGGTCCCCGCCGAATCTTTTGCGATCGACGCGGAGATCGAGCAAAGGCTCGACAGCAGTTGGGCGATCGATTTCGGACAATGCGCCGCTCTGCCGCTGGAATTGCAGAGTCTGCGCATTCCCATCAGTGACGACTGGTGCAATCTTCACGATCGTCCGGGCTATCTGCGAATCAGGGGGCAAGAGTCACCGACTTCGCGCTTCCATCAAAGCATGCTGGCCTGTCGCATCCGTGACTGGCAGTTCGAAGTCGAAACGGCGCTGGAATTTTCGCCGAAGTCATATCTGCACATGGCTGGGCTCATGGCGCGTTACGACGAGAACACCTTCTACTACCTGTTCGTCACGCGCGACGACGACGGCACGAAAATCCTGTCGTACATGGAAATGGATGCCGGCAGCTTTGCCTATAGCAATCGACTGGCGACGCTGCCCGAGTCCACCGGGATCGATCTGCGGATTCGCGTCGTGGATGCGAAACTGCGCTTCTTTTATCGCGTCGCACACGGTGACTGGAAGGACCTCGGACTGGAAAAGGATTTCACGAAACTCAGCGATGAATATGCCACCCCAATCGGCTTCACGGGGGCTTTCGCAGGTATCACCGCCAACGACATGCTGGGCTTTCGCGAACCTGCCGACTTCAGGTCGTTCTCATATCGCCAACTGACCGGCTAGAGCCCGGATTTCCTTTCACCGCTGTCGCTTAATAATAAGGAAGACCTCATGCGCTTTCGTTGGAGACATCGCTATCTCGTGCTGCTGATTCTGTTCGCGATCTATCTGCTCTGTTACATGGACAGAATGATCATGGCAGCAGCTATTCCATTTATTGCGTCCGAGTTTCATCTGTCGGCGATGGAAATGGGAGGAATCCTGAGTGCGTTCTTCTTCAGCTACGCGCTATGTCAGATTCCGGCCGGCCTGCTTGCAGACAGATTCGGCCCGCGGTTGATGACCACGATCGGCATCACGTGGTGGACGATTTTCACCGCGCTTACCGGACTGTGTAATTCGCTCGGATTGATGCTGGTGGTGCGGGTCGCATTCGGCGTCGGCGAGGCGCTGTTTCCTCCGGCCGCGTTCAAGGCACTGTCGGCATGGTTCCCGAAGCGCGAATTGGGCAGGGCGACCGGGCTGATGATGACCACGAATGCGCTGGGACCCGCTCTGGCTCCGCTGTTCGTGGCGGCCGTGATGGCCGCATGGGGATGGCGCGCGATTTTCACGAGTCTGTTCATCCCCGGTATCGCGATGGCGATATTCGGCTGGCTCTATATCAGAAACGGCCCGAAGGATAGCAAGCACGTTTCTAATATCGAATTAGAGGAAATCGGCATCAGCGAAAAGGCTCAGTCTGGCTCCGCCGGCAAAGCGGATTTCGCTGGACTGGTGAAAACGCCGCTGGTCTGGTGGTGCTTTGTCACCTTGTTCGTATTCAGCATCGCCTCGTGGGGCATCATGAGCTGGTTCCCGACGTATCTGCTGAAAGCGCGCGGCCTTTCGACGGCCAAAATGGGCATCATGGCGTCGGTGCCATTTCTGGTCGGTACGATTGCCTATTGCATCACGGGCTTTCTCTCCGACAAGTTCTTCCGCAATCGTCGCGAACTGCTTGTCGTCCTCGGCTGCGTCGTGGCCGCCATCTTTGCCTATCTGACTGCCCATGCGGAGACCACTGAAACCGCGGTGTTCTATCAGACGATCGGCTATTTCTTCTCGACCATGGGCGGCTGTTCGTTGTACACGATCCCGAACGTCGCGCTACCGAACAAGGTCGTCGGATCGGCAATCGGCTTTGTCAATGCAGCGGGTCAGTTGGCAGGATTTCTTTCCCCGCTGATCGTCGGTTACATCCTTACCACGACGAATAACGACTTCAATGTCGTGTTCCATCTTTTCGTCGGCTGCTTCTTGCTGGCTTCGGTCTCCGCATGGTTCATCAATACGAGGACCGATCGCAGCGACACCGTCATTCGGTCCGACGGTAGAAAAGTGGCTGCGCAGAACCAGACAGCCGGCTAAATGGCGCGACGGGGCTTGGGCCGGCGATAATGCCGGCTCATCACCTGTTTTGATTCGCGCGACCATGAAATCGAGGATCGAAAATTTTTCGAGCGGCATTAGCGTATTTGCGGCGGTAGTGGACGCCGGTACGTTCGCCGCTGCGTCGGAAGTGATTGGAATGTCGCCGCCCGGTGTGAGCCGGGCGATTGCAAGGCTGGAAAAAAGATTGAAGATCCGGCTCTTCAACCGGACCACACGTTCCGTATCCCTGACGGACGAGGGCCGCCGCTTTTACGAGCAGGTCATGCCGCACCTCGCAGGGCTGGAGGAAGCCGCCGTGGCCGCGGCTGGCGGAGCATCGGCGGTGCGAGGAAAGTTGCGGGTCAACCTCGATCCGGTGTGTTACCGGGCGATACTCGGGCAACGCCTCGACCAGTTCATGGACGCGCATCCTGAACTCGAAATCGAGTTCATTGCGCGCGACCATCTCGGCGATCTGGTTCTCGAGGGCTTTGATCTCGCGTTGCGGTTCGGTGAGCCGCGGATATCTTCCCTCGTCGCACGCAAGCTGCTCGAGACGGCCGTGGTCACGGTCGCCGCTCCGTCGTACATCGCGCGACGTGGGCGTCCGGCAAAGCCGGAAGATCTCGAAGGCCCAGGTCACCGATGCCTGGAATTTCGTAATCCGGAGACGGGCAAGCCGTTCCCCTGGGAATTCCATCGCAAACGCAAGCACACTGTAATTGCACCGCGCGGGCGATTGACGGTGAACGATCCTGGCGCGCTACTGAATGCGTGCCTTGCTGGCTCCGGTATTGCGCAGATGCTTCTTTTTGGTGCCGAGCAACTGATTGCCGAAGGGCGGCTGATCAATCTCTTTCCCGATTGGCCTGACGAGCGCTATCCCCTGTACGCCTGCTACCCGTCACGCCATCACATTCCGGCGAAGACGCGTGCCTTTCTGGATTTCGTCGTCGAGTTGGCAAACGCTCACTAGCGAGCGGCCGCTATTCAAACGGCCTGCGTTAACCGACCTCTACGCGGTTCCGCCCTCTGTCCTTGGCGCGATACAGCGCCAGGTCCGCGCGCTTGACGATGGCGCCGACGTCATCCTCACCAGGCAGGCGCTCGGTCACGCCGATGCTGACCGTAAATGGAATCGGCTTGCCGAGCCGCCACGGATGCTCGAAGTTCTGCTGCTCGATCGTCTGGCGCAAGTCTTCTGCCACGCCCGTCGCCTGTTCGATATCGAGGCCCGGCAGCGCGGCGACGAACTCCTCGCCGCCCCAGCGGGCAAACACGCCGATGCGCCAATCGGCGTTCATGACGACCTTGGCCATCACGCGCAGCACTTCGTCGCCAATGTCGTGTCCGTAACTGTCGTTGATCTTCTTGAAGTAATCGATATCGAGGAGAAAGATCGAAAGCTTGCTGTCCGACCCCAGCAGGTTCTCGACCGTGTCGGCGAATTCCCTGCGGTTGGGCAGGCCGGTCAGCTCGTCGGTCACGGCCTGCTTCTGCAGCAGGTCCATCAATTGAACACGATCGGCGATGTCGCGAATCACGGCGGTGAATTCGATCAGGCCGCCCACGTTGATCTTCGAAATCGCGATTTCGACGGGCAGCAGCGAGCCGTCTCGATGCAGGCCATAGACGCGATTGCGCTCGTCCATTTGCCGCGAGCGCACCGGCGAGCGGGCGAACTGATGGACGTACTGGGAGTGATTGGCGCGATAGCGCTCGGGCAGCAGTTCCGTGATGGGGTGCCCCACCATCTCGTCGGCCGAATAGCCGAAAAGGTTTTCCGCAGCGCGATTGAACAGAGTGATGCAGTGCTGCTGGTCGATCGTAATGATCGCGTCATAGGCGGCATCCACCACCGAGCGGAAACGCGACGTGCTGACTTCGAGCTCGTGTGTCAACTCCATCTTTGCGGTGATCTCGAGACCCGTCACCATGATTTCGATCACCGAGTTCGCGCCTCTGTTGTGCCGCAGCGGTTTCAACGACAGGCGCCACCAGTGGGTTCCGTCTCTCAGGTCATAAGCCTGCTCGAGTTCGCGGGCGACGCCGGATTCAAAGCATTCGCTGAGCTTCTGACGGAATTCGGTTCGTGCGTAATTGGGAATCAGCGTGTCGAATGACGCGGGGAACGATTTGATGCTGTTGCGCTTGCCGCCCGTCATTTGCATGAATTGGTCGTTGCAGGCGGAAACAAACAGCTGCCCCCTCTCGTCGCGTCCGATGATCGCGACGCTTGCGGCGATTTCGTCGACGATCGTCCGCATCGTGCAGGACCAGTCATCAACCATTCTGCCTCCGAGAATTTACCTGAATGCCCCGCATGTTCTCCTGAACCGCATGCACGTCTACATGCAAATCATTCGGTGCGACCGGCTCCGAAGCTCGATATCGAGCCGCTTTGCAAATGGGTGCGGCCGGCCAACATCCGGGGGCAGTACATCGACAGAGTAGGCCGTAGTCCGATTTTTGGGAAGAATTTATTCCTGGAAATGAAGTACCAGACTCTGATGCACTGAAGCCTTTCAGGTATGCAAATCGCTTCTTCTTCATCCCTTAATCAAACCGGAACACTCACCTCCAAAAAACCCAATTCCCACTCCACGTCGCCTGTCGCACTCTTGAAGCCAACGGCCCGCGCGATCCAACTACGGCCGTTCAGCGCTCTGCCCCGAGCCGCCGCATCCAACGAAGGCAGCCTCGCAGAACTGTTCCGCGCACGCGAGCCTCTCGCCCGTGCACCGCCTAAAAAGACAGGAGACACAATTTGCCAGCCCCCATCAACTCCGGCGCACGCCTCGACCGCCTGCCGATCAGCCGCTTTCACTGGAACATCCTCGGCCTGATCGGCGCAGGCGCTTTCCTCGACGCCTTCGACATCTATCTCGCCAACGGCGCGCTCGCGGCGATGGTCAAAACCGGCTTCACCGATCTGCGCCTCGGCTCCTTCTTCATCTCCGCGACCTTCATGGGCATGATGATCGGCGCGGGCCTGTCGGGCTATCTCGGCGACCGCTTCGGCCGGCGCTATTCGTATCAGGCCAATCTCGCGATCTTCGGCCTCGCATCGCTCGCCGCCTGCTTCGCGCCGGACATCTACTGGCTGATCCTGCTGCGCTTCATTATGGGCATCGGCCTAGGCGCCGAACTCGTGGTCGCCGCCGGCACGCTGTGCGAATTCGTGCCACCCGCCACGCGCGGCCGCTGGACCGCGTTGCTCGCGCTGATCATCAACTCCGGTCTGCTCGGCGCGACCGCAGTCGGCTATTGGGTGATTCCGCATCTCGGCTGGCGCTACATGTTCGCGATCGCGGGTGTCGGCGCGATGATCGTGTGGTTCCTGCGGCATCGGATGCCGGAGTCGCCGCGCTGGCTCGAAACGGTTGGCCGGCTCGAAGAGGCGGAGGCCACCGTCGCGGCGATCGAGCGCCAGGTCGAGGCGCGCGTCGGCAAGCTGCCGCCGGTCGCGCGCGTGGTCAGTCACGAGGTGCCGGCCGCGCCGTTCTCGGCGCTGTTCGCGCGCGGCATGATCGGCCGCACGCTGGTCGCCGCGCTGACCTGCATGGCGATCAACATGTCGCTGTACGGTTTCGTCGCGTGGCTGCCTACGTTCTTCGTCAAGGAAGGCCTGACCATCGTGCAGTCGCTCGGCTTCGTGCTGCTGATGTCGTTCGGCGCGCCGGCCGGCGCGGTGGTCGGTTATCTCGTGACGGACCGCCTCGGGCGGCGCAACGGCATCGTGCTGTTCTCGCTGGCAACGATCGTGCTCGGCTTCGTCTACGTGCAAATGCGTGCGCCGGTGCCGATCGCGGTCGTCGGCTTCGCGCTTGTCACGACGATCTACACGGTCTGCACGCTCGGCCTGTTCGGCTATATTCCCGAGCTGTTTCCGACCGCGCATCGCTTGCGCGGCACCGGCGTGGCCGGCACGTGCGGCCGCGCGGCGTCGATGTCGACACCGTATGTCGCACTGCTGCTCTACACGCAGTTCGGCGTGACGGGTGTGCTGACGATGGTCGGTGGCGTGCTGTTGCTGCTGAGCATCGCGATTCTCGCGCTGCGCATCGAAACGAGCCAGCAGACGCTCGAAGAGATCTCGCCCGATGCCGAGCTGATGCCGCAAGCGGAAATGATGCAAGAGTCGGCTTAGGCCGTACGCGCATGAAGGGGGGCCGTCGATTCGGATCTTTCCCCGGCTAAATTTTCACCACACCTGGTTAAGATGAAAGTCTGTCCTGCTCATGCTTCGCTAGCAGCTTTCATCATGCACTTCGATTTCGTCGATTTACGCCTGCTCATGCACATCGCCGACACGCGCAACCTCGCGCGTGCGGCGGAGCGCTCGCACCTGTCGGCGCCGGCCGCCAGCAACCGGGTCAAGAATCTCGAGGAGCAGCTCGGCATCAAGCTGCTCTATCGAACCAGCCAAGGCGTGACGCCGACACCCGCGGGCGAGTCCTTCGTGCATCACGCGCGGCTCGTGCTCGAACGCGTCGAGCATCTGGCCGGCGATATGCAGGAGTACGGCGATGGCATCAAGGGCCACGTGCGCATCTGGGCCAACACGACCGCGATCAGCGAGTTCCTGCCGGCCGTGCTGAGCCGTTTTCTGCGCGATCACCCGGACGTGAACATCGATCTGCGCGAGGTGCTGAGCGGCGAGATCGTCAAGGGCGTCGCCGACAGCGCGACCGATATCGGCATCGTCGCGGGCAATGTGCATGCCGAGCATCTGCAGATGCTGCCGTATCGCGACGATCGGCTCGTGCTCGTGACGTCGTGCGAGCATCCGTTCGCGAGGCAGGCGTCGGTCGATTTCTCGCAGGTGCTGAACGCGAACTTCGTCAGCCTGCCGACGTCGAGCGCAATCCACGCGTTCATCACGAGCGCCGCCGATGCGCTCGGCGCGCGTCTCAAGCTTCGCATCCAGGTCGGCAACTTCGAGGCCGCGTGCCGGATGATCGAGGCGGGCGTCGGAATCGGCATCGTGCCGGAATCGGTCGCGCTGCGGCACAGGAAGACGATGCAGATCGCGATCGTCGGCCTGAACGATCCGTGGGCCGAGCGTAAGCTGAAGATCTGCGTGCGCAGTCTGCAGGACTTGCCGCCGTTCGCGCGTGTGCTGGTCGATCGGTTGATGGCGGCGGCGGAAGGGGACGGCGCGACCGATGCTTGACGCTCGACGCGCGGGCTTGGCACATCCGCCTGAGTCCCGACTGAAGTTTCCTTCAGGAAACAATGCCGCCTTTTGTCAACCGGTGTTTCACTCTCCGGGCATCTCCTTGCCGCCACACAAAGCCGCGTGTATAGTTTCCGAACTTACTCTTGTTTCGCATCGGAAATTAAAGGGGTTCACATGGACGCGTCCACCATCCTCGCCGATCTCGGCATTGCCCACGCCGCGCAAGCCGGCGATATCGCGGTTCATTCGCCAATCACCGGCGAGCTCATCGGCCGTGTGGCCAGCCAGACGGCGGCTGAGGTCGACGCGGCGCTCGCCCGGGCCAAAGACGCGTTCGCCGTATGGCGCAACGTGCCGGCCCCGCGCCGCGGCGAGCTGGTGCGGCTGCTCGGCAATCGGCTACGCGAACAGAAGCACGCGCTCGGCAGCCTCGTTTCGCTGGAGACAGGCAAGATCCTGCAGGAAGGCATGGGCGAAGTGCAGGAAATGATCGACATCTGCGATTTCGCGGTCGGTCTGTCGCGCCAGTTGTACGGCTTGACGATCGCGTCCGAGCGCCCGGGTCACCGGATGGCGGAGTCGTGGCATCCGCTCGGCACCTGCGTCGTGATCTCCGCGTTCAACTTCCCGGTGGCGGTGTGGTCGTGGAATGCGGCGCTCGCGCTGGTGTGCGGCAACGCGGTGATCTGGAAGCCGTCGGAAAAGACGCCGCTGTCGGCGCTCGCGGTGAACAAGATTCTCGAAGACGCGCTGAAGGAATTCGGCGATGCGCCGGCTGGCCTCGCGGCGCTGATCATCGGCGGCCGCGACGTCGGCGAAAAGCTCGTGGCCGATCCGCGCGCGTCGATCGTCAGCGCGACGGGCAGCACGGAAATGGGGCGCAAGGTCGGCGTCGAGGTGGCGAAGCGCTTCGGCCGCTCGCTGCTCGAACTCGGCGGCAACAATGCGGGCATCGTCGCGCAGACGGCGGACCATGAACTCGCGATGCGCGGCATCCTGTTCTCGGCGGTCGGCACGGCCGGTCAGCGCTGCACGACGCTGCGGCGTCTGTTCGTGCACGACAGCGTGTACGAAAAGACCGTCGAGCGTCTGAAGCAGTTGTATAGCCGCGTGCCGATCGGCAATCCGCTCGAAAAGGGCACGCTGATGGGGCCGCTGATCGACCGTCAATCGTTCGATCGCATGCAGGAAGCGCTGCAGCAGGCGAAGGCCGAGGGCGGCAAGGTGTTCGGCGGCGAGCGCGTCGAAGTGAAGGGTTATGAGGACGGCTACTACGTGCGTCCGGCCATCGTCGAGATGCCGTCGCAGACGCCGGTCGTGCTGAAGGAAACCTTCGCGCCGATTCTGTACGTGCTGCGCTATGCCGATTTCGCCGATGCGGTCGAGGCGAACAATGCCGCGCATCATGGTCTGTCGTCGTGCGTGTTCACGAGCGACCTGCGCGAAGCGGAGCGCTTCCTGTCCGCGTCGGGCAGCGACTGCGGCATCGCCAACGTCAACATCGGACCGAGCGGCGCGGAGATCGGCGGCGCGTTTGGCGGCGAGAAGGAAACGGGCGGCGGGCGCGAGTCCGGTTCGGATGCGTGGAAGGCGTATATGCGTCGCGCGACCAATACCGTGAACTACTCGTCGGCGCTGCCGCTGGCGCAGGGTATCGACTTCAATCTCGACTGACGCGCGCATGCGTGACGTCGCCGTCAGGCGCGCCACAGCCGCGCGTTGCAGATAGCAATCCGTTTGCGCCGCCCGGCGTTCCGGAGCGGCCACGTTACTCGTGGGGTAAGACGTGAGTTCGAAAGTCGTGATCGTCGGCGGTGGGGTAATCGGCAGTTCGATTGCGTATTTCTTGCGGCTGTCCGATCCGACGGTCGGCGTCACGGTGATCGAACGCGATCCGAGCTATGCGCGTTCGTCGTCGGCCTTGTCGGCGGCGTCGATCCGGCAGCAATTTTCTACGCCGCTTTCCATTCAGATGTCGCTGTTCGGCATCGAGTTTCTGCGTTCGATCGGCGAGCGGCTCGAAGTCGACGGTACGCGGCCGTCGATCGATCTGCACGAAGGCGGCTACCTGTTCCTCGCGACATCGGCCGGTGAAGCGACACTGCGCGAGAATCACGCGCTGCAAAAAAGCCTCGGCGCGGACATCAGCCTGCTCGACACGCACGGCTTGCAAACGCGCTTCCCGTGGCTCAATACCGACGATCTCGTTGCCGGCGCTTTTGGCGAAAGCGGCGAGGGCTGGTTCGACGGCTACGGTCTCGTGCAGGCGCTGCGCAAGAAAGCGCAGGCGCTCGGCGCGCGCTATGTCGCGGCCGACGTCACCGCGCTGCATCGCGACGGCAGCCGCGTCACGCAGGTACGAACCGCGGACGGCGAGACCTATGCTTGCGACGTCGTCGTCAACGCGGCCGGCGCGTGGTCGCGCAAAGTCGCGCAAATGATCGGCATCGACCTGCCCGTCTTTGCGCGGCGGCGCAGTATCTTCAATGTCACGTCGCCGGCGAGGCTCGAACGCTGTCCGCTGCTGATCGATCCGAGCGGCGTGTACTTCCGGCCGGAAGGCAATTCGTATATCTGCGGCACGTCGCCATCGGCCGATAACGACCCGGACGATCTACCGCTCGACGAAGTCGATCACGCGCTATTCGACGACGTGATCTGGCCGACGCTCGCGAATCGCGTGCCGCAATTCGAGGCGCTGCGCGTGCAGAACTGCTGGTCCGGCTATTACGAATACAACGTGCTCGATCAGAACGCGATCATTGGCCATCATCCGGATGTCGATAACTGCATCTTCGCGAATGGCTTCAGCGGCCACGGTTTGCAGCAAGGCCCGGCAACCGGACGCGGCATCAGCGAATTGATTCTGCATGGCCGCTATACGACGCTCGACCTCGATTCACTGAGCTTCGTGCGCGTGCTTGAAAACCGGCCGATCATCGAGAAGAACGTGGTGTAGCCAGCGCCTTGTATGGCCCGATGGGGGGGCATGCGGAAAACGCAATAACTAGTGCATAGATATCGTTTGCCGCAGATCCCGCCGATGGCCACAATCGACGCCGATCGTCTTCGACATCCGAATCGATACCACACGAAAGGCAGGCGGCCGTCATGATGTTCTCGTTCAATCCCGCATTCGAAGCACCGAGCGGCTCGCCGATCCGCGAGCTGTTCAAATACCTCGCGCAGCCCGGCATGATCTCGTTTGCCGGCGGCTATCCGGCGAGCGATCTGTTCGACCGTGAAGGACTCGATGCCGCGGCCGCGCGCGCCTCGCATCAGCCGACGCTGTGTCTGCAATACGGCCCGACCGATGGCATCGCTATCCTCAAGGAACAGCTCGCGCAACTGATGGCACGGCGCGGCGCGCCCTGCACGCCAACAGAGCTGCTGGTGACGACCGGTTCGCAACAAGGCTTCGATCTGCTGCTGCGCGTGATGATGGCGCCCGGCGACGTCGTGCTCGTCGAACAGCCCGCGTATCCGGCCACGTTGCAGGCGCTGAAACTGCAACAGGCCGACGTCGTCACGGTATCCGTCGATCAGCACGGACTCGACGTCGCGAAGCTCGCCGCAGTGCTCGAATCGGGCACGCTGCGTCGCGCTCCCAAGCTGCTGTACACGGTGCCGACCTTCGCGAATCCGACTGGCGCGACGTTGTCGCTCGAACGTCGACTCGCATTGTTGAAACTGGCGGTGCGTTATCGGTTCGTGATCGTCGAAGACGATCCGTACGGTGATCTGCGTTTCGGCGGCACGGCCGTGCCTTCGCTTTTCGCGTTGAGCGAGCAGGTGCCCGGTTCGCGCGACTGGGTCGTGCATTTTTCGAGTCTGTCGAAAATCGTCGCGCCGGGTTTGCGGGTCGGCTGGATGGTCGCGCACGGGGAGATCGTGCGGCGCTGCGTGGTCGCCAAGCAGACGGTCGATCTGTGCAGCGCGCCGTGGACCCACGTGATTGCGGCCGAGTACCTCGCGAGCGGCGCGTTGGAGCGTCATCTGCCGCGCATCATCGATGCGTATGCGGTGAAATGCCGCGCGCTATGCGATGCGCTCGATACTCATCTCGCACAGCACATCGCGTTTCATCGTCCGGCCGGCGGCATGTTCGTGTGGGCGCGTCTTAATGCGGCGCGCGATGCATCCGACTATCTGCGCATGTGCATTGAACAGAACGTGATGTTCGTGCCGGGCGTCGCGTTCTACAAGGACTCGGTCGATAGGGCGGCGCTGCGTCTGTCGTTTGCCGCGCCGGGTGTGGATGAGATTGAAACCGGCGTGCATCGAATGAAGCGCGCGCTCGAGCTGTACTTCGAGGGGCAATAAAACCCGCAATGCATCAATACAATCCGCGCAATGCGGAAATTACCCGGTTAGCATCTAATGTGCAGCCGGGTTTTTTATTCCAATGCCAAAAATTGTGGCGATTTAGCAGAATTCACCGCATTCCTTATTAATTGTGGAATTGCGTTGAGTGCCAATACGCAATCGTTTTCGTCCGCGTAAGCCGCTTCCTCAGGTCGGCCGTGCCAAGCTTCGGCCACGTCCGGAGGATTACCACGGCGGGCGGTGCGCACTCGCGAGCGGACCGTCAAATGATCGCCGCAATGAAATCTTTATTGCGTGCGGTAATTCGAAATTATGCGAATTGAATATATTCGCGCGTTGCCAAATTTCGTAATGAAAATGGCCGATTTATATGCGAAATGCCATTTATAAAGATAAGAAACCGTGTAATTATGTGTTTGCCGGTCGGTTTCCGTTTTGCGTGATTCCCTGCGTGTCTAAGAGACAGGTTTTGCATGGGCTCGCGCCACGCGAGCCGACCTTCGCACGGGAAAGCACCGTCGCCCGTCGCGTTCGCCCACGCATGCCGCATATGAGTGCCGCACGAGCATGCGTGAGCGGGCCACAAAAAACGTTAAATGAAGAAGAAAAGAGGGCAACGCAATGAATTCACTCGACGAGAAGCGGCCGCTGTTGATCTACGACGGCACGCTCGGCGACCTCTACGGCATCTTTTTCAGAAGCCTTTTGCTGCAAATCGTGACGCTCGGCATTTACCGCTTCTGGGCGACCACGAACAACCGCCGCTATGTCTGGTCGCACATGCGGTTTCAGGACGAGCGCTTCGAGTACACCGGCACCGGGGGCGAGCTATTCAAGGGCTTTCTGGTCGCGATCGTGGTCGTATTGGGCGCGACGTTCGCGGCTGGGGCGCTGAGTGTGGTCTTGCGCATGCTGACGAAAAGCGGGGCGCTCGGTTCGCTGCCTGTCATCGCGTTTTATCTGCTGATCGTCGTGTTCGCGGCGGCCGCGTTTTTCAGCGCGCAGCGCTACCGGCTGAGCCGCACGCAGTGGTGCGGTGTTCGCGGCGGTATGACCGGCTCGGCGCTTGGCTACGGAGTGCACGCGCTGCTGTATGCGCTGTTGTGCGTTGTCACGCTTGGCCAGACGATGCCGTGGACGTCGATGCGTCTGACGGAGCGCCGCATCAACGCGAGCAGCTTCGGTAGCCTGGCGTTTCGCTTCAAGGGGCGCGCGGGGGTCGTCTACGGTCTGTTCCTCGTTACGTTCGTCGGCGTGGTCGTTCTTTTTGCGGTGCTGTTCATGGTGTTTCTGAAGGGCGCGCTCGCATCGATGCATGTCGGCCACGTGTCGGGGGCGGGTGTGGCGCCCTGGCGGGCCGCGCTCGGATCGCTGTTTTTGTTTTATGCACTGTTCTCGATCGGCACGATGCTGATCCGCGGCTTCTATGTCGCCGCGCTGACGCGTCATGTGATGGGCAATACGTCGCTCGGCTCGCAATTGCATTTCGGCAGCAACGTCAGCGTCGCGCGTCTGCTCGGCTTGCAGTGCGGCAACCTCGCGATCATCGTGTTCACGCTGGGCTGCGGTGCGCCGATCGTACTGCATCGGCTGATGCGCTTTGCCGCCGACACGCTGCAGGTTTCCGGCTATCTCGATCCGCACATGCTGGGGCAAAGCACCGTGGCTGCGCCGCTGACCGGCGAGGGCATGCTGAACCTGCTGGATCATGGTGGCGCCTTTTGAGTTCGGATTCGCGTTGAGTGCGCAAACCTGGACGGCGGTTCGCACGGTGTGCGCTCACCGATAGGACACGCGACTCATCGAAGGCGTGAGAGCGAAACGCAGTACGCTCAATGACTTAGCGTAGTCATGCTCAGCTTGTCCACAAGCTTGTTCCCAAAATCTGTGGACAACAGGGGAGACGTGAAGCGGAGAACTCGCGCGCGTAAGGCTACCGGGAAGGTACAGCACAAAAACAAACAGCGGGACTCACCGTCAACCGGTTCATCCCGCTGCTTGTGTGTGACGATGTGCGTGGCTTGCCGTGCGGCGCGCACGGCAAGCGTGGCAAACGCTTATCGGTCGAGGAACGACTTCAGACGGTCCGCGCGGCTCGGATGCATGAGCTTGCGCATCGCCTTGCTCTCGATCTGACGGATCCGCTCGCGCGTCACGTCGAACTGCTTGCCCACTTCTTCGAGCGTGTGATCCGACTTCGTGTTGATGCCGTAGCGCATGCGCAGCACCTTCGCTTCGCGCGGCGACAGCGAGTCGAGCGCGTCGTCGATTGCAGCACGCAGGTCGGCCTGCATCGCGGCATCCGCCGGCGACGACACGGCTGCGTCTTCGATCATGTCGCCGAGCGTCGCATCGCCGTCGTCGCCGACCGGCGTTTCGAGCGATACCGGTTGCTTCGCGATCTTCAGAATCCCGCGCACCTTCTCTTCCGACAACTCCATGCGTTCCGCGAGCACCGCCGGATGCGCTTCCTGGCCGGTCTGCTGCAGGATCTCGCGCGAAATGCGGTTCAGCTTGTTGATCGTTTCGATCATGTGCACCGGCACGCGGATCGTGCGGGCCTGATCGGCGAGCGAACGCGTGACGGCCTGACGGACCCACCACGTCGCATACGTCGAAAACTTCCAGCCACGACGGTATTCGAACTTGTCCACGGCCTTCATCAGACCGATGTTGCCTTCCTGGATCAGATCGAGGAACAGCATGCCGCGGTTCACGTACTTCTTCGCGATCGAGATCACGAGACGCAGGTTCGCCTCGATCATCTCGCTCTTGGCCTTGCGCATCTTCGACTCGGCCGCGACCATCTTGCGGTTGATCTCTTTCAGATGCTTGAGCGGCAGCGACACTGTCGCTTCGATGTCGATCAGCTTCTGCTGTTCGGACTGGATGGCCGGCAGATGACGCTCGAGCGCCGCGCCGTACGTCGAAGCGCCGGTGCGCGCGGCACGCTCGGTCCAGCCGAGGTCGGCCTCGTTACCCGCGAACGTCTCGATGAACTTCTCGCGCGGCATGCCGGCCTTCGAGACGACGATCTGCAAAATGTTGCGCTCGATCGCGCGCACTTGCGCGACCTGGTGCTGCACGTCGCCGCACAGACGGTCGATCGTGCGTGCGGTGAAGCGGATCTTCGCGAGGTGCTGCTGAATGTCTTCGCGCGCGCGCAGATAGGCCTTCGAGGTGACGTCGCCGCGCGTGTGCGACGCGTTCATCTGGTCGAACAGTATGCCAACCTGGGCGAAGATTTCGAGGCAGTCGCTCGTGAGCTGCTTCAGGCGAGCTTCGTCCGCCGCCGACGAATCGGCCGGGCCGTCGTCGTCTTCTTCTTCGTCGTCGCTGTCTTCGTCGGCAACGCTGTCTTCGTCGGCATCCGCATCGGCGCTCTCGACTTCTTCCGCGGCGCCGGTCTCTTCATTCAGACCGTCGACGAGTTCGTCGATGCGCAGCTCGCCGTCGGCAACCTGCTGCGCGCTCGCGAGGATTGCGGAGATCGCGAGCGGGCATGCGGCGATCGCCTGGACCATTTCGTGCAGGCCGTCTTCGATGCGCTTCGCGATCGCGATTTCGCCTGCGCGGGTGAGTAGCTCTGTCGCGCCCATTTCGCGCATGTACATACGCACGGGGTCGGTGGTGCGGCCGAATTCGGAGTCGACGGTCGACAGCGCGACTTCGGTTTCCTCGTCCGCCTGGTCGTCCGACACCACCGCGGGGGAGTTCGAGTTGAGTAGCAGCGTTTCTGCGTCCGGCGCCTGCTCGTACACTTGCACGCCCATGTCGCTGAACGCGCTGACGATGCTGTCGATCGCGGCGGTTGCGGTGAAGTTGTCGGGCAGGTGGTCGTTGATCTGCGCGTGGGTCAGATAGCCTTGCTCTTTACCCAGCTGAATCAGTGCGCGCATCAGGCGCTGGCGTTCTTCGGCTTGTTGCGGCGGCAGCTCGGCTGCCACAGGGATCGCTTTGCTGGCGCCCTTGCCTTTGGCCGCACGGCCGGACGGAACTTTGGCAGTGAAGGCGGCGGTTTCGTGTTGCGAATCTTCGCGATCAAAAGGGTTCACGTAATTTCCTCTAGAGGCTTCGCTATGAGACGCAAGACGCTACCGTCAGGCGTTTCGAGCAGGGCTCAGCATCACCTGATGTGACTCAACGCGGTTGTTGGGCTGTGCTCTGGGGAGCAAAAAAGATGAGCCCGCTCGAAGCGGGCCGATGGACATGCGAAATTTTGCGCGGCTCGCATTATATACGAGCTTGGGGGTTCGCGCTCATGGGTGCACATCAAATCATCGTCGTTGTTGTCGCATGCATGCGTGAGACTGCGCGGGTGCGGAGTCCGTGTGCATGCGCGGGACACGACGTAGATAGGGGCGCGTTGATCCTTGCACAAGGGGGCTTGTCGTTTTCTTATCTATGGGGGCCGCATCCTCGTGTGCTGTCCCCAAAAGAAATTCGCAGAAGGGGCTTGACGTGTTGTCGACCGCTCTCCATAATCTTGTTTCTCTGCTGCAGACGCAGCGACGCAAACGAAGCGGTGCCGGGTAGTGGTGGTTCAGGCGCGGCGGGTTGGGCGGATCGATCTTTAAAAACTAACAGCCGATAAGTGTGGGCGCTTGATGCGGAGTGCGGCGGCGGATTCTTCTGGATCTGCTGCAAGGCAAAAGGTATCAGAAAGCCTCACACAGTATTAGAGGAAGGTTTATCTGTCGAAAGACGGATTGATCATCGTCAGTACGTTGAGTGAGCGACCG
>NZ_JAYMRT010000042.1:0-23895 GCF_038900515.1 Burkholderia sp. JPY481
CTGCCGTCGATGCTTGCCACGTGCCGCAGTACTGCCCAACGTGAAACACCGTGCTCTTTAGTTCGAGACTGGAAAGCAGCCAGTCGGTCATTTCGTCCGTGGAATCACTCAGCATGCTCAGACACCCAAGAAACAAAATACCTTCCAGAGTGGCGTCTGCGATAAGCGTCGACAACGATTTTTTTGTCAGAACGATATGCGCATCTACGGATTCGTAGAACCGCAACGCTGAACGGGCGACACCAATCGGAATACCTTCGCCACCCATGTATGCAAATCGAATAAATTGATACCATACATATATCCGACATCCGGTTGAATTTTGTCATACATGAATGGGGAGCATGATGCGAAGCGATCCCGCCGAAGCCGACACGTTGGCACCTGACCTTCTGCAACCATGGGCCTCCGCATTGCGCGCCGGACACCGTCCTTGCTACTTGCAGCTTGTCGATTTCATCGAGCAGGCCGTGGTGGAAGGAACCTTCAACCCGGGCGACCGCTTGCCCGCGCAGCGATCACTTGCGGGCCGGCTCGGCATCGATCTGACCACCGTCACGCGTGGATTCAATGAAGCCCGCCGCCGTGGTCTGATCGATTCACGCGGACCGCTAGGCACCTTCGTTGCCGCTCCGCGCGCGGCGCTCGAGCTGCGCGTCGACTTGAGCATGAACGTCCCACCCCCGCCTGAGGGTCTGAACATGCACGCGCTCCTGCGCGAAGGGATCTCTCGCGTGCTGCTCGGCAGTGACGCAGACCTCCTGATGACCTATCGGCTCGGCGGCGTCCCGGACGATTGCGCAGCGGGCGCAAAGTGGCTTGCGCCCGCTCTGGGCCCGGTTTCGCCCACGCGGATCGCCGTGTGCTCAGGAGCCCAGGCAGCGTTGGCCGCAATCATTCTTTCGTTTAGCGAGCCCGGCGCAGTGGTTCTGTCCGAGCCGCTTGTCTATCCAGGGCTGCCACATGCCGTGACGAGCCTGGGACGCCGCCTCGAGACGGTCGCAACCGACGCGGACGGCATCCGCCCCGATGCGCTCGAAGCCGCTTGCCGCATGCACGGCGCACGCCTCCTCTACCTGAACCCCACGCTCCAGAACCCTATCGCGTCGACTACGCCGGCAACACGCCGCGACGAATTGCTACGGGTGGCCGCGCGCTATGGCCTGCGCATCGTAGAAGACGACCCGTACTGGCGCTTTGCGTCCGACGCTCCGCCACCATTCGCGCGCCTGGCACCGTCGCAGGTCTGTTATGTTTCCACTCTCTCGAAAGCGCTTGCGCCCGGCTTGCGCACAGCATTCGTCGCACTGCCCGACGCCGACGCCAAGGCGAGCTTTCTGCACACACTGCGTTCGTTCTCGTTGATCGTTGAGCCGCTCACGAACGCACTTGCCATGCAGTGGATTGAAGAAGGTCTCGCAGCCGATATCTTCGACGGGGTACGCGGCGAAGCGCAGGAGCGGCAACGCATCGCCGCTCAGATTCTCGGCAGGCCCGAAGGCGAGGGCATTCATTTGTGGTATCCACTGCCGAGACCCAGCCGCGCGGTGGATTTCGCGGCAGCGGCCAGCGCGCTCGGCCTCGCCGTGGCGCCGTCTGCGGCATTCGAAGCCGGCGATCGGGACGGTCCAGATGCGGCCAATGCCATCCGTATTTCACTCGGCGCTTCGTGCGAACGTCCACGTTTCGAGTCGGCCCTACGCACGCTTTCCGGTCTGCTCTCAGGGCAAGATCGAACTGGCCGGCGCAAAGCCCGGTTTGAGTCGAATTGCCGTATGAATTCCGCCTGCCGGCGCCGGAGACCATCCAGACGTACAAGATTTTCGATGTATGGACACGTGGGTCGCTATACCTAATACTATTGCATTCGAACGACGGTATACCTCTGTGCAATGAGCCCCAGGAAGAAGAAACCTCGCGTCGGCAACGAAATAAGCTGGCTGCGCCCTCTGTCTCCCGGCGGTGGCCCCCGCTATCAGCAGATCGTCGATCTGTTGGGCGAGGCCATTGCGAACGAAGTCCTTCGTCCCGGCGACCGCCTTCCGCCGCAACGGCAGCTTGCGGAGGCCCTTGGCGTCGACCTCACGACCGTAACGCGCGCTTACGACGAAGCCCGCAAGCGCCGCCTTCTGGAAGCCCACGGCCAGCGCGGGACCTTCGTCAAAGGAGCGGAATCGGAGTTGACCCAATGGGTCGATCTGAGCCTGAATGTGCCCCCTATCCCCTCACAGATCGATCTGAGCGCGTTGTTTAGCCAGGGGCTCGCTCTGGTCACCAGGCACAGCGAGGCCAATCTGCTCTTCACGTACCACCTCGGTGGCGGCAGGCACGCTGACCGCCAGGCGGCCGCGCGGTGGCTCGCACCAGCGCTCGGCCCGGTCGCGCCGGCGCGCGTGGTCGTTTGTCCGGGTGCACAGGCGGCTCTGGCCGCAATCGTTCTTAATCTTACGGAACACGGTGACGCTGTTCTTACGGAGCCACTGGTCTATCCGGGTCTGCGCACGACTGTCCAACAACTCGGCCGACGAGTGGTCTCCGTGGCCATCGACGATGCCGGCATGCGTCCCGACGCGCTGGAAGAGGCATGCCGCGAGCACAAGGCACGGCTCATCTATCTGAATCCGACGCTGCAGAATCCCACGGCCCACACGATGCCAGCTGAGCGTCGACAGGAGATTGCCAAGGTGGCCGCGCGGCTCGGCGCGAAGATCATCGAGGACGATCCCTACTGGCTGTTTGCGCATCACGCTCCCGCGCCGATCTGCGCCATCGCGCCCGATCTCGTGTACTACGTTTCCACGCTATCGAAGTGCCTGTCGCCGGGCTTGCGCACTGCGTTCGTCGTGCTGCCGGACCCGTCTGTCGAGGACCGGTTCCTCGCGGCCGTGCGCACATTCGCACTGATGCCGATGCCGCTTGCCACGGCACTGGTCACACAATGGATTCAGGACGGCTCCGCGCAAACGCTGCTAAGCGCAGTTCAGACCGAAGCACGCGCGCGCCAGCAACTAGCCGCCCAGAACTTCGCGCAGTCCGGGCAAGCCGCTGTCGCCGAAGGCATTCATCTATGGCGGTCCTTGCCGCCGCATTGGAGTGCACGCGAGCTCGCTCGCGCCGCACGCGAGGGAAGCCTCTCGGTGACGCCTTCCGACGCGTTTTTCGTCGGCACGGGGGAGCCTCCCCGCGCGATCCGTATTTCCCTCGGAGGCGGACGCGACCGCCTGCAGCTCGTCGCTGCCCTGCGCAACCTCTCCGCGCTGCTGGCCACACCACCCAGCGAACGTACTGAAGTCGTGATCTGATTTGCCGCGGGAGCGCCCCGAGCGCTTTCGCGACGCAGGTCCGCGCGTGCCCTCTCCCTGCGTTTCCTCTTCTCGACACCGATCCAGGCTTGCCCGCGGCGACGAAAGGCCGCACCCTTGAATCGACCTCGCTCGCGGCGTTTATCGTCTGTACGCATACAATGCAGTTTATGTATGTATACAACGGTAGATTTGTATGCCTCAAGATCCGCTTCACCGCGCTAGCATCAGCAAGCGCCCGTTCGCGTACTTCCTGCTTTGCGCGGGACTTTTCGTCACCGCGGTCACGGCAGCATTGCTCTACGGTGTCTCGCGTCCGCAAACGCCTGTCATCGAAGAGCACGAGCGGCTCGCCGTCGATCAGTGCTGGCGCAGCAGTCAGGACTCGACTCAGTCCCGGCCTTCCCGACGCTTTCAGGAAGACGCGTGCCGTGAGATGGAAGCTCAGTTTCGAAGCAAGTTCAGACACGGACATTGATTACGCCGGATGTCCTGCGGGAGTACACCTGACATGTTTTTATCTCGTGAAGAAAATGCCAGCCGCGAGCCTGTGCCGCCGCTGCGCCGCCTGCCAATCGTCCTCTTCCTCTTCGCGGCCGTGTGCATCCTGATAGGGACTGGCGTCGCGCTGTGGCGATATTTCGGCGTGAGCGGTTTGACGAATTACTCCAACAAAGCCGTGCTGTTTCTGGATTCGGACCTCCAGTTGCCGCCGGAACTGGCGGGCAACACCGGGCGCATACGTGTCGTGCACTTCTGGAACCCGGATTGCAACACCTGCAACAAGGAAACCGACGCGCACCTGAATTACCTGATTACGATGTTCAGAGGTGCGAAGATGGATTTCTACAGTGTGCGCAAGCCCGGCACGCAGGGTGAGTTGCCAGCCTTCCTGCAAGGCAAGCTCAAGCCTCTATCGGGAATCGAAGGCATGGACCGGATACCGGCGAGCCCTGCCATTGCAATTTGGGCTGCGGACGGCAAGCTGGCATACGCCGGGCCGTATAGCGAAGGTCTGGTCTGTAGTTCGGCAAACAGTTTCGTCGAGCCGATCCTGAACCGGCTGCTCGCGGGAGAGCATATCGAACCGTTCGCCACAGTTGCTGTAGGGTGCTATTGCCCGTGGAGCAGCAACGTCAGCCTGAATCACTAGCATCACATGCGTGAGGCTCGGCAGACGCCGGTTGATCACTGCAATCAACAAGGCCAATCGAATCTGGCCACGGCGTCAGCTACCGATCCCCCGGGTCAGGAAAACGAGGCGCGAGGTTGCCGGCGGCGCGTATCCATCAACCGACATCGTCACGCTGAGTACCGTCACCACGGCGATCGACGCGAAGAAGACCTTGCGCGCCCACTGCGCCTCGTTTCCGACATTGCGTCCCGCGACTCCCAGCAAAAGCCAGTACAGGCCTGCAACCAGCGCCACCAGCATGTAGAGCTTACCCGCATAGCCGAGAACGCCAAGCATCAGCGTGATCGCGATAAAAGCCGCGATGTAGAGCACCATGTGGCGCTTTGCGGCCGCGAAGCCACGCACTACCGGAAAGACCGGAATAGAAGCCGCCTGGTAGTCGTGAGCGCGGAAGATGGCGATTGCGTATGAATGCGGAATCTGCCAGAGACTGAACATGACCAGCAGCGTAGCTGCCGCAGCGTCGAACCTGCCGCTCACCGCGCAATATCCGACAACGGGCGGCATCGCGCCAGCGATGCTGCCGACCAGCGTCCCGTGAATCGAATTGCGCTTCATGTAGAGGCTATAGAGCCCGACGTACACGACGTAGCCGACGAACACCAACGCAACGGGAAGCAAGCGCCGCGCGCCCGCGTAAAGCAGGCCCATGCCGACCGGGCACAGGACGAGGCCGTACATCAGCGCGACCGGCACCGACACCCGGCCCGTGACCAGCGGGCGGTTGCGCGTTCTCGACATCAACCTGTCTATGTCGCGGTCGATCACGTTGTTGATCACACATCCCGACGCCACGACAAGCGTGACGCCGAGCGCGACGAGCGCACCCCGGAACCAGTCAACGCTCCCGTGAGAAGCCAACAGAAAACCGCCCGTGACAGCGATGAGATTGCCGATCACGATGCCGGGCTTTGCCAGTTGCAGGTAAGGTTTATACATGGTCCGGGTACCTTCGGTCGGATGCGCGTAGGTGATCAGTTGATCATCATGTTGTAGTGCATGCTCCAGATGATCCAGACGGACAGCGCCACGATGATGAACAGAATCACGAGCGTGAAGACGAAACTGATCAGGTTCCAGCCCTCTTCCGAGGCGCGGTTCATATGCAGGAAGTACACGAGTTGCACCACTACCTGGACCACCGCAAACACAAGGACCGCCAGGGCAGTCGTCGCGCGCGGCAGCATTGGGTGCATGACGAGTGCGAACGGGATCACCGTAAGCAGGATCGACAGGACGAAGCCGGTGTTGTAACCCTTCGCGTTGCCGTGAGCTGCCCCAGCACGGGTAGTTGGATGATTTGCCATGGTCAGAGCACTCCCAGGAGATAGACAATCGTGAACACGCAGATCCAGACCAGATCGAGGAAGTGCCAGAAAAGGCTCAGGCACGACAGGCGCGTGATGTTCGTGGCCGTCAGGCCTTTGGTCGCGACCTGGTGCTGAACCACCGCCATCCAGATGAGTCCGGAGGCGACGTGCAAGCCATGCGTACCGACGAGCGCAAAGAAGCCAGAGAGGAACGCACTGCGTTGCGGTCCATAGCCGAGCGAGATCAGGTGATGGAACTCATTGATTTCCATCCCGATGAATGCCGCGCCGAGTAGAAAGGTCAAGGCGAGCCAGCGCAGCACGGCTTTCTGATCGCGCCTGTGTACGGCAAGCATCGCGTAGCCGTACGTGATGCTCGATAACAGCAGCGCGAATGTTTCCACCAGCACGTACGGAAGTTCGAAGATATCCCTCTGACCGGGACCACCCGCGAAGGCGCTGGTCAATACGGCATACGATGCGAACAGGGAGCCGAACAGAATGCAGTCCGACATCAGGTAGACCCATAGGCCCAGCACCTTGACCGAGCCGGCGTCGTGGTCGTGATGCTCGCTGGCGTACAAATGCTTAAGCGTTTGCGTATTCATGTTCCAGATCTTCCTGGTTGTTGGAGACCCCGAGGCGCGCCTTCTCGATGCGTTCCACTTCCTCGGCGGGCACGTAGTAGTCGGTGTGGTCGTCGTACGAACGAATGATGAGCGTGGCGATCGTCGCAATGAAACTCACGCCGGCGAGCCACCAGATATGCCAGATCAGCGCGAAGCACAGCAGCAGGATGAATACGTTCACGATGAACGGCACGCCGGTGCTGCGTGGCATGTGGATCGGCTCATACTTCTTTGGCGGCGGCGGCAAGCCACGCTTCTTGGCCTCGTGGAAGGCATCGATCGAACTCGCACGCGGCGTCACCGCGAAGTTATAGAACGGCGGCGGTGAAGACGTCGCCCATTCCAGCGTGCGCCCGTTCCACGGGTCGCCGGTCAGGTCGAGGTTTTGCTTGCGATCGCGGATGCTGACGAACACCTGCGCGACGAGGAAGCCGATACCCGCGAGAATGAAGACCGCACCCACCAGGGCCACCTGCAGGTATGGCGTCCATGTCGGGTCGTCGTAGTGATTCAGCCGTCGCGTCATGCCCATGAAGCCGAGCATGTAAAGCGGCATGAACGCGAGGTAGAAACCGATGATCCAGCACCAGAACGAATACTTGCCGAGACGCTCGTTGAGCTTGAAGCCGAAAACTTTCGGAAACCAGTAGTTGAAGCCGGCGAAATAGCCGAACAGCGCACCGGCGATGATCGTGTTGTGGAAATGCGCGACGAGGAACAGGCTGTTGTGAAGCAGAAAGTCGGCGCCAGGAATGGCGAGCAACACGCCCGTCATACCGCCGATCGTGAACGTTACGAGGAACGCCAGCGTCCAGAGAATCGGAGTAGTGAACTCGACCCGCCCGCGATACATCGTGAATAGCCAGGTGAAGATCTTCACGCCCGTCGGAATCGCGATGATCATCGTCATAATGCCGAAGAAGCTATTGACGTTTGCGCCCGAGCCCATCGTGAAAAAGTGGTGCAACCACACGAGGAACGACAGGATGCCGATCGCCAGGGTCGCGCCTACCATCGACTTGTAGCCGAACAGTTTTTTGCGGGCGAAAGTCGCCGTGACTTCAGAGAAGATTCCGAACGACGGCAGGACGAGAATGTATACCTCTGGGTGTCCCCACGCCCACACGAGATTCACGTACATGGTCGGATTGCCGCCCAGTTCGTTCGTGTAGAAATGGAAACCGAGGTAGCGGTCCAGCGCAAGCGCGCCGAGCGCGATGGTCAGGATCGGGAATGCGGCAACGATGATCACGCAGGTCACGAATACGGTCCACGTGAAGATCGGCATTTTCATCAGCGACATGCCAGGTGCGCGCATCCGCAGGATCGTGACGAAGAGGTTCACGCCGGTCAGCAGCGTCCCGAGCCCGGACGCCTGTAACGCCCATATGTAGTAGTCGACCCCCACTCCTGGACTGAACTCCAGGTCCGACAATGGCGGATAGGCAACCCACCCCGTCTGCGCGAACTCGCCGACACCGAGCGAGAGCATGACCAGAACCACACCAACGACGAATATCCAGAAGCTGAACGCATTCAGGAACGGGAATGCCATGTCGCGCGCCCCGATCTGCAACGGCACGACGATATTCATCAGCCCGACGATAAACGGCGTCGCGACGAAGAAGATCATGATCACGCCGTGGGCGGTAAAGATCTGGTCATAGTGGTGGGGCGGCAGGAAGCCCGAGTGACCGGGCCCGGCGAGCGCGAGCTGGGCACGCATCATGATCGCGTCGGCGAAGCCGCGGAGCAGCATCACAATCGCCACGAGCACGTACATGATGCCGATGCGCTTATGATCGACCGTCGTGATCCAGTCGGTCCAGAGCACCGTCCACTTCCTGAAATACGTTATCGCGGCTAGAACTGCCATACCGCCGAGCACGATCGCCGCCAGGGTGATCGCGATGATGGGCTCGTGCAATGGCACGTCTGCCCATGTCAATTTGCCGAACATATTTGTGTCACTCCTTTTTTTTCGACGGGGCGCCAACGTCCAGGGCGGCATGTATCGATGCAGCCGCCCCGGGATTGACGAACTGATCGATCACCGCCTTGAAAAGGCCTGATTGGACCTGCGAGAAGTGAACAACGCCCGTGCCCTGACTGGGCTTTGCCACTTTCTGGAAGGCACTGAAATCCAGTGCGATCGGTGAGGTGCGCACCTGTGCCACCCATCGCTGGAATTCGTCCTCAGTCGTCGCCGTAGCAACGAACTTCATGTCCGAGAAACCCGGACCATTGAAGTTGCCCGACATGCCGCGATACTTTCCTTCCTCGTTGGCCATCAGATGCAGCTGGGTGCGCATACCGGCCATCGCATAGATCTGGCCGCCAAGTTGCGGGATGAAGAACGTCCCCATTGTCGAGTTCGACGTGATGCTGAAGGCCACCTGACGATGTGCGGGGAAGACCAACTGATTGACCGTGGCGATTCCGAGTTCCGGATAAATGAAGATCCACTTCCAGTCGGTGGCGATGACCTGCACGTTGATGGGCTGCCCCGGCACGTCGAGAGGACGGTAGGGGTCCAGCTCGTGCGTCGACTTCCAGACGATGGCCGCAAGCGCGACGATGATCAGGATAGGGACGCCCCACACGACAATCTCGATCTTCGTGGAGTGCGCCCACTCAGGCGCGTACGTGGCTTCGTGATTGGATGCCCGATAACGCCACGAAAAAAAGAAGGTCAGCAGGATGGCGGGGATGACGACGATCAGCATCAACCCGATACACAGCACGATCAAGTCGCGCTCCTGTAGGCCGACACTTCCCTTGGAGTCGAACAGAACCCAACCGCAGCCGCCCAGGCTCGCCAGTCCGGCAGTCGCTAAAGCGATACGAAATAACTTCCCGCAGATTTCTCTCATACACAAACCTTGGTCTTTGGTCGCTGTGAAAGCGGCAGGGAAATGAGCGAAGAAGATCCCGCAAGCGGTTGAGGAACGTCGCTTGATGCGGCCTGCTATGCACGTGGATTGCCCTGCCTAACCCATACAACAATGGATACTCGTTGCATACAGAAATTGATTGTACGTCAGATCCAACCCATACAAACAGCCGCTAGTGCGGCCGAGAAGCGGCGGCGGGGCACTGCTGCGGGGCATCGACATTGGAGAGACGAAGCACCGGCGCGCACGGGAGGACGCATCGATGACAGCAGCAATGTCGTACCAGGCAAGGCTTCGAGGTTGGGCGGCAGGCACAGAACATCATGTCTAACCCGAATCGCGCGGAGCCCGGCGGGGCATGCTACGGATATGAACCGCGACGTTCTGCCGCAGTAGGGAGCTGTGGGTGGCGCACCGACATGCATACACTTATCTCACATACGCGTACATAATTGCATGTGAGCAAACATAAATCAGGCGCACCGTGTCGGCCGTAGTTGAGATGCGCCGCCCACTCATAGGCGGAAAAACCATGGATAAGGCAGTCACTCTGGAAGCAATCCGTTCTTCGCGAATCGTGGCGATTATCCGGGAGAATGATCCGGACATTGCATTGAACGCGGCGATGGCCTGCTACGAATCGGGCATCACCTGTATCGAGGTCGCACTGACGACGCCACGCGGACTGCACGTGATAGAACGCCTCGCGAAGGTTGCCAATCTCACGGTAGGCGCCGGAACAGTGCTGGACGCACAGACGGCGGCGTCAGCTATACACGCGGGGGCTACGTTCCTGCTTTCTCCCGCAGTCGTCCCGGAAATGATCCGGGCATGCTCGAAGTATGGTGTCGTGTCGGTACCCGGCGCATTTACGGCAACCGAAACGTTGTCGGCGCTGGAGGCTGGCGCTGACATCGTGAAGATATTCCCCGCCAAAACGGGCGGCCCCGACTACATTGCAAGTCTCGCCGCTCCCTTCCCACAGGCCGTAT
The DNA here is from genome assembly GCF_038900515.1 of Burkholderia sp. JPY481. Classification (NCBI taxonomy): domain Bacteria; kingdom Pseudomonadati; phylum Pseudomonadota; class Betaproteobacteria; order Burkholderiales; family Burkholderiaceae; genus Burkholderia; species Burkholderia sp. JPY481. Next base: position 10,323 of record NZ_JAYMRT010000042.1, read on the forward strand.
TCATGCCGAGCGGGGGCGTTTCATCCGAGAACCTGGATCGATGGTTTGTTCGTGGAGTGATCGCAGTGGGAGTAGGAGGCTATCTGACGGCCGATGCGGCGTCCGGCGACTATGCGGCGGTCAGGGAAAAAGCACGGCGACTCGTCGCTGCGGCGCAGACACTAAAGACCGGTTCGCCGCGGTGAAGCCAATAAGGCAATACCGTGCGGCATGCGCTGAAGGTCACGCAGACGTGGCGGTAGGACGTGACAGCAAAACAACGAATAGCAGGCCTTTCAGCGCGCATTCGACCAACGACAACCAGAACGCGACACGAAACACCGCGTACTCGGCAGGTAACGCCGGCGCGATGGCGAGAACGCTCAGCACACACAGGAAGGCAAGCGTGCCGCGCGCCGCCGCGTTGCCCCTGAGCACAAATAACGCGAGAAGAAGCCAGATTGCGGTGGCAAGCGCAAGCGCGAGCCGCTGCGTGTCGTCTGGCGCGACCCAGTATTCCATGGGAAATTCGACGAGCGCCCACAATGCCGTGATTTGGACGAGGCGTCTCGTCCATGAGGTGCGCCGCGAGACGGCGAAGCCAGCGACGTCTATGTCATCGTCCCGCATCGGCGCAGCTGGTGCTACCGAAATGCCGGCCTCTTCTTGTCCCATGCTCATGTTCCTGTAGTGTTGCGTGCACGCGCCCCGAGGACAGCCAACCCGATTCCCGGCAGCGCTTGCCGCATTCGCTTACAAGCGTTTCTCCAATTCATCTCTAAGGATCATCGCGTCTGCGTTCACAGCCTGAGGACGCCTACGTTGGGGCCGGTAGACGTACTCGTCGCACTGGATATGGCGACCGCTGACTGCACATACTCCTGAGCGACGGGCACGCGTAAGATGCCATTCCTGGTTTCCATATGCGCACCGCAACGGGTCCAGCCACGCGAGCGTGACGCTCGTTGTCGTGCCACGCTCCAAAAAGCGTATCGTGAGTCCGTCTGCCCGCTTTCCTGCCGAACGTTCCGACCATCGCGTCCACTCTGATGCGAGCTTGCTATCCGAGCTCTTCTCGCCCGATAGTTGTCCAAGGATGCCAATAGTCATCATCCACGGATCGACAACATTCGAATGCGCCTCCATATTCGGACTCCTTTTGTATTGTTGCGTGTCGTCAGGTAACGTCAGGCAGTTTCGAAATGAGTTTGTCCAGCGTCATCGGGTAGTCGCGAAGGCGGACGCCAGTGGCGTTGTACATTGCGTTCGCAATGGCCGCGCTCACACCGCAGATCCCCAACTCGCCCACTCCCTTGGCCTTCATCGGTGAAGACGTCGGATCAGTCTCGTTGAGGAAAATCACTTCCTGATGTGGAATATCGGCGTGCACCGGCACTTCATAGCTGGCCAGGTCGTGATTGACGAAATAGCCGGCCCGCTGATCCACGAGCAAAGCCTCCATCAATGCGGCCCCGACGCCCATCGTCATCGCGCCAATCACCTGACTGCGCGCCGACTTCGGATTCAGAATGCGTCCGGCCGCACACACGGCGAGCATCCGGCGAATGCGCGTCTCTCCCGTGTAGGCATCCACAGCGACTTCGACGAAATGCGCCCCAAACGTCGATTGCTGGTAGCGCCTGGCCAGATCGCCGAACTCGATCGTGTCCTCGACCACCAGTTCGCCATCTGAAGCAGCCTGTGCCAGCGGGACAGCACGTGAACCGGCCCGGACCATACCGTCGGAAAAGTCGAGTTCCTGCGCCTGGAATCCTAATTTCCGCCCGACTGTCTCACGCATCTTGACGCAAGCGGCGTATACGCCAGCGGTCGAGGAGTTCCCTCCCCATTGCCCGCCGGAACCGGAAGCGGCGGGGAAGGTTGAATCTCCTAGCCTCACCACGACCTTTTCCAGCGGCACACCCATCATTTCGGCCGCGGTTTGCGCGATGATCGTGTAACTGCCCGTGCCGATATCGGTCATGTCGGTCTCGACCGTGACGATGCCTGCGCGACTCAGACGGATGCGTGCACCAGAAGGATATACAAGGTTATTGCGGAAAGCCGCTGCCACTCCGATGCCAATCAGCCAGCGGCCATCTCGCGTAGCGCCTGGCTTCACGCTGCGCCTGCTCCAGCCGAAATGCTCGGCGCCGGTGCGCAGGCACTGGGTCAAACGGCGTTGCGAGAACGGCCTCGCGGGATTCTCGGGATCGTCCTTGGTATTGTTGATGATGCGGAACATGATCGGATCGATACCCAGCTTCTCCGCCATCTCGTCCATTGCGATTTCGAGCGCCATCATGCCGGGCGCTTCGCCCGGAGCCCGCATATCGTTGCCCTCCGTCAGATCGAGATCGGCGAGCCGCGTGGCAGTCATCCGATTGGCGCCGGCGTAAAGAAGCCGCGTCTGGCCGACCGCCATTTCCGACCTGGCGCCATGCAGGTCCCCTGACCAGGACTCATGTCCGATCGCGGTAATCGTGCCGTCGCGCCGCGCCCCGATGCGGACGCGCTGAATGGTGGCGGGACGATGAGTCGTGTTATTGACGATCAGTGGCCGATGCAGTGCGACTTTCACAGGACGCTTCGCGGCTTTCGCGCCCAGCGCCGCGAGGATGGCGTCGGAACGAATATATAGCTTTCCGCCGAAAGCGCCGCCAATGAAGGGCGATATCAAACGCACATTCTCCTTTGGGATTCTGAGCGTTTTGGCGACGTCGCCACGACTCCAGTTGATCATCTGGTTTGAAGTCCACAAGGTCAGCTTATCGCCACTCCAGGCTGCGATCGTTGCATGTGGCTCCATCGCGACATGGGTTTGATCGGGCGTGGTGTAAGTGGCGTCCAGCTTCACGGCCGCCGATCGAAAGGCCCCTTCGAAATCGCCCACTCTGGTATCGGCAGGTCCGCTAAATGGATTCTCCTTCGGAGCAATCGCGGTATCTGTTGCCTCGCGAAGCACGTACTGACCTCGACGCGGAGCGTACTTGACGCTGACGAGCTGCGATGCAGCGCGGGCTTGCTCAAAGCTCTCGGCGACCACGAGCGCAATCGCCTGGTGGTAGTGCTCGATTTCCGGGCCTGCGAGCAGCCGCGCTGTGTTGAACGTGCCCTTGTCGAGATTGCCGGCATTCTCGGCCGTGACGATGGCAAGAACGCCGGGGGCACGACTGGCGGCACGCAGGTCGATCGACTCGATGCGTCCCGTGGCGATCGCTGAACCGACCACGTAACCGTAGGCCGCATTCGGAACCGGGTCGTGATGTTCATAAGCATAGGTCGCCGCACCGGTCGTTTTCAGAGGGCCATCGATGCGGTCTACCGGTTTGCCGACAACCTTGAGTTGGTCGATGGGATTGGTGGTCGCGGGGGTATTGAATTTCATGGCATCAGCCTTTCTTGGCATCCGCCAGCACGGCGGCTAGCGTGCGCTGGACCAGAGCGATCTTGAATTCGTTCTCGTGGGTCGGATTCGCGCCCGCGAGCAGGCGTTCGGCAACGGGTTTGGCACCGCTGGGAAGGTACTGCTCAGCAGCCTCGACGCGCCACGGCTTGTGCGCGACGCCGCCCAGTGCGACGCGTCCCGTACCGTCGGGTTGAACCACTACGCCAACAGAAATCAGCGCGAACGCATAAGAAGCGCGGTCGCGTACCTTCCGATAGAACTGATAGCCGCCAAGAGGCTTGGGCAGCGTCACCGAGGTGATCAGTTCACCGTGCTCCAGCACATTGTCGATGTGCGGCGTGTTGCCCGGGAGCTTGTGGAAATCAGCGATTGGGATGATTCGCGTCGTGCCATTCGCCTGCACGGTTTCGACCGTTGCATCGAACACACGCAGCGCGACTGCCATATCGCTCGGGAAGGTGGCGATGCAAGCCTCGCTCGCGCCGATGACGGCATGCTGATGGCTGAAGCCATGAAGAGCCGAACAGCCGCTGCCTGGAACACGTTTGTTGCAGGCCTGGTTGGTGTCGTAAAAGTATGGACAGCGTGTGCGCTGGGCCAGATTGCCCGCAGTAGTCGCCCTGTTGCGAAGTTGCGTTGAAGCGCCGGCGAGGATTGAGCGCGAGAGCAGCCCGTAGTCACGGCGCACGCGCTCGTGCGTCGCTAACGCGGTATTGCGCACGAGCGCGCCGATCTTCAGTCCGCCCTCTGGAGTGGACTCGATTCTGTCGAGCGCGAGACCGTTGACGTCGATCAGATGCGCGGGCGTCTCTATCTCCAGTTTCATCAGGTCGAGCAGATTGGTACCGCCAGCGAGGAACCTCGCGCCAGGGGTCCGTGCCACTGCGGCGGCGGCTTCCGCGGGCGTATGCGCGCGCTCGTAAGTGAAGGCCCTCATGCCGTTCTCCCTGCGACTTCGAGAATCGCCTCGACGATGTTGGAGTAAGCGCCGCAACGGCAGATGTTGCCGCTCATGCGCTCCCGGATCTCGTCCACGTTAACTTGCGGCGCAGCCGCCAGATCGGGTGTGACGAGACTCGGAATGTTTTCGCTGATTTCATGCAGCACAGAGACGGCGGAACAGATCTGACCAGGAGTGCAGTAGCCACATTGATAGCCGTCGTGCCTGATAAACGCGGCCTGCATGGGATGCAACTTGTCTTTATTGCCGAGGCCTTCGATGGTAGTAATGTCCATTCCCTCGTTCATGACGGCCAGCGTGAGGCAAGAGTTGATACGCTGACCGTCGACGATAACCGTGCAGGCGCCGCATTGCCCGTGGTCGCAACCCTTCTTCGTTCCGGTCAGGTGAAGATGTTCGCGCAAGGCGTCGAGCAACGTGGTGCGCGTATCCAGTTTCAGCTCATGCGACTGACCATTGACGCGCAGGGTGACGTCGGATATCACCGGCGCAGGCGTTACGGCAGTTTCGTCGAACGGAGCTTCCTGCGCCTGTAGCGATGACAGCGGTACCGCCAGCGCGGTCGCCGACAGAGCGCCGGAAATGAGCAGATTACGCCTGACTATGTTGATGTCGCGGGGATCGTCCATTGGCCTCATCCATTCTATGAGCGGTGTTGTTTTCGATGGAAACAGACATGCGTCGTTTGATGATGGATGATTGTCCAAAGCCGCGTTGTGGCGTGAGTGTAGTCTTGTGAAGAGGTATTAAGGCGACATCCTGCCCGGCCACGTTCGCGCCGCGCGGAAGTCGGAGGACAGCCGCCAACCCATCCGCGCTGCCTTGCCAGGATCGATTCGTTCGCCCGCCGCTGTAAATCCCCTCGCCCGTTAAATACGGAAGCCCGACGCCCGGCTCTGTCCTCGCAAACGGACGGAAGCCCTCGCCCCGTGGGATTTCACGTCTCTTCACAACACTACACTCGCCCCCACAACGGCGCTCCGACAATCATTCACAGTCGACTGGCCCTAAGGAGCGAACTGCGATGCTGATCACGTCATGTCAGGCACAAACCGTCATCGATGGAGCGGAGGAAAAGGCACGCGATCTTGGTCTTCCCGTAGTTATCGTCGTCGTCGACGCGGGAGCGCATCTGAAAGCGCTTCGCAGAATGGACGGAGCGGTCCTTGCATCGATCTACATCGCGATCCGCAAGGCATCGACCGCGGTGCTGTTTCAGGCAAATAGCGAGGCCGTCTGGGAGTTCTGCAAGCCAGGCGCACCCGCTCCCGGCCTCGAGTTGACCAATGGCGGTCTTGCCCCTTTCGGTGGTGGCATTCCACTCAAAGCGTCCAACGGGATCGTGATTGGCGCCCTCGGTGTATCGGGCGGCACGGTGGAACAGGACCTCGAAGTCGCACAGGCGGCGTTCGCAGCTTTTCAGACGCTTACGCACTAATCCAGCTCTTTCATCGCACATTTTCCAAGGAAATTCGATCATGTCCAAAACAGTCCTGATCACCGGGGCGGGTTCCGGCTTTGGCAAGGGCGCCGCCGTTGGTATGGCAAAAAATGGCCATTCCATCATCGCGACCACACAAGTTTCTTCTCAGGTAACACCGCTGCGCGAGGAAGCTGCAGCGCTTGGGCTGAAGAATTTCCGGATTGAGCGGCTCGACCTGACGGACCCCTATGACATCAAACAGGCACAGAGCTGGGACTTCGATGTCCTCTGGAACAACGCTGGGATGGGAGAGGCCGGCCCCGTGTGGGAGATCCCCATTGAACTGGTCCGCAAGAACTTCGAAGTCAACGTGTTTCTTCCTCTGGTACTGACGCAAGGTGTCGTCCAGAAGTGGGCGGCACAGGGCAAGAAGGGAAAAGTAGTCTTCACCTCGTCGATGGGGGGGCTCTTCACACCGGCCAATTGGGGCACCTATGTTTCGACGAAACATGCGCTTGAGTCGATCGCTGAAGCACTTCAGCACGAATTGAAGTCTTACGGAATCAAGGTCCAAACGATCAATCCGGGAGCCTATTACACCGGTTACAACGAGACGATGGCGGATAACCCATTCCGTTGGCTGGACGACAGCAAGAATTTCACCAAGCGCGCCGACCTCCGCAAAGGGTTCGACGATTTCTTCGCGACCCCCGAAGGGAAGATGGATGCGCAGGAAATGATCGATCGAATGATCGAAATCGTTCCCGCGGATACAGGGAAGTTTCGCAACGTGATGCCGAAACAGATCGAGGACATGCTTAAAGCGCACCAGGTCGCGGCATGGAAAAACAACATTTGACCACGACACCCGACGCCATTGCTGGCTCTGGCTCAAAGACAGGAGAAACGCCATGAAGACCTGGTTCATCACCGGCGCATCGCGCGGCTTTGGTGCGCGCATCGCTCAACTCGCACTCGCTCAGGGCGATAACGTTGTCGCCACTGCACGCAATGTCGGCGCAGTGACCGAAAAGCTCGGCACCCCTCCCAATCTTCTTCCCGTTCGGCTCGACGTGACGAGCGAACAGGATGCAGTGAACGCGGCTGCAAAAGCCGTGGAGAAATTCGGGCGCATTGACGTCTTGCTCAACAACGCTGGATTCGGCCTGGTTGGAGCCGTGGAAGAGGCGACTTCTGACGAAGTCGAACGCTTGTATCGCACGAACGTATTTGGTTTGCTGGGCGTCACGCGCGCCGTACTTCCGCACATGCGTCGCCAAAGATCCGGTCGCATCATCAACATCTCGTCAATTGGCGGCTACCGCAGCTCCGCGGGCTTCGGAGTCTACTGTTCCACGAAGTTCGCCGTCGAAGGCCTTTCGGAAGCACTCCATCATGAGCTGGCTCCTCTCGGAATCCACGTGACCGTTGTCGAGCCCGGCTATTTCCGTACTGATTTCCTCGACTCGAGCTCGCTCTCGGTGAGCAAGAACCAGATCGAGGATTACAGCGGAACAGCCGGCCTGGTGAGGACACGAGCTTCCGACCTCAATCATGCGCAGCCAGGGGACCCCGAGAAGTTGGCACGCGTGATCGTAGGGTTTGCCGACTCTCCTGCCCCGCCAGTGCGGCTGCCGCTTGGCAGCGACACCGTCGCCGCGATACAGGCAAAGCAGGCTTCGGATGCGGAAATCGTTCAGCAGTGGCGTACCGTGTCGGTCTCGACTGACTTCGACTCCGCCGATACTCCCTGAGGAGGCCAGACCATGCTTGACACGAACAGTAGCTGCCCGCGAATCGACAGCTACATTGACGGACAACGGCGGCCTTCCACCGATGGAATTTATGCCGACAAGATCGACCCAAGGACCGGCGGGAAGATCAAGGAAATTGCCGTGAGTACGGCCGAGGACTTCGTCGTTGCGGCAGACAGCGCCAACGCAGCGTTTGAAGCCTGGCGGGACAAGTCGCCAACCGACCGAGGACGTCTGCTAGTCGAGCTCGGCCGAGTGATCCGCAGCAACGGCCACCTGCTGGGACAGATCGAAAGCCAGGAAACCGGCAAACCTGCGCGCGAGATGCCTGCGCTCATCGAACTCACGGCCGAGTTCTTTGAATACTATGGCGGCATTGTCAACAGCATGGATGGCGAGATCATCAACCGCGGCACGGACTACCACGTCTACACGCGGCGCGACCCCTTCGGCGTGATCGGCGTCATTCTGCCGTGGAACGCGCCGCTGCATCAGGCCGCTCGCGCCATTGCTCCGGCGCTCGCGGTCGGTAATTGCGTTGTCGCCAAGCCATCCGAGCATACGCCCGGATCCCTTGTGAAACTCGCCGCGTTGGCAGTAGAGGAAGCAGGGTTTCCGCCTGGTGTCTTCAACGTAATCGTTGGCCGCGGCTCGGTCATTGGGCCCGCTATGGTCAGCCATCCGGCCATCCAGAAGATCTCGCTGACCGGCAGCGTGCGCGCGGGCCAGGAACTGGGCAAGCTGGCGGCCGAAAGGATTCTTCCGCTCACGCTGGAACTCGGTGGCAAGTCGGCCAACATCGTTTTCGACGATTGCGACATCGGCGCGGCCGCAAAAGGATCTGTGCGTGCGTTCACCTGGAACAGCGGGCAATGGTGCGCTGCCGGGACCCGTCTACTGGTCCAGGAAAGCATCCACGATGCGTTCGTGGAAAAGCTCGTCGCTGAAGTCGCCGCACTGCGCGTCGGTCCGGAAGCAGATGCGACGTCGGGTCCGATTACGACAAAGGCTCAGTACGAAAAGATCATCAGCTACTTCGAGATTGCAGAAAAGGCAGGACTGACCTGCGCAATCGGCGGCAGACCCATGAGCGGCGGAAGGTTCAGCGAGGGCTGGTACGTGGAGCCAACCGTCTATACCGGCGTCACCAACGAGAACATATTGGCGCGTGAGGAGATCTTCGGGCCGGTCGTGGTTGTCATCCCCTTCAAGGACGAGAAAGACGCGATCCGAATTGCCAACGACAGCGATTTCGGTCTTTCCGCGGGCATTTGGAGCCGCGACATTGGACGCGTCCATCGGGTTGCGGCAAGATTGGACGCCGGCCGCATCGTCGTCAACGAATACGGCGGCGGATTTGTCCAGACACCGTGTGGGGGTTTCAAGCAAAGCGGGTATGGACGGGAGCAAGGCCTGGATGCCCTCGCTCACTATACTCAGCTCAAGTCGGTCATCGTTCGCCTGTGACAATGGACAGCGAGCTGGTAGTGCGGCTGAAGACCACGCTCCGATTCTGCGTCACCGGGCGAGCGCCGGCCGATGCATCTCATCGCGTATGGGAGCGGTATGGGATAGTCTTCGGCATCGTAGCTGCTGTCATATGGGGCGCCTATCTCGCTGTGAGCCGCCGCGGGATCAGCGTCGGGTTGAGTGCCGCCGATCTGGCTTTCCTGCGATACTCGACTGCCGGTCTTTTACTGCTGCCGTGGCTTCTGGGCAATAAGCCAGTTTCTCTCGGCGGAATCGGCTGGTTTAAAGGAGGATTGCTAGCGGTCCTTGCGGGTCCCCCGTTTGTGCTTGTCGGCGCGTCCGGCTTTCGTTTTGCGCCGCTAGCTCACAGTGCTGTTATCCAACTCGGCACCTTGACTTTGATGGGAATAGTACTCTCGGCGATAGTCATCGGTGGGCATGGCGGTCATCGTGCTCGAGCCAAGCGTGACGGCTGGTCCTGGCGTGCTGGCAGGCGGATCGACCGCATGGAAGGGCTTCCCAGCGCTAGCACCAGCAATCGCAATTCTTTTGGGAATTCCGATTTCCGGAGAAATTCCAACCTCGTGGCAAACCGGGGCCCTGACTGTTCTTTCGATCGGTCTTTTCCTGGCGATTCATGGGGCTCCTGGTCGGTCTGCCTGACAGGAGGGTGCCTGGTGTTGCGCCGGGCCCCGTCAATATCGGACCTAGTCCACTGCCGTGATGATCTCCATCTGTCTGAGCAGGTCGGCAATCGACGATGCTCCAAGCTTTCTCATCGCCGAACCCCGGTGCATCTTGATCGTAACTTCACTTAAATTCATTTCACCGGCAATTTGCTTGTTCAGCCGCCCCTTTACTACATACGCGATCACCTCACGTTCGCGCACTGTCAGTTTGTCGTACCGAGCCAGAAGCGAGGTCTTTGTTTGGGATTTTTCCAATTGCTCCGCATGACGAGTGATCGCCGCTGAAACAGCATCGATAACGCACTGCTTACTCAGTGGTTTGGTAAGGAAATCAACGGCTCCCGCTTTCATTGCTCCCACCGACATTTGGATGTCGCCATGCGCAGTCATCACGACGATTGGCATGTCGACTTGATGCGTGCGCGCGCTCAGTTGGAACGCCAAACCACTCTCTCCGCGCAGGCGAACGTCAAGGAGCAGACAGCTTGGCACACGCGGCTTCTCAGCCGATACGAAATCCTCTGTCCGCTCAAATGTCCGTACGGAATATCCAAACGAGCGCAAAAGGCTGGAAAGAGCTGAGAGAATCGATGCATCGTCGTCGATTACATAAACGACCGACCTGTCGCCGCTATGCACGGCTGGAAGAATTTCTTTGTCCATTCGCGTTCCCTTCCCGTTACGGGCACATCAAACACATGCGCCGTGCACAGGGACATAGAGGACCTATGATTTCTAATAAACTGGCGAAACGAGATCGGTGGCAATATTAGGTCGCTATCGCGATCACAGATCGCATAGCTTTCTAAACACTGACATTCTACTGTAAATGAACCCCTACGTAATCGTTTGCGTACCATCCAAACGGCACCACGTTGGTCGGCGCGATGTGGGAGAGAAATAATTGCGTGAGCAGCCACAGGTAATTTGGGTCGTCGATGACGATTCATCGGTTCGCTCGGGGCTGTCGAGCCTGCTCAGATCGCTCGACTACGATGTCGAGATCTTCGAATCGGGAGCCGAATTGATGAGATGTATCGGAAAAGAGCAGCCCGACTGCATCATCTCGGACGTGCAGATGCCGGGCTATCGGGCATTGAACTGTTTCTGGTTTTAATCCAAACGAGCCGGCGCGTACCAACGATATTTATCACCGCGTATCCGACACCTGAACTACAGCAGCAAGCTTTGGCGAATGGCGCCTGTGCGTTCCTGATCAAGCCCGTGAGTGCAAAAGACCTAACTGCCGCCCTCGCCGCTGCTGCAAGCAGGCGCTCTGGTTGATGTTGCGGATGGGCGGCCACTTCCCCAACCGATGGCCCCTCACACTTGGATTCTCGAGTCTGCCGACAAAATTCCACAGCTCTTCACGATTTTACACTGGGTGAACGAGCGGGTTTCGGACAATCATCGTTACCTGACCGGCATCAACAAGACTTCAGGCGCGAGACCGGATATCTGGTCTTCAACGAATCGCGTTTGAATCTTTGATCTTGGTTAGCAACTTCCCGGATGTCTCTTCCTGCTGTCTTTCGTAACCCCCTTGCGTGGCGAAACCACCAATCGGCTGAGGTCCATTATGAGTAAAACAAATTCGTCGAACACGGTTGCAACTGGCTCAACAACGGCCTTCGGCGCTCCTGCCGCTAGTGACCGCAATACACTCAGTGTTGGGCCGAATGGCCCGCTGTTGCTTCACGATGTGCACTTTCTGCAACAGTTGGCGCACTTCAACCGCGAAAAGGTTGCGGAGCGCCAGCCACATGCCAAAGGTGCCGGCGCATTTGGCGAATTCGTGACAACCGACGACGTCAGTCAATACACGCGGGCATCGCTGTTCCAGAAAGGGACCAGGACACCGATGTTGACTCGATTTTCCACGGTAGCGGGCGAATCCGGAAGCCCCGATACATGGCGAGATGTGCGGGGCTTTTCAATGAAGTTCTATACCGACGAAGGGAACTATGACCTTGTCGGCAACAACACTCCGATCTTTTTTATCCGGGATGCAATAAAGTTTCCGCACTTCATCCGCAGCCAGCGCAGGCTGCCGGATTCCGGACTGCGCGACAACCATATGCAATGGGATTTCTGGACCCAGAATCCCGAGACAGCACACCAGGTCACCTATCTGATGGGCGAGCGGGGATTGCCCCGTACATGGCGCAACATGAATGGCTATGGTTCCCATACTTATATGTGGATCAATGCCGCCGGTGAAAAATTCTGGGTGAAATATCATTTCCATACGAAGCAGGGAATGAAGTTTTTCAGCAATGAAGAAGCAATGGCAATGGCGGGCCGGGATGCCGATTACCACCGCCGCGATCTGTTCGACGCCATTGCGCGCGGAGATTTTCCGTCGTGGGACCTGTCGGTTCAGGTCATGCCGTACGCGCAAGCGCAGCAATACAGGATCAATCCCTTCGACCTGACCAAGATCTGGCCGCACAAAGACTATCCGCTGATTCGAGTCGGCACGATGACCCTGAATCGCAATCCAGAGAACTTCTTTGCGGAGATCGAACAGGCAGCGTTTTCTCCCGGCAACACGGTTCCCGGTATCGGCCTGTCTCCAGACAAAATGCTGCTTGGCCGCGCCTTTGCATATCACGACGCCCATCTTGCCCGGATCGGCACGAATTTCCATCAGTTGCCGGTGAATCGTCCGAAGGCTCCTGTCCAGACCTATATGTTTGACGGTCACATGAACTTCGAACACAGCGGACGTGCGCCGACCTACGCGCCCAATACGGCAGGACGCCCATGGGCTGACGACACGGGGGCGGCCGCCGACAGTTGGGAATCTGATGGCGATTTTGTCCGTAGTGCATACTCGCTGCGTCAGGATGACGACGATTTTAGCCAGGCTGGCCATCTGGTGCGTGAAGTATTCGACGACGTGCAGCGCCAAAGGCTAGTCGAGACCGTTTCCGGTGCACTCCTGGGCGGCGTGCGTAGCCCTGTGCTGGAAAACGCGTTCGACTACTGGAAGAAGATCGACGCCGACATCGGTCGACGCATCGAGGAAGCTGTTCAGGTTGGCGCGGAGTCTAAAGGTTAACTGTTCGACGACTCGGAGTGGCGTCGGCCCGGTGATTGCACCCGGCCGACGCCGAGAAATTTCGGCACGGGTGGGAGACAGGCATGATGAGCGATCAGTACCGTCTACATAGGCTCGACGATGAAACGCGTGTAGACATGCTCTATCGCCTGGTGATAGCACAACTGGCTGCCTATGCGCATAAAGGTAAGTGGCTGAGCACCGAACAGCTCGACGAAGCTCTGACAACAAGGCGCGTATCCAGACGCGTGTGCAGTTGCTGGCAGGACGACGTGGAGTTGGCCATTCTTTCCGCGGAAATAGCACCCATTTTCGTCGCGTTGACGGCGTCGGCCGAGGAGTTGATCGTCGACGAGGAGCAGCTGGACAGTGCTTCACCGGTCGTACGTGGCATTCGCGACGCGTGCGCGAGCCGACTGGGCATTGCTCACAAACAGTCTCACTGCGTCGCAGCCCAAGCACTCGAAATGAGCGTGGCTGTCCTGCGCAGGGCACAGGGTAAGAAGAATTCCGAGGATTTTCCCTTTGGCTCGCTTGAATGGCACGCTGCGGAGCAGGACTACTTGCGTGAGCTTCAGCGAGTGCTGCAAGGTTGGACAGGAGTCGTCATGCCGCTAATGGACGAGTTGTTCGGGCGAACCGTTCGCCGAACAAGGTCCTGACATACGCTGCCGCTAGCCAACCTCTTCGATGAGTACCCTCGCCGCCCTGAGGTCTGCCGAATCGAATCCTTCTTCGAAACGCCCGTAGGTTTGCTTCAGCGACCCGATCGCTTCATCGCCTTGCCCCTGCCGCAGGCGTAGCCGCGCCAGACTGGTGACCGC
>NZ_JAYMRT010000043.1:0-20397 GCF_038900515.1 Burkholderia sp. JPY481
CTGGAAGACCGCACGCCGGATGAGGCATACTTCGCGACACTGCCTGCGATCAAATCGGCAGCATGAACGCCCCGGTGGTTCCACTTAAAAATCTCGGGACCCTGCCCGAACAAGCGGCGCCACCTCTTTTTGTACATTGAATAAGCCGCGTTGATATGGAATTTACATATTTTGCGAATAGGCCTGTAACAGTTGTCGCCATAAAAAGAACTGGAATGAAAGATAGTTTTAATGTTGTTTCACTTAAATGTTGATAGAGGCTAAAGATATCTAAAATAAAAAGATACCCAGCGAACAATACAGCCCCGGGAGAAACCATAGTTCCTAAAAACGTTGCGTAATGAACCCGTCTGCGGCGCGCGACCAAAAATGGAGTCGAAAGTGTCACGATGCCATCTATCTTTTCATGCAGCCCGTCTAGACAAAGTGCTGACATGGCAATATTCCCGGCGTGACTGCGTGCGACAACGAATTGCTTCGGCCGGGAGGACTTTGGGTAATTTTCGACAGTCTGTCGGCCAAGTCAGCTGCAGCTGTGGATCGTGACCTGAATGAATTCCCGCCTGACCACTCGAACGGATCAAAAAGTACATTCTCCTGTGGCGGTGCTTTCTCAATAGCCTCCGCAAGTCCGGATCTCGGCTTTGTCCACGAAGCGCCGGGAACAAATGTTCCGTGGACGAGAGTTATTATGACCGTTGAATCGGTCGCCTCCTGTGATGGTGTTTTTCGGCGCAAACAGCGCAAAACCCTCCGGAGTAAGCGAACGATAGTAAGAAAGACGTATACGCAAAGTATCGCAATAACTGTAGTTCGCAGAAAGCTCGTCATGCAAACCATACGACCTCCGACTTTTCCGGTCGATCCGTCGGCAGCGGATGGGCGCGCGGGATCTACGGATCTGCCTCGGTGGCTCATTGGACTGCGGAATATCCTCGAAGTTTGTGTGGGTTGTGCCCTATGGAGCAAGTTTCTTGAAGTATGGGGTAGTTGCAAGGGCTACGCCACGCCTGACCAAATCAGCCTTCGGTAAGCGCGGGGCCGCACAGTCAAGGAGATTGGCTCCAACCCGGATGATGAACGAGACTAGGGGTGGAAGGTAGACGTGTAGAGGTCGTCACTCTACTTCGCGATCGATGCGCGTGGTACCGTCCGCTTCCTCGATCAGCGCACGGGTCTATATCAACGATCAAACGAAAGGCCGTAACGGCAGCTCTCAAGGTGGAAGCGACGTTTGAATGTCTTTCCGAGTCAGGAGGGGAACGACCGGAGGTGGCCGAGCCTGTGTGGAAACAGACCTTTTGCTGTCGAGGCAAATTCACCGGGCAGCCGAACCGTCGTTTGGAAGGTCGAGCAAGCGCGCTAACGGCGTAAGAAGCAAGAAGGCCCCTCGGGCCTCATCCTCCAGCCGTTCTCAGGCCCTTCATCGTCCTCGCAAAACCAAGTATATTCATGACGCGCTTGAGGTTGTAAGCCAACACCTGAAGGCTCATTTCGGTACTCACCGGCCCGAGCTTCCGCGTCAGGAAATGTGTGGCACCCATCCAGTGCTTGAGCGTACCGAAGACGTGCTCGACCGTACTTCTGCGGATGGTCATTGCGTCTGGCTTGCGGTCCAGCCGCCGCTGCATGGACTCCAGTATATGTTCGTGCTCCCATCGTCGGATGCGGCGATAGTCGCTCGGCGAGCAGCGTTCCTTGAGATGGCAACGCGGGCAGGCGCTGGGCCAGTACACCCGCAGATTCATGTCATGCTCAACAGTCGTGAATCGATGAATGGCACGCTCGCCAGCTGGGCATCGATAGACGTCGTCTTTCGCGATGTAGATGAAGTCGCGTTTGGTAAAGAGACCTTTCTTCCTGGATGCCGAAGTAAGAGGTTTGGGGACATACGCCTTGATGCCAGCCTGTTCGCAGGCGCGGATATCAGGACCACTGAAGTAGCCTCGATCGGCTAGCACCTTCAGTCCAGACTTGCCCATCGCCTCCCTTGCTGCCAGGGCCATCCCGCTGAGTTGTCCATGATCGCCTCCGACATTGGTCACCTCGTGTTCGACGATCAGGTGGTGCTTCGTGTCCACGGCGGCCTGTACGTTGTAGCCTACCGTTCCGGTTCTTTTGCCGCCGCTGGTCATGGAACGGGAATCCGGATCTGTAAGGGATAGCTGTTTGTCCGGTTGCGTCTTCAATTGCTCGCGGATCTGCTCGAGTTCACGCATCTGCTGGCGCAGGAGAGCGATCTTCTCGTACAGGCGCACGGTCTTGACATCGAAGCCTGTTGGGCTCGTCCGGTCCGCGGTATCAATCGCGTCGAGGTATCGCTGAACGCTTTCCTCAATCTGTTGCTGACGCTTGTCGATCTTGCCTGCTGTGTAGTTCCTGTCGCGGCTGTTCACGGCCTTGAACTTGCTGCCGTCGATGGCCACCATGTCGCTGGAGAGCAGCTTCAGTCCACGGCATAGTTCGACAAAGCGCCGGCAGACGTTGCGAATCGCCGCGCCGTTATCGCGCCGGAAGTCGGCGATCGTCTTGAAGTCCGGTGCCAGCCGTCCTGTTAGCCACATCATTTCGACGTTACGCTGGCATTCGCGCTCAAGACGCCGGCTCGACGGTACACGGTTCAGATAACCGTAGATATAGACCTTGAGCATCACGCCCGGGTGGTACGACGGGCGGCCCGTGAGTGCAGGCGTAGCACCGTTGAAACCGAGTTCCGCAAGATTCAGTTCGTCGACGAACACGTCTATGATCCTGACGGGATTGTCCGGGCCGATGTAATCATCGACGCATTCGGGAAGTAGTGCGACTTGCTTGCGGTCATCGCCTTCAACGAATCGCTTCATGAGTCACCCGGTCTCAGTGCGTTGATTCAGTTTAGGCGGTCAGATGCGAGAATGTTGAATCGAAAGCCAACTGCGAGAAGCCCTTGAACCTATATGTGATCTATACACGAAGTAACCTGATCGTGTTGTCACGACGGCAATACGCTTCGTGGCAACAAATTCAAGGCGAGGTTGACGACTACATGGCTTCCTTGGGGCCTTGGTCACCTGAACAAACAATCGATTATCTACGGGAGGAACATTCAGGCCTTTCCCCGGACGCGGCCGAGCAGGTCCGTGCGTTCCTCGCGTCAAGCGAATCAACCGCCTCTCTTCGATTCGCTATCGGCGACTCTGTCTAGTCTTGTGGAACCTCGTCGGGAGGGGCAGACGCGTTTTCACACAGCCTCGGCCGACCAGCGCCCGACGACCAAGCGCGAGGACGGTCTCCGGGGTGCGCTCGATGCAAGAGGCATAACCCGAGCCTTTGCGGACATCCGGCGCTCGGAGGACAATGCCCTTGCGAATCTCTTTTGAGGCTACCCAACATGGCTAAGTTTCAGCCCGATGGATGGCATACCGTCACGCCCCGAATCGTCGTACGGGATCCGGAAAACTTGATCACATTTATCAAGATGGTGTTTCAGGCACGGGGGGAACTCCATCACGGGCGGCCTGCTGAAATCATGATCGGCGATTCCGTCGTGATGGTTAGCGCCGGAGACGGCCTTCGCGATCCGATGCCGGCGTTTCTGTATGTCTACGTCGAGGACGCCGATTCGACCTACGAGCGGGCGATTGCGGCGAATGCGATCTCACTCGAAGTTCCGACCGACATGCCATACGGCGACAGGCGAGCGATGGTAAGAGATTCGTGGGGAAACACATGGCAGATTGCCACACATCAGCGCGACCTTTCTGCTGCCGAGATCCGTTCAAGGTTGGCCAACGACAGATAGGCCGATATTTGCGAAGCACGGAGTGATTGGGGCGGCTCGTCTTCCGCCCGCAGTTGGCCGAACCCAGTCCGATAGCTGAATTGAGGATCCCTTGCCGGCCCGCAACGGATGATCGCCGCAATTCGACCTGAGCGGTCACGCACCCAGTATCGCCCGCAATGACCGTTCAGCGAGATCCAACGGTCACTCGCCCGACTCCGGCTTTCAAACGATCAAGCCCATGGTTCTTCGTCGGCGGCAGCAGCTGGTAACTGCGCTTGACACATGCGTCGGTCTCCGAGTCGTTAGTGATTTTTTTCACTTTCCTCCGCACGAGGCAGTGATACCGAAAACACTGTCTGCGTTTCGTCGGACCGCGCTTCAATCGCGCCGTGATGGGCTCTGGCGATTTCACGGGCTATATACAAACCCAGCCCCAGGCTCGTTTCCGCGCCGCTTGCGGTCTGGCGATCCGGGCCACGGGTTAGCGGATCGAAAATGCACTCGAGCGTCGCATGCCCAATGGCAGGTCCCTGGTTTCTGACGTCTATCCGCACCTGCGTTGTATCGCCAGTCGCGTCGACGGTGACCGGAGCGTCCTTCGCCCCGTACGTGATTGCATTGAGAACAAGCTTCTGAAGCAATTGCTGCACGCGCCGGCCGTCCCAGGTGTCCCGTAAATCTCCACTAACGTTGAAAAGAATCTGCCTGTCGGGATGAATGGCACGGAGTTCGTCAAGTTCTTCAGCCAGCACCTGGGTCAGATCGACGTTGCGGGGCGCCACGTTGATCCCCAGGCCAAGTTTCGTCCTGTTGAAATCGGTCAGATCGTCGAGCAGCGCCTGCATCCGCGCTCCGCTCCGTATCAGGCGGGCCGCGGTTTCCGATACTTTACCCCCGGCGTTGAGTGCCGCGAGATAGGCCGCCGTCATCTGAATCGCCTGCAGAGGGCTCCGCATGTCGTGGCCGAGCATGCCACGCAGAAGGTTTCGATCCTCCTCGACCTGTGCTGTGAAAAAGGAGACGGATTCGGCAAGCGCCTGGTCGACCGCTTCGCTGAAGCGGATGACGTCGTCGAGATTGGCCTCGCCGGGCTCGCAATCATCCATCCACAGGCGAAGCACGCTTGCGCGCAGCGCGCGATACTCGGCGGCAATCTGGTTGATGCTGAAGCCGGCCCGTGCTCTCAGAAAAGCATGTGTTTGCGCGGCGGCTTCGGTTGCGTCAATCGGGGCAGGGGCTCGCCCCACGGATTTCTGGAACTGCGCTTCCCGGCTCTGCGAAGTTCGTAGATCCTTTGCGATGGCCAGGAGGATCTGCTGTGCATGGTCGCGCAGCCCCGACGACTGCATGTTCGCCGCCGCAGGCAGCAGTGTGGCGGCGAACGCCTCCCACTGCGCTAGGATGGGCTCGGCATTTTGCGAAATAAATCAGCAAGCCGCATGGACTCTCCCTCGACTGGAAGGACTGGCACAGACAAATAGGCGGCGTTCCAGGTTGCCCGGGCCGTTGCTACCGCCGGGCTGACGTAGTTGGGCGGGAATAGCCCGTGCTCGCAGCGAGGAATATTGAGCCTACCAGAAGCGCTTGCGCGTATGAATCCGTTCCTCCCCACTGCGCGATGGACGTTGCGCACCCTCCCTCAGCGACAGGGAAACGAACCGCCTCGCCTGCTCGTATTGCAGCCGCGCTCTCCGCATCGGGATACGGGACGCAATTCGCCGTGGGTGTCCCCGCGGCGTTGGCCGCCATGGCTGCGTGGATGCCGGAGATCGCCCTGCTCGACATCAACATGCCCGGCACGGACGGATTCCGATTCGCACGCGAATTGCGACATGACGCCCGTACCCAGCATCTGGTCCTTTTGGCGTTCACCGCCTATGACGAGATTACCATCCGTGCAAAGGGGATTGCGGCAGGCTTTGACGGATACTGTCAGAAAGGTGCCGCTCCTGATCTGCTGTTCGTCTGGCCGGGGAGGGAAAGTTCGCGGGAACCGTTCAGTGCCGTGAAACGCATCCCGAACGCTAATCATCGAATCAAGCGCGGCAAGCCGAGCGACAAGCGTCCGCTGTCTCAGCAACCGCTCATAAGACAGCCTGAGCCGCGTTCGGGAGCCTTCTTCCAAATACGTCTCCAAGTTCAGAAATTCTGTGTCCATGTCGGTACCCTCCTAGGAAAGGGTCATCCCAATACACGGATCGACCGCGGTGTCCCTCGCGTGAGATGTCTCGCGGGGAGTGAAGCAGTGCAGTTTGACGACGCATGACGCGCAAGTCGATGGCTATACAGCGATCAGCAATCGCGTCAGTGCTGCTGCATATCTTGCCAACGAATCTTATTTTAGGGACTCAGCCGTCGCTGCAAAGAAAAAAAATGCCGGTTCAGGCAGAAACTTCGTCACGTGACGGCTTATCTTGGTTCAAATGCTGCGCAAGCCTCTGACCAGAGGTCCGTTTCGGCGCGATTTTTGACTTTCGTATGGAAGCGACTGTTCGTTGGCGAACGGCAGAAGTTGGCCGAGCCTGTGTGGAAACAGACCTTTTGCTGTCGAGGCAAATTCATCGGGCAGCTGAAGCGTCGTTTGGAAGGTCGAGCAATCGCGCTAACGGCGTAAGCCGCAAGAAGGCCCCTCGGGCCTCATCCTCCAGCCGTTCTCAGGCCCTTCATTGTCCTCGCAAACCCAAGTATATTCATGACGCGCTTAAGGTTGTAGGCCAACACCTGAAGGCTCATTTCGGTACTCACCGGCCCAAGCTTCCGCGTCAGGAAGTGTGTGGCACCCATCCAGTGCTTGAGCGTACCGAAGACGTGCTCGACCGTACTTCTGCGGATGGTCATTGCTTCTGGCTTGCGGTCCAGCCGCCGCTGCATGGATTCCAGTATATGTTCGTGCTCCCATCGTCGGATGCGGCGATAGTCGCTCGGCGAGCAGCGGTCCTTGAGATGGCAACGCGGGCAGGCGCTGGGCCAGTACACCCGCAGATTCATGTCATGCTCAACAGTCGTGAATCGATGAACGGCACGCTCACCAGCTGGGCATCGATAGATATCGTCTTTCGCGATGTAGATGAAGTCGCGTTTGGTAAAGAGACCTTTCTTCCTGGATGCCGACGTGAGTGGTTCGGGGACATACGCCTTGATGCCGGCCAGTTCGCACGCGCGGATATCAGGGCCGCTAAAGTAGCCTCGATCGGCTAGTACCTTCAGTCCAGACTTGCCCATCGCCTCCCCTGCTGCCAGGGCCATCCCGCTGAGTTGTCCATGATCGCCTCCGACATTGGTCACCTCGTGTTCGACGATCAGGTGGTGCTTCGTGTCCACGGCGGCCTGTACGTTGTAGCCTACCGTTCCGGTTCTTTTGCCGCCGCTGGTCATGGAACGGGAGTCCGGATCTGTAAGGGATAGCTGTTTGTCCGGTTGCGTCTTCAGTTGCTCCTTGATCTGCTCGAGTTCACGCATCTGCTGGCGCAGGAGAGCAATCTTCTCGTACAGGCGCACGGTCTTGACATCGAAGCCTGTTGGGCTCGTCCGGTCCGCGGTATCAATCGCGTCGAGGTATCGCTGAACGCTTTCCTCAATCTGTTGCTGACGGTTGTCGATCTTGCCTGCTGTGTAGTTCCTGTCGCGGCTGTTCACGGCCTTGAACTTGCTGCCGTCGATGGCCACCATGTCGCTGGAGAGCAGCTTCAGTCCACGGCATAGTTCGACAAAGCGCCGGCATACGTTACGAATCGCCGTGCCGTTATCGCGCCGGAAGTCGGCGATCGTTTTGAAGTCCGGTGCCAGCCGTCCTGTTAGCCACATCATTTCGACGTTACGCTGGCATTCGCGCTCAAGACGCCGGCTCGACGGTACACGGTTCAGATATCCGTAGATATAGACCTTGAGCATTACGCCCGGGTGGTACGACGGGCGGCCCGTGAGTGCAGGCGTAGCACCGTTGAAACCGAGTTCCGCAAGATTCAGTTCGTCGACGAACACGTCTATGATCCTGACGGGATTGTCCGGGCCGATGTAATCATCGACACATTCGGGAAGTAGTGCGACCTGCTTGCGGTCATCGCCTTCAACGAATCGCTTCATGAGTCACCCGCTCTCAGCGCGTTGATTCAGTTTAGGCGATCAATGCGTTTTCACACAGGCTGGGCCGTACTGAGTCCGACAGCGTTCGGCTCAGTTCGACCCTGAACGCCCTGTCACCCGGTTCCAGCGAGTGACCGTCAAGCGATATTGAGCGGCCGCAAGCGTACCCGCTAGCCTCATCGGTTCGTGTATCAATTCACGTTAAAGTGAACCCGAACGTCCTGATGAGTTTCCGTGGGCCGACCATTCTCGATTGCCGGGAAGAAGCGCCATTGCCGAAGCGTGGCGAGCAGGATCTGATTCAGCCGCGGATTCTGCGTTGGCTTTATCAGTTCTACATCGAATGTTCCGTCCGTGTGCACGGTGAAGTGGGCAATGGCGATCGCCTGATAACCCTGCTCGCGCAGATCGTCGGGTACCTCCGGCAAGGGTTGCGAGAGCACCCGGGCCTGCTGGCTGATGGTCGTGGGTGAGCCTTCGGCTGAAGATGGCGCGCCGTGCTGCGCGATGTCGTCGCTTGGGGCCGGCGCTGCTTTCGACTCTGGCGTTGTGGGCGCATCTTGCCGCGTGGCCGTGGCGCCTTGCTGGGCGTCGGGGGCGAGGTGTGTCAGCGGCAGCAAACGAGGGGCCTTTTGCACGGCGCTGTTGCGCGTCACCTGCGGCTGGCGTTGCACAGGGGGAGTGCCGTGGGACGCGGTGACGGCATCCCGCCGGACTTTGCCTTGGGGCGTTTCGCTTGCGCGTGGCGCGGGCGGCAGTTCCATGACCTGCAGTTCGATCGCCTTTGGAGGTGCCGCGGGTTGTCCGGAGCCCACGAGCCAGAGCACCTGGGAAAGGAAGAACGACCATGCCATCGCGGCCAGCGTCCCGGCAACGATAAAGCGACGCACGTTGCGAGTGCGGTGCGGCGGCGATGCCTTAGTCACGATGCACGGCAACGAGAAAGTGTTCGGCACCGGCCTTGCGGGCTTCGAGTATCGCCTCCACGACCACACCGTGCGAAGCGCCGTCGTCGGCAGCCACAACAATATTGGAGTTCTTGTGGAGCAGGTTCGTCACGACGGCGCGCACTTCATCGAGACGAACGGGCCGCTGGTTCACGAAGATCTGATTGGCGCGATTCACGGAGATCGTCAGAGGCTGTTCAACCTGCATCGCCTGCGCATGTCCTCGGGGCAGATCGATGTGAACCGCGTCGAGGCGCTGCACCGCCAGCGTGGTGAGCATGAACGTGGCCAGCAGAAAGAACATCACGTCGATCATCGGGATGATCTCGATACGCCCACGTCGCGACGTGCGTGCACGCCTCAGCTTCATGACGCCGCTCCGGCGCGTTCGCGCGAGAGGCGCAGCTCGCCAAGGCGCTCGTTCGCGAACGTCTCGATCTCATCCATGAGGCGGTCCACGCGTCGCGAAAAATAGTTGAACGCAAAAAGCGCAACCAGTGCGATCATGAGACCGATGGCAGTAGCGACCAATGCCTGCGCGACGCCACCCGACACGCCCGAGGGACTGACGACGCCATCGCCGCCGATCAGCCGGAACGAATGCATCATGCCGACTATCGTGCCGAGCAATCCGAGCAGCGGCGCAGCCGTGACGATCGTTTCGAGCAGCCACAGACCGCGGCTCATGTCGCGCTCGATCTGCGATGCGGCTTTCCCGATCCGCCCTTCGATGCGCCAGACAGGTGTGCTGTCGTCGTCGAACAGCACGTCCACACGCCGTAAGACGTGCTCGCCCGGCAGTGGATGCGCGGCGCCATTGCGCGGCATTCGCGCGTAGCGCCAGCAGACGTACGCCCGGTCGAAGGTGATCGCGAGCGCAACGACCGCCAGCAGACTAAGTGGGTAGATGACCCAGCCGCCGAGCCTCAACGCCTCGGCAACACCGTTCCATTCGTTCATGATTTGGGCTCCTTCGCGCAGAAGTGATCAGAAGTGTTTACTAAGCCCGCCGTATATCGCTCGCTGTGGACCATACTGTGGCGCGCCCACGCCGATGCCGGATCCATCGCGCAACTGATATACGCGGCCGAAGGCATTGACCAGCACGAGCCGCGCATCGAACCTGCCGATCAGCGGTTCGTTGAAGTGCTGGATCACACCGAGGTTGATCTGCGCATACCATGGCAGCCGATCGGTGTTCGCAAAACCGCTGCGCAGGCCGCTACCGACGATCGCATCGGTCGTGAAAGTCGTCTGGGCCAGGGTATAGGTGCCACCGAACGAGGCGGTAATGCGCTCATCGTGATCGAGGTAGACCCAGTTGTTCGCTATGTAGGCCAGTTCGTCAGCGCTGAAGTTGAATTGCGCCGATTCGATATTCTTACCCTGCGCCCGGCTGTACGCGACGTTCAGATAGGCCGTCACGTTGTCCTGATGGTAGCTCGAGGTGAACTCCACGCCGTAGACGCGCCCATACTGGTAGTTGAATAGCGTGAAGATGAGTGCTGTGCCGAACTGCCCCTCGTCGAGCAGATCGCTGGCACGCTTGTAATACGCGTCAAGTCCAACGGTCAGGGCAGGTGTGAGGCGCTGCGTGATGCCGATGTCAAAGTAATCGGCGCGTTCGGGCTTCACCGGATCGTTTTGCGAGGTCGGGCTCTGGTTGGTTGTGCCGTTGAACTTGCTGATCGTCGAGTCGGACACGAGTTCGAACGCAGGCGGCGTGAAGTAGCGCGCGTATCCGGCATGCAGCGTCGTCGCGTTGGTCGGCTGGTACACGAGGCCGACGCGCGGGCTCAGCTGACCGGCGTGCACATACTGGTCCATGCGGTCGTAGCGCAGACCATCGTTGAGTGTCAGCTTCGGCGCGAGTTTCCATTCATCCTGCGCATAGAGGCTGTACAGGTAGCCTGTCTTGCTGTTCGAATCCTGAATCGTGAGCGGCTGGTCGGAGGTCTAGTTGCCGTTCGCGTCGACGGGAAACACGGACACGGTGTTGTCGAACACGGCATGTTCCTGCTGGAACAGGAGACCCGCGCGCACCGTGTGGTGATCATTGAGCCGCCAGGTGAAATCGGTCTGGACGCCATTGGCCTGGTTGCTGTGGAAGTCCTCGGAAGCAACGCCGTTGAATATGAGGTCGCCGACCGGGTCCGGATTGAACTTGGTGCGTGTATAGCGCGTGAAGAGCGCCACCTGATAGTCGAGCGCGCCCCCGTTGGTGCCCTGCAGCGCCAGGACCGCGAAGTTGTTCAGTTCCGACTGGGTCTCGTTGAGATCCGCCGAGTTGAACGTGGACTACCCGTTCAGCGTGTAGACGGGGGCGAGCCCCGGCGTATTCGGAATCTGGAACTGGTTGCCTGCAGTGCCGAACATCACGCTCACGCGCGTGAGCGGGTTGAGCAGGTACGACATGTAACCGAAGCCGTTGCCCTGGCGCGTGTGGTCGTGCAATGGGCTGCCATCCGAAGTCGGCGCCTCAATGCCGAGATTGTTCTCGCCGAGCGAACCGGCGAAGTAATAGCTGAACGGGCCGCTTGAGCCGAACACGTCGGCGCTCGTCTGGATCGTCTGGTGACTGCCGCCGTATATGTCGATCGTGCCGCCGTTGCCGGCGTCGCCGGACCTGGTGCGGATGTCGACGATGCCCGCGGTGCGATAGCCGTACTGGGCCGGGAGCGCACCTGTCACGAGATTCACCTGATCGATGATCCGGGTATCGAGCGATTGCCCGAAGCCGCTGATCGGCTCCGGAATGATGATGCCGTTGAGGCGGTACTGCAGGTTCGCGTGTTCACCGCGCACGTGAAGCTGCTCGTACGAATCGTTGGCGACGCCGGGCGCCTGCAGCAAAACCTGGTTGAGCGGTGTGTTCGCGCCTTGCGGCGACGAGTCGATGTCCGCCCGGGTAATCCGGTAGATGCTCGCACCGACCTCGGGCAGGAGCCCGTTGCGGGCACGGTCGAGACGCTGCGCATTGACCGTGACGTCGAGCGTGGTGTCTTTCTGAAGCACGATGGCGAGCGGTTCGGGCACCTGTCCTTGTGTCACCGTTGCGACGCGGCTGATGGTCCCGAAGCCTGTGGCCTCCACGTTGACGGCGTAGATGCCGGGCGCGATGTGGTCGAGCCGGAAGTGCCCGCTGGCGTCAGCCGTCGTCCGTGCGACGTTTTTGCCGCTGGCGTCCTGAAGCGAGATCTCCGCATGGGCGGGCGCGTGGCCTCGGGCGTCGGCCAACGTGCCGGCAAGCGTGGAGTCGCTGTCGGCAGCGATTGCGCCGGAGCAAAGCGAAAGGGCAAGCAGCAGCATACCGGCCTGCGATAACGGCGAGCAGTTCATTGTCTTGTTGTCGTTCCAGGGTGGACGTCGTGTCGGGCCACGATGCGCCGTCAACCATAGGCGCGACAGCACGCAGCGGTCAGAATGTTATAACATTGCATTTCTGATTGGCAATCCCCCACCTGTCGTGGCCGCTCCCGGCGTTGAAAGGCATATTCCGCCATCGTTGATCGACGATGTGCGCGCTTTTCATATCGAACATCAGCCGCGAGTGCCCCAAACGCATCGCGAAACGGACCTTCAAAATGCTGGGCAGAAAGGCCGGAAGTGGCCGAGCCCAGAACTTTCTGCAGCCGGACATGCTCTTCCAGAGAGCCAGATAAAGGAACTGCGCTTTGAGAACTTCCTTTGACGCTGATTGCAGTGTCGTAACAGCTCGCTGACAATGATGCAGGCGTGCTGTTACGCAGATGTCTCAAAGCGCGGATCACGTTGCGGCGGTCGTCAACCGACACATCGCGACTGCGGCACGTCACGATGGGCGCGCGCTCCTTGGATCGGCCGGCAAACTCCGCCTGCGCAATGCCTCGCTTCTTCCGTATCGCGCCCTTGTATTACGCGGCGATCGCGGTCTATGGCCTCATCAGCTACGGCGCGATGCGCTCAGGCATCGAGCGTGCATGGATTCTGGGCGCGCATGGCCCGATGGACGTATTGCTCAACATGGTCTTCCTTCATGCGCTGTCGCCGACCGCGATCAACAACGTCGTGCCGGGCGGCTGGTCGATCGGCGTGGAGATGCTTTTCTATCTGATCGCTCCGTTGCTGTTTTTTCTGGCGATGAACCGCACGCGCCTGTTGCTGGCTACTATCCTGATGCTGGGCCTGTCGCTCGCGGTACTGTCGATGAGCGATTGCAACGGCACGCTCGAATGCAATGTGACCAACAATACGTTCAGCTACTTCTGGCTGCCGGTACAGGGGCCGTGCTTCATCGTCGGCATGTGGGCGTGGCACGCGTTCCGCTAGCATTTGCTCGGCGCATCCGATGTGACCGGGCGCGTGTCGTGGCTCTATCTGTTGCTTGCGTTGGGCTTCGCGCTCGTCACGGCCGCGCTCGGTGTATGGCTCGACAAGGCACATGCGCTCGCGCCTGTATTCGCCGCGTGCAGTGCGGTGGCGTTCCTGCTGTTCGTGTGCTCGCGCCATGCCCGCAAGGAGCGCAGGAAAGGGCATGCGGCGCCGAGCATGCCCTTGGTTCGACGCTGCGCCGCGGCCCTCGGGCGCGAAAGTTATGGCATTTATCTCTGGCACTTCATCTGCGTCTATATGACCTTTCATTTCTTCGACGGCCTGTTCAGCGAGGAGAACGGCGAGACGTCGCTCATGCTTTTCGGGGCGACGCTGATTGCAGTGCTGTTCGTGTCCTACGGTCTGTCGCGCGTGTCGGACCGGCTGATTCAGTGGCGCGCCACTCGTCTGTCGAAGCGCCTGCTCGCCACGGTCGACAGGCGCTTTCATTTGACGACCGAGCGCCTATGAAAGCGCCCGGCTTCGATTCATCTCCGCGGGCACGGGCATATGAATCGAAGCCGGCCGCGCGTGAGATAAAGCACGATGCTCGCGGCAAGCGTGATCGCTTCAGTGACGGACACGATCATCCAGTTGCCACGCGGTCGGAGCCATTCGGTCAGCAGCCAGAGCATCGTCACCAGCAACAGCCAGCTGCGCAACAGCGCGACGATCATCGATGCGAGCGGCACCTCGATGGCCGTCAGATATCCACTCACGGCGACATGCTGTGTTCGCTGGGCAATATGGGAAAGTGCGGCTAGCCATGCCAACTCAGCTACCGGACAGGTCACGCAACAAAGCCTCTGTTACGCTGAATGCTGTGCGAAAGGATTGATGGGCTGAACCTTCTCGCGATTTTTAACACGGTCGAGCATCTGACACGTGTCCCAGTCAGCGACCAGCGCTTCGAACCCGCGCACGACGTTCGACTCCATAGCCTGCAGACCGGCGTCTCCCTGAAAGTTCGAGCTAAAGGCAGAGTGAAACCGGTACTGGAAGTATCCAGAGACCTCCTGGATGCGCTGTGATGTGCCCGAGTCGATGTACATTACCGACTCGGAAGAGAACGGGTCGTAGTAAATCACGTTGGGATAGTCAGTCTTGACTGCGACGCACGGTGTCTCGCTGACAAGGAGTGACCCGACTAGTTGGATGGAGCCCTTCATTCCTCTCGGGGTCTTGAAGACCCAGATACGCTTAGGCAATCGCTGTGTCAGCTCCCGGGTTTTTGCATTGTTCGAGCCGAAATACCCGACCGGTCCTTCCTTCAGATTTTGCTCGAGTTTCTGCCAATAATAAAAAATGTCCATTGAGTGTCTGTGAGTGGCGAGTTCATTGAAGTTTTTGCAGTAGCTCTCATTTTACTAAACCAGCCTGGAGACGCGATTTCGAGACAGACGTTTCCAGTGCGGCGCGGGCATTCCGGGGGAAGACCACTCGTCGACGGGTGGTATGGCCACGACTAGGAAAACACCATGCAACGACACGCGATGTCGGCCAGGTACGAGGTAGTCAACAGCGTGAAACCGGTCGCCGGCCGCGTCGAGTTTGTTGCGCGTGTGGCTGAGGCTACGAAGGGAAACGACATGGCCGCACGAGCGCGGCGGGCTGTTGCCCGTCGATCGGGCATCCGACTCGCTGATGTCAAGATCCTCGTCATGTCGAGTTAAACAGGACGGAAAACGGGTGACTGGATGATGAGAAACATGTCTACCGTGCTTTATGTCCTGACGCTGGTGATCCTGATTACCGGCATGGATGTGCTGGTTTTCAGGGACCGGTTCAGGGAACGGCTGATGGCGAACGTCGAGATTGTCCTGCTGTTCGCCGCCTTCTATCGGCGATACATGAAGAATCCGTGAGTGCAGTGACCTACAACAAGACGGAAAACGTAGCGGAGGTCGCGGTGAGCAAACGATCGAATGTAGATACGCCGGCTGACCGGCTAGATCGAGCGCGCAGCTCGTTCATTAGCTACATCGAAGCGACCGTAAAGCCACTGCTCAAATCGACCGGAGCCGAGCAGAGGCTACTGCTTGGACGAATTCGGCGATCAGGCAGCAGCTAAAGCAGTCGGTGGTGGTGCGCCGACGCTTCGCCCGTTCCTTCGTTGGGGCGCTTTCTTTCGCCGGAGTCGCCGCACTGGAGCTATAGCGGTACGCAATCCCGGGAAAATACTGAGACAGAAATCGGGAAAGTAGCCTGTATGAAGGGCTGATCTCATTGCATGGAGGAACAACCATTGCTACGCTAGGGCCCAGCTTAAGACGGTGCAGTAACGCGCAGCGTCGTGTGCCGTCTTAAGCGGTTCTCTAAACCCGGAAAAAGAGGATTTAAATGGCAAAGAAGACCGCAGACTCCTCAGCGAAGAAAGCTGAAGCGAAAACCGCAGTGAAGAAAGAAGCGTCGCCCAAGAAGACAACTGCCGCAAGCGCGACACCCAAACCTCTGAAAGAGCAATTCACCAAGGCATCGCTTGCGAGCCATGTTGCCACGCAGGCCGGTGTTGAACCGAAGCAGGCAAAGGCGGTGCTCGCCGCACTCGAAAGCACCATCCTCGGCGCCGTCCATAAGAAAGGGGCAGGCGAGTTCACGCTATCGGGCCTGCTCAAGATTGGGGTACAGCAGGTTCCGGCAAAGAAGAAGCGTTTCGGCAAAGACCCGTTCACAGGCGAGGAGCGCCGGTTTGATGCCAAGCCGGCAACCGTCCGTCTGAAGGTACGTCCGCTGAAGAAACTCAAGGCTGCTGCAGCAGCCTGAGGAGAATGCTCAGACGCAACTAAGCCCGCTTTCAGCGGGCTTTTTTTGATTCTTTGGTCGCGGGTATCGAAGCCGACCACATCCTCAGCGTAAATGAAGCGATTGACCCAGGAGACACTGACGTACCTGGCGCTTGGGGGAGAACTTTCCTTCGTTTCGAGTTATGCGTTATTTGAGCAATCGCTGAATTCGGAACTCGTTCGCACTCGCAATTCGAATATGCCGAATATCCGTCAGCTAGGCCAACCATGTCTGAAGCACATTTGCTTGCGAGCAGATGTAATGCGAATTGTTGTATTCGCTGGGCAATATGGCATAGTGCGAATTACAACCTTATCCAAAGGAATACAAACCATGGCTACGCTGGAATCAGTTCAGGCAAAAATCGCAAAGCTTAAGGCGCAGGCATCAACATTGGCGGCAAGAGATTCCTCCGGGGTGATCGGGAAGATCCGGAGTCTGATGGAACACCATTCCCTGACCATCGCCGATATCGAAGCATCTGTGGGTAAACGTCGTGGTGGCAAAACCAGCGCAACGCTGCCGGCGAAGGCATCGGCTGCAAAGTACGCTGACCCAAAGACGGGAGCGACCTGGACAGGGCACGGTCGAGCGCCGGCCTGGATAGCTAATGCCAGGGACCGCAGCAGGTTCCTCATTACGGGAAATACGGCGAAGTCATCGGCGACTGCGCAGAAACTACCAAAAGCCGGGAATTACGTCCGAGGCCCGCAGCCTCCGATGTATCGGGACCCCAAAACGGGAGCGACGTGGAGCGGTCGTGGTCGGGCACCCGCGTGGATTGCCAGCGCAAAGGACCGGACGAAGTTCCTGATCGCCGCAGCCTAGAAGCGCTCGGCTACTCCAAAGGCGAGCGCCGATAAAGCAACGCTTTCGCGCAAGACAGCTGCGAAGAAAGTCGCAGGCAGGAAGGCGACAGCAGTGAAGCCGACGGCTAAAAAGGCGTCCGCGGAAAATGCGTCTGCGCGGGGCGTTGCCTAAAGAATCCTGAGGTTACGGATCTTTCCAATTGTCGGCGATCGCTCGGCGATCAGATTGGCTATGTACTCAGGTAACAAGGCGCGCGGAACGTTGGCTGGAACATCGCTCACGACTTGTGAAGGGACCCGAACAATGAACTCGTTCGGGGACGACGCAAGGCTGTGTTCGTAGCTGACGCGCATTTCCATAATTTGTCGTTAGAGCGACGTGTTGAACGACGCCTTCAGTGTCTGCAGGGGCTGGATGTCGATTGCTTCGAAGCCAGTGTAACGTGGTGTGCCTGTGGAAAACTCTATCAACCGTAGCGGATCCAGTTGTGTGCGGTGCCGCGCATTGCCAGGAAAGCGAAGTTTGACGATCACCCGTCTCATCCGCATCCGTGTTTGTGCACTGGCGGGAGTTAAACGCATGGGCCGGCCGTTGCTGGTTCCCGGCGAACGAGAGACGAAAGATTACGGTGCGATCTGGAGATGGTTATCGGCGGCGCGGGCCAGGTCCGCTGCCCGATGAACAAGTCTGTCCAGGTGGTCACTCGCCCGCACTACGATCTCCATACGGGTGACGCAGAGTTGGCGGTCGTACTCGTTGATCACGGCAGTGAGGTCATCGGTTAGCCCTTCGGGAAAATTCCACGTCCCGGTGTTGTCAGCGTCGACGACGATATCTTCCAGACCACGCTTAACGCTTTCGAGGACATTGATATCAAGCTTTCCGTATCCTGCCCGGGCGATAAAGCTCGCGATAACCGTGATCTGCAAGACCAGGTTAATGAGGGATCGGTTCACCTCGCCACTGCGTAAACGCTCAAGTGCGATCCGTGCGCGCAGAACCAGATCAGAAGCCTCCTTTCGCGGCATAGGAAGTGACAGTGCCCTGGAATGGGCTGCCGCCGACGGTTGATGCAATGAACGATGTTTTTTGTTGTTGGGCATGTTCGGGAGATCCGCCGATTCATTTGAGACGGGATGTTGGGATGAATCTCCCCTGATCAAGGGGGACCGCCGAATTTGTCCTCCCTTGATTGCGCTGCCGCCTGGGACGCGATGGTCCCAGCAGCGTTAGCTGGCAGCGACATGGATCGCAAAAGTGCGAGACTCGAGGGGCCAGGCTGTCTGATCTCAGGAGGCCCGGCGACGGCACACTCGGGGCACCGCAATGGTGGTCTTAATAAGGGCTGGATCGCGGGCTGTCGTTCGGAAACGGGCTACCCGGGAGTCGAGACGCCATGTCCTTTACTTCCAGAGTTTTCACGGCTGATGGTCCGTGCTGCGAAGGTGCTCGATCGTACTGGAGCGCGGACCCCGGAAGCGATTCGCAAGATCGTGGCGAGCTCAATGCAGGCCGATATCGGTCAGCTTCCTGCCAAAAAGCAGCAGAGGTTCGCACAGTCGATCGCGCTGTTCGCACAAGGCTTCGACGATGCGCTGACGGCCGTCGTCGCGGACGCGGCGGGCGAGCCGACGCCTGCTACGAAGTCCGGAATGGGCGCCGGCCGCCGTGCGCCCGCACAACCTGCTCGCTCGGCGCTGCATCGCAGGGCCGGGCGCGATGCAGGCCCGTCCTCAACTGACGCCGACATGTTCGCGGAGGCGATGGCCGCTCGCGCGAAGCTCGCAAAGGAAGGCTCGTTGCTCGAGCCTGCGGAATTCATGCGACGTGCGGGGGTCACCCGTCCGGCAATCAACCAGCGGCTGAAGACGGGATCGCTGTTCACAGTGGACGGTCCGAACGGAGTCAGCTATTACCCGGCCTTAATGAGATGGTCAGCCTGACCCGAAACAGCCCGATCGCCTTAGAGGTCCGGCCGGGATTCGCTAAAAATCCGCCACATCTCGGCCTAAGCTGCTGATTTGACTGCGAAATCGATGGTCGGATCGAGCAGTGGAACGGGGCATTGCAGATCCGGCAGATAGTCTCCGAGCCGGTTGACATGCCCTCGCCAGTACTGCAGCGACGTCTTGAAAATATTAGCGTCGACCAGATACCAGTTCTCGTGAGCTTCTTTTGGCTTGCGTGACATCCGCAGCACGTTGCACAGGATCCTTCACTTTTCGTTTCGCTTCGGCAACGGCTGGCCGGGCACGAGTATCTGGCGAGCGCGATATCGACGTACATGCAGGACGAGGAATGTTCGCCGCCCGCAGCGGCGATGAAGGCGCGCGAGCGCTGGCAGTTGCGTCTCGCGCTATCGATTGACCCGGAGGAAACCTGATGTACCTACATTCGCGCGCGCAATACTCGTATAGCGTCGAACCGCCCTTTATCTGCATCATCGATCACAACGATGGCGCGCGCTCCGTAACCAATGACGCCGAGCGCGTCATCGCCGACCTGGTCGCCGATGGCTTTCGCGTTGATGAGTACGTCATCATCTATCAGGACAGCGAGGGCGTATGGGATCGCATGCTGACCGCAGACGGCGCCTTCCTCTGCTTTGAGTCTGTCTGCGAGTTAAAGAGCAGGCGAAGCGCGTCATCAATGGCGAGGCGCCGTATAGCCCGTCAATCTGAGGGGCGGCAGTGGTCTGTTTCTCGGAGCCCGGCGGCCCCGATATCAAAAGGGCCTGGGCGGTATTAGAGAATCACGCGGACATCAAAAAAACATTTTTGTATCTATGTGATGGGCGATCGGTGCCATGATGGCAGCAATCCCATAGGGCCTGCAGTCTCGATCTTTGCTTGTGTGCGCACAGGGGGTTTTCGGGATTAGACAAGGGTATGACGCGTTTGGCTGGCGAGAGTGCGATTCTCCGGTTCCGTCACCTCCTCGCAACACACGGCTTGGCCGCGTGATACGCACGCTGGTCAATGAGATCCTGAGCGAGCAAGGCTTGATGCTGAAGGCAGGGTCGGCGGTCGATGCGATCTTGATTTCGGCACCCAGTTCGACAAAGAACGGCTCTGATACACGGGGCCCGGAGACGCACCAGATGAAGAAGGAACCAGCAGCAGTTTGGAGAGACGAAGGCCCGGTATCGAGGGTTGATGAAGAGCACCGCGCAGATCACGACACTGTTTGCATTGGCCAACCGTTGAACGGCGCGCAAGGCTTTACGCGAAACGTGAAAAGCCCATCGGTCTCGGCAAACGGAGGTCGTCATGCTTCGAAAGCCGGGCGACCACCCTGCCAACAAACTCTTACGACTGATATGCCGCAAGTGGCAAAAGATCAGCGCTCTGAAAACTAGCGGCTGAGCGACGCAGACCGACGAGTGGTATGGGTGACTGCGTGGCGCTGAGGGAGTAAGGTGGCTCCGGTCGAGCCGGCTGGGACAAGCCCAACGATGAGCTTCCTCTGAAATTTCGCCTTCCAGCAGGTCGGATATAAACTCGACCGAAAGGAAGGAAAGAAGAAATGTTTAAGGTACCGCACCAGGTGTACACGGCGGAGTTCAAGGAAGCTGCAGTGCAACGAGTCAAGGACGGGCAAGGCGTGAGCGCCGTGGCCGGCGAATTGGGTATGTCGATACAGACGCTGCGCAACTGGCTC
>NZ_JAYMRT010000044.1:0-20369 GCF_038900515.1 Burkholderia sp. JPY481
TGGTTGCATCATTTCCGCCGTCTTCGCATCCGTTTTGAACGTCGAGCCGACATTCATGAGGCGTTTCTCAAACTCGGTTGTTCCTTGATCTGCTGGAACACGCTCAAGCGTGCCCAGCAGTCTTTATGAAACCGTTTCTAAGCCTAGTTAGGCGTCCGTCCAGGTCCTTGAGGGAAGACGGTCGGTTCTGTTGCAGTAAGGGTGTCGGGACGAGAAATGTCGATATGGTAACTATTGCTTATGACACAAGGGAGTAAAACTGCTGGGAAGTAGACGACAGGTCTTTGCCCGCACATTTCACCTGTCCTTTCCTGATCATGTGCATTACCTCGATGCCGCCGAGAATGACCCTCGGACGGTGGAAGTTCTTGAATCCCAGCATCGGCCGGGTCCGGCGTTTGATAGCCCGATGGTTCTGTTCGACAATGTTGTTCAGGTACTTGATCTGGCGGACCTTGGTCGGCGTCTCGCGATCGGCATTTACCGCATCCAGTGCGGCCAGATTGGAACCGCTTTTGTCGATGGTCACGGTCTCTGTCGTACCAATCGCTCGGATGGGCTCGGGATTCCGACCCGGTGGAGCCGTCCAGCTTCTGATTCGGTCCATGTGCGCCAGCACTGCCGCCACCGCGGCAGTGGGAACGACTGGACAGCGCAACGGACACAACGGAAAACGGAAAACTGGAACAGACGCATGTCGAGGTATCTGGAACTGAAGGCTGAACTTGCAACGTTGAACCTCATCGTCGGTCAGGCGACGCGAGACGCGCCGGAACAGTGCCGTTTGGGTTCGCGCATGAACCTGTTCCACAATCAAATCCAGCGTCGAGAATGCCGGCAGTTCGACCTGCTGCTGGATCAGGCTGTCGATGGTGGCATTGATGATGTCCACCGGCTGGTCCAACATCTCCGCGGCCTCGTGCGCTGCACGCACCGCGATTTCGTTGGCATCCGTACCGTAATAGGACTGGATACCAAGAACTCCCGGATCGCCGCGTAGTGACGAAATAACGAGGATGACCTGGCCCTGTCGTAGCCAAATTCAACATCTGAACCGAAGTCCGCGCTCGTCCGGATGTGCTGGACTACGGCGTCGGGAACGACATCGAGGAACGGAAAGTAGTGCAGCTGCTGGAAAACCTTCAGCAGGACCAGCAGCCCCAATCGCGAAGACTGGCCACGCGCGTTGCGACGCACCCACTCCGGCTCTTCGACGTCCGGCGTATAGCAGGCTTGCAATTCGGCAGCCGAAAAGACCTTGGGGAAGCGCGGATACGAGCGTCGACCTGAACGAAGAACTGCAGAACGAGTTCGGCGGGAAGTATCCGGATGACCTGATCAACGATGTGGCCAACGACACGGAAGTGGACGAAGGCCCGTGGGGTGATGAAAGCCTTGCATTGGACATCGACGACGCCGAACCTGAGACGCCATCTATGGGCGCCTAAGCGAACAGCCAGTCACCATGCCGTGACTGGCTTTTTTGATCGTCGATCTCTGGCAGCGGAACGGGCTAGAGGTCGTCCAGATCTGCATTCGCTTTCTGCAAGGCGGCTTCGTATCGAGAGCGCTTCTCTTCCAACTGGTGTTTCTGTTCGCTAAGGTATCTGTCGCGGTCCAAGCCGGACTGGAGGCGTGGCAACGCCGGCAGGTTTGCGTGGTTGCGAAGGCGTGTTGCCAGTGACGATATCTCCAAGCCGAGCAGCGCATAGTCATGTTGGCGGGCCCAAAAGGTATCCGCATGGTCAGGAGGATTGTCGAACTCCGAGACGTTGCTGATGCGATGCTCGAGGGTTTCAATCTGATAGGGGAGGTTGAGTATCGGATACATCAGATCGGCAGGCAGAGATTTCCAGTCGACGTCGATAGCGAGTGGATCAAATTTCGGCCGGTCTACGGTTGGCTCATGAACGCCGCCTTCGCCCGCAGGTTGGCCATACGATGTACCGTCGTCCCCCACGACATTCACGCAGCCATCGATAAAGCGATCCAGATGGGCCACAACTAGTATCGCGAGGTAGTTGGCTGCCTTCTCGTTACTGGCAGCGTCGCGAGAGAGTTCCCGGTTGGAAGTCAGAAAGCCGCCTAGCGCCACGCCTGCAAGGCCTGAGACTGCCGTAATAACGTTTGGAACGAAGGAGGTCCACTCTGTCGGCATGAAGTTATCTGGTGAAATGAACGGACTTTGATTTTACGTTCGCATTTGGTCAACGCGCATTGGACCGGACCGCCATCAGGATACTCAACGCCGCGACCTCTGCTATCAGCCGTCGGCGGCGGGCGCTCGCCATATAATGCGCTGAAGACGACTAATCACTTGAGAGCCCACCGGTGCACGATGATTACACTAAACGGCGACAAGGAACTGATTCGGGTCGGGAGTTGGGAGGATATTCAGGCGCGTCCCGATTTCGACGGCCAACTCGATCCTGCCGCTCATGAGTTGGCGGCGATCATTGGCAGCTATGTCTTTCCCGACTACATTGCCTGCGGCCTGTCAAACTGCCGTACGAAGCACGGCCGCGGTTATCTCGTAGCGACGAAGGACGCACGCGTAACGAACATTGGGAAGGACTGCGGAGCGCGTTACTTTGGTGTTGATTTCGAAGACATGTCCTGGCAGTTCGACAAGGATATAGCTGCCAAGGAGAATCGGGAGCGCCTCTGGAGTTTTGCTTTCCGGATCGATACCGTTTCGGTGACGTTGCTCGAATCCGCAAAGGGGAGGGAAGCAACCCGGGAGCAGACTTGCTTTACAAGCGCTCGCGTGCTCTGCCCAATCATAACCACGGCTGTCCAGACGTCGTTGTTCGCCGCGTCATTCAAATGTCGAAAACTGGCGTATCCGAAGTGATGACACAACGCGAAGCGACGGACGCTGAGATTGCCCGTGCGGAGGCTGCGATCGGTCGTCGTCTCAATCGTCCTCGCTATCTCGAAGAAAGCGCCGGTCACGTCGGCTATCTTGACGCCTTAAACCCCGAAAATGACCTTCGGGAAATGCTTGTGTTTGACTTAGATGAAAATCTTAAGGCTTTTTCGCGACTAGACATCGATCAGCTCTCGCACGTCCAACTGCGGCACTGGGCTAAATGGGCGGGCGGCGTTGATGGCGTGCTGGAACGGGCTGAGGCAATCGTCTCCAAGTACCGTGAGCTTCTGCGGCCAGCGAATCTTGCGGCCTTCGGCGTCCTGTTGTCGGGATACGCAGAAGAATCGCAGTTCAATGCGTTCCTGAAATCGCTTGGCGAAAAATAGAGCTTGCGATGATCTCCCCGCAGGGTACCGACCTGGTGCGCTCGATCGGTCCGACGAACCAACCGGCCCAGATTCGGGCTGCGACTCAGTTCGAAGAATATTTTGAACGAAGCCTGATTGGAGCGTCACTGCATCATCGCTCCGAGATTTTTGGTCGCGATGCCATCGAACGGCGTAAAAGGTGCAGCGATTTTTTGACTGGCCGAGATGAGATGACGCGCGTCGAGCGCAATCAAAACGGACGCTATATCTCTTCAAACAGTCGGACCATTTAGCGAGGCTTGACAAGCGGATGCTGCTCGCGGGCGTGGAGAACCTGTACGACGATTACCGCGTCAGCTGCGACACGGTAGACGACGATATAGTTGGGGTGGGCAACGATCTCCCGGTACCCGGCACGCGGCCGGCTCGGAAAATGTAGGGGTGTTCGGACGCCGGGACCACGGCGTCGATAACCTGATCGAGGAGCTGTTCAGCTGCGCGTGGACTACGGAGAGCGATGAACGCCATCCGTTCCTCAAGTTCTTCGATCGCTTTTTCAGTCCAGTGGATCGGCAGCATCAGGCCGCGCGGCCTTTAGCTTGATCAATGGCGCGCCGGATGCGCGCGACTGCCTCGTCGTGCGGTACAGTCGGACGCGGATCGGCGAGCGCTTCCTCGACCTTGGCGCGGAACCAACGGTCGTGCGCTTGCGCTTCCTCTTCGGTCGCGAACTGCGATTCAGCGGAAGTTAGTGGTGTGTTCATGTGATTCAGTATAATGGAGTTTGTGTGAGGGTGTGTTCTGTCCCGTTTTAGTCAGGGCTTACCGATTGCATGCTGGTCGCGGGCTATTTCTCGCCGATCCAGTTAGCTCGGGGCTGAAGCGAGCTAAGCATCCCGTCCGTGAAGTCTGCCTGCATTCCGGCTTCCTCGAAAGCCCTTTCCCAGTCACCCAGTTGATTCACGTGTTTGCTGTCAGTGTTCACCCAAACGCCGGCCACGTTTGACCCTATCGACGTCCGTTGCACAATCGACCATAGTTGACATAATTGTTTATTATTATCGATAATTACGTATTTTATTAATTCATAATGCTAAGCTTAACTAGGCCTATTACCTTGCCCGACTGCGCGCCAAGGGCAAGCTTGCGGTCGGACCATTAATGGTTTAAATTCGGTCTTACTTGTATATCTCCCGGAGCCTTGGATGCATCTCGGCGATCATGTCAAGCCAATCAGTTACCTCAAAAGTGAAGCGGCGCAAATTGTCAAAGACCTGACTGAGTCGGGGGAGCCGCTCATCATCACGCAGAACGGCGAAGCGAAGCTCGTCGTTCAGGATGTGCGAACCTATGAATCGACGCAGCAGACCCTTGCGCTCCTGAAAATCCTGGCTGTCGGCCAGAAACAGATCGAACGCGGGGATCACGTCGATGGCGATGAGTTCTTTGCGGAACTCAATGAGCTCGATCGTCAGGAAAAGCTCCGCTGATGGTGGCACCGCTGCTGAAATACCGCATCCTCCCGACCGCGCGGATCGGCATGGACGAACTCAGAAGCTATGTCGTCCGCACATTCGGATGGGAAACATGGCGTCAGACATCGGCGCAACTGCAGGAAACGATCACGCAGGTTCGGCAGTTTCCCGCTAGCGGCCATACGCCTACCGAACTCGAGGGCTTTTTCGAGGACGGTTTCCGGCAGGCCCTTTCTGGCAAGAATCGGATCATTTATCAGGTCCGCGACGATACTATTTTCATTCATCTCGTGGTGGACGTGCGACGCGACCTGCCCTCCCTTCTTCAGAGAATCGCGCTTCGCTTGATGTAATGGGCACCGACCGCATCTTTGCGTTCATGCCGCAGCGCCGCGTTGATACTCCGGCGCACACTGCTTCAACTTTCGATCTCTGAGCGAGGCCGCTTATGCGGCGCTGCAGAGCATTCCCGCAAGAAAACGCCTCGGTATTTAATGCTATCCGCTCGTTTCCCGACTGCATGCTCCTGATCGAAGGCACGGCTGCATGTCCCGACACTAAGGCGTTGCATCGCGAGCGTCTGCGGTCGAGCGAAAAGCACATAGCGAATCTGGTGCGACACCGGGCGCGTCTTGTCGAAACGCTCAACGAAGGTCGTGCGTCTTCCATGGATTAGTGGGCGTTTTTCAACTTCCGCTGCGTGCACGACCGTGTGCATACGTTCACCCGACCGCTTCCCTACGAAGCGATCCGCGGTGGCAAGCGCCGAAATCGGGGTGTTCGTCCTTTTCGTGCTTGTATGGACCCGACGCCTTTTGCAAGCCTCTTTTTCGTGATGTCGAAACGGTCTGCATGCATGTATCCGAGTTATGCCCGCGTCGAGCCATCAGCTCTTGAAGCCAGATGCTCTGAGGATCCGTTTTTTTCGGTGCATAGCGCAGAACAGCCCGAGCACCATGAATGAGCAAGGTCCGCAGGTATGTGTCGCCGCGTCGGCTGATGCCGTGCAGGCGAGGCTTGCCGCCAGACGAATACTGTCGAGGCACGAGGCCGAGCCAGGCGGACAGATGCCGGCCGTTGCGAAACTGCCTGGCATCGCCGACCGCGGCGACAACGGCCGTGGCGGTAATCGGGCCAATACCAGGGATCTCGGCGATCTTCCTGCAGAGCGCGGATTTCTTCATGAACGTCTGGATGGATGCCTCGATGAGATGAACACGTTCCTCTATGGCGCGCATGTGCTGCAGAAGTTCGGTGAGCAGAGTCTGGCAAAAGGAGGTCAGTTCATCTGCGCTCGTGCGCAGCAATTCCGGTATCGCGCGCCTGAAGGCTTCCGGTGAGCGCGCAATAGCCAGCCCCCGTTCGCCGAGCAGGCCACGTATCTGGTTGATCAGCGCGGTACGATGACGCAGCAGAATTGCGCGCATGCGATGTGCTGCCTGGATATCCTGCTGCTCGACAGATTTGATCGTCACCAAGCGCATCGTGGGCCGGCTGGCAGCCTCGACGATCGCCTCCGCATCATTGCGGTCGTTCTTGTTTGTCTTGACGAACGGCGCAACATACCGATTCACCGCGATTGAGCAGCGTATGCATTTCACGCCGGAATTCAATGTTGCTGAAGTAGTCGCACAGGAAAAGCGTGCGCAGTAACCTACCGAGGTGGTCGGCTGGCCGGTACACCGGGTCGCCCTGCGCCAGGCTTCCGAACCGCTGCACGGCGACCATTGCGCTCACGCGCCCCGCATGAATTGATGCAACTGGGCGCAGCAGTTCCTTCCAGCCGTCACGAATCGCCTTGATGGAGATCTCATGGGCGACGACCGCTGTCAGCCCCTCGGGCGCTGCCATGGCTCTCGGCAGATACAGTTTGCGTTCCGAGAGGTTGCGCAAACGCGGGCAGAGATCAAAACCGAGCAGCTTCGACACCGCCATCCCTACGTTCGTGTATCCGTGCGTGTCTACTGAAAGACGCAGCAGTCCACCGTCGTCATGGTTCTCGTTGTGACGGATCACGCCCTCGATCGCCACGCCAGCCTGGCGTTCGTTCAGCACGATGGGCTGGTTATAGACATTGCCGTGCTGATCCAGCACGTGCGTGTACATGCCTACCGCGTGGGTGCGACGTCGCGGATCGACCCGCGCATAAAACAGGTGCGGTGACGTGTCCAGACTCATGGGGTTGCTCGATGCCCGCCTTCCGTTACCCCAGAGTTCAGTAATCGGATG
The DNA here is from genome assembly GCF_038900515.1 of Burkholderia sp. JPY481. Lineage (NCBI taxonomy): Bacteria > Pseudomonadati > Pseudomonadota > Betaproteobacteria > Burkholderiales > Burkholderiaceae > Burkholderia > Burkholderia sp. JPY481. The sequence continues at coordinate 6,945 of NZ_JAYMRT010000044.1, forward strand.
CGTGCGCTGGAATTCAACCACGCGGTCGTTTGCACGCGGCAGCCGACCGGGCATTTCAAGGAAGCGCATTGCCGTTGAAATGTGCGCCGCGTCCAGTTGCGGGATCATGGCGGCGACGCTGCTCACGTCCAGTTCTGTGCCGTGGGCGATCAACGCGGCGGACAGCGAGACGAGTTCGTTCGTATCGCGCGCCCTTGCGTGACCGGAGCACTCCACTGAAGCGAGTGTGAGCGTCCATCTCCATAATCATGTCGGCGAACGGCGCGTTGCCGATCTCGCTGAATATCAGATCGCGTGCGTGTTTCGGTATGTCATCGGTCGACAACGCTTCGATCGCCGACAGGTGAATTGCGCCGTCCGTGCCAATGACACGCGGCCTGCCTCGCGTGCCTCCTCGAGCGCGGCCAGGCCTGCCTTGAGTCGTTCCCTCAACCGTTCGAGAAACGGCTCCGCGGTTCCCGGCAATCCGAGCGATGCCAAGTAGAGGTCACGTTCGCTTTCCCATTGCGTGGGTGGAATCAGCAACTGGTCGCGTTCTTGGAACGACAGGCTGTGGTTGATCCAGACCCACCCACGGCGCAGCCCCTTGTGCAGACCTGTGATTGCCTAGGCCTCAAGTGCCCGCAACGCGCGCGCCCGATCGTCACCCTGGACGAGATCGTGCCATGCGCAACTGACCGGCACATTACAGTCGGGCGGCAATTCGGCCGCGCCACTGTCGTGCAGCGTGCCGACAAGATCGAGCTGTCGCAGACTGGGTTCCGCGTCGCGTTCCACGAAGCCGAGCTCCCGTAACGGCGCCAGCAGATTCCGGATGCGGTGGTGATCGTCGGTGAGCGTTTCACGTACGCTGGCGGCGTGACTTGCCGGGGGCCTGTCTACGAGGTGCTCAAGCAGCTTGTCCCTATCGTCGAGACGCTCTTGCGTCGCACGCTCGCTATCGTGAACCAGCGTCCTTATCGCGACCAGTTGCTGCCGGTATTCGATAGCAGAGCGTGCCTGTCGGACCGTCGTGCGGTCGTAAGCCTGCCGGACGAGGTCGGATACGCGGCGCCCTGTTTGGTAGAGTAGCGCGTCCGTCAGCTCGAGCAGCGTGACGCGCAGGAAGAAGATCAGCTCGATGGTGCGGGTCGATGCCTTGAGTTCGCGGACCTTGCAGGACGGCGAGCCTGGATGCGCTGCGTATGCACGCTGCTTTTCAATTGGCACGGCGTCGAGTAGCCACGTATGCGCGCCGAGTTCCTTGAGGAAGCGAACCTTTGCGAGAGTTTCGGTGAGCGTTATGGGGTTGTGTCGCGCCGTTGAGCCATTCGAGGACTCTCATGCCGGAGCTCCCGTGCTGCGCGGAGAGGACAGCATCGGCGTGCATCAACTGCGTTTCCGTGACCGTTGCCTCGATAAGTGCTCGCAGACTGTGTTCAACGTTCGACCAGATCGAACGGCCGGAATCGCGCAGCTTCCGCTCTGCGGGTGTCAGAATGCGGCGCTCATACAGCCAGCAATGGGCGTGGTGAAGCAGTTCGTCGAGCGCGAGCGCTTCGGCGGCGTCCTGTCGCATCCACGCTTCCAGTTCCGTCCAGTGCTTCGGTCCGGTGGAAGTGATGCCGAGATATTCGCAGGTCCAGAGTTGATGCTCGTACAGTGTCTTATAGCGTTGATAGAGCGTGCGGAGGTAGGCGATCGTCGGGGTGGGCAGGCTGAGCCGCTCGCCGGCATGCCGCAATAACTGGCGCGGCAGTGTGCCGACATGATCGAGAGTGTGACCACTGGCACGCAGAAAGACCAACTGGATCGCAACGCCGGCACGTTGACCGCGCCGAAAACGCTCTTTGACCGCGGCAACGTCGCTGTCAGTCAACGCGAAGTAGCGCTCCACGTCGAATTCCGACAGTCGGGCGGGCAAGCGATCTTGTCCCACATAGCAAACTCCAAGATCTGGCATCTGCGCCTCCCGACTACGGCGCGCGATCCGTAATCGCGCGCAGATATGCTATCGCAGATACTGTTGGGACCTCCTGACAAGAGCCAGGGCCGACGGCAGCCATATAAATAAAGGCTCTGTGGAGAAACCGCCATACAAGCACGAAAAGGACGGATACCCCGAGTTCATCAAGCGCTCGAACCGTTTCGCCTCGCCTGCGGAACGGTCGTGGCTTTCATGCTCTTGGGCAGAGACAAAACAGATGAAGGTCTCAATCAGCATGAGGTGTTCGCTGTCTGCGTCATCAGGGATCCATGCATTTTTCTCTATCCCTGTGAGGTTGTCGTAAGCGTGTGGGCATTCCTTGCAATTACCCATATCTTTGCCGCGAAACCTGGTAACCTGGCATACGTCACGTTCCATGTGTAAGCGAGATGGCCGGCAAGCGACGGGCGGATGATCGGTCGTGGATGAATCTTGGAGTCCAGGGAAGCGAATTCCAGGACACACGGTTGCGCCGTCGCTTCGCAACGCTGCTGGAAAAGCTCTGGGACGGCATGGGGCAGACTATTCCGTTCGCATGTCAGGACTGGGCTTCTACCAAGGCCGCGTACAGGTTTCTGTCGAACGACCGCGTCAGCGAACACGATATCCTGAGCGGGCATTTCCAGGCCAGCGCCGAACGTGTGAAGGCCACCGATGGACCAGTGCTTATCCTGCAGGACACGACCGCATTCTCGTACCAGCGCGAGCGTCCCGAACTCATCGGCTACACGGGCAAGACGAGCCTGCGCACAGGGAAGAATGGCATGGGCCCGCGACGACCGCTCACGCAATGCGACATCCTGATGCATTCGAGTCTTGCTGTTACTGCCGATGGATTGCCACTTGGCCTGGCGGCGGTGAAGTTCTGGACGAGAAAGCGGTTCAAGAGGGCTTCGGAGCTCAAGCGCCATATCAATCCCACGCGCGTACCGATTGAGGAAAAGGAAAGCTGGCGATGGCTGGAGAATATGCGCCAGTCGACCGAGCTTCTCGACGATCCTGTGCGTTGCATTCACATCGGCGATCGGGAAAGCGACATTTACGAGCTGTTTTGCACCGCATACGATCTTTGCACCCACTTCCTTGTGCGTGCCTGCGTTGACAGGCTCGCGGGAGACGGTCAGCACACGATCTCCAAAGCCATGCAGCATGGTTCAGGTCAAGGGGCTCCGCCGCGTCGAGCTTCGCGACGCGAAAGGCCGTCCGATGACCGCGACGCTCGAACTGCGCTACCAGCCTATGACCGTTCTGCCGCCCATCGGCAAGCAGAACCCTTACCGTGCGCCACAGCTAACAGTCCTGCACGCACAGGAACGCGATCCGCCGCCCGGGCGTGCCCGCATCGAATGGAAGCTGATCACCAACCTGCCGGTCCGCTCTCGTGCAGAGGCAATCGAAAAGCTCGACTGGTACGCAATGCGCTGGAAGATCGAGACCTTCCACAAAATCCTGAAATCGGGCTGCAAAGCCGAGGAGTCCCGGCTTCGTACAGCCGAGCGGCTAACGAATCTGATCGCAATCTTCTGCATTCTGAGCTGGCGCATATTCTGGATTACCATGCTCGGCCGATCGGCGCCGCAGGCCGGCGCCGAACTCGCGTTCACGCACACCGAAATCGAACTGCTTGAACACATCGTTCACGATACGCCCCACAACGCGCAAGCTCCGCCGCTCGTGCGCAACGTTATCAGGCTCGCTCAGCTCGGGGGTTACCTTGCGCGCGCCAACGACCCTCCGCCGGGCAATACCGTAATGTGGCGCGGGATCCGACGTCTGACAGAGATTCAGATCGGCTAGGAGCTTGCGCTAAAAAGAAGTGGGTAATTGCAAGGTGGGCATCAACTCACGCCTCAGTTGCATTTGCGCGCTGAGGCCCCGTGTGCTCTTCAAAACTAGATAGGGCCGAACGAATCGAGTCATACCACTTTGGAATTTGCGAGATTTGCGTGCCGAAGTGCAGGCAGTTCTCGCGCGCTCTTCTCGCCATCCCCTCGTAATCACTATAGTTGGTCGCAAGCCGACGCATCACCTCTGCCGCTTTGGCCTCGATGTCCGGTTCCTCTAGGACAATTCCATTCAGCCCATTTACGACTTGCCTTTTCAGACCAAAAGCGGACGACACTACGGCGGGTCTACCCCGGAACAGAGCCTCCGTCGTCGTCAGCCCGAAACCCTCTTCGCGAGACAATTGAAATATGCCATGAGCATTCTGTTGAAGTCGGCCGACAATCTCTGCATTTGCGTCGTTGTCCTTCATCGAGATGCAGGCCAGATACAAATGTTGCTGTACTTCCGTTGGCAACTGGTCACGTAGTGCCAGGCACTTCTCGAAATACGTCCGTCCTTCCGGATCGTCAGCGACATCCAGAGGGTCGGGTCCTGCTATCACGAGGCGTATCGTATTTTCCTCGTCGGATGCCGCACGCACAAAACGGATAAAAGCGGTGATGATCCGGTCGATGCCTTTGAGGCTATCCCATCTGGAAACGTGCAGAAAATACCGCCAACCGAGGATTTGCTGAAGCGATGGCGTAGGTCCCGATTTGCGGCCATTAAACGAAACTGAATTTTCCAGCTTCTGGTCTGCCGGCCCTTCATAGTTGCGATTCTTGGCGGAGAACGGACTGATCGATGGCTGGATGATATCAATCGGTTGAGGTGTATCGAAGACGTATTCGCTGTCGCTCAGGACAATACGCTGGAATGGGCCGAGGTATTCCCCGAGAAGTGCCCATATCCTGTCGACCGTCGGGGTGCGTTCTGGATAGCCGATGTGGCATCGCCAGATGGCTGGGTGCGGATGAGAATCCAGGAATTGCGAAGCAGCACAAAGTGGCTGTGGGTCATGGATGACCAGTAGGTCATTAGGTCCGATGATTGCTTCCAGTTCCGCTGCACCCTGCCTCGAAACATCGAGATAGTGCGGCAACAGGTCATCGAGACCGGCTACTGCGGTATTATGAAGAGAATTGTGAACGCCTTTGGTGAACTGGAAAAACTGCTCCTTGTTCGGTTTAAAAGTGAGCCAGCGAACATCGAAACCAAGTTCCCGGAGGAGGCATATATGGTGTGGAAGCATTTCGGCGACGCCACCACCAAACGCGGTGGAATTGACTTGCCAGATGCAACGATCACCGACCCTGTCGCGCATTGTGCCCGACGAACGCAACAGTTCATTGACACGTCCCTCATAGTCTGCCTGCTGTGCAACGTAGTGCTCAAGGACAGAGCCGCGTATCAACACCTCATCAAACAGTGGTGTGCGGTATTCCGTTGATATTTTCATCTTGTCGTCCTTTCGGCCCGGAAAGCGGAGGCCGGCGTCAGATTAGAAAGGTCATCTCGCGAAAATCCTCAATCCAGCCCCTGATGTCGGGGTGGCCGCTGGCATTAGGTCCGACGCCTACGCAGTCGCAACCAGCAGTGGTTGCCGCTTCAATTCCGGCTCTGGAGTCCTCAAAAACCAAGCACCGTTCCGGGGCAATCTGCAACGTCCGCAACAGCACTTGATAGGGTTCCGGATTCGGCTTTCCCTGCCTTACGTCCTCAGCGGCAATCATGATTCTTGGGCGGGAGATTCCGGCCGCCTTGAGGCGGGCAAGAGCCGAGACCCGTGACGAAGAGGTGACGATAGATCGCCTCCCAGCGGTGAGCGAGCTATAGAACTCGGCGGCGCCTGCGATTGGTCGGAGCAGATCCATCACCTGGACCTCATAGTCTGCGATGCGGGCCGCTTCTCGTTCCGGCGAGAGCCCGGGAGAGATTGACGCAACTAGTTCTATATCCCGGCGCGCGGCAGACATCCGCAACACACACTCCGGAGAGAGCCGTTCCTCCCCTGCCCATCGACGGAGAGCGTTTTCAACTACAGCCGCTGAATCCACAAGGACACCGTCCAGGTCGAAGGCAAAGTGATCGTAATCGTTGAGATCGATTTCGTTCATGGCAATATGAGTAGGAATCGAAACAATAGAAAAAGTTGGTGATTGCAATTTTTGTCGCGTCTTTCCTAGACTTCGCCCTCTAGTATCACGCCCAATAATGCTTGTTCGACAGACATGCCTTTTCTGTCGTGCGGAATGCCTCCATGCAGTATTCGACCATCGAAGCATCGGTGAACGGTGTCGTCATATCTTCGGCCCTGCAATAGTCTGCGAGTGCCAGATCCAGTGCTGGTTCCAACGCCTCGAAAAAGGCCTCATTCATAGAAGCATTGCTCATGTATGTTGCCGGGTATCCGACATAGATGCCATGCTGCAGACACTTTTGTGCGAACGCTTTTCCATGTTTTTCAGACGGCAGAACGATATCGAACATGCTGTCGCTTCCCAGAACGCGAGCAGGTATTTTGCTACGCTCGAATGCGGTCTGGAATAACCTCTTGAGTGCGGAACCACTTTCGGCGAGACGGGCCACAATGCCCGCTTCTTCAAATATTTCCTGTGTCAGGTTGCCGGCCACGAAGGCCCGGTTCTCGCGCAGATAGGTATGGCCAAGATATGCGGTGTCGGCCCCCGTCATGGCCTCGTCGGTGCCGACAACTGCGGAAAGGCCGATGCCTTGCGCGATTCCCTTGGCCAAGGTAATGAGGTCGGCTTTTACACCGTGTTTTTGGCAGTAGCCACCCGAAGCATAACGGAGCCCGCAAAGGACTTCATCGACGATCAGCAGTGCTCCATGCAGCTTTGCCAGTCTGGAGATTTCATGAAGCAATGCAGCGGGAAAGATCGAAGGTTCAGGTGTGAAGAAAATGCCCGCGACTCGCCCCCTGTTCATGACCAGTTGCTGCTCAAGGAGATCGAGGTCATATCGGAAATCCTGGATGTGGTGGTCCCTAGCGGGTGGATTGTCCGACCAAGGGGGCTGCTGAAAGAGGTCGTGCCATCCATGGAAGCCAGCCGTCAGGAGGACCGGCCGGCCAGTTCGATACCGGGCGATCCGAACCGCCGCTTCCGTTGCGCAGGACCCCGTCCTCAGAAAAAACACTCTCGGCGTCTCAGGGAACATCTTCGAGATTTTTCCGACCAGCCTCAGGCGTTGCAGACTCACCGGCGATGGAAGAATGTCGGTTTCCTTCTCCATTGCCCGTGCGAGCCTTGCGTTGAATACTGTGTCATTGCTGCCGAGAGGCGAAGCCCCGCTACAGGATGTCATATCCAGATACATCTTGCCGTTGATATCTTCCGCCACCGCGCCATTGGCGGAGCGGAAAATGATTGACGATCTGGTTTCGCGTTCCCATTCGGCGAGATGTCCGGTCACTTCAGGATTAAGCATCTTGAGTTCCCCTTTACTCGAGTGAAAGGGCCATTCGTCTCGCGTTGGCCATGATCGTGTGTGTCGGATTGCTGTTTCCCGCGAAATTCATCACGGAGCCATCCATGACGTGGATGTTCGAGAACCCGTGAACACTGCCAAGGCGGTCCACAACTGAAGTGGTGGGATCCTGTCCGGCGCGCATCGTGCCGTGCAGGTGGGAACTGCCTTTTGAGTGTGCAAGCGGCTCGCGCTTGATGCGTAGCGCTCCAATGTGTCGCAGAATGTCATCCGCGCGATCAGCGAGAAAGCCAATTCGTGCACGGTCGTTTGCCGAGCTTTTGTATTCGAAACGAATATACTGGACCCCGTATCGGTCAATGGCCCTGTCAAGCACTACGCGATTGTGCGACCACGGTTCTTCACCGGCCATATAGTGCAGGCGCAAAAGACCGACGTTTTCCTCCGGCGTGGGTAAATTCGCTTCATAGATGAGACCGCCGAATTTGTGTGGTACGTCACAGTGCTCGTAGAACTCGTCGGTATAGACGGTCGCATGGGGGCCCCAGTGAGAAGCCAGAGCACTGGAGCCGTGATCCGGTCGCTCCATGTACCCGACAGAGTAGCCGCTAATCTTGAATGAGAGGCCCCGCCCGACGAGGCCGGATTCGTTGCCTATCCCCTTGGGGGCATGCTCACTTTTTGACCGGAGCATCAGTGCCGCCGTCTGTATCGCGTTTGCGCAGACGATGACCCTTTCGACTGAAATCCGGATCCGCTCAGATGATAGTGGCACGTAGCACTCAAGAGCTTCAGCTTGACCGTCGTTCCGAAGCTCGATCCGGTTGACGAAGCAGCCATACAGAACCGAGATCGATCCGGTCAGGGCAGAGTCATCCAGAATGCTTCGTGCGAGCACAGATGCTTTGGCATCCGTAGGGCATACCAGTTCATCGCAAGCTGAACACAGGGTGCACCCCATGCAAGTCCCTGGTGGCCGGATTGCCAGAGGGATATGGCGCGGTTTTATACCGAGTTCATGCATTGCAGTGGATAACATTACCCCACGAGGGCTGACTGGATATGTCGGAAATCCATTCGCCCCAGTGATCTCCAACAAGTGCTCGATCTCCGAGTAGTGGGGTTCGAGATCCCGGAGTGCGACGGGCCAATCAATCTCCAGGTCGGTCGTCAGATATTGAGAGGCCGAAAGATCTGCCTGCCGGTATCTGAGCGTGATCGCGTTGTAGAACTGCATCCCGCCGCCCACGCAACACGCCGTCCAGGGGTTGCCGTCAGCGGGTCGGCCGGACGAAGTGAGTGCCTTGCTGTAGGCCGCCTGATGCGGCCCGTACAAGGCGCCAGGGGAAACCAGGCCTCCATATTCCAGCACTGCCACGCGATATCCTTTCTCTGCAAGTGTTCGGGCGACGATCGATCCGGAGGGCCCAGAGCCGACGATAACCGCGTCGAACTTTGTGTAGTCGCAAGAGGTCGCTGCAATGTGTCTGATCTCTGTCACGAGCAACACTCTTCTTTTGAATGCGGGTTGGCGAGCCAGCAGGAGGTGTCCGCGACGACGGCCAGGAGCTGCTTCGTTCGGGCGACATAGCGCGGTACCGCGATGCCTGCGAGGTCGGTGGCCGGGTGGCGATAGCTGACGAACAGGCCATCGTAGTTGCGCCAGACCCAAAGGCACACCTCATCCGGATCGGTGCAGCGACTACGAAGCGCGACGGCTCGCCAAGTGTTCCAGTTGCGCGCGCCGGGGGCACGGCGAAGATCCATATACGAAATCATGAAGGGATCACGAAGGGGCTGGCCAAGGAGTTCCGCTACCCGGGGAAGGGGTATTTGGGCCAGTTCCTTGACTCCGTTGAGGCCTGCGACTGCCGAACGGACCGTCTCGGCAAAGGAGCTGGTTGCGCTCAGAGAGAAGGCGACCGGGCCCATACCGACGAACCATCCGATGGAGGATCTCCAGGGACCTGTTTGCGTGTGGAACGGGACCATCGTGCGAAATTCACCCGAGCCGGTGATTTCGTGGCCGACCTTCGCAAGGCAGCTAAGCAGTCCGGAGAATGTGGCACCGCCTGCTGCGCGACAGACCTGATCAAAGGTGCGCGCGGAGGACGCGTCGAGAAGTTCGGCGTGTCCTCCCGGCTGCGCGGTGGTGGGGTTGCCACTCTGAGCGCTAACTGGTTCAGGGAAAACTGGCAGGTGGCCGCCAACCTTGGTGACGAACTGTTGCCAGCTGATGACGGATTCGTGGTCGATGGTCAGTGCATCGGCTGCATTCCGTTCAGTCTCCGCAAAATCAAGGTAGCTGGCCGTAGGGGGTAGGGGGGGAGCGGGTTTGCTGTCGGAGCTGGCGAGTGCTGCAGCGTACAGGGTGTGGATCTCATGTGGGATCCCGAGAATGGAGTACCCGTCGATCAGGGTGTGATCGGCGACGACGCATACGGTGGTCGCGTCAGCGTTGCTGATGGTGGCGCAGATATATCCGGGCCAGCCGAGTGGGCCAATTTCGCGGTCGAACAGATTTTCGATATACTGCGCCAGCTTTCGGCTGTCGCGGAAGTTCGTCGCCTCACTGGGGTAGAAAGTCACGGTGCCGGGCGGCAGCGTCACGCGGAGTAGACGACTGTCGGGTGTGGAGCGAGCGGAAAACATCAGCTGACTGCGGAGCGTTTCGTGGCGATCTGTCCAGTTGCGCAATGCCGCAGCGAAGGCATCTGCATCAAGTCCAGCGGGCAGATCGAAAGCACACCCCAACCAGGACGGCGGCAGGGGGCCTTCACCTGCTGTGTCAAGTGCGTACCTGATCAAGGCCTCCTGAGCATGGGATGGTCGCCGCGAGTCGGCCGTCCATGGTGCTTCCGGCATGTGCGGGGCGCTGGCTCGCCAGACGATGAGATGGCCCGGAGACAAACTGAGTGAAGGTATATCAGTGAACATGATGATATGTCTTGCGTTACCTGCGAGGAGGAGCTTCGGCTACGAAAGTCGGCTCGGCATGTCCCTCCTGGAGCTGGGGTGTCCGCACTGTTCGCAGAGGAGACGTCAAAATCCACCCAGAGGACATCGCTATTAGAGCACCGCTGAACAGGAGCGTTGCCCGGGAACCCAGCAACGTTCCACAGGAGCCGCCCAGCAGGGCGCCGAAGGAAGCGAGGCCCCATACTATGGTGCGAATGGTTGCGTTCGCACGCCCATGCAACTCAGGTGGTGCTAGCATGAAGCGGATGGGCACCTGATGGACGTTGTACATCTGTTGACCGGTCCACAACAGGAACTGCGATAACCCGATTGCCAGCCAACCCGGCGCCGGACACATGGGTGCGAGCGCCGCGCCGACGGCGCTGGTGCAGAGAGCCGCAACCAGCACTCGGCCGAGTCCCAGTGCCCGCGCAGCCAGACGGGCGAGCAACGCGCCGACGGCGGATCCCAGGGCCGCGATGCCCATGACGGTGCCAATCGCGGTGGCCGTCAGTCTCAAGTCCTTGGTCAGGTACGGGAGAAAGACAGCCGAGTAGGCGCTGTAGAAAAAGATAAGCGTGCCCGTCGCAAAGGTAATTGCGCGCAGCCGGGAAGTACGCAGCACAAGCAGTGCGCCCTTTGTAGCTTCCGACAGGATACGACTGATGATGCTCCCGTCGACCGCGACGCCTCGGCGGTCCGCGCCGAGCAACGTGCTCCTCACCGGCCTCATTGATACCCAAGGGAGCAGCATCGTCACAAGGACGAACGACGCGACATCGGCGAGTATCGCGATCGCAGCGGAGAAGGTAGAGATCAGCCAGCCCGCGAGTGGCAGGCCGATTATCAGTGCCGCCGACTGTCCCAGCTCTAGTCTGCTTTGAGCTTGTACCAGTTGCGGCAGCCGCACAACGGTTGGTACGCAAGCAAGAAAGGCAACATCCGCGATCACCGTGGCCGTGCCTGCCACGGTGGCGACCATATACAGATGACGCGTGCTTACGTGGCCGACCAAGGAGGCGGCCAGCGGTACGGAGGCCAAGGTGAGTGCTATCGTCGTGTTCGCCGTCATTAGCAGCATCCGATGCGAGAACCGGTCGGTGAGGACCCCGGCGAGCAGCCCTAGTAGCAGGTAGGGCGCTCGTCCGCAGGCGAGCAATATCCCGGTCTCGAACGGGCTTGCGTTGTGAAGCTCGATCGCAGTCAGCGGAAGGGCAAGAAACGTCACTTGTGAGCCGAGAAGGGAGACCGTCTGGCCAGCGAGAAGCAGATAAAAGCTACAGGGCAGGCGGTGCCGGGGCGCATTGTGCGCCGCTATCATCTCGCGCTTCCTGAACGCGGCATCGACAGGTCGTAGCCCAGGTGTATCAGCTCTTTACCCGCGATCCGCTCAAACTCGGCAATTTCTCCCGGCGTGAGGTCGTGCAAATACCGTCCATGGCGCCCGGTGTGGAGAGGCTTGCTTGCGGCCTGCGCGGCGGGATGCCCCCAAGGTCTGTTGAACAGCGCGTGTTCGTGCGCCGCGTGGTTCAGGACCGCCTCGTCCCACTGCAGGTGAAGGTAGCCCAGCATTCGTTTGATGGTTTCGCGGGGGCGCGTGACCAGATCCTCGTACCGCGCCTCCAGATAGCGGCCGTCAGGCGCAGCCTGGCGGGGCCGGGTGACGACATCCAACCAGCCGTGTGCAGCCTGCGCGACAGTCCGGTAGCCCCATTCGGGGACTGTCTTCAAGTGGGACGCGGCCAGATCGCGGCCGTCGCGAATCATGTGAATGAAATGGGCCCGAGGCCAGATCGCTGCGTAAGTGCCGACGTCCAGTATCCTGCGCTGAAGCTTCATGCCCCATCGTCGGGCTCCCATCTGTTTGCGTCGGAATTCGCCAATGGAGTCGATGAGCCGACAACGGTCTTCCAGAGCCGACAGATCGGTTCCACGTTTGGTCATCAAGTCCACCACCAAGTTCCGCAAATCGTCGCGCTCGAGACCGAAACGTTCGCATTGCAAAACGAAATGCGCGCCGTCGTACCAGTCGGGGTCAACGGTGTCCTTCGTCGCACCGGCGAGCCGTGAGTCGCGGACGTCGATCATGTCGCACACAGCGAGGATATGCGGACCGAGGTCGACCGGTTCGGTGAAGTCAAGTTCTGGGCCAACGACCAAATCGCAGTGCGAGTCGAGAAGAACGCTGAGTAGAGTGGTGCCGGAACGATTCTCGCCGCCGAGCAGGACAGGATTAGAGGGCAGGGTGACAGGAGGGCAATCGGACACACACGGAATGGCGAAACCGGGCATGACATCTCCTCTGCAGGGGTGGACGTTATTGAATAGATTCGGCACGCGAACACGTTGAGGCTTCACACGAAAACACAGGGGCGCATGCCGCTGTAAACAATCAACATTCGGTTTGCTGCGTAGATTCTCGAATCCGATTCCATCGGAAGTACTCCGACGGCAAGAGCATTCATCCCTACCGCTTTCCTAGTCAAACTACCGCTGAAGCATTTACATTTACGCCGGCCGGCGGCGTGACCACGCCAGCGCGACTACTTTGACAAACCTGGACAAAGTGCCTGATCCTCCAGGGAAGATCCTTCCAACTAGTTTTCAGAGCGCTGATCTTTTGCCCCTTACCTAATCCCGAAAACCCACTGTGTGCACACAAGCAAGATCCAAGCTGCAGACCCTATGGATTGCGACCATCATGCCACCGATCGCCTATCACATTGATATAAAATGTTTTTTTGATGTCCGCGTGATTCTCTAATACCGCCGATTTTTTGAGGTTTTGAACCGGACCGGATTTGGTGGGCTCTGATGTGATGGACGACTCCCGCTACCGAGCGAGGGGTTTATGCCAAAGTGGAGAAGTCGTGACGTCCACGGCAAAGGAGCGTTCATCACGAATATAGCGACTGCTGGACTGGATCTGGCCAAGAGCGTGATGCAGGTTCACGCAGTGAATTCGCAAGGCGAAATCGTTGTACGCAAACAGCTAAGACGCGCGAATGTACTTCGGTATTTTGCTACGCTCGAACCGTGTGTAATCGGCATGGAAGCGTGCGCCTCGTCGCACTACTGGGGCCGTGAGCTCACCAAGTGTCACGGGGCGGCGTAATCGAGCCGGGGATGGGCGGCGTAATGGAGCCAGCAGAAACGGGGGTAAAGCGCAGATTCGAACGGGCTCAAGAATGCGGTTTTTTGCCCGGTTTGGCAACCGCGTTTTC
>NZ_JAYMRT010000045.1:0-20272 GCF_038900515.1 Burkholderia sp. JPY481
CGCTCGGCTCCCGACCTTGACAGGAACGCCTCTTCTTTCAAGGCGTCGCTCCAGGACAAAGAGCTTGAAAGGCCCAAATTCAATGTCGTCTTGCGAACCACTGACTTTCCAATCCATTGAATTCTTCGCTCTATTCTGAGTTTGGATAGCTTTTCTGCCTTAAGTGACGCTTTCGACGACGTTAGCAGAATGCAAGATAGATATCTGCTTGGGGAAAGGTATGTAGGGATTTAGTATGTTGCTTTTCGCACAAATCGAATCACGGTCTCGCGAAGACGCTGGTGGTCTTACGATAAGTGTTAGTTGTGTTCACTCTCAACGGCGGTAATAGCGGAAAATTGGATAACACGAGGGGCGCCAACCACAGGCTCGCGCTATTGGCGTGTCCGGCGCGGCTCGCACAACTTGAGCCCCCCGTAGGTGGGACCGGAAGACACGTCAGATCGAGATCAGCAATTGACGCGAAGGGAAAACTGCCTCGGAAGCGCCCTCGGCAGGCTGCAATGAGCGGCCGACCTATGCTGCAAGGCTATGGAATTGCTTGAAAACAGGCTCACCAAGACTGAACGATTTTGATTCAGCGGCCAATCGGCACCCATGGTTGAGAGCAAAAGGAAGTCCAGCTCCGACAACAAGCACGACGCCATTACTCCATCAAATTCTGCGCTGGCGGAGGGGCGAGCGTCACGGGAGTTAGGGTCTGGTACCGATACCTTCGTGCAATACGACAGCGGACGAATGAGCGACTGAACCGCAGATATTCTTGTTCTCCGCAAGCTACCGGTGTCGCGAACGGGTCCGAGTGTAAGTTATCGGTCGAGCCGCATTTTTTCCGAAACTTGCGTCGATGAAGCGTCCGCCATGCTCCAGTGCACGCCGAGCATCGGCGAGATTTACAGGAAAGAGCTGCCACTGATGCACCACGCCCGGCCACACCTCCAAGGTCACACTGACTTCGTCAATAGCCGCAAGGCGCGCGAATCGTATACTGTCATCGAGCAGGATCTCCTCCGCGCCGACCTGAACCAGAACAGGCGGCAAGCCATGCAGATCGGCGAATAGAGGGGAAACCTCTGGATCGTCGGGTGACACTCCGTGGAGATACTCCTCCGCCACCGCGAGCAAGCTGGACCTCTGCAGCAGGGGGTCTCGATTTGCATTGGCAGTTATCGACTCGCCGGATGCGGTGAGGTCCAACACTGGACTCATGACAACCAGGCTCGCCGGCATCGACTGCCGACTATCACGTAATCGTAGGGCGAGCTCGACCACCAGGTTACCCCCCACCGACTCACCCGCCAACGCGATGTCCGGCCCACCGTACCCACGCGACAGGAGCCACCTGTATGCCGCCATCGCGTCTTCGATCTGCGCGGGATAGCGAGCCTCGGGCATGCGACGATAGTCGATCACGAGGACGTTAGCATGCGCATCACGCGCCAGCTCTGCGGCGAGCAGGCGGTGGCTACTACTGGATCCACTGTAAAAACCGCCCCCGTGCAGATACAGAATCACTCGACCAGACGGACGCGCCGGAATTCGAGGCGAGATCCACTTTCCCGGCACACCATTGGCGCTTACCTCCTCTACCGACACCCCATTCGGCTCAGGCCATTGGCGCATGAACGTCTCGAAAGATGCTCTTCGAGTGAGAAAGTCATGCGCCCCGACAAGAGATTGCTCGCGCAACTCGACGATATGGGTGACCGCCGTATCACCCGTGTACGCGTCTGAGGCTCTTGATGCCCCGTTGCCAAGGAGAGCAGCAAATACAAGCACCGTTGCAGCGCGCGCACCTGCTGAGAAAAATAGGGCATTCATTGCACGTTTCCTTTTTGGGGTCAGCACATCGAGAGCTATCGAACTGGTCGAGTCCCTCACGGTTCAGAATGGAATTTGGTATGCGAACTGCGAGCGCTGGAGATTCAGCACAGGAGGGCCTCTGTGCACGACAAGTGACTTGGAGCAGTTGCAGGGGCACGCACACACGGACCGGACGCGGGCCCGTAAGCGCTCGGGGCCTTCGCGCCTCATCCTCGTCATTTGGGCAGACGGTGCTCCGCCGCTGATCGCCGCGCGTTCGACTTCACTCGTGCCCACTTGCCATCATTCGAGCTCCGCAGCACGGCCCACTGCGCTACTGTGTAGTCTGTTACAGGCCGCGCCGACGACAATCGCCGGCGCGGCGGCGTTCGCGATGCCAGACACAGTCATCTGCGCAATTCTTCGCGTGCCAGTCGCGCATTGAGCGCGCGCATCGATGAACCCGTACGGCGCAGCCTTAACGGTATTGTTGAATCGCCGCGGCGCGGCCGTACTCATAGAGGGCGGATATCCGTACGGCAGTGCTAGCTGCAAGGTTTCAAAGACCCAGATCGCTCAGACTTGGGTGGTCGTCGGGGCGACGACCGAGTGGCCAATGAAATTTGCGCTCGCTTTCCTTGATCGGCATGTCGTTGATACAGGCATACCGGTGATGCATCAGACCATCCGGCCCGAACTCCCAGTTCTCGTTGCCATAGGAGCGAAACCAGTTGCCAGCATCGTCGTGCCATTCGTAGGCGTATCGAACCGCGATGCGGTTGTCGGTGAACGCCCACAGTTCCTTAATCAGCCGATAGTCGAGCTCCTTGTTCCACTTGCGCTCGAGAAGCGCGCGTGCTTCCTCCCGGTTATTCGCGAACTCGGCGCGATTGCGCCACTTCGTGTCCAGAGAATACGCTTTCGAAACCTTCTCTGCGTCCCGACTATTCCAGCCGTCTTCCGCGAGGCGAACCTTCTCGATTGCGGATTCGCGGGTGAAAGGTGGCAGCGGCGGGCGAACTTCCGTGTTGTTGGACATCACATACTCCTCTTAATGAGACAGGATTTAGATACGACTTCGGATGAGAGCTCACCCTCGCCGCGTGGAACGCGGGAGGGCGGATACAGAGTGGGCGCTGCTCACATCTTCTGAAGCGTTATCCGCAAAAAAACGAAGATGAATAAGCACATCAATAAAGCAACAAATCCATGAAATAACCTGGATTACGGCTTCATTGGATACGCCATTTCCCACAAAATTGAATAAATCAGTAACAACCTCATTCTAGCTTCGGCTTGCCAAAGCGTTCGTGAAACGATGTGAAGAAGCGTGAAAGTGCGGTGATGCGAGTCCATAAGACAGGTCTGTCGTAAAGCACCCACCGCTCTAGTTTAAAAATAGGAATTCGCTTCAACTGTACATACTTGTCATCCGTAGCATCTGTTGCTCTTCGGGCTCTAACGTTCATGCAAGCCGCGCTCACACTGAGAAATCGGTGGATGCCGACAGCCACTTCCATGTTTCAGTCTCCGCAGCCACATAAGCGTTCTTTTCCGCGATCGCCTTCAACGTGTCGGTCCCGAGCGGCAGGCGCTGCGGCGGTGTTGGTGCATCGACAAGTGCAACGAGGGCTTTCGCGAGCTTCTGAGGATCGCCTGGCTGGTTGTGATTCAGTCCGACGGCGAATCGACGCACGTTGCCCGACGTCTCGTCATAGTCGTCGATGATCTCGTCGCTGACGACGAGCGACGACGCATCCAGGAAATCGGTACGGAAGTAGCCGGGTTCCACGACGGTCGCATGAATGCCAAGCGGCTTCAGCTCCGCGTGAAGAGCTTCCGTGATGCCTTCGACGGCGAATTTCGTCGAGCAATACACGCCAAACCCCGCCGCCGATTGATATCCGCCGATCGAGGAAACGTTGATAACATGGCCCGAGCGCTGCTTCCGCATGACTGGCAACACCGCACGCGTTACGTTGAGCAGACCAAAGACGTTCGTGTCGTACATGCGGCGCACGTCCGCGTCGGTCGATTCCTCGACGGCGGCGAGCAGGCCAAACCCGGCGTTGTTGATCAGCACGTCGATCCGACCAAACTTTGCGACAGCCGCCGCCGCGGCGGCTTTGGCCTGCTGCTCGTCGGTGACGTCGAGCTTGACCGGCAGGAGTGCCGGACTATCGCCGAAGCGCTCGATGATCGCATCGACGTTGCGCCCTGCGGCAACGACCGCATTTCCGTCGTCGAGGGCCGCCTGGGCGATTAGCGCGCCTAGACCGCGCGAGGCGCCCGTAATAAACCAGACGCGCTTGAACTGCTGTTTCGTAGCGTTGCTCATGATGTGCTCCCGTTTCTTCGTGAAGGTGAACAGCAGCATAGGACGCGCGATTAACATCCACTAGCCGTCGAATGTTAGACTCATAATCAACTAAAATTTTCCAATGGGGCGACGATGAACGAGGTCCGGGCAATTTCGGTTTTTGTCCGCACGGCAACACTCGGCAGTTTTCGCCGGGCAGCCGTAGATTTGGGTATCTCGCCTCAGGCGGCGAGCCACGCTGTCATGCAGCTTGAAAAATCCCTTGGCGTCCAGGTTTTCCATCGGACCACACGCAAGCTGAGCCTGACCGACGAGGGACAACGACTGTTGCGCAGCGTCGAGCCGGCGCTCGCCATGCTGACTTCGGCGATTGACGATGCTCGCCGTTCAAAAGAGGAAGTCGCGGGGCCACTGTGTGTGAGCGCTCCGACAGCACTCGGACGAACGGTACTCTTGCCGTTGATCCTGGAGTTTGCGTCGCTATACCCTGACGTGCAGATCGACGTCCGTTTCGACGACCATTTCACGGATCTCGTCAGCGATCGCGCGGACGTCGGCTTTCGCGGCGGGTCGCCGCCTTCCGGGGGCGCAATTGCCCGGCGACTTCTGCCAATTCAGTTGATCGTGTGCGCGTCACCGGCCTACCTCGAACGGTACGGCGTGCCGAAAACTGTCAATGACCTCGATGCGCATCGTTGTTCAGCGTATCGGCGCGCGAACACCGGCAAGCACGCGCCGTGGGAATTCATGATCGGCGGAGAGATCGTGTACAAGGAGATGGCTGCGTCGGTGTGCTCGAACAATGTCGACGCGGAAGCCGAGGCGGTCCTGGCCGGACTGGTGATTGGGCAGCTCGGAAGCTTCTCAGCGGTGTCACACATCCGCGCCGGACGGCTCGTGCCTTTGCTCACTCAGCATGTAACCCAACGCGAGTCGATCTATGTCTACTACCGTCGCCGAACAGAGCAACCGTTGCGCGTGAGAACCTTCATCGATTTTGCAGTTTCGCGGCTAGCGGACAACAGCCATTTTTTCCTGACGAAAGAGGAACTGGGCGGTTCTGCGCGTAGAGGCAGGCGCGCCACACGCAGCCATAGCGCCGCCTAAGCACGTCAGCGACTGACGTGCGGGATTTTGGACGGTACTGCCACCGTCCCTCCGCACCTTGGCGATCATATGACCTGGACCGCCTCATGATACTGGTCACGCACTTCGACTGGCACCGCCGTTGGTCGCGTATGTAGCGGTCGTACCACCCGCAGAACAGTCAAATGCGAGTCACCTGTTTAGCCGGCGGTATGCACTCAGGTGCATCAGAAGACCCTGCTGGTCGCCTCGAATCTCGCCCAGGAGGGGAATATTGAAGTGAGCGTCGGCGTGAGTCGCATCGGTGAGTCCGAAGATGAATAGGAACGGCAACGATGCCGATCCATTGTTTCCTCCGGCGACTGCGCCATCCACCCGCTCAATTGAGATATATCTTTTTGTTTTTATCGCCATGGAAGCGACGCGACCCTCACCCCACGATAATTCCGGTTATTGCGGCCATCCGCACTGTTACCAGTCGAGACCCGAGAGGTTCGACGACAAGTATCGAGGCGGATTCAACCGGTACCGCCATTCAATGACAAAAATTCGGCCGCAGCCGACCGCTTCGGATCAGACGCTGTGCGCCGGCAGACGGTCCGCGATTACGACGTGCGCGACGACTAAGGCCGAGTAATAATGAAGTTTCCCGACGACGGCGCGTGATCTTCGCGAGTGCCCCGCCCCGTTTGGAGGGTAAGGACGGATGCGCCGGTACTGCACCTGCCCTCATCTTCGAACGTTCCTGTTCTCTCCGGACTCCGCTTATTGAGCGGCCTTCAGAAGGCTTCGCTCTTGTGTCTTTCCAGATCCCCGGTGATCGCACGCTTTTCACGACCAGGGAAGGTATCGAGCGGCTATGAGAAGTTTCAACGGCTCTGCTCGAATCGCCGCCTGCAGCGCGTCAGTACACACCCTGCTCGTGAAGGCCGAATGCGATTCATCAGCTCGTCGCCCGCACGCATGGCAGCTCCCGTTCGAGCAGGTCTAGTGGGATCCGAACAGGTCGGGGAGTTAGTTCGGTCGCGGATCAATCGAGCATTCTGAAGTCTGCGTCGATTGTATCGCCCCGAGTGCGCCATTCGCGAAACTGGTCTCGCTTCTCCGTGCCGGCAGCGACGCTTTGCTCGACGTGAGCAACGTCCTCCCGGAGTTCGACCATTTCGGGGAAGAAGCGGGCTTCGAAATTATCGGCGTTGATCAGGTCGAGCAGTTCCTTGCGTTGCTCCTCGAACGCTTTGACCATTGCGCCGACCGCTTTTTTGAATTCCTGCTGCCGCTTGTATTGGTCCCACGCTTCCCACAGTTCGAGCGCAAGCCCCAGACCCGCTAGCGCTCCGCTTACCCCTTTAGCCAGCTTGACCGCGCCCCACGGCTTGAATTTCAGCATCCTACCAAGATCCACGCCGACCAACTTCGCGACGTCCACCACGCCGTCGCGTGCGGCGAGCACGGTACTGTTATTGATGACGTTGCCATTGACGAGAAAATCGACGCCTTGCTTGCCATACCCGCGAACGGTCGCGTTGAAGTGATCGACTTCCGTCACGAAGGTGATGGACATCTTGCCAATCTCCGCTTACGCGGAACCCAGCTGCTGCTCGACCTTTTCCTTCATCTGCTTCGAGAGTTGCGTTTCGAGCGCTGCCTGCTCCGTGCCGACAATTGTTTTCAATACTGCCTTCAGATCGTCATTGTCGATCTCGCCTTCGATCCGCTGATACACCTTAACCCGAGCCTTTTGTTTGAACCCGTCGGCGGCCTGAACCACGACGGTCTTCACCGCCTGATCCAGCCCTTCGAGCGCGGGGCTCACGGCGCGCGAGGCCGTCACGCGCTACCTCGCCCACACCCGCACCGACGGACAGTCCTCGCGCAGCGTGCTCGCCCGCATCCGCCGGCAGCTGGTTGCGTGCGCCACCGGCCGCCAGCGCGACGACCTGATCCCGCTCTTCACGCTGCCGGCCGCCGACCGTACCGGCCATGCCGTGCAGGTCGTCGCAGCGCTCGATGCGCTGCGCGCGACACCGATCCCCGCGCCGCAGCCGGCCGATGCCGTCGGCCGCTGGCTCGCCCCGCGTACGGCGCGGGCGTTGACCGCCGCAGGCGTGTCCACGATGGCGGAACTGATACTGTTCATGCGGCGCCGGCGACGCTGGTGGTTTCCGGTGCCTGGACTCGGCAGCACCGGCGCACAGGCGGTCGCCGCGTTTTTCGGTGCTCATCCAGACCTCACCGCCCATCTGGTCTGCCTCGCCGAACGCAGCCCGCCCGACGGCCAACTGCTGCCGCTCTGGTCCCTCAGCTCGCTGCCCGCAACGCTCGACGGTTCGCAGGGGCGCTTCCGTGCGCCGCGCGACACGTGTGGCCTCGCTGCGACCCGTGACACCGAGGCGGTCGACGCGTGGCTCGCGCTGCACGAATCGCCCCACACCGCGCGTGCCTACCGGCGCGAAGCCGAACGGCTGCTGCTGTGGGCCGTGGTCGAACGCCGTCTGCCGATTTCGTCGCTGACCACCGAGGACGCGATCGCGTTCCGCGCCTTCCTGCGGCGCCCGATCCCCGCCGCGCGCTGGACGGGTCCGCCCCGCCCCCGCAGCTCCCTCGCCTGGCGGCCGTTTGCGCGCGGCCTCACGTCCCGCAGCACGGCCTACGCGCTCGCCGTGCTCCGGGCGCTTTTTGCGTGGCTGGTCAACCAGCACTACGTCGTCCTCAACCCGTTTGCGGGCGTGACGGTGCGCGGCGGTGCCCCGCAAACCCCGTTCGATGCGGCGCGCGCGCTGGATGGCCGCGAGTGGAAGACCGTGCGCGGGTTCGCCAACCGGCTTGAACGCGCTGGCTGGACACCGCCTGCGGCGCAGCGTCTGCGTTTCGTGCTCGACTTCGGCTACGCCACCGGGCTGCGCGCTCACGAATTCGTTGCGGCGACGCTCGGCGACATTCAGGTGGAGGCGAGCGGCACGTGGTGGCTTGCGGTGACCGGCAAGGGCGCGAAGCCGGGGCGCGTGGCGCTACCGCCGCTCGCCCGGGGCGCCCTGCGCGACTACCTGAAAGAACGCGGGTTGCCGGTCACGCGGTTGCGCTGGCAACCGGCCACGCCGCTGGTGGGCGCACTCCCGCAGACGCGCACAGGCACCCGACGCAACGTGGGCAGTCACTCCAGCGATGCCGGCATCGGTGCGGCGCGACTGCGGCAGGTGCTGGAAGAATTTTTTGTAGAGGCGGCGGACAGTGTGGAAAACCGGAATCCGATGTTCGCCGCGAAACTGCGACGGGCGAGCCCCCACTGGCTCCGGCATACGCATGCCACCCATGCACTCAACGCTGGCGTGGAGCTGGTGGCAGTGCGCAACAACCTGCGGCATGCGTCGATTGCAACGACGTCAACCTACCTGCACAGCGAAGACGCGAAACGCGCCCGCCAGGTCAGTGCGGCGTTCCGCCAGCCGCCGCGTACGCGCACCCACGGGACAGCACTCCACTCAGCCCGGCAATGATGTCCTCGCCATGACCAACCGGACGATGTGCTACGGTCAAGTTGCACGCTGAAGAATGCCGAAGCAGCGGGCAGTAATCGACAATCCGAATCTGGCAAGTCAAAGCCGAACCACAAACTGCGCGCTCGCTTTCACGGCGCTTCTCGGCACACGCGGCTTTCGGGCAACGCGCCCCTTCCTCGCACGAACGGTATGGGCATCAATGTCCACAGTCGACTGCCCGTGCTTGCGCATAAGCCCCAAATCTTTTCGACGACGGCAGACGACGGCCTCTTTAATTGCTTGACCCGCCTCGGGCACGAAGCACACTGAAGGAATAAAAACGAGCGTTACACGAAGCTGGCTAGACACAGGAACCACTCGCGTGCCCAGCTTTTAATTTGGCGCCGGTTCATTTCGTCCTCGTCGGTATCACGGCCGATGGCGAGAGACACGGTACCTTTCCACGAACTCAAGTAGTCAATGAAACCCGTAACTGAATCCGCAGTGACCACACTGAACCTCAGCCTCGAGGACCTCAATCGCGCGCTTGTAGACCAGATGTTCAAGGACTGCCAACGCGCTGGCGCACCATCATCGTATCTGACGGACACGCAGGAGATTTTCGTCCGTTCCGAACTCATGACAAACGAATCGTGCGTTGTCGTCCCCCTACCCGGAATACTATCTACTGAAGTGCCTCCAACTACTGAACTACCCGATCCAATCATCCTGAGAGAGCGAGAGGATGGGAAGGGTGACACGTATCTCCAGTTGCGCGGAAAAAATATTCTTCTGAGGTCGGAAACGTTACGACGCGGTGGTCGATACCTCGTGCTCTACCTGCTCGATGACAATGTGTCGCTTGACATTATCCCGGTTACCGATGACCTGATAGAACAGATTTCGGTACATCAAATGTGCGCGCAGTCTCGCCACTTTCATCATGATGAGCCACCCGAGGAAACGCCGAAAGACCCGTTTGATGTCCCGATTGTCGCCAGAAGGGCGATTGTTGTCACCCCTCGACCGGCTCAAAGCGTCTCTCAGACGACAATTCTTTCTGCCGGCGTCAACTAGATTCGCCAGATTCGGACCTCCGAGCCGTTTAGGTTTCGTTCACCGCTAGATTCGGCTCCTTGCGAGCCGGCATGAAACAAGACGGCGAAATCAAAGATTTGCCAGAAGAACGGCAGAACGGGGGAAGCCAGAATCAGGCTGCGGCGCGTACAAGCAAGAATTTGGCGTGGTCCTTCACATTCGAAATGCAACCGGGTGCACGACCATGGCCAGACCACGTAGCGCCCTTCTTTGGGTCACGATAGCAGGCCACAGTGGTGGCCTGCTTCGTTGACGCCACTGCGCCCGGCTTGCGACCAAGTCGCCTGCCGATGCTCCTCGATGTCGGCTACTCTCACGCCGTGCTTATCCATGAGGCCATGGATTTTGCCGAGTACGATCGATGACTTTTTCGACCAGTGTTCTCGTCAGCGGCTTGCGCGGTCGCTTTGGACGTGAACGCGGAAAAGCGCCTCGCCAATCCTTGTCACCAAGCCCACAACCAAGGCGTTGCCCATCAGCATCGCCCGCGCCACGTCCGAAGTCCGTCCGTGCTGTGTGAAGCCGCGTGGGAAGCCGTTGAGCTCTTCGAGTTCCTCAGGGGTGAGACGGCGAACAAGCCCAGAAGCCTCCCTGACCGCATGCTTCGTTCTGGATGCGGTCGGGCCGCCTTCCGATGTGATGATGGTGCGTGATGGGCGGTCCAGCGGGTCAGGGAAGGCCATCGCACCTTCCGCATATTCGTACTCAAATCCGTCCTTGACGCGAGGAACCCGCTTCGCCGCTTTTGCAGCCAACCACTTAGGCTCATCGCCGTCCCGCACGTAGAATGCTGTCGGCACGGGTCCCGTCTTGCGCACAACGTCTCCAAGCGTCAGCGGACAGACGGAACCTGTAAAGGCGCTGAAGTCTTCAATGGCAGTTGACTTCGCGACACCTGTCCACACTTTGCCGGCAACCATGATCCCGCAGTTTGCAAACCGGCTCTTTCCGTTCGAAAGCGGCCGATACGTCAATTGCTCGCTGAATGGCTCATCGCGCAAGGTCATAGCTGGAGCCGATGCATTCAGCTCATTCACCAGTTCTGCGGGGAAGGCACGACTCAGAACCGATTGCTCAAACCATGTCGCTCCACCCCCTCTAACGTCACTAGCAGCTCGCTTAGCAACGTCGGTGGTAACGTGGTATGCGACGATGAACACTCGTCGGCGGCGTTGCGGAAAGCCATAGTCAGCGGCGTTAACCACACGCCACTCGACCGTGTAGCCCATACCGTAGAGTGTCGCCAACACCATCGCGAAGTCACGACCACGGCACACAGCCGGAGACGAGATGAGACGATCGACGTTTTCCAGGACGAGGTACTTCAGTGGCTCGCCGTCCGCAATTCGCTGCCGCACCAGTTCGGCAATAGACCACCAGAGCACCCCCTTCTTCCCTTCAATGCCCTGCGATTGCGAGAGCGGTTTGGCTACAGAGTAGTCTTGGCAAGGAAATCCTCCAACTACGACGTCTGGACGCGCCTGGCGAATCGCGGTGCGTCCGGCCTCCGATTTCAGCACCTCGGCAATGTCCTCGTTCAAGTGAACGTCTCCCTGCCACCGAGCTTGATATACAGCGCTTGCATGCTGGACCTTTTTGCCAGGTTCCCACTGATTGCTCAACACGATTTCGAAGGGGTTGCCGTGCACTTGCTCAAGGCCGAACCTGAAGCCACCAACGCCTGCAAAAAGTTCTACTACGCGAAGCGGGTTCTGAAACTGGTACGACGTGTTGACTGCTGCCACCGTGGTTCTCCGAGGAAGGACGATGGGCAGTCAAGCGAGATGTGTTTATATTTTTCCGCCGTGAAAATCTTGATAGTGAGCAATGGCACTCGCAGGCGCTGCAGGTTGTTCCTCCTCGCTACAATCGAAAGTGCTCCAGCGACGAATACCTAAAGGCGAGCGAGCGCTCTAGTAGCGAATTGGCGCGATACCCCAAGCACCCGACCGCTACTTGGCGATTAGATATGCCTGAAAATCCGGCAATACGGGAGCGGCGTCCGCCGCGAGCGCCACCGTACCCGATGGCGTGAGCTAAATATTTAGATGCGGATGCACCTTGAGCGCGGTCGCTATATGGGAAGTGACGTTCGGAATTGGTAACACCGCCCGAAGCGCCACGTGGGGGCATCAGGATGCCCAACGGAACAACCTATCGCCAACCGCGGTTGGCAGCGTACCCAAAGGAACTCATTCACATGCAGGATTTCGACTACACCCTGGTAGCAATCGGCGGCCTTCATCTGCCGAGCGAACTCGGCTTGGACAAACGCGCGGCCGGTAAGGTCAAACGCGACGTTCCCATCCTTACATGCCCTCTCGAGGGGAAGGACCTTGCAGCCATCCAGGGTCAAAGAACCGGATGCTGTTTCGGCTATGGCAACATGCAGGTGGGTGACGCCAGCCTCCTCACTATTCGACTGCAACTCGGACAGGTACAGATTTATTGGCTTGCTGATCTGACCGACGCCGAAGTCTGGGCAGCAATGGACCTGTGGCAAAAGCAGCAATTCGTGCCCTATCTACTTCACGTGGACAACGGTAGCCGCGAACATAACGCCTTCTTCGCCAAGGCCGAAATCGGCCCGAAAGCGCCGATCATTGGACAGTTCCGCAATCAGATAAGCGCAGATGCCCCGGCCGGAATGTGGGACAAGCTGGTTGGCACAGCGGGAAGCGGCTGGGTGCATCTGCAGGCCAGCACCGACATCCAGGGTCTCTCGTTGGAGCGCGTTCTCGTCAATGTGCTTGTTACGAAGCGATACGAAGCGCTTGTTCAGGGGAAAACATTCACACAGAAGCCGACAGTTGCGACTGCAGGGAGTGCTGGGGCAAGTAACATCCACTAATTGTGGGCGCTCTGCTGTGCCGGCTCACCTAACCTGATTTTTAAGGCACGACCCATCGGGTCGTGCCGTTTCTTCCGGGCCCTGAAATATGGCATGAAACAGCTTGCCTTCGCGAAGACAAGAGCGCAAGGCTGGAAGGGGCCAGCTATTAGGATCGCGAATATGTCGAGGATTGCGGTAGGGATGCCCATTACTGGGCACCCCCCGCACAGATCCCGGCGTGCCCAATTCAGGCACCGGGCTCCTACCTCGGGTGTTTGACGGCGAAGCGCCGATCAGGCCATGGATGAAGGATTCGAGGGAGCGGAAGCCAGACATTGGCGAGTCGTCGCATTCGCTCCCACGTCATAGCGTCCTTCTGACTGCGCCGCCGGAGCGTGTGCCGCCATAGATCGGTGACGTGATGTCGGAATGCGACGAGTGCCCGCGAGTTGGTAGGCACCGCGTGATACGCGAAGTATCCGCGGACCACCTGCCTGAGCCATTGCCCTTGCACTGGAGTTGGTTCGTGCATGCGCTTCCGTAGCGCCTCCTTGATCTGCCTGAGTTTCGCCCGCATGCGATCCCCTCGGGTCTTCCGCTGTAACTGGTAAGCCCCGCGATGAGATCTATGCCTCTCAACAGGTGCGATTGGGGGACGTGGTTGTCGAGGTTGAAAGAGTAGAAGAGCTTGTCCTGTCCGCTATCCAGTCGAATGAAATGAACGCGTCCCGCCCACGCGTCGGTTCAGAAGACGTCGTTACTTCGAGACCAATAGCAACAACGTTCGGGGCGCAAAATCTACGGGTGTACCGGCGCCTGGAGGAACCCAAAATGACCTGTACGACGGTGGGCGTGGATATCGCGAAGAATGTGTTTCAGGTGCATTACATCGACGAAGAGACAGGCGAGATCGTGAATAAGCCGATCGGACGCGCGAGATTTTTGGAGCACTTTGCGAACCGTGCTCAATGCATGATCGGGATGGAGGCGTGTAGCGGAGCGCATCACTGGGCGAGACAGTTTACGAAGATGGGTCATCAGGTAAAGCTGATGCCAGCGGCCTTCGTGAAGGCGTTCAATATACGTAACAAGAACGACGCAGCTGACGCACGAGCGATCTGGCTGGCTGCACAGCAGCCCAGCAAGCCGATCGCAGTGAAGACCGAAATGCAGCAGGCAATGCTGGCTCTGCACCGGATGCGGGACCAGCTAGTAAAATTCCGCACGATGCAAATCAACAGTCTGCGGGGACTGCTCACCGAATATGGTGAAGTGATGGGCAAAGGCCGGGTGGCATTGGATAAGGCGTTAGATGCGCGCATGGGTCAAGGAAGACCGAGCTGTAAAAGCGATCAGTGATATTCCCGGTGTTGGAATGCTAACGGCAACAGCTGCGGTTTCCATGATAGGCGATGCGAATGTCTTCCGGTCAGGGCGCGAGTTCGTGGCATGGGCCGGACTCGTGCCGAAACAAACAGGCTCCGACGGCAAGGTGAACCTGCATGGAATCAGCAAGAGGGGCGACACGTATCTGCGCACGTTGCTGATTCATGGTGCGCGCTCGGTACTTGCACACTCGAAAGAACCGAACCCGTGGGTCGAGCAGATCAGCAAGCGCCGGCCGCCGAACGTCGTGACCGTCGCGCTAGCCAACAAGATGGCGCGAACGATCTGGGCAGTGCTGGCCCACGATCGACCGTACCAGAAGGGTTACACGAGTACAAAACCAGCACAACGGTGAGGTCTCAGCAAGAAATGAACGTTTAAACAGGTTGGTTCGTCCAAAGGTTGCGTAGGGATTCGTTTGTAATGACAAGCCAGGTAGGACCCGGACTCGCTAAGCCTGAATGATAGGTCGAGCATCAAGCTCGTCAGTTGAATGAGGTGCGAGTCAGCGGATTTCATAGGGGCCCGCAGCGGTAATACAAGCTGCAACAAGGCCGGATATAGATATGCAAACCTGCCTGTTACAACACACGATAACTTACTCAAACGGGACGCGTTCATATAGACCCATCATGACGATTCACCCCCATCGCTTGATGTTTCCAGGATACCCAACATTTCGCCTCTACAGCGACTTTTTCAACAGAATCGGCCAACAGCGGTCGGTGGCGCGAACATTGATCCGGCCACTCAACCGACCGCTTCGCCCAGACAACAGACCGATGCCCGTTGCTAATTTCCTGTCCATCGCATTGCCGATCGGACTAAGCCAGACGTTTGGCGATCATCGCGTAGAAGTTATATCCCGCGAAAAACGTGCCTTCTTCTCTGGCTCGCAACTGTCGGGCAACAAACGTCTGAACCTCGTCGTGCGTTGCTACACCGGTCCTGGGCAACAGCACTGAAAACGACTGCAGAGCCGCGAGAAAGAAATCGGCTCGACCGATCTCTGTGAGAACCCATCCGCGGCTATCGACAAGTTCAAGTCCTGCATTGCGTAACAACTGGGGCATGACGCGCATGACGCGCGGGTTCGCGATCAGTCCGTGGATGATTTTCGCGTCCATCTCACAGTCAGAACCAAAGGTCAGCGTTGCGTAGTCCCCGTCAAAGATGACGACTGTCCCACGAGGTCTGACTACTCTCGCCGCTTCTTGGATTACACGGCCAGGATCGGGCACATGGCTGACCAAGGTGTGCGCCAGTACCAGGTCAAAGGACTGATCCGCCAACGTTAGATTTTGAGCATCGGCTGGCAGCCATTCGATACGATCCGCAACACCCTCTTCCTCAGCGAGGTGTTTCCCCCTTTCGATCAGGTCAACGCTAATGTCACTCGCTGTCACCCTTCCCCGGAAGTCTGGTCGTCGTGCCAGGTCGCGTACTTCCACACCCGTCCCGCACCCAAGAGCGAGCGCACTCTCAACGGAAGCAAAATCCAGTGTGTCCAGGTATTCGTGAAGCATGCCCATATATTTGGTGCTGCCACGTCGCGCCTCGAGGCGGGTCGCGATCACATCGAGGGAATGCTCATCGAGCTCATGCGTCCGACCGTACACGTCTAGCAGTGCCATATCGCACCTTGTCGAAGAAAAATCGGGCTTGCGCCCGGAGATGTGGCGACAAATAGCAAGACCCATCCAAGCTATCGGCGATTGAAGCTCTCGTGGCCCAGCCTGTCAACAGTCATACACGGTCTGCAGCGTCACTTCCTTCTAACCTTTCTCTGTCGTCAGAGGTCGGCTTTGCGAGGAAAGGCGGCCGTTGAAAACGATGCTGATTGATAGGTGGTTCAGGGTCGCCTACGGGAGTACCTGTCAGGCAGCGACCGGGCCAGTTGCAGTCGCTCAGATGAGATTTGCGAACGTCGGCTTCCTGGCGATCATGAGTCGCAGACACGCGTTTGTGACTTTGGGCAGCGTGTCGCATGGACATGGTTTCGACAAGCAGTTCAGGTAGCACTTTTACCTGCAACGAGTCGAACACTTGAGTCTCGAGCTGCGGTGAATTCCAAGGTCCTCGCGCGTCTCGCGACTGTGTACCGATTAAGTAACTCATTGCGTCGCGTGTCCGCTGCCTTCTCTACAAGGAATGTCCAGAAGGTCAGCTCCTCGTCGTCCGGCAGCTTCAGTGCGAGCAGTTCGTACACCCCGAAAAATGCCTCGTCGGCGACATGCTGCCGCTGCCGCTCGCCGTGTTCACTGTTGAACGCCGGCAGCAGGCAGAATTCCATGAACCGGTCATGGCGAAACCACCAGCGGGTGACCTCCTTTGTCGCATCGGCGCTGCGCACGGGTACCGTACGCGCAACCATCAGCTTGTGCTCAACCAACATCGACACTTCGGCATCGAAACCCGTCGGGTCGAAATAGGGCGCACCCGACACGCGCCACGCGTACACTTGCTCGGCAAAACGCGTGTAGGGAAAGGGCCGGTTCTCGCGCGCGCGAAATTCCGTTTCCATTCTGGCAAGGCGCTGCTCGACCAGCCGCAGCAGGTCGGGGCGCTCACCGCGCGAAAGCAGCTCGGAGACGATGCTCGCCTCCATCGGATTGCTGAGTACCCTGAGCGCGGTCGCGTCGTCAGTGTCCGCGACAAGTCCGGCGACATAGGTTGTGACGGCCTTGCCGTAGGTGGCTTCGTCAAGCGTCGCGCTCCGCGCAATCGCAGGCCACTGCCTGACGAGAAAAGTCTCGATCTGGTCGGCCCGCAGTGGTTGCAGTGTCAGGGCCCGGGCCGTGCGGGGCCGTTCCCAGTCCATTGGTTGGGTGGTCACGATGAAGTTGCCATGAAACGACTCCTCCACGAACTGTACGATGCGGGAGCGAGTCTCGGGCGTGGCCTCGTTGAGCCCGTCGATTAGAACGTCGATCGCGCCCTGGTGAATCAGCGTGCGCAGGTAGGATTCGTCGCTGACCTGGCCCTTCAACCGCGCCTGGATCGCCGCAACCACGCCCTCCCTGCACTCGGTCGCCCGCAGCAGCACGGCAATGCGGCGGGAGCCAATGGCCATTCGCTGCACCGCGACTGTCTTGCCCAGCCCGGATTCGCCCTCCAGCACGACCTGACCATCGACGTTTGGCAGCGCTGCCGACAGTGGTCGGCGCGAATTTTCGGCACCCCTGCCACCGCTCTCGATGACGTCACTGTCCGGAAAGTACGAACGCCCGTCGAACCCGGCGAGGGCACCGCACTGTACCAGCGAGTTCCTGAACGGGATGAACATCCGCCGCCGCAGCCAAGGCACGTAGGTAATGAGCAGGCCGACATAGCCGAGCCCGAGAAATCGCCGTCCCCAGCGGTTCCAGAAAAAGAAACTCTGAACGGGACGCCAGCGCGGATACGCCCACAGGAGTAGCAGCCAGAACGCGACGTGTCCGGCGATCATCGTGATCATGCGCCGGCGCCATTCATAGGAGGGAAGCTTTGCGCGGACCAAACGCAGGTCCGCGGCCTGAACATCAAAGCCGGCGCGTTCAAAGTTACTGATCCAGTTCTCCAACAGAGGCACATCATCAATCGTTAGCCGGCCGGCCTGCGCGTGCCAGATGTTGTTGACGAAGGCTGCCACGCGAGCACGCAGGAGAGGATATGCGGCATCGCTCGTTGACTGATCCTTTCCTCCGACAATCGGCCACAACGAATAGATCGCCGCGAGCACCTTGATCGCGTCATCTTTGGCAAGGCTCTTTGGATCAGGGGAAACGCCCGGATCCTGCCTCTGGATCCATTCCATGAGGACGAGTTCCTGTGGCGACAAGGGTCGCATCAGAAAGCATTGCAGGCGATAGCCATGTCCAAAGCGCCGGACCATAAGGTACGACTCGAGACACGCCGCGACCAGCTGAGGCAGCTCGAGGGGACGGTCGCGCCACGCCATCGTCACCAGGCCCTTGACCGCACTGCCGCGTGCGTGTTCGTATGTGTCCGCGACCATCATTCTGGCCAACGCAGGCGCAAAACGCGCGCTCCCTGTCCCCATGAATGGCAGTTGGCGAGCTGCCTCGTCTCGCACGACGGCGTCGGGATCAACCAGCAGCTTGGCGACCTCAGGGGCTACCCTGCCGGCAGGATCCTCCATGCGGCTCAGCGCCCTCAGGGAGTGCTCGACCACGCGCCTTCGATAGTCGATGTCATCGACTTTGTCGACCTTGATCAAGGGCAGAATCAGATCAGGAATGTCTGCCCGGCGCCTTCCGATGACGACAAGCGCTTCCTGGGCCGCCAGCTGAACACTGTCCTGCTGATCCCTGAGCAGGGCTACAAGGTCGGCCGTGAATCCGGCGCCAGCGTCGCCCATCAGCGCTAGCGTCTGCGCCGCCGAGCTGCGAACTTGTGGGTCGGAGTCCTTAAGGGCAAGGGCCACGGCCGGTGCTGACTTTTCGCCTGCCCGCCCTATGCCAGCCAGCGCCCCCACGGCCAAAGCGCGAACTCGCGGCGCCGGGTCGCCGAGCAGACGGGTCACATCGGGAACGAGACCGGCACCGTCCGGTTCATCCGCCCCGGCCACGACAGTAGCGAGACTGTTCAGGACCTCCAGCGCACGAAACCGGTCAGGAGCCGGGCCTCTCAGGTCGGCGGCCACGAAGGCATATACGTCCGCCGTTCGGCCCATTGCCTGCAACATGCGTGTCGCGCTGGCGACGACGTGCTTGTCCGGGTCAGCAAGAAGCGCCGCAATCTTCTGCCGGAACGGCGTGCCGGCTTCGCCCATGGCGCCCAGGGCGTTGGCCGCACCCGAGCGCACCTGGGGGTCTGTGTCTGCGAGGAGCAGCACCACCTGCCCAGCGTATTGCGCACCAGCCTCATGCATGGCGCCCAGTGCCGTCGCTGCGGCCACGCGCACGTCAGGTTCCGGATCCGTGAGCAGCCCGGCGATTTGCGCCGCGAAGCCTGCGCTAGCTGCACCCAGTTTCTCGAAGGCCTTCGCCGCGCTTGCCCGCACGTACCGATCAGGATCCTTGAGACGTTCGGCGATATCGGGAGCGAACTTGGCGGCGCCTTCGCCCAGGCTTAGCAGTCCGGCGATGGCTGATTCACGCACGCCGGGTGCCGGATCCCTGAGCAGCGGCACTACATGAGGGGCGAACTTCGCACCGCCCATCGCGAGCACCAACATGACTGACGCTGAGCGCTCGCGCGGATCGGCGCTTCCGAGCGAATCTGTCGCGACCGGGGCGAACCTGGCACTGCCCTGGCCGAGGGTTGCCATCGCGGACAACAACTTTCCCGAGAAGTGGAACATTTCCGGCGCTGCCAGCTTGGCTTGCACCTCGTCGAGCAGCGCCGATGGCACCCGGTCCGCACGATCCGGTTTGCCGTTTTCCTGCAAGAATTCAATCGCCTCGATGACTGCAGCGCGGTCGCGCAGTGCATCGAGGACCGCCTGGTATTGCCAGGCCTGCAGGGGCTCGGCCCTATCCAGAAGCGGCGCGGATGCCCCCAACGCGATAGCCCCTGAAGCAAGCATGGCAAGCGACGCATGACGGCCCACGATCCGCCCGACCGTTCGGCCGCGCGCGGTGCGGGCCGCATTCCGTTGAATGAGCAGCACCATCGACATCTCCCGGGCACGAGCACACACGTTCGTTATACGCGACGCGACCGGCTTCGTCCCTACTAACCTGGCCGGCCCAGTCGTCAGAGGCGGTGCTCGACTCATACAAGACGATCAGGCGACCGCTTTTTTTCGGAAAGCCAGCACTTCGGCAGGGCTCCGACGCGCACAAGTCACCAACCTAATATGGGCGACCGGTTACTCTGATACGCGGAACTCTCAGCTTCGCCGTGTCAACGAAAGTTCGGCTCCTTGGAGGTACACTGCTTTGAAACAACCGCTTCGCATGCTGCATCTCCGGTTTCGGCCCTTACGCTGGTCCAATGGCGCAAATTAAACGAAGTGCTGCCACTCTGATCGTGATAGCGGCCGCCCGTTTAGGGTCGGAAGTACGCGCTGACGGCTGTCCGCTCCCGGGCCGCGAGATTCCACTGGCCGCTTTCCGGCGATGAAATTGAAGAGCGGGCTGACGCAGCCCGACCCTCAAGAGCCCTTCAATCCCAAGCACCCTGTACGGCTGCTTTCGTTAAGCGTTGTTCGACGCCTGCCCATGTCTGCTGCCGCGTGAGTAAGCGACGGCGTATGCGGGCAGGCGTTGGACAACGCTCGAGGGAGGAAACCGCGGGGTGTACCGAGGCGGTTATGGGGAT
>NZ_JAYMRT010000046.1:0-16549 GCF_038900515.1 Burkholderia sp. JPY481
CCATTCGGGAACCCGGCTTCTTCTCCGCAGACTCTGTCAAAGTGGTGCCCATCAGATTGGAAATGATGGGCATCACTTTGATGTCGCCCTCAGCAACTGTCTATAACGGCCGGCATGAGCCGCTTACCACCGGTCGGCGGACCCATCTGTATGCGCGGGCGGCATGCTCCCACGTGAAACGAAGTGGTCCAGCAGGCGGACAACCGCCCAGTAATCGCGCGTCGGGCCAACGAGCTTTTCGTGTTTAGAGCGCAGCGATGTGTAGGCCGCCATGGTTTTCCCCTCGATCTACGATGATTCGATGGTATGGCGATCGGTGCGGGCGTCCAATCGGAGCCGGACGAATGTTGTCTCAGGAAGCGCTGGTTGAGGCCGTCAGGACTTCCTGAATCGGATCGCCCTTGTGCGGCGGAAATTGAAGGTTTACCTATCGGCGGGCTTTCTGCGCTAATGGCGTCAGGATGTCCTGACGCGTGATTCAGCATCTCATACTCTGATTTTGCAGTAAGCGCTGAATGCGGTAGGAAGTCTGCTAGTCGATCATGAACATGAAGACATGCAACGTCGACTTGACGAATTATGATGGGCTATCTGTCGGAGAGGGAGAACGTCGTCTCGCAGATCGACGCGATATGTCTGCGACTGTTCGACACTTGGTGCGAGACGCGCAGCTTGACGGCACTTGCGTATCTGATGCTTTGCTGGCTATTGCGCGACAGTAGCCCCAGCGCGCTCAGGCGCCTTGGCGAAACACTTCGCGATTTGCGGCGGAATCACGCGAATCGGATCGACGACTGTGACTTCCGCGCGCTCTGCGAAGTGGCAGATCTGATCGACGAATTGGCCGCGCCGCGCAGAGTCACGCTGATGGCGCGAGCGGAGTAGGGAGAGAAAATGCAAGCATAAGCGCAAAATTCGTGGAGCGTGCGGCGGATTTGACGCTGCGGTGCGCGTTGTCGCAGCGGACCTTGAAGCCGGCAAGGGCGCGCAGACTAGGCTCTGGATCGAGGTCCAAATATTGGACTCCCACAATGGCGGCACTCGCGCGAATATTTGGGATAGGAACCGGTTCGCGTGAACCTGTGAGTGGAAAGCGATCTTGCAACTCGTGGAGCGGTATCTCGAAGGAAACACCGCATCATGACCGATTTGGCCGCTTTAGTCGCGCACAAGGGATTCTTATCGTCGACGATACGCCGGGGAATCTTGGTGTGATTGTCGACAGCTTCGAGGCGCACGGCATTCGGGTGCTGACGGCGCTCGATGGGACGGAAGCGGTCGAGCGTGCGGTCTTTGCGCAGGCGGACGTGATCCTGCTTGAAGTGGAGATGCTAGGCATCGACGGCTTTGAGACCTGTCGACGCCTCAAGCACGATGAGCGCACGCGCGACATCCCGGTCATATTCATGACCTCGCTCTCAGGCAACGCGGACCGCGTCGAAGGTTTTTTGGTGGGCGGCGCCGATTATGTAACCAAGCCGTTACGTGTCGATGAGACGCTGGCTCGCGTTGGCGTGCACCTTGAACTGCGGATGACGCACAAGCAGGTGCTCGCGCAGAACCACCTGCTGCTCGCGGAAGTAGCCGTGCGAAAGAAGACGGAAGCGGTGCTATCGGCAGCGCGCGACGATCTGGAGCACCGCGTCTCGTTGCGCACCGAAGAGCTCGCGCATGCCAACACGAGCTTGCTGGCGCAGATCGACGAGGGGAGGCGTGCAGACGCTCGTCTCAAGGAAAGCGAGGCTCGCTTTCGCGCGATTGTCGAAACGAGTCCGGTGCCGCTGTGCATCACGTCGATGCCTGACGGACACATCCTTTACACAAACCGGCCGCTGCGTGAGCTCTTCGGTATGGAAGAAGCCTCGTCCGCCAATATCGACGATTTCTATGCCGAACGTGGCGAGCATGAGCGTCTGATCGAGCATCTACAAACGAAGGGTGGCTTGCGCAATACAGAAGTCAAATTGCGGCGTCTTGACGGTACACGATTCTGGGCGATGGTGACGGCACGCGTTGCGACTTACGACGATTCTCCGGCGATCTATGTTGGCCTGAACGACATCACTGCGCGCAAGCAAATGGAGCAGGAGCTCGTCGAATCGCGCGAGGAGCAGCGCGAACTGTCCGCGTATATGGAGGCGGTTCGCGAAGAAGAAAGAAGGCGCATTGCGATGGAAATTCACGACGAACTGGGGCAATTGCTGACTGCGCTTAAGATGGACGTGTCCCTGCTCAAGATGCGTATAGCGTACGACGCGGAAGCGTCAAAAAAAGCCGACGATATGCGCCAACTAGTCGAAGGCACGATCTCGATGGTGCGAAATGTCGCGAGTCATTTGCGGCCCGCCGCGCTCAACTTCGGAATTGCGTCTGCCCTTGAATGGCTTGTCGACGAGTTCAACCTCCGGAATGCTATTGTGTGTGAATTGCGCATCGAAGGCGGAGAACCCTCGCTGTCCGATTCACATGCCACGGCCTTATTCCGCATCGCACAGGCGTCGCTGACGAACGTCGCGCGGCATGCCGTCGCCACACATGTCGAGGTGACGCTTGTTTCGACGGCGGCGAAGCTCCTGCTGCAGGTGCGTGACGATGGCCGCGGCTTCGACCAGCAAGTCGTGAGGGGCGACTATTCATATGGCCTGCTCGGCATGAACGAACGCGCGCGGCTGATTGGCGGATCGCTTTCAATCGAAAGTGCGCCGGGCGCGGGCACCATGGTTTCAATTCACATTCCGCTCGATGGCGGACTTCGAACATGATCAGGATACTCATCGCAGACGATCATGCAATCGTCCGTGGTGGACTCAGACAAATCATAGCTACTACGAGCGATATCGTCGTTGTGGCGGAAGCGGCACAGGGGTCAGAAGTGATCGATGGGTTGCGCTCGCGGGCAGTCGACCTTTTGTTGCTCGACATGACGATGCCAGGCATCAGCGGTGTCGTCCTGATTCGCAGAGTACGGGCGGAACATCCTTCATTGCCGGTGCTCGTACTGAGCATTCACGATGAGGCTCAGGTCGCGTCCCGCGCGCTGCGCGCGGGAGCGACGGGGTATCTGACCAAAGACAGTGACCCGGAAGTGCTGCTCGCAGCGATCCGCAAGCTCGCGGAGGGCGGGCGTTTCCTCGACCCGAAGCTCGTCGATGCAATGGTCTTCGATACTCAGCGCGACGACGTGCCTCCTCATAAAGTACTGTCGGATCGCGAATTCCAGGTGCTGCAGATGCTCGCGGCGGGCAGGAGCATCAATGAAATCGCCGAGACATGTACGCTCAGTGCGAAAACTATCAGTACACACAAGATGCGATTAATGCGCAAACTCGGACTGTCCAACAACGCCGAGTTGATTAGATACGCGATCCGGCATGGGCTGATCGTCGAGTAGAAGGATGCTGGCAATCGCCTGATGAAATGAAGTTACGAGTGGTCGTCAGCGAGTTCGCACGCATTTCTCTTGCCGCGCGGGCGACATTGCGGGCGCTAAGGATGGCTGGCGCAATGGATTGTAAGAAGTATCTGCCAGCGATTCACATTTCGCGACCGGGTAATCGAATTTTACCGCTCCTACAGATATTGCTCCACGGAATTGGGATTTGACTTGGACCGGTAAGCCTTTGCTTGCATCCAGCGGTGATCCGCGAAATGCCGATAACGTCCGTCAAGCTCAGTCACGCGTTTGGCCTGTATCACGATGGCGCTACGTCGCCGAGTGGCGCTAGATAATGCAGCGCTTCGATACCGTCCAAGGGTGATTCCACCAAGTTCACGGTAAAACGAGCGGCGGCCGGGATGACCGTTTGGCCTGCCGAGATTCCCGAACCGGCTTACGTCAAGCACATCTTTGTCAAAGCCAGCGCGCGGCTCAATAGCCGTGCCGAAAATGGTAATCAGCCGACCGTGAACGCGAGCGACGCATGCGTGGCTTTCGCGATCCTGAACGCGCGCAAACAGCTCGCGGCACGCTTCACCGCGTGGCGGCGTTTGGCAGACGTCACCGAAATTCCGTCCGCTTTCTGAGCCAGCGTTTTCCCTCCCCGCTAGGTTAGACCGTGGCCAGGAGATCCTGAATCACCCCACGCACCACACGTTCGAGCCCGAGAGTCAACTAGAACCCGGACAGCAGATTGCATCGAAGGCCTAGAGTTCATCTGGCTCGTTTGACAGTCTGGATATACGGAAGCAGTCGATTACCAGCGTCGCCACCACTTGAAAGAAAGCCTGATAAACCGGGCGCGACCATATAAGGTGTAAAGTAAGCGCGAAATAAGGCGCACCTAGCCTCCGTAGTCGGGAAGATGCAAGCTGCGCCCGCAGACTTGGATTGCGGACGCAGATAATGACCGACACTGACTTTGACTTTTCCCCCTGCGGGTGATCCGGACATGTGCTGATGGCAAGCATGGATCCAACCCGGAGGGCAAGCGCAAGCTGATCGAGGCCTGCCGCCTGCCTGGCGCATCGCTGGCTGGCTTGTCGCTGAAGGCCGGGGTGAATGCGAACCAGTTGCACAAGTGGGTGCGCCTGGAAGAGCAGCGTGAATGTACTGCTGTCCAAATGCCGATCTTGGGCAAGCACCATCGGCATTCGCGACAGTCGTCACAATCGACGACGCGGCCCCGGCGTTGGTCCCAAGGGGAGCTGTGCCACCCGCATCGGAATCGGCGCCACAGCGTGAACCTTCTCGTCCTTCGCCGCGCCCGGCATCGCTGGCGGGCCTGTCGGCGACGCTTCCCAATGGGGATCTCGTTGAGCTCGAGTGTACCGGGCGCGACGCTTCACTCGTGACGGCGATGACCGCAGCATTGCGAGCGCGCTGATGTTCCGCTTCGATACGGAGCTGCGAGTCTATCTGCACCGCGAGCCGATCGACTTCAGGGCTGGGATCCACAGCCTCGTCAACCTGGTTGAGCAGTCGATGCAGATCGATCCGCTCGCACGCGCCGTGTACGCGTTCAGCAACCGGCGGGCTAACCGCATCAAACTGTTGCTGTG
This sequence comes from Burkholderia sp. JPY481, assembly GCF_038900515.1. Classification (NCBI taxonomy): domain Bacteria; kingdom Pseudomonadati; phylum Pseudomonadota; class Betaproteobacteria; order Burkholderiales; family Burkholderiaceae; genus Burkholderia; species Burkholderia sp. JPY481. The sequence continues at coordinate 4,999 of NZ_JAYMRT010000046.1, forward strand.
GGAGCGTAACGGCTTCCGGCTGATGCTGCGCCGCCTGGAAGCAGACCGGTTAGTGTGGCCGCGCCGGCAGCAGGCCGTCATCGAACTGACGACCGAACAGCTGCATTGGCTGCTTGAGGGCATCGACATTGAAGCGGTTCGTCGACATCCATCCCGCCGCTATCGGCCCGAGACGATCGACACAAACCTTGATTGATATCAAGGCGGCACGTAAACCTGTTTCGGCGGTTTCATCGCTATCGTGAGAGGCATGGACACACATCTTCTCTGGACTTCCGCCGGCCGCCCAAGCCTATATCCGTGAGCTTGAGCAGGGTACTGCTGACCTGGCCCCGCGCATACAGACCCTCGACGAGCAGTTGGGGCTTGCACAAAGCCAGCGCTTTGCGCCCCGCAGTGAGAAGCTCAAGGATCGCGTGTTCAACGAAGCCGAACAAATGGCCCAGGCCTACGACGACGCTGATGATGCGTTCGCGCTGCCTGACACCGGACTGCCGCAAGTCAACGAGCCGGAAGGCGGCAAGCGCGGGCGCAAACCGCTGCCGGCCAACCTGCCGCCCCAGCGCATCGAATACGACGTTCCCGAGGACCAGAAGATTTGCGCCTGCTGCGGTCACGGTATGCACCGCATGGGCGAGGATAACAGCGAGCAGTTGCACATCGACGTCAAGGCGTCGGTGCTGCAACAGGTGTGGTTCAAGTACGCATGCCGGCATTGCGAGCGCCACGCAGACCGCACGCCGGTCCTGATTGCGTCGATGCCTGCAGGCGCTGCCGGGCAGCAATGCCAGCGCGTCGGTGATCGCCACCGTCACGGCCGGCAAGTTTGTCGACGGTACACCGCTGTACCGGATGGCAGACGTATTTGCGCGCGCAGACATTCCGGTAGGCCGTGGCACACTGGCCAACTGGATCATCCGGCCCGCCGAGCTGCATTACAGCCGCCTGTACGCAGCGCTGCGTAAGACGCTGCTCTCGCAGCCGCTGATTCACGGCGACGAAACCACGGTGCAGGTACTCAAGGAGCCCGGCAAGAGCGCGCAGAGGAAGAGCTATATGTGGGCGTACCGCAGTGCCGAGGACTGCGGGGAGCCGGTGGCGCCAGCCGGAGCGCAGTCAGGAACATCCGAAGAGGTTCCTCGCGGGCTATAGGGGCTTGCTCATGAGCGACGGCTACGCTGCGTGGCGCACGCTCGAAGGCCCAACTCACTCCGGCTGCCTGGCCCATGCGAGACGGAGCTTCGTCGACGCGCTCAAGGGGCAGAGGAAACCCGGTTGCCGCGTAGCGCAGGCACTCAAGTACTTAGAGGCACTGTGCTAGGTCGAGCGGCTTGCCAAAGGGAATCGGCCTGAAGGCGAGACGCGTATCGGCTACATGTACCGCCTGCGCCAGCAGCACAGTGTTCCATTGCTCGAAGCATTCAGGAAATGGCTCGATGAGCAGACCCCTGAGGTGTTGCCCGAGAGCCTGCTGGGCAAGGCAATTGGCTATACACGCAACCAGTGGGAATACCTGAGCCGCTATGTGGCAGATGGGCTTGCCCCGGTAAACAATAACGTCATGGAACGCGATATCCGCCCCTTCTGCACAGGCAGAACTTCGGGGCTGTTCAGCGACACCTTTGCCGGAGCAAAGGCGAGCGCCATGGTGTACAGCTTGATCCGGACCTGTCGGGCCTGCGGCGTCGAGCCCTATGCGTACCTGCTACACGTGCTGACCGAGTCGCCGCAACGCGCGCCGGATGCGGACATCAGCGATCTGCTGCCGTTCAACTATGCGAAGCGCAGCGCCGAGTCGAAAGCGAGCTGACACACAAGACGCGCGCAGGCCGCCACGTCGGCGCACACTCCCCGAACACAATTGGAAACATCGCCGGTCAATATCGACCGTCGCGATGGGGCTACTCACGCGCGCAGAATGCAAACGATTCCTCATTCTCTGTGCTAAATCTAGCGCTTACGGTGTAGAGGTATTGATCACGGCGACGCGTCGGAGGACGCGGGTAATTAGGACCCGCTCGATGCCGGGCAATGCGCACGACGGTCATCTCATGGAAGAAGCGCTGGACTACGCGGCGATTCTCAGTGACGTCCAACCTGAAATCGTGATCGTCGACCGTGGTTGCCGGGGGCGCCGAACCGGACAGCGTTAGGGTCTACCACCCCGGTCTGCGCCGTGGCATCACGCGAACGTTGCGCGTCATGATCCGGCGGCGTAGCGCGATTGAGCCGACCATCGGGCATATGTAGACGGATGGCGCGGTAGAACGCACTTCCAAACGATTAAAATATTAAACAATCGTTATGGCATTAAAAAAACGTTTTATATCAGTGTGACTGGTAATTAGTGATATCGTGGCATTTATTTTGCACAGTATCAGAATCCGAGGTTTAGACCTTGTGCGCGGCAACGAATTTGCGCAGTTATAGGCATCCCCGTCTGGCGCTCGATGGCCTTCGTTGCCGACGTGGATGATGGCTAGTTGACGAGTGTTTTACTTACAAAGGAAGGCATGAATTTCTTTCGCGAAAACGTTCTCGGCGCTGTGTTGCTGCTATGCGTTCTTTGTGCAGGATCGGCTCATGGCGATTTATCACTGTCTGGGACTCCGCCGGACCCGATGCGGTAGTGACCAGCATAATATCCTATACAGGAACTGTCACGCTTGAAAAGGCCAATGACTTGGTTTCTGCGTTGGAACAACGCCAATCACGGGCAATGCGGGCCACTGAAAATCAGTGGCACAAGATTGTCGCGCTGATCTGATGAAGTTACCTGCCGGCGGGACGTCATAGACCCGCGAGGCAGTTCTGGGCGGCAATGGGCGTACTTGCATGGATTCGACCACGGCTGAGCCGTGCGAGGGCGTGCGCGTCGCGTTCTATCGGGCAACACCTACGGAGGCAGCATGACCTGCATTGTGGCGCTGACAGATGGCAAGAAGGTTTACATGGGTGCGGATTCGGCAGGAGCGGGGGGGGGGGCCATCACCGTGCGCGCCGACCCCAAGATTTATCGGGTGGGACCGTTCCTGATCGGCTTCACCACATCCTTCAGGATGGGGCAGCTTCTGGGCCATAGTCTGACCGTCGCGCCGCGCCCTGAGGGCACCGATGTGTTCGCCTTCATGTGCACGACGTTCATTGAGGCGGTACGCGCTTGCTTTACCCGCGGCGGATTCGCGCGCAAGGACGGTGAACGCGAATCGGCTGGCACTTTTCTGGTTGGGTACATGGGGCGCATCTTCCAGATTCGCGGCGATTATCAGGTTGCTGAACGCGCCGTGAACTTCGATGCCTGTGGTAGCGGCGAACAGGCGGCGCTGGGCTCACTGCATACCACCGTCGGTGTGCCGATGCGGCCGGACGTCAGACTCGAACGCGCTTTGGCCGCGGCGGCCGAATTTTCAACGGGAGTCCGTGGCCCGTTCCGGATAGAAGTGCTGGACGGCCAGACCGCTCAACGATCGGTCGAAGAAGAGGTAAGCGACGTTTGATCTACCTGCCGCTCACTTACGACGAATGGGTGATGGTTGAGCCGCTCTTCGGTTCGCAGACGCTTGGCCTTGGCCGTCCGCGCGTCGCCAGTCTGCGGGCTGAAAGCCATCGTGCATGTGCTGACCAAGGAATGCCGCTTGGGGCATCTGCTGCAGAACCTCGGCTTCCCGTCACACATTACCGCCCGGCACAACTCCAAGCGCTGGCAGCAGAAGGGCACGATGGACGTCGTGCTTGCGGCTCCCGGGGTCGCTCGGTCGCGTACTGAGGCAGAGCCATGCCCAGAAGGCGGTCGGCGTACACGTCGCGCGCGGCGGGAATGAAGATCTTAGTCACGGTGCGGTACGAAAACCCCTTCGCCGAACAGCAGGCAGGTTCTCCGGAGGATCAAGATGGTGCAACTGAAAGTGGCTAAAGGCGAGAAAGTCTTCGATTATTTGGGAGGGCGTAGCATTCGGTCACTGATGTTCTATGTGAACGGAAAGGAATACGACAGATTGGTCGTGACGTCTATTTAAGGCTGAAGGAAACGGTCAAGAAATGGCTGCCTCAATACGATGTCGTTGGGCCTGAAATCATCGAGGGTCAGTCAGGAGCGAAGAAGTGGTGCGCCTTCAACGACGATGCAGCGCTCAAGGCGTCGTCAGTAGCGAAGTTACAGAACGAAATGACGCAGAACTAGAGGGAGCAGGCCAACGCGAATCCTTGCTGGTGATCAGAAATTCGAGGCAGTCTACAGTATTGACGGCCGATTCTTCCGGCGCTTCATCGGACTGGCGCGGACGCGCCCGCGCGCGTGGCGTTCGTGGCTCCTGTCGGTGTGCATGTTGCGTTTTCGATCGTGGACACTGCACTCGGTGCCAAGCTGTCGTTTCTCACCACAGAAATGAGGGTTGCACTGCTGTTGCGCCACGCGGTGCATTACCGCCACCTGTTCGCCCTTTTTACGTTGGTGAGTCTTGTGATCAATGGTGGCGTGGTTATCTGTTCTCCAGCTTATAGTCAGTCGGTTGACCTTGCACCGGCACGCGTGACTGACACGCGACCTGGTGCGGGGTTATCTGCGTGGCCGTGCGCATTTTCCCGTCGAGCAGGACCTCTGTGAGTGTCGGGCATCGACCGTCGCTGCTCGCGTATCACACCCTAGGGCTGAAACTGCAACGGGATAGGAATGTGCGTGAAAAGGTGGAGCGACTAGGACGTAGTCGTTTTGAGCGCTGCAGTTGGCCGAGATCCGTTATCGTGAATCAACCAGCGATATGCGGTGGACTAGGCAAAATCTGACACTTGTTGGGTTTTCATGCTGGCGCGCATCGGCGCGGAGGACGTAGCGGGTAGCGGCGATGCACGTCGCGAACACCGAGGAGTCCGAGACTGAGGAGCAAAAGGTAATCCGTGCCAAGGTCGGCACGCTCGGGTTGGCCCATCAACTTGGCAATGTCAGTCAGGCCTGTCGGGTAATGGGTCACTTGCGGTCGAGGCTGCCGTTGCCGAATAGCGGGGAGGGAAAGCGCTTGTTCAGAAAACGGACGGAACTTGTGTGATCTCTGTGAAACGCCGCTACGCGGCGAAACGCTCCCCGAGCTGTTTGCGGTAGGGTGAGGCGCATAGCAGATGTCGCTTGAGCGTAAAGTGCTGTGAGATCGAACCGAAGCTCGATGAGAAAGTCTGCGTGCGCTCAGGATCGCGGAAGCCGCGCATGCGTCGCTCGCGTTCACCTGTCGCCGACTGAGGACTGCTTGCGGCCCGATTACTGACCTGAGCGCGGGCTGCGCCGGAACGCGCGACTTGCTTCAAACCTTTGAAGATAAAAGGTTCATCGAAGGAAGCCGAGGAGCTTTAGGGAGCGATTGCGTAGCCTGAGACCTGAGTTTAAGGAACTCAGGAGGCGGGTTGGTTCGATCGCATTGCACTGCAGGCACTGGCGTGCTGGATGGGTTATCGTTGGGGTGCGTGGAATGGCCGCAATGTGAAGGCCAGACGCTATCGCTGTAACTGAAGCCGGTGAAGCAAGGCTATGTACCGCGAGCAGTGCGGAGCGCGGTGCCGGCAGATCCATGAGACGACGGTTCGGTGCGTCCGCGATCTCCCGCCGTTCGAGTACCGGGTGGTGCTGCATGTGCTGCGCCACCGGGTTTGGTGGGCATGGTCCACGTCTGCCAGCCCAGATCGTAGAAGGCAGCCACCGCCTGTACGCTGGGCGCCTGCACCAACTTCTCGCAGGCCTTGGCACACCACGGTCAAGTTGATCGACAAGATGCGCCCGCGCGCTCGTGTGACCGAGCCGGACTGGTCGATGATCCTCTATCTGTCGACGGACGAGTTTGCGCTTCATAAGGGTCATCGCTACGCGGTGGTGGTGGTCGATCCGATCGGCCGACAGGTGCTCTTGATCGGTCCCGGACGTTCCCGCGAGATCGCGCGGGCCTTTTTCGAGCGGCTTCCTGAAGGCGTAGCCGGGCACATCCAGGCAGTTGCCATCGATCTGGCGATGGCCTATGAACTTGAGATCACCGCCCACTGCCCACAGGCGGAAATCGTCTGCGACCTGTTCCACGTCGTCGCCAAATACGGGCGGGAAGTCATCGATCGCGTGCGCGTCGATCAGGCCAACCAGCTTCGCCATGACCGGTTAGCCTGCAAGGTCCTGGAGTCCAGCCAATGGCTGCTGCTGCGTAACCGCCGCACCCTGAAACCTGAGCAGTCGGTGCACCTCAAGGAGTTACTGGCCGCTAACCAGCCGCTGTTATGCATTTACGTGCTGCGCGACGAACTGACACGGCTGCGGTTCTACCGCAAACCCGCTTCGGCAAAGGAGTGGGAGAGTGGTTCGAGCAAGCCCAGCAAAGCGGGATTACCGCTCTGAAATTTGGTCGTCCGATGCTGGACGGGACATGCTCATCACGGTTCGTCAATGCAAACGCTCGAACTAAGTCGCTGACAAGAATCGCCACGGCATCAAACGACTCAGGAAACCGATTTTCGATTTTCGCGGTTCTCCAGTACGCGCGCATTAAGCTGCCATCGACGTCGGCACTAATACAAAAAAAGGAAGGGCGGATACTGGTATGATTAAAATCGACCAAATAGCAATCCGTCAGGATCTTCGTGTTTCCGCGCCATTGCGGCAACACTCCGAGCAGGCGCCGACCGGTGGTGCGGCTAAAACAGGTAGATGCCACTGCAATTGCGGACGACTTCAATTCGCACTTCCACCAGCAGAGGGTCGTCTGCTCACAGCAATATACGATGATTCCAATGTCCTCGGTCCAGTCGCATAGCAGCGTCTTAACCACGCGAAGTCGATCGCGCCCGAGACCGTTAACGGGCACCGCCTCACACACAAGGTGGATGCGGTAACTATGGCCATGCAGATTCTGGCGGTCGCCTTCATGCCAGTAGATCCGGTGCCCGCATGAGATGTCGTGATAACGCTCGCCTGTACGAAGTCGAAAATCTATTGCCGTCATGCGATGGTCAGGAATTCGTCGCATCCGGCTTTGCGATCCCGTGGTAAGCCCCGCGTGACACCGCTCGTCATGGTGGTTGCTGGTGAGGCATGCCACGCGTCGTCGTGCGAATGCGTCGCGCGGACCGCCACGCCGCAATCCCCGCAGTTTTATTAGTGTCTTGATCGGCCCCGTCATGGCCGCTGGCGAAGCTGGCAGGGGCTAGCATGGTCACTGTTCGTGACCCATATGCAGTACCGTCGCATCGTAGTGCGAGCGGGTGTTCCAATTGCAACAGTCGCACATCTGCGGGCAATAGTACTTGAGGTAGCTCATGATCGTGAAAAAAGTCGACAAGCTCGTGGGGTAGAAGTCTGCACAGTGAATGCGGACCGTCGCCGCGGGAAGCAACGGAAGGCGACTGAGGAAGTGAACCGTTTCGATTCCCCTTAGGAGAATCTGGATGTGTGATTCGCTCAGTGCAAGAACAAGCTAGAGCGTCAGGGGTGCTGGTAAGCCAAGGAGAAACTTATCGTCCCGTTCACGGCCCGATGCTAGGGGCGGTGCTCCGGAAGCAAACCGTATACGGTGCGCGCCATCACATGCTTGGGTTACGTATCATTGCCAGCCCCACTGCCGTCGTCCCGCCGCCTGTTCGCTGCGCGTACTGGGCTAGAACGGTGGTCAACAGCGGCTGCATTTAGGCCTGGCTCCTAGGATGTTCGGTGCGGTGTAGCCGGTCGACCGTTCTCGTCGTCTGCCATCACCAAGTAGATGAGTACGAGGAGGAATGTCACGAAAAAGTAAAAAGCAGTTTGGAGACCGTACCATTGCTTTGACATCCACATACCAAACCATTCGCCACCGATCATCATGAAAATCACTTGCCACGTCAGAAAACCCAGCGTAATTCCCGAAATGGCCCACCCTCGGGCCGATAGGACCGTTGCATCGCCATCATGGCGTGCACGCATCAAATTTAGCCCGCCCAATCAGCACAGGGCAGCCGTCAGTATCTGCATCGCAATAATGGTCATTTAGCCTGCATGATGGACCTGCGTCCGGCGGATTGACCGATAGAGGATTCCGTTTTCCGGAAAAGTCTTATCCATTAAAAACACATGATGTACGGAGGCGAAGTTGTGGCGTAATCGGTAATGTTGTCGATGGCCACGACCGAGGTAAGCAGGTCCATTGCGAGTACCATTGCGGCTTTGGAAAGGCGGACTGAGTCAGACAGACTTTCCTATTATTCTGATTGCACTGCCTCGCGTTAAGGGCGGTTCGGGCAACCCAAAAAATTGCTCACGTCAGTCTTCTCATTACAGCGCTCACAAAGATGGCGGGGCGACAGAAGGAGGGCGCACGGATTCATTCTCCGGCCCCAAGGGTTCTCATTTCTGGCATTCGCAGTTGTGAGGCGAATAATAGTCCCAGCCCCCAAAACGACATTCAGTCAGTAATTCGATAAGTTCGTGGAGAGTTGGCGGACGGACGTGCTTTCATGCTCCCGCTAAAGCCTCTTTAGTTCGTCGACTAGCTCATCGACTGTGCGTCGATAAGTTGATGGTGACTTTTCTTTCATGCGTTTGATCGCCTCTACAATTTGCTGGACGGTTGAGGGACTATTATTTTTGAGCTCTTGAATTCCGTCTCTCATGGAGACGAAGCTCTCATAGTCATCGCGACTGGCAGGGGAAAGAGCGCTTCTTTTATGAGGATCAGTGGAATAGAATTCATCGGCCATGGGTGTCAAGACAGCAAGTATTTCTCCGAGCTGATGGCCGTATGAGTATCGCTTTATAATAGCGCGTTCCTTTGCAGGATCTCTCGCGCCCGTAATGTTCAGATTGAATAGTCCGATTTGACCTACCGCCTCGCCCCATGCAGATATCCACTGTGAAACGTCACCGGAAAATGGCAATTGGTTCTGGGTCAAAAGTCTGCGGCCCCATTCGGTCCAATCGGACGCGATCTCGGCTGGCGAGATTGGACGCGGTGGTTCTATTTTCAGTTCCTTGTTCATTTCCGACTCCTTTCGCGACTTCCATGAAATAGTGCCAATGTATGCAATCAGCTCAATCGCGATCAAAAGATGTGTCTGTAGCTTGATGTGACATCGATGGCGTATGCTTTCGGTCCCGGTTTTCTTCGACGATTTCGGTCTTCACCGTGTGACATCGTTCAACTCTACAAAGCTATTTAACTGCCGGCTACCAAAGGCGTCAAGTACAAGTGTTCAATCTCGAAGGCGCGTGAGCTTGGATGCCGTCCACGGATGTCTAACCGTCATTACCGCTCAACTGAGCACTGCGCATAGTCGCCCGGAGATGTGGGCCCCAAGTGCAGTGTTGTCCATTGGAGATATGCTTGCGCTAAGACAAATCAGCTCGCGCAACCTTCGATACGAGTCCATGCCCGTGATGTTTTGGACTGAATTTATCAGCACTGGCTACAAAATATCATGTCCTTATAAAGGCGATACCCGGAACCAGTCACCGAAATTGAGCAGCTACTGAGACTTGCATGCGCGCGGTCAGCCAAGGACTCTGTCGAAAGAACGGGTGAGTTTGTGCCGATGGTGAACGCGCTCCGTGACTTCGCGGTCGCCGTTGCGACGGCAACTATGTCACGGGGTGTGTAGCATGTCGATGCAAACGTCCAATCGATGATACGCGGTGGGCCAGGATTCGGGAAGTTTTCGCCAGAATGATTGTGGGCCCGTCGATATGAAAAGAAATCAAGTCAGTCGCCGGGTTGAGCAGCGGCACCTTTCGCTGGAATTCGAGCCGAGGCAGTGGATCTGAAGCGAAGGTGCTTTGGGCACCGCGGCTTCGACCGAGTTCCCCCTTGCGCTCTAACTCCTTGAGTTTGAGCGACATCAACGGCATCGTCATGTTGGCCGCTGTAGGCTGGGCTGTGTCCACAAAAAAGTAGTTTTTTACAAGCTATGTTTCGACCGTGCAAAAAGAATTCCCATGCCCTGTCGCGAGGCGTTTTTTGAGTGTGACGCGATGATGTGCGGGGTTCGTCTGACGCCTGGGAAGGGCGAAGTGCTGTTGGATCGGATCGGTCGATTCGGTCCTTTTGGTAGAGATTTGGTTCCTAAATGGATTTCTTGCAAAAACAGGCAAGTGGGCGTTATAGAAACATTTTTAGATATTACCGATGGGTTCGGCAATGACTCGCTCTTAAGAAGAATGCCGCTAGGTCTCCATGTTCTCTACGCGGTGCCAGAGCTGATTGGACGCCCTTTCCCCGGACGGTATGATACCTGCGTTAACTTTGGTGGTCCGAACCTCAGCTCCGACGATAGTTACTGGAAAAAACAATCCTCTTAGGATAGGGATATCTGCGGTAGTTTTACGCTGCTTCAATGTATTTCACTATCGGCCTTCCGTCCATCGCAGGGCGGCAATGGCCATTTTGTTGCATCTAAGACGGGCGGATGTCGGGAGCGCGACAAAGCGACGGCGGAAATCGTTGGGGACGGGGACTGGGCGTCTCTTTCTCATGGCGTGCAAATTGCCCGAATGTGGCGCGGCACCTCGCCATAAGGAAGTCTGCTATGCTCACAAAACGCGACCGGCCCTCGGACGCTTGACGCCAGTGTTTGTCGAAGCGATCCCGCAGATCGGCTAACGGAGGCGGCTGTTGTCCAAGCCGCGCATTGCCCGCCAATCGCAATATTGCTTTGTTACTCACTGCTCTTCTCCGTTTTCGCAACAACAATTAACCATGACGCGTGACCGCGGTGACGTATCGGTGAAACTGGTCAATTGCTGCACTGCAGGAACTTTCGAATGTTGCTGAGCATATCCGCAGCACATTTGATTGAAGACAACGAGCGGCTAGGAAGTCGGCGAGATACTCGCAAGCATGAAGTGCGTTTGGCACGCCTGCTTGCGAGTTGGTACACCTCACCCATGCAGGGCGGCAGTCGCTCAACTGCACGCCGCAACGATCTATCCAATTGGACATGCACAGATGGGCCAAGTTACTCGTTATATGCTGCTGACCGGCGCCAGCCGCGGTATCGGTCATGCCACAGTTAAGCTTTTTCAGGAGAACAACTGGGAGGTGTTCACTGTCTCCCGGCGGCCGTTCTCGGACAGTTGCAAGTGGCCTGCTGCGCGCCAAGCGCACATACAGGCAGACCTCGCGGACCTAGATAGTATCGACCGAATCGCTTTGGAAGTCAGGCGACGGCTACCTAATGGACAGTTACACGCGCTCGTCGACAATCCTGGCGTCTCTCCTAAAGGCGAGGACAGATCGCGCCTCGGAGTTCTCAAGAGCGATCTTCGGACTTGGATGACTGTGTGAGCTTCCCCTGAAATTTCGCCTTCCAGCAGGTCGGGTATAAACTCGACCGAAAGGAAGGAAAGAAGAAATGTTTAGGGTACCGCACCAGGTGTACACGGCGGAGTTCAAGGAAGCTGCAGTGCAACGAGTCAAGGACGGGCAAGGCGTGAGTGCCGTGGCCGGCGAATTGGGTATGTCGATACAGACGCTGCGCAACTGGCTCAAAGCGTCGGAAGCCGGCAAGCTGAACGGCCCGGGGGGCGAAGGTCGTCACGGCGGAACAGATGGAGCTTTCGCGT
>NZ_JAYMRT010000047.1:0-16459 GCF_038900515.1 Burkholderia sp. JPY481
CGCGTTCACGCACACCGAAATCGAACTGCTTGAACACATCGTTCACGATACGCCCCACAACGCGCAAGCTCCGCCGCTCGTGCGCAACGTTATCAGGCTCGCTCAGCTCGGGGGTTACCTTGCGCGCCCCAACGACCCTCCGCCGGGCAATACCGTAATGTGGCGCGGGATGCGACGTCTGACAGACATCCAGATCGGCTATAAGCTTGCGCTAAAAAGAAGTGGGTAATTGCAAGCTTGAGTTGGCGCTCACTATGCCTTGTGTATGCCCAACTGTGGTCGGGCATTCGTGTGTCGTTGTGCGGACGGCATGAATGCTCGTTTTGGCCCCCCGCCTCCTTCGCAGGCACCGGTCCGTAGCCGAGAATCGTCCAGGATCGCATCGGGCAGCGCCTCCGGCAAATGAAAATAGCACCGCTCTTTCAGACGAGATCGCGTTTCCCTATAACCGTCGCAGTAATTTGCTTAGAAGTAGTCGTTGGTTGGCCCTGGCTGATGAATGTTCTCTCGTGGCGCGCCTGACAACAACCGCACCACACCGCACACCTCGACATGGCCAAAAATTTCGTCCTCTACCTATCGAGACTATCGGTGTTCCAGAAGTGATTTCCACCAGCGAACTGACTTTCCGTAAGGATATCTCGTCACTCCGGTAAGTCGAAGGCAAGACCATCGGCTACCCTCCGAACTCGACGGCACAATACGCGCTGGACGCGGCCATCAGGGTATACGGGCTTGACCGCAGCAAAATCATACCAGTACCTCTTGCGCCTAGTGAAATTGTCGCAGCATGGAAGGGCGGCGACATCGACGGCGCCGATGCCTGGGATCCTGCAAGTCAACAGCTTGTCGCCAACGGTGGGCTTAAGATCTTTCCACAAAAGACTGCAGAAAGACGGATACCTCATCTATAACAACTTCGTTATCCGTAGGGTTTCTGCGGAAAAATACCCGTAGATTGTGGCGACCTTCCTGTAGACCTATGGGCTACACGGCGGAGAGGACTAGAAGCTTCGCATCGTCCATCGGCTTTACTGCTGCGCCGCCGTCAGGAAATTCATGCATCGATGCAACAACCTGGAATTTAATGTCGCGATTAACACGCAAAGTCATATCAATACCACCGAACCGCACGGCTGATGACGATAACAGGGAAGCGATGACCGTGATAAAGCGGTTTTGTCTTCTTCATTACGTCATTCTACGGCCCCATTCCATTAACCTGACAGAGCCGGGAGGCCTTGTCGATCTGCCGCATTTCACTGTATAGAATAACCATAGCGATAAGACCCGCTGCCATATCGGCAGCCGCTACCGAGAACAAAAGGCCGTCTTGCCCATAAGCGTGCTGCAGCAAGGCCATCAGGGGCATCAGAAACAAGCCATGCCGCAGTACCGCTACAAGCGTTGCCCAGACTGCGTTGCCCTTGGCCTGCATGAAAAGCAGGCACACCTGTTGCACCCCTAACACCGGCAACGCACAATGGAATAGCAAGATCGCGCGGCTGCCAATCTCTATCGTCGCCGACTCGTGCGCAAACCAGCCGATGATGGTTCTCGCTTGCCACACGACCCAGCCGGCATAGACTCCGGCGAACGTTAGCGCGACGGCAACCATAGCCCGAACCGCTTGCGCCACCCGTGTCCAGTTACCTGCGCCGACATTAAACCCAACAACCGACTGCGCCCCGCTGCACAGTCCATACAGCGGAAGTGCTGCCAGCATCGCCAAGCGGCTGGCCAAACCTATCGCCGCCACCGATGCCTCACCGTAGCGAGCAGCGAACCCATTGAGCATGGACATGGCCGCTACCGCGAGCAGCGTATTGAGCGCTGGCGGAATGCCGATGCGGGCGATGCTCGCCAGCCGGCACCCGCAGCGTCCCACCGATGGCCACGATAAGACGATGGCTCCGTGCCTGCCCGCGAAATGTCGCCAATACAAAGTTAAGCCGCACAACTGGGCCAGAAATGTTGCGATGCCAGCCCCTTCGATGCCCAGCCCGAACCAGAAAATCATCACCGGGTCGAGTGCCGCGTTCATTGCGAAGGATGAAACTTGGGTCGTCATGCTGAGCACGGTATTGCCATCCGCTCTCACGATGAAACCACAGACCATATTGAATACCACTGCCACATAGCCCAACAGCAGCCAATGAAGATAAGCCACCGCCAGTGGCAAAATCGATGGTCCAGCGCCTAGCCATGTCAGCAAAGTTGGAGCCAACTGCCAGCCCGCGATAGCCGTTATGCCAGCAATTACCATCGCAGACCATAACGCGTGCGATGCATAATCGTTGGCAGAGTGATCGTCGGCACGTCCCAGGCTTCGAGCAATCAACGAGGCGGCCCCTGCACCGAAGATCTGGCCTATTGCCGTGATGCACATTGCAAATGGGAACGACAATGCCATCGCCGCGAGTGCTGCTGTTCCGAGCCGCCCCACGAAATAGGCGTTGAGCAACTGATAAGCGGCACTGACAGTGACGCCAATGACGGACGGAAGAGCCAGCCGCAGGATCAGTGGCAACAGTCGATCGTGGGCCATTGACTGCATCCGTGATGCCGCAACTGCTGGCGTGTTCATACTGTGGCCCCGTCCTTCACGCTTGTTGCGTCCACATCTTCCTGATTGTCCCTGAGCCATCCGGCATAAGCCGCGAGACAATGCAGCAACTGACGTCCCAGCATATTCGTCTCCTCTGCGGAAAAGCAAGGCAACGCACAATGCATCTGGATACGAAGTTTACCGTCCACATTATCGATATCTAACCGCAACGTGTGATGACGGTTGGGCCCCGTCCCATCACCCGTCCAGATCGTCGGTTGAGCAAGGCCGAGCAGCATGCGCGTACGAAGATTATCTAACACAGCGCGATAGTTGACGACAACACGCGGCCAGTCGAAATCCACCAATGCCTTCGCCTGATCATCCGGCAGCAGATACGCAGCCGCCCGTAGCCCAATGCCATGGATCCGTGCCGAATTGCGCTGACGACGCACCGCTTTCAGACGTTCCGCCACACTGAGTCGCCCCTCACAAATGATGGCCAGCGGGACAAGTTCCGCGGTAAAGCCCATAACTGTCGACAGATCCTGACCCGGCAGGATAGGCGTGCGCAGCATGTCCATGCTGTCCAGAAACAGCCCTCGTCGCTGGTTGCCCCGTCCTGCCACCTCCGCCAAGGCGCACAGGATGACGTCGAACGCGTCAAAGCCGTGCCGGTCCGGATGCAGATCGAGCAGAATCTTTGTCGATTCCGCATCCAGATCCAGATAGCGAATCCCCTTGTGCGCGCACAAGGCCTCGAAAGCAGCATCACTGTGCATCTGCCCAGTGTGGAGCATCTCGAACAAGCGCCGGCTGGAATCAGCGCCACTATCGACTGGCTCAACCTCGAAGACTGTTGCACCATCCTCACGCAGCAGTTCCCATGGCCGGCTTCGCCAATAAGCAATGTTGCTGTCCAACGAACCGCTCACATGTTCGCGCAGCGCCTTCACCCATCGATTCACCTGCGCGCGGCCACTGAATGCGGGATCCGGTGCTTGGTCATGCTCTATCGCCAGATAGTAGCGTTCTACTTCGTCCAGCAGCAGCCGGAACCCATAGCCGTCGACCAGGAAATGATGAATTATGATAAAAATCCATCTGTGCGGCCGCCCACCGACCTCCGCCTCGATCAATTGGAAACGCGACATCCAGGTACGACCATCGAACCGGAATGCATATTGCGCTTTCTCAGCGATACCAGATACCTCTCGCGTGCAATCCCCGAGCTCTGAGTACGAGCCCAATGCAACTCGCTCCAGATGCAACGCTCCGACTCCGGTATGGAAGCGTAGATCCGCGTCATCTCGAGAGATCCTGGTGCGCAACAGTGGGTAGTCTTTCGCCAACCTAACGATAGCGGACTCCAATATGGCCGGATCCAAACGGCAGCTATCGTCCTGCCAGATCGCGCACATGTTGAAATGCTCGTCTAAACCCATGCGCCGATTCATGAAGCGTATCGTAGGCGTTACTTCCACTCCACCGTCGATTTCGCCATCGTGGTGCACCAGTTCGCCGGAGCGGGCATCGATCAGCCCAGCCAGTTCGCGTAACACTGGATAATCGTACAACTCGCTGACAGAAAAGCGGATTTCCATCCTGGCCGCCCGCGCCACACAGCGCACGCTCAGCATAGAGGTACCACCCAGTGAGAAGAAATGCGCGTCCGCACCAATCGTCGACATACCAAGCACTTCCTGCCAAACCGCGGCCAGTGCATGCTCGGTCGCGGTAACCAGCGGCGCGAATACGCCCACCGCGGTTTGCCGTGGCAACGGCAAGCGGGAACGGTCCAGTTTACCGCCCGGCAGCTTAGGCAAAGCCCGCAAGCGAACAAATGAACGGGGAATAGTATGGGGCAACAGCGAATGACGGAGCATTTGTCGGAACCCATCCTCTGTTGACGGCAGCTTCGCCTCCGTGCCCACCACGTAGGCAGTCAACAGCGGCTCGCCATCCGCAGCGCGGTGCAAATGCACCGCGGCCTCCTCGACCCCAGGACATTTTCCCAAGACGTGAGAAATCTCATCCAGTTCAACGCGCAAGCCATGGATCTTGATTTGGTTGTCACGCCTTCCGAGAAACTCCAAGCGGCCGTCGTCGCGGTGGCGCCCCAAATCGCCAGTGCGATAAGCCACAGTTCCGAAAGGCTGTAACTCTGGCACCGGATTAGCAACAAATCGCTCGGCTGTCAACTCCCTGCTGTCGTGATAGCCATTCGCCAGGCAGTCACCCGTCACCAGGATCTCCCCCACCGCACCTTGAACCACCGGCCGCAACCTGTCATCTACGACGGCTATGCCGACATTGGCCACCGGCTTACCGATCGGGACAGTTCGTTCATCAGCGCCCACTTCGCACACCTCCCCCCAAGCGGCGTTCGAGCTACACTCCGAGGAGCCGTAAAAGTTGAACAAACGGGCCTGCGGGAAAGCCTCGAGAAAGCGCCGAGCCAACTCCGGTGGCAACGCCTCAGCGCTTGAGGTGACCAGCCGCAAATCTGAAACCGACCGTCCGTCTGTCAATTGTGCCGTCAAAATGCCGGTGATCAACGGTGGCGAGCACAGCAGATGCGTTACCCGGTAACGATCTAGCTGCAATAGCAGCAGGGATGGATCTTGCAGTTCTTGCTGACTCAGCAGCAAACTAGGAACGCCTTGTAAGAGTGGCCCGAAGATTTCCCATTGACTGGCAACCAGCGCCGCCGACTTCTGCACTACGCAGGCATCGCCTGCCTGGAAGGGGAATTGCCCCCACATCCAGTGCAAACGATTTAGGCATGCTGTAGCGGGAACCACAACGCCCTTCGGTTTTCCCGTAGAACCAGATGTGTAGACGATCTGCAGCACTTCATGCGAACAAGATGGGGAAGGGGCGGCATCTGTTTCCTCATTGCCGCATGCAACTTCCTCCGACGGCAGTAAAACTAGCCCTCTGTCACGAAATGCTTCCCGCTGCAACGGCGTGGCAACGAAGGCCTTGGGGGCGACATCTTTAGCAATCTCAAGTATGCGACTTATCGGATAATTTGCCCCGATCACCGAGTAGGTTGCGTGCAGCTTAATCGCAGCTAGAATAACGATCAACGCGTTAATGCCGCGGTCAATGCCAAGCAGCACCCTGTCGCCGGCACCAACACCGGAGGCTGCGAGTCTGTTAGCAAAACGGTTGGCCGCAGTATCCAACTCCGCGTACGAAATGCGACCGCGCTCCCAGAAATAAGCAGTATCCACTGGCGACATTTTGGCACGCGCTTCGAACATTTCGCGTAGTGTACTAGCGCCCGTATAAGCGAGCCGTCCTCCGTTGTAACGCTTAAGAAAAGCCTTTTCAGCTGGGTGCCGCAGATCCAGCTCTGCAAGCGGCGCCGCCGGCGCCGCAATGATCATCTGAATAATTTGCTGCAGGTTGAGCAGCATTCTGGAAACGAGCTCGTCGGAGAACAGCTCAGTGCAATAGGACATCTGCAGATAGATGCCGTCCCCCTCTTCCTGACAGTAAAGAGTGAGATCGTACTTGGTATAACCGTTTTCCAATTCGCGTGCGACAATTGACACATCGTGCTGCCCCTCAGAAATCAGCTCTGCCTTCTCCGAATACATGTTGAACATCACCTGGAATACGGGAGAAAAATTGCTTCCACGTACCACGTCAACTGTTTCCAACATCCGACTGAATGGATATGCCGCGTTGAAGGCAGCACCGATGACAGTTTGCTGCGTCGTGGCCAGATGTTCGATGAATGACTTGTCAGGATCCATCTTCGCCCTTAGCGGCAACATGTTTAGGAAGAACCCCAGCAGGTGTTCCGTACCTGACTGTTCGCGTACCACATTCGGAGTGCCGACGATGATATCGTCCTGTCCGCTGTACTCTCTCAATAAAACGTAAAAAGTCGTCAGTAACACGCTGAAAAGCGTGGTGCGATTGTCCGCAGCGAGTTCGCGAAGTCTGGACGCCGCGAGAGCCGGAATTTGTATGGCGTGTGACTTACCGGTGTAACGCATCCGCCTCGGACGAGGCTTATCGGAAGGCAGGGTCAGCACCGGCAACTCACCCGACAGCTGTTGTGCCCAGTACGAGCGCTGTCGCGCCCAGCAGTCCGATCGAAACTGCTCAGACTCCCATTTAGCGAAATCCGCGAACGAAATTTCGGCTTTGAGACCGTCCTCTGAACTGACTCCCGCCTGGTAAAATTCACGCAGTTTGCGCACCATCACCGAAAGCGACCACGCGTCCATAATGATTTCATGCGTCGTAAAGATGACAACATGCCGGTCGGAGCTCTCTCGTACTAGTAGTGCGCGATACAGTGTGCCTGCGGCGAGATCAAAGGCCGGTTGAAACTCGCTCGCCTTCAGTTCAGCCAACCTGGAGGCAGGATGGTCGCCGCAAAGGTCTATAAAGCGCAAACGACCCTTCGGCGGTGAATCGAAGGTCAAATATGGATTGCCGCTCTTTTCGACGAATCGGATGCGCAGTGTGTCGAAGTACTGCACCACCGCATCCCAAGCCCGACTAAAGCGATCTCGATCAAGCTCTCCGCAGCATTCGAGCGCCGTTTGCAAGGTATAGTTGGATGCTGTTGGATCAAGCTTCCACAAAAACCATAAGTGTTTTTGAATGTGACTGGCCGGAGCCTCTCCGCCCTCATCACGGCGACTGACGACAATGGCGGGGAGCGACTCATGCCCATCCTCTTTCTCGGCCAGGAGTTCGGTCAACTCATCTATTGTGCAATGGTACAGTTCAACCACAGAAACTTCGCAGGCGAATTCGCTCCGAATACGGTTGATCGCAAGCATGGCGCGCAGCGAGTCACCGCCCATCAGCAAAAAGTTGTCGTTTCGCCCCAGCCGGTCTAGATGCAGTATCTCGGCTAAGAGCCTGCACAACCGAACCTGAAGACCGTCAGCGGGCTCCAGATATTTCACATCGGACAAAGGACGCAAATTTTCTGGAGAAGGCAATTGGTTGTAATCAAGTTTGCCATTGGCGTTTAATGGTAATTTCGCCAGCTCGAAGAAAAGATCAGGCAGCATGTAGTCAGGCAACTGACACGACATGTGTTCGCGTAAAGCGCTCCGTGTAACCTCCTCTCGAAGCTTGACGAAAGCCACGAGGCGCGGAAGTCTTTCCGCCTCCCCTGGACTAGTCAGTGTTTCCCTTGCCGTCAGTTTCACCCGATTGTCAGCGGGATAATGCACCACTACGGCCGCGGCCTCGACGGCAGTATGTAACCCCAACAAACCTTCCACTTCGTTAAGCTCAATACGGTAGCCACGCAGCTTGACCTGGCGATCTGCTCTTCCGAGACACTCCAGCAAGCCATCCTCACGCAGCCTCACGAGATCACCAGTCTTGTATAACCGATCATATCCGCGCTTATCGCTGAAAGGGTTAGCCACAAAAGCCTGCTCCGTACGCGCGTCGTCGTTAATGTAACCACGCGCAACGCCAACGCCGGCTACACAAAGTTCGCCTACGTCACCTGACGCAACAAGCGTCAGCGCCGCAGCATCTGGCCTGACCACATAGATTTCCAGATTGTCTATCGGTTTCCCGATCGGCATAAATGCCTGACCTTCCGCCGGAGAGTTAGAGATCAGTGCATGCGTGACACCGTCGGCACATTCGGTTGGTCCATAATGGTTGAGGATGGGAATAGACGGGTACATCGCCAGCCAGCGTCGGCATACTTCGGGCGGCAATGCCTCTCCGACGGTGGAAATCCTGCGCAGCGCCGGCAGCGCGCGTGCATCGATCAATTCGACTTCGGCCACAAACGAGCGTAGTAGCGACGGCACAAATTGAATGACTGATACTTGGGATTCGCGCAACTCAAGCAGCAGCCTCGACGGATCGCATACGACGTCTCTATTAATGATCCGCGTGCACGCCCCCACTTGCAGCGCCGCCATAAACTGCCACAGAGAAATGTCAAAACAGTGCGATGCGGTCTGCGCCACCTGATCAGCTTTACTGATCTCCAGATCGTGTACTTTAGCGTGCAAGTGATTGATCAAGCTCCGCTGTTCAATCATTACGCCCTTTGGGTGACCGGTGGTACCCGAAGTGAAAATGACGTAGGCAAGATCACTACCTTTGCCTCTGGGCCCGACAAAGGCTGCGCTCGATTCTTGCGCCTCCTCAATATCAAGAAGCACTAGTTCCGGTCTGGTTGTCTGCAAGTATGCCGCCTGTTCGAAGCAGTTACGGGCGGTCAGCAGCAGGCAGCATTTACTCTTCTCCAGCATGTAATCCAAACGTTCCGCTGGATACTGGCCATCAAGCGGCATATAGGTACCGCGAATCTTAAAAACGGCAAGCATCGCAGCCAATAAATCAATTCCTCGCTCCATCAACACGCCGATGACGGGCGCCTCGCGGCCACAGCGCTCGGTCAGCGCCATTGCGATGCGGTTGGACTGCTCATCAAGCTCCCGATACGTTACCGACTCGCTGCCATGCCTCGCTGCTATATGTTGCGGATAACGCCGTGCCGCTTCACAAAAGTAGTCCACTGCCAATAGTTTTTTCATTTAAACCTCACTCACTCGCCTAAGTGCTTGAATTAACCGACCCTATACTAAAAGCAGCTCTCTCGGCGGGCGACCGCGCAAGTATCCGTGGAATGATCGCCGAAAGGTTCATTGCGTTTGGGTTGGATAACAGGCTAACTGGCAATCCTAAGATATTGAAAATCACATCTTCTTCGCATTCTGTACGTATTCAATATTTTGATATCTATTCACTTGGGCGTGTCACTTGCTCTGCTAAATTGAACCGCATTTTCATGCGGTCACCAATGCAACGGCAAGATCACTGGTTACCATTAAAATCCGTACCTATAACTGCGAAAGATGCGGCTGGCGCAGGCACGTCACTACTCGCCCGCGTCGCGTAACGGCGCTATATCGCGCCAGCCCCGCAGTTCTTCCCGATCCTCTGAGAGCGAGTTCCTGGCACGCTTCCGAAACGGCCACGCAGCGCTCACTGGCAAAAAAAACAGTATCGCGCTCGTAATGAAGGCTTTCGGATCATCGGAAAACAAGCGAGCAATCGTGGGAGACCACACAGTGCGTGATCTGTTCATCGTTAAAGTAACCGTCCTCAATCACAATCACGACCTGAACTCAAGCAAGCGATTTCAGGTGAAGAAGGGAAATATGCAATAAGTTCGCAGCAAGAAATTCACTTGATACAGGTTTCGAACTGTATGCTGCAATATAAAAACCATGGTAAAGCGCCCGAAGAATTGAAGGATGATTCGGCACTCGACGCTCCTGCAGCATAAGTTCAGAAGTATTCAACAGTCACATCATGGGTTAGGAGGTGCGACGAACTCTGCTGGTCGTCCTGACCGTCGCGTTGATGTCGGTCCTCCATGCTGCTCACTTCGCCGCACAGCTTCATTCTGTGCAGAGCCCTTGTATCTTTCTTTGTGAGATACATCGTTCGTCGGATTGCACAGCAACGCAGGAAAAAACTTCCTGCTCAGGGAACGGAATGGAACTGATGATCCAGAGCGCCGGTTCGTTAACAACGCGTAGCGCGGCACCTTGAGTGGACGCGGCAATAGAATGTCGACGATCATTTTTTGCAGATCTTGTCTGTGGTTCGTGAGGCTTTGGTGTGGTGTTCACGCTTCGTTACCTCCAGCTTCAATTTCCCCGCGACAGCAGATGCAATAGTTGAGCCAACGCCACGACACACCTGAGAGATATCTCAACACATTGCTGATCGGGATGATTGATGGGCACTTACCCTCCAAAACGCTTGCGGGATCTTCCGGCAAATATCATTTGTGGGATTTGCTGTGTTGCATATCCGACAATGTTGGATGTGCAACACCACGGATTGCCGCGACGAGGGGCGACCAAAGCGGCGAACTTACTGACGAGTGCATCAAATAGTGCATAGTTGGCTACGCGGCATACCGAACGTGCTTTTCCTTGGACAGTTTCCGGATCACGTGAGGCTCTCTTTTGCCGACGATGCAGATGCGCGTTAATGGAATGGGCGCGCCCCCCCACCCAGCGGCATGGATGTGCCAAATCTGGATCCACCCCATCTTTGCAACCCTGATTTTTTCGATGGCGAGTTGGCTTGCCCAAATCTATTCGGCGTCGTTTTGGGGATCGCTCCCCGCGCCTCGAGCGGGCAGGACGAGCAGGCGCCTGACATTTTTGTTGCTCCGCCGGCTGATCCTGAGAAGATTGGTCTTGCCGCCCGTACTGTATTGCCGCGGAACGAGCCCAACCGATGCCGCAAAATCGCAACTGCATCCGTACCGTTTTGCGTCGCCCATTTTCGCGGCCAACGCGCTTGCGGTGACCGGGCTCCCCAAATACGTTTCGATCCACTACACGGAGCGTCTGGCCGAAACCGGTGTCGAATCGGCAGTCGACACAGTTGGCAATTCGTACGACAACGCACTGGCCGAGACAATCAACGGGCTGTATAAAGCGGAGCTGATTCATCGGCGCGGCCCGTGGCGCAGGCAGCAAGCTGTCGACCTGGCAACGCTTGAATGGGTCGACTGGTTCAACATTCGTAGGCTGTTCGCCCGATCGGCGACATCCCGCCGGCGGAAGCCGAGCAAGCTTACTATCGGCAGTTTCAGAACGTCGCCAAGGCGGCTTGACTCAAACAAAAACGGTCTCCCGGAAACCCGGGGCCGACTCATCAGTGCAGCGCAGATCTGTCCGGTGTTCGGGTCCATCGCCAAGTGCGACGTTTGGACCAGCCATGCTTGCGCACCTTCCACTCGCCTTCGCCATAGACCTTGGCCCGGTACTGTCGAGCACAAGGTGCAAGGAGTCTTTGGGCGTTGTGCCGGCACCGCGACCTTCAGCGTCTGTGTGCCTCGACGTCGTGTAGTTCGGCACGGGCAGGCTCCGGAAAGCAAGTTTGCGCAGACTCTGGGCGAAGCCTTGTAGTGCTCGCAGCGGCAGAAGAAAGACCTGCTTGAGTTCCAGCAGCATCTGCATGAGCGCATCCGCATAGACGCATCGGTGGCCCCGAGTGCGCGCACCTTGGATTCCGGTGCTGCAGCGAAAAGATCAGGGTCAATCCACATCGTTACATCCCCTCGAGCAATGGGTGACAATGGCGGCTGTCGTCGAGCAATGTCAAATAGAGGAGCGCGAGGACGGCGTCGTCAATCGCTGGTGTGGCATGTTCATCGCGGTATCGTTTGGACCCGTGCGCAAAACCGTTCACGACTCGACAGAATTTCATCGGCCGACTTGCGCCAGACGAAACGCACTTGATCCACAACCTGTTTCAGGAAAAGCATGTCCATATTTTGCCGCCTGAAAAACGATGCACTATTCGATGAACTGGTCAGTAACATCCATTCGGAGCAGTTCGGCTCGGGCTTGGGCACTTCTGTTCCTCGCGCGGCATAATCGCACAGGAACTGCCTGTTACCGTCACTAACAGAGTGGATTGATTCAGTTGTGGCGATCACTAACCTGGGATCGTGGCAAGGAGCTGTCCGATCACGCCCGCTTCACTATCGAGTCCGGCGTGAAGGTACTCTTCGCCGACCCGCACAGCCCATGGCAGCGCGGTACGAACGAAAACACCAATGGCCTTCTACGACAATACTTTCCAAAGGGCACAGACCTGTCCCGGTGGTGTGCTCGAGAGATCCAAGCCGTTGCTAACATATTGAATACCAGGCCCCGGAAAACGCTCGGCTGGAAGACGCCTGCGGAAGCGCTGGACGAGTACCTAAAATCTGTTCAACAATCCAGTGTTGCGACGACCGGTTGAATTCGCCCCGACTGCCACGGTCCGAGTGGTGCAGCGCGCCGGGCGCGGGCTTCCGGCGAAACCATGCCATCGTCAGCACGTCGGTCACAATGTCGGCCGTCATGCGCGGCTTGATGGACCAACCCACGACTTCTCGATTGAACAGCTCCAGCACGACCGCCAGATACAGCCAGCCCTCGTCGGTCCAGATATACGTGATGTCCGAACTGAACACCTGATTCGGCGCAGCCGGCGCGAACTCGCGGTTCAACAGGTTCGGCGCGATGGGCAGCTTGTGCCGGGAATCAGTCGTGACGCGGTAGCGGCGTTTGTGGCGTGCCCGGATACCGTTCTTGCTCATCAAACGCTCCACGCGTGCCTTGCTGGCCGGAAACCCGCGTGCGCGAATCTCCTCGGTCATGCGTGGCGAGCCGTAGGCGCCCTTGACCTCGGCATGAATCGACCGAATCAGCGTAAGCAGTTGCGTGTCGGTCAACCGTTTCCGCTCGGGCGTGCCGCCGCGCTTCCAGGCACGATCGCCGTTCACGCTCACCGAAAGGACCTCGCACAGCGTCGACAGCGGATAGTGCCGGCACTGCCCGGCAATCCAGGCGTACTTCACAGAAGGTCCTTCGCGAAGTACGCCGCCGCCTTTTTTGCGATTTCAAGCTCCATTTGCAGGCGCTTGTTCTCGGCGCGTAACCGCGAGAGCTCCATCTGCCCGGGCGTGACCACCTTCGCTCCGGGACCGTTCAGTTTGCCGGCCTGCTCGGCCTTCACCCAGTTGCGCAGCGTCTGCTCCGACACGCCCAACTCGCGGGCCATTGCGCCTACGCCTTGCCCGTCCTTGACTCGTTGCACGGCCGCCGCCCGGAACTCCGGCGTGTACGCCTGTTTTGGTACCTTGAACATCTCTTCTTTCCTTCCTTTGGGTCGAGTTTACACACGACCTGCTGGAAGGCGAAATTTCAGGGGAAGCTCAAACAGACCTTCCCGACGACATCGACGCCCTGAAAGCGATGGTGTTCGCTGGTGATGAGATCGTGCGGAAACGCGATGCACAGGTTGCCGAACTGCACGAGCAACGTAAGCGGCTCACGAGGGCCGTTCTGGCATAGCGATTGAGGTTTTGGATAGTTTGGTATCCACCAAATTTTGGACTGCCCCCCAGAAGTTGGACACTTCTGCAGGGAGTCTTGTGGGCAAGTATTCGGAAGAGACGAAGCTCGCGGTCGTCAAGGATTATTGTTCGGGAACGGCCAGGCTCAAAGTCGTTGCTCGCCGCCATGATGTGGATGTTACGTCGCTACGCAAATGGGTGGCAGGCTATCGTTCGCATGGTGCTGCAGGCGTCAGGGAAAAGGCGCGGGCCGCTTACGAAGATTGTCTTGATCCGGGCCTTGAGGTCAGCATACTTGTCGGCCGCCTGCAGCGCCTTCTGTTGATAATAGAAAGTGCTGCGCGCCAAGCCTGCTAGCTTGAGCAGATCGGCAAGAGGGTATTGGTGCCTTAGCTCGATCACGATTTGTGCTTTTTGCGCTGCGCTTGCTGCGCGGTCGTTTGAACCAAGGCATTGAGCTTTTTTAGATAGGCGTTCTCCATGCGGAGGTTGTCCAGTTCCTTTATCAATTCGTCGCGAGTGCGCCTAGCGTCACCCTTTGATGATCTCGGAGATTCTGTGGTCTGATGCTTTGTCATCTTCTTGCGGCGTGAGGAAGCGTGTGGTGACAAGGCCTCCAGTCCGCCCTGATCGTAGTTGCGCTCCCACGTAGCGATAATATTGAAGTTGCGAATATCAAACAGCGCGGCGGCCTGCCGATAGGAAAGGCCCTCGTGGCGGGAGGACCGTCTTGCTTTAGCATTTGGTCTTCTGACACGAGGGCCGACCGCATGCCGCTGGAGCCACTTTACGTTACCAATCGGGTTGTCGCGATCATTCTGCCCAAGGCGCCGTTCGTCGACTGGATCAAGGCGGCCGATCCTGTTCCTTCCAATGCCATCATCACGTTCGAGGATGCACGCGAGGAGCCGTCGGCGTCTCTGATCCCCACGGATGATGCCGATGATCCGGATCAGCCACGCAAACGATGGATTCAGCGGAACTGGAAGGCAGTTTTCGAGCAGTTGCTGGGAGATTGGTATGTCGATCCGGATTTGTGGCCGCGTAATCGAACGCTCAGATGTTCCGCGATTGGTGTGAGGTTCGCATCCACACCGTTGTCCTGGACTACGCCGATACGCCGCTCGAGTGCGACGACTGATCCAGACGCCATGGCAGCAGTTCACCGATCCTGTTGATCGGGTGATCAGCGATGCGCTTGAGCACAATTCGCAGATACGCCTCGGGATCGACGTCATTGAGCTTAGCTGTCCCGATCAAGCTATAGATGATAGCGGCACGTTCGCCGCCCGAGTCAGCGCCCGCGAACAGGTAGTTGCGCCTCCCGATGGCTACCCCGCGCAGGGCGCGCTCGACAGGCAGGTTGTCGATCTCAAGTCGCCCATCATCGCAATAGCGCGTTAGCGCCGCCCAACGGTTCAGCGCGTAAAGAATCGCACGACTCGCATCGGATTTGCGCGAAAGCGTGTCGAGCACTTCGCTCAGCCAGGTATGAAGCTGATCGAGTAACGGCTTGGCGTGCGCCTGGCGATAGGCTCGGCGCTCATCGGGCGGCCTGCCCCGGATAACCTCTTCGATCTTATACAGTGCTCCGATTCGCTTGAGTGCTTCGGTGTTGAAGGCGTTCGGTCGAGCTGCGTGCAGCTCGTATATCTGTCGCCTCGCATGAGCCCAACACGCTGCTTCGACTACGCGCCCGGTTTCATAAATGGCCTGATAGCCGCCGTAGGCGTCGGCCTGTAGCGTGCCCGCAAACGCTGCAAGATGTTGCTGCGGATGAATTCCTTTGCGGTCAGGCGTGTAGGTGAACCACACGGCAGCCGGCGTTGCGTCTCCTGACGGTCGATCGTCGCGTACGTACACCCATAGTCGTCCGGTCTTGGTGGTGCCGTTTCCGGGCGCAAGCACCGGCACTGGTGTGTCATCAGCGTGCAACTTCGTCGCCGCCATCACGTGGCGCCGAATCGCTTCGACCAGCGGTTGCAGCAGGGTCGCGCTATGGCCGACGCCAGCGTCGAGCGATCAAGTTCAACGCCTTCGCGCGCATAGATGACCGATTGCCGGTAAAGCGGAACGTGGTCAGCAAACTTCAAGACGAGTATGTGTGCGAGCAATCCAGGCCCTGCCAAGCCGCGTTCGATTGGGCGGCTCGGCGCTGCTGCCTGCGCGATGTGATCGCAGCATGAACATGCGAACTTCGGCCGTACGTGCCGGATCACCCTGAAGCTTGCCGGTACGTATTCGAGTTGCTCCGAGACGTCTTCGCCGAGTTGCTTCATCGCAGCACCGCATTGCGTGCAACGCTCTGCCGATTCCGGCAGATAGGTGCGCGTGTCGCGCGGCAGATGCTCGGGCAACAGTTTGCGCTGCGGGACTTCCGGCGCGGTGCGCGCCGTCTTCGGGATCTCGATGGGAGCGGCGCCTTCGTCGGCCTGCAGATCCTCGAGGCGTAGCTCAAGCTGCTCGATCTGACGATCCAGCTTCTCCGATTTGCGGCCGAACTGCATGCGTCGAAGCTTGGCAATGAGCAGCTTCAGGTGCTCGACCTCGGCTGCCCGCGAAGCCAGCGCTGCTTCTTGCAAATCCACCCGCTCTTGTAGTTTGACCACTTGATCCTCGCGCTCGCGAAGCGTCGATGCCTGCTCGAGTAGCATGGCCTTGAGCGTTTCAACGTCGTCGGGAAGTGGGATCGCGCGCGTCATGGGCGCAATTTACGCGCCCGCGACGACGTTTACAACGCTGACGTCGGGCGCACCGTTCTCGTGGGCTGCCGCCAGTCGATGCCTTCGAGCAGCATCGACAGTTGTGCAGGGCTCAAGCAAATGACGCCACTGTCGGCTTGCGGCCAGACGAAGTGTCCCTTCTCGAGTCGCTTCATCAACAAGCACATGCCGTCTGTCACTGACCGGCATATTCGAGCCATTCCGGGATCGGCGTAATCGAGCCACCGGATGATCGCCGCAATCGGGCCACTCGATGATCGGCGTATTGGAGCCACCGCAGGATCGGCGTAATCGAGCCAC
>NZ_JAYMRT010000048.1:0-15852 GCF_038900515.1 Burkholderia sp. JPY481
GGCACGCGGTATCGCACGCATCGCGACGCCGTTGCGGACTTGTTCGAATACATCGAAGTGTTTTATAACCGCAGTCGTCGTCATTCATCGCTCGGCTTCACGTCGCCAACTCAGTTCATGCAAGACTAGCTTGCGGCTCAGCGGACAAAGGATACGGCTGCATAACCCCGGACCTCTGGAAGGCGAAAAACCGAGGGAAGCTCACTTCGCTTTTGGTATTGGCCTGAAGCCATTGACCACACCAGTGTGCAGCCCGCAGAGTAATGGTATGGCAGAAAGCTTCGTGAAGACGATGAAGCGTGACTACGTGGCGTTCATGCCCACGCCGGACGCCGCGACCGCAGCGCGCAATCTCGCCATCGCGATTGAGCATTACAACGAGCAGCATCGTCATAGCGCGCTGAAGTACCGCTCGCCACGCGAGTTCAGGCGCAGGGCCGATTCATCAACTCAAGTGTGAGGCTGTGTCCAGAAGTACAGGGGCAAATCCAACCTCAGAACCTCTGCAAACTTCCGTTTAGTGGGTTGGGGGCGGGTGCACATCCAACGAATAAGCGCTCTCTCTCCTTATTCTACTGTCCGAATTCCCGTCTCTGCCGCCTCTTTAGCACGCGGTTTTCTGTCGCGTCGAGGTCAATTGTATGGTACCGAGCGAATGCTGACAACAAAACGGCGACTTTCATACATGGGCGGTCCCACTAAAGCATTCTTTGGGAATTCCAATATGTCAGCGGTAAGCGATCCCGCAGTGATGTGTGAGTTGTCCATCCGTTCGAATTAGTGCTCTTTCAAGACGTGTTCGTCGCTTGGCTGTGCGGGCGGGTTTGGCCGCTGAGAGAGAAATGGCCAGGCATAACCTATGCTTTGAATTCCCAAAGTCATCAGTTTGAAGCGACACTGCGCTCTCGTTCGAGGGCGCCTCCTCCGCCATACGACAGCGTGCTGCGCGAGGACCTGACACTGCGCGGGTAGCGGGCCCGCGTCACTGTAGTCTTTATGCAAAGGTAATGCATTGAATCGAGTCTAAGAGTCACCTCGCGCCCCTTCGATGCAGATGAAGGGCAGCCGAGTTAAGTAAAGAGGGAGTTATATATAAAGATGATTGACAGGACAACGGGTGATGCATAGTGAGTTGATAAAGTTGGGGATCTGTATAGCTTCAGTTGGAATGTGTTCATTTGCTAACGCACAAGGTAGTGTGGCCATTTACGGGGTCCTCGACGAAGGAATCATGTATCAAAGCAACGCTGGTGGCGGACAGAGATTGTCGCTTGATTCGCTTGCCGGCCTCATGGGAAGTCGATGGGGGGTGACCGGAGTCGAGGACCTCGGCGGAACTTTACACGCGATTTTCACCCTTGAATCGGGTGTGAACTTAAACAACGGTCTGGCTGCTCAAGGCGGGCTGCTGTTTGGTCGTCAGGCATTCGTCGGCCTGACAAGGGACAACTGGGGCGGCCTGACATTTGGACGTCAGTATGACATGATCTTCTACTTCCCCGAGCCACTCACGGCCGCAGCGCTCGTGGGAGGTGCGCCGGCCGGGCACCCAAGCGATGTAGACAATGCGTGCAACACGGTTCGAGTGAATAAGTCGGTACGATACATGAGTCCTGAAATCCGCAGTGCGACTTTCGGGGTGGAGTATAGCTTAGGTGGTGATCCCGGAAGTTTCACAACTGCCAGCGGCTATTCGGTAGGTGCCGGCTACGCAAACGCGCCATTAAAAGTGGGGGTGGCATTCGAGTATTTTAAACACCCCACTGCAGCGCCAGGCACAGGTTTTTTTACTGCCTATGGGAACGGGTTTTCACCTCTACAGGGCGGCCTCAACAGGGGATATGCTTCTGCCGAAACATACCAGTCCGCAGTCGTAGGGGCCAATTACACGATCGGCCCAGTCATCCTGGCGGCTTCGTTCTCCAATGTTCAATACGCAAATCTCGGCGCGTCGCTTCAAGACGGAACGGCGATATTCAACAACTACGACGTTGGAATACTGTATCGTTGTAACCCATCTTGGACTGTCGCTGCATCATATGCCTACTTGTACTCGGATGGCGTTCAAGACGCCGCGGGACACAAAATCGGAAACCAGCATTTCAACCAGGTAGCGATTGCAACCGACTATTTCCTGTCCAAACGCACCGATGTGTATTTCGGAATTGGTTGGCAGCAAGCATCGGGAACATCGTCTCTCGGTACCCCCGCTGTTGCCAACATCACCAATACGAACGATTCATCCAATAAGTGCCAGGTCCTTGCTCGCGCGGCCATCCGTCACAAATTCTGATTTGTAGTAAGAGCGTCCGAATCAAGACATGCGAACAGAGCGACACGGCGGAAATTGAGATCTCGTTATCCTGGAGTAAGGCGCGCCGGTGCAAATATCGAGGAGGAAAATTGGTTAGGGAACCGGTCTGAACGAATTGAGAACCGACAATTTTTTAGCCCTGTGCGGCGCGGGCGCCGAGCGGCAGCGTGCGGGTCGTGCGATCGGGGCGCAGTTCGACCTCGGCGCCGAGCGCGAGTAGTGCCGGCATCGAATCGCCGATCGGCGAGCCGTTCGCGACGTTGCCGCCGAGCGTGCCCGCATTGCGGATCGGCAGCGATGCGAAGCGCGTCCATAGTTCGGCGAGCTCGGGGTAGTCGGCGGTGAGTGCCGCGTACGCGTCTTCGAGCGAGACCGCCGCGCCGATGGTCAGCGTTTGCGCGTCGCGCGCGATGGTTTTCAACTCGGCGAAGTTGCCGATGTACAGCAGGTCGCCGAGATCGCGAAACTGCTTGGTGACCCACAAGCCGACGTCGGTGCTGCCCGCGACGATGCGCGCGTCCGGATGCTGGGCGCGCAGCGTCGCGAACGCGTCGAGCGTAAGCGGGGCGTGGAAGTTGGGTGAGCCGAACGCGGCGCCACGGGTGTCGGGGGCGCTGTATTCGAACGTGTCTTTGCGCTGCAGTGTGCGCAGCGTGGTCGCGATCGCATCGCGATCGAGCGAGACGCGCGGATGCTGCGGGTAGTCGAACATCTTCTGCGCCGCATCGATGATCGGCCGGTAGCCGGTGCTGCGGCAGAGATTGCCGGACAGCGCGGCGTCGATTTCGTCACGGGTCGGCAGGCCGGCGCTGGCGGGCTGGTTTTCGTAGAGCGCCCACATCGACATCACGAAGCCGGGCGTGCAGAAGCCGCATTGCGAACCGTGACAGTCGACCAGCGCCTGCTGCACCGGATGCAGCGCGCCGTTCGCGGCGCGCAGGTCTTCGACGGTGAAGAGGGCGCGGCCGTCGAGCGTCGGCAGGAACTGGATGCAGGCGTTGACCGCCTTCAGCGTAAGCTCGCCGCGCGCGTCGAGTTCGCCGATCACGACTGTGCACGCGCCGCAGTCGCCCTCCGCGTAGCCTTCCTTGGTGCCGGTGCAGCGCAGATCCTCGCGCAGGTACTGCTGCACGGTGCGCGTCTCCGGCACGCCCGCGACCTCGCGGACGGACCCCTGGTGATAGAAGCGGATGGTTTGCATTGTCATGGCGAATCGGAAGACAGTGCGGACCGGGCGCGCTTTACGCAGGGTCTGCACGGTTGTTCACCCGGGCCGCAGTCTTGACGCACATATTTGATGCCCGCCAGTATTGGGAATGTCGGCTCTGGCTGCCGGCTAGCTCCCAAGCTGATCGGTGTTGAGCGCGCGGCACGGGGCTAGAACAAAGCACGTGGCTGAAGAACCGCTTGGCAGCGCCTTAGTCCCGCCGTTTCTGCCGCAGGTAGTCGAGTTCGGCCCCTGTTCATCAACGGCACGCCGTCGCAGGTAAGCTCACGGCACAACGACACAAATAGCTCGTCCAGATGCCGTGGTGCTGGATGTGCGGCGAGCTGCCTTTACCCACCGTTCAAAGCTTGCGCTAAATTTGTCGCGCCAGTGTCGAATTGCTCAAGGTCGCGCAGACTCAGCTGAACCCGGTGGTGCCCAACGCACGGCACAACTGATGGCATCGTGGGGAAGCGGTCGCCACGATAAAGCGATCAGATAACTGCATTGCCTGATGCTACCGGACTCAGTCAGCAACGTGACAATGCTCTTTGTCGCGATTGCGCAGCGACCGGGCTGTTCCAAGCCTGTCTCGAAGCACCTTCCGGACCATGTGGGGGCCCAAACGCTCGGAACCGCAGAGCACAGGCATAATGACGCATTGGCCCGCAGTTGCGTCGCGCACTTGTGTCGGCTATCGAACAATGACGTGGTGTTCCTTACAAGTCGCGCATGTTTAGACATCCGCACGGAACCGGCGACTGCGATCGAGCGAATTCGTAGGTTCAGTCGCATTGGCGAGGTCGGGTAGAATCGCTCGAATCGGAACGTACGACACACACGATGGCAAAGACGAAGACGACGCGCAAGGCGTGCCCGGCGGTCTCGGCAAAGTGCTCAAGCGGCTGCATCATCCGCTGGATGTGATCCTGCTTTGCGTGCGCTGGCACGTGGCGTACTCGCTGAGCCTGCGCAACGTCGAAGAGATGATGGCCGAACACGGACTCGAGGTTCCTCATTTGAGCGCGCATCTGGATTATCAGGTTCGCGTGTCGGCAAAATGCCGCCCGCCGCGTGAATGGACCCCACCAAGTTGGACGGTAAGTTTCTAGGCCGCCAGAAGCTGAGTCCTGTATTGCACGGGACTCAGCCCATTGAGTTTGAGCTTGATGCGCTCGTGGTTATAGTAGTGAATGTATCGCCGCAGTCCGGCCTGCAGCTGTTTGATACTGTCGAATCGGGTCAGGCGGAAGAACTCGGATTTTAGCGTGCCAAAGAAGCTTTCCATTGCGGCATTATCCAGGCAGTTTCCTCTGCGTGACATGCTTTGCCGTAGCCGATTCGCGCTCAGCATTCGCCGCCAGGCAGACATCTGGTACTGCCAGCCCATCTGAATGCAACAACGGCTTGTCCCGGGTACCCAACTGCGTGACGGCCTTCTTCAGCATGTTGCTGACCAGCTCGAAGCATGGCCGACGAGCCGTCTGCCACGCCACGATTTCACCGTTGTACAGGTCCATCACAGGCGACAGGTAAAGCTTCTCGCCGTTGACATTAAATTCCGTCACGTCGGTTACCCATTTCTGATCAGGCCTGCGTGCCTCGAACTCGCGATTTAGCAGGTTCGGTGCAACGCGTCCAACTTCGCCGCGCCAGGAGCGGTAGCGCTTTGGGCGCACCAGTGATTTCAGCTGCAATTCACCCATCAGCCGCTGCACGGTCTTGTGATTGACGATCCGACCGGCGTTCCGGATAGCTGCATAATCAGGGCTGACACGTACGGCTTCCGAGGAGGTGTGTCATGAATCAGCGCGTTACATCCGCCGTGGCCAGAATGGGTATCGACATTGGTAAATCGGCATTCCACGTAGTCGGTCTCGACGCCGCTGGCAAGCCGGCTTTCAGGGGCGCTTCACGCCTGAGCGCCTCATTGAATTCCTGACGCGCGCGTCCCCGACCATCGTTGGAATGGAGGCTTGCCCCGGCAGTAACTGGCTAGCAAGGAAAGCCGCCGCTGCAGGACATGAGGTCCGCATTGTTCCTGCACAGTTCGTCAAGCCATTCGTCAAGTCGAACAAGACTGATCTAGTCGACGCAGAAGCCATTGCTGAAGCGATTTCGCGTCCCACCAAGCGATTCGCGCTGCCAAAGACCGACCCACAGCTCGACTTACAGGCGCTGCACCGGGTGCGGCAACGGCTCGTCTATGCGACATGCCGTCGGTTCTCTCAGACGACCAGAATGGACTGACGCCAGCAATGCGCAGTTTGCTCGAACAGTTGTGGCAGGAATACCGTGCCATTGAGGCGCGCCTGCTTCTGCTTCGGCGCCAGATCGAATCTATTGCGAGCGCCGACGATGCAGCCACCCGATTGACATCTGTGCCTGGCATCGGCCAGTTGACAGCGACGGCTATCACCGCGTTTGCGGGCACCGGAACGCAATTCAAGTCCGGTCGCCATCTCGCGGCATGGCTGGGGCTCGTGCCCCGGGAATTCTCCACAGGCGGCAAACAGCGCCTACTTGGTATCACCAAACGTGGAAACTCATATTTGCGCAAGCTGCTGGTGCATGGTGCTCGCACCTGTGTTCTGCATCTGGATCGAACCAAAGATCATCTCGGTGTCTGGCTGAATCAGATGGAAGCGAAAGGAATACACCGCAACAAGCTTATCGTGGCGCTGGCCAAAAAACTCGCGCGCATTGCGTGGGCTGTCCTCACACGACACGGCTCTCTGTATCTGCGACAACCGCAACAGCAATAGGAGACTTTGCGCCCCCTTCCAAGTTTGCTTGCCCGCACCTGATGACGAAACAGCGCAACGGCGCTCGGTAAACCCGGCTCAAAAAAACCGGCCTTTGAGGCCGACGAGCTTATTGGGAACCGGGCGTGCATATCCCATCATGGCCTTGCCGTCAAAAGCGGCTGACTCGCGAGAGGCCGGATACATTTACGCAAACTGCTTCGTTTGAAAGTGCCTGCTCGCAAAGCCGGGGCGGACCATACATTTTTTCGGTACGCCGCCTCCGCGCGCAGATACGCGAGCTCCTTGAGTAGTTCTTCGCGTGATCGCGCATCGGTAGGTTTCTCTTCAACAGGCAGGTCAGGCCGGGTCTCGGGCATTTTTTTGGACGCCCTCGTCGGCGGGGCATCAGAGCATCTATACCGCCCTCATCATACAGGCGGGCCCATTACGAGACCCTGGCGGGATCGCGGATATCGTACAGAGCAGTGACTTCGCGCAGGGAAAGCCCGTCACGCGACATGCGCCTGAGCACCTTCAGCCTGAAGTGAACGCCGTATTGGCTGCGCTTAGGGCAAAGAGCTGCGTAGCCGTGCAAACGATAGGCATCAACCCAGCGGCGAAGCATCGAGTAGTCGATCCCGTGGCGGGCTGCCAGTACTGGCAGCCCAATTCCCCCGCGCAAATACGTTTTAATTAACGTCAGTTTGAACCGCTTATGGTGCTTCGCCATGAAAAACACCCAAAAGGTTGGATCCGTGTCCAACTTTTGGGGTGCAGTTCAGGGTGCGGGCCTCCATCTGTAACTGTTGTGCACGCGCCAGTCGATTAAGAGTCGCTAAAGCAACTTGGACATCAAGCCATGGACACCAGATCTTGGCCATCATTCCTCGAGATTGCGCAGGCCAAACGAATAAACCACATACCAGCGTACGCACAGCAGGATCGTCCAGCGGATAGTGCAGTCGCTTGAGAACCTTGCCGATGCCCGGCGGCAAAGCCTTGCGCGGTGTTTTCGTCCCATGCCGTTCGTCATTCACGATCGAAAACCAATCTTACTCCGATCGCGTTAGTGCGACAAAATCCTCGACAGAGCCTCATTTCGCCACCAGGCGGTGAACAGCAGGTTGATGTCGCTTAATATTGTTCGATGTACGACAAGGTTGAGACATTTGCGACAGGCGATTCCACCGATTAGTCGTATTACCTCGCTTTCCGTCTGGCGCGGCTATTGCTCGTCAGTTGCAGACGTCCAACTCACCGGAGGTTGAGGATGCGAGTATGCAGTTTTTCGATTTGAGAATTGTTGCTCTGCTCTCAAATTCCAGTGCCATAAGACGGACGTGGGACGACGTTTTGCGCGTGCCAATGTAAGGGGCTGGGGGTGTTTCGGTTCATCGTGATGTTTCAATGTTTTCTTAGACTTCCAGGAGCAGACGAATGGGTGAACAGGGCGTGGTATTACCCCTCAATGAAGATCAAGTCTGGCAGATTCACTCGATGATCGGACAGCACGTGGCTTCTATGAGAGTTGTCGCTGATTTTCGGGGAGGGCAGCGTAGTCAGGGACTGCACGGCGTGCAGAGACCGCAGGGGTTCCAACGTGTGCAGGGCTTCGGGCACCAGGGCTTCCGGGGTGCGCACTGAGCGAGCGCTAAAACGTTGATTAATTTAGCGACACGCAGTCGGCGGCAAGGTCGCTACGTGTGGAGTACTCTGCACAATGGGAAGTGCAAATGCCGCCCAACCAGGAAATGTTCATTCGACCATGAGGACATGAGAATGAGTAATGATATGGCTATTAGCATCGATGGAATGCAAGGCAACGATTCCTCGTCTGAGTCCGCGCAAGCAAAACAAGCGAAGGCGTTTCTGGCTCAGCACGGCGTCCAGATCACCGACAAAGTCGCTGCCCCCCTTCGTAGTAAGCCGTTTGGAGGCGGTGGCAAGCTGCGGCAGTCCGTGCTCATTCATATCGATGTCTGAGTGAAAATCGATACTGCGTTTCAATTTCACGCGCAGCGTCTTTCCATCGGTACGCGCATTCGATCGCCTGCGAACTCGAACCGGTAAAGCGCAGGCTAAACCATGAGGAATGAAAAAATGACCAATGACGTGATCGTCGATCTCGAAAAGGCCCAACTGGCAGCCAAATCGTTAAAAGCGAATCCACCGTCCGCTTCTGCGATTTCGGTGGACCCCAAGGCCTATCTGGCGCAATGTGGAATCCAAATCAGCGACAAGGTCGAAGCAATGATTCGTTCGAAACCGGTCGCGGTCGCGAGCAAGCCGCGGCACGCCGCGATTATCCATATCGACGTCTAATCGAATAGCAGGAGCGGTACGGGGCAGTTTTCGAGCGCCGCTTGTTAGTCGAGGCTCTCGCCGATTCGCAACGAACTCGTCCATTGAACCAATGAAATTGCACCGGTCTAAAGTTGCATGCGCAAAATCAAATTCAGTGAAGGCGAGCGCGAAGAGCTGATGTCGATGCAGCGCAGCCTCACGATGGCCCTCGGCCTGGTGAGGCGTGCGCGGTTGATCTCGCCTGCGCGACGTGATTGTGCGTGGTTTATTCGATGGTACTAAGGAGTCTCGACAGAAAAGCTCATGAGATACACCCGTCAATACACCAAGTGGGTGATCCCGTTGAAATGGAAGTATTGTAATCCATCGCGGCGAATCCGAGTCAATTCGGCTGGTTCAGTGGAGTAGTTTCGTATATCCGCGAGAACGCCGATGAAGAACGATCCAGTCGCCCTTGTCATCAATGTCACATTGCGCTGTCCATTGAACTGCGCTCACTGCTGCTACTCGTCGGATATGGCAAAAAGAGGGCACTTGTCGCTCGATGATGTCAAAGCCGCGATTTCACAGGCTGCGGCCGCATACATTTTCGACGCGGTTCATTTCGTCGGCGGCGATCCGCTCCTGCATCCGGAGCTCGTTCGTGAGGCAATCGAGCACGCGGCCGGGCTAGGCCTGCGCACGGGCATCACCACGAGCGCGTTTTGGGCCAAATCCCGTGAGCGCGCGCAGGATGTGGTGTCAACGCTCAAGGCGGTGGGCCTCTCGGAGGTAACGCTCTCGTACGACGATGCCCATGCGCAATTCCTGAAGATCTCGCACATCGCTAACGCCGTCTCGGCAGCGATCGACACAGGGGTGAAAGCGAGAATTGCCGTGGTGATTGAGCCCGATTCAAAGATCACAGCCGAGTCGTTGCGCACTGCCCTAGCGCTTGACGATAGCGTTCAAATCTACGAAACGGCGATCAATTCGACGGGACGCGCCGCCGACATCGAGGCCGACCGGGCCGAACTGCGCAAGCGCTGGGAGTATGCCTATCGTGGACCGTGCACGTCGGTTCTCCGCAATTTTCAGGTCAACCCCGAAGGAAACGTGTATCCGTGCTGCGGTGTACTGCCTCATAGCGAAAGCATGGTCGTAGGGCACATTCGAGAGGGCGGCCTGAATCGCGCGATATGGCAAGCCGATGACGATGCGCTCCTTCAATGGATCGGCAGCGAGGGTCCCGTGGAAGTGCTCGTCCAGACAACCGCGGACGATCCGGTCCCGCTCGAACGGGAAGACTTCGACGGCGTATGCACGGCATGCGACCGCCTGTACTCGTCGATCCATTTGCTCTCGCAAGCCCGAGCGTTCGCCGAGCGGCGAGACAAACCGGTCAAACTCACGACGCAGCGTCGTCGAATAGCCACGGCGCGGGGATAACGATGGACGTCTTGCTATTATCGGCGCCGGTCGTGTCGGTAGTGCGCCCCTCCGCTGCGCTGGGCTTGCTGCAGGCGACTCTGAGACGCGCGGGCCTGAGTGCGTCGTCGCTCTACCTGAACCTCACATTCGCGCAGTGGATAGGACTCGATTTGAATGAGTGCCTTGCCGGCGGATTACCCAGTCACTTGCTGATCGGCGATTGGTTCTTCGCCGAAGCGCTCCGTACGGACCGGATTCGCCCTGTGGATCAAACGTACGAGCGTGAACGCCATAGTGCGCTCGACAAAGCAGGTATCGGCGATCTCGACGCACTGCGTGGCCAATACGCGCAGGCCTTCGTGCGTTTCGCGGCAGAGAAAATCATGGCGTCTCGGCCGCGCGTAGTGGGATTCACAACGATGTTCGAGCAGACGGCCGCTTCGCTCGCGATCGCCGCTGCCGTCAAGGCTTCGAGTCCGGACACCGTCGTCTGCTTCGGCGGAGCGAATTGTCATGGTCCAATGGGCACCGTGCTCCGCGAGCATTTCCCGCAAATCGACTACGTTTTCACCGGCGAGGCCGATCAAACGTTCGCACCGTTTGTCAAGGAACTTCTGCAACGAAACGCCGCTCGGCACGGCGCCGAATTTTCGCTCGCGCCGCGCAATGGCGTCGTCGCCACCAGTCCGACTCGGGATTTAGACGAACTGCCCGTTCCGGATTACAGCGATTACTTTGCCCAACTATCCGAGTTGGAGGAGCACTATAGGGTGCGCCCATCCATCCCGTTCGAATCGTCGAGAGGTTGCTGGTGGGGGCAAAAGCATCATTGCACCTTTTGCGGGTTGAACGGCGAGGGCATGACTTTCCGCGAGAAATCACCGAGCCGCTTACTCGACGAACTCGAAACGCTCGTTGTGCGGCATGCGATAGCGCGCATGGCAGCAACCGACAATATATTAAGCCCCAAGCATGTTGCGAACGTCCTCGAACCGATGGTAGGGGAGCATCGCGGGCTCAACTTGTTTTACGAGATTAAGTCCAACTTCGACGAAGAAAAGCTGAGGACCTTGGCACGCTCCGGAGTGACGTGGGTTCAACCGGGCATAGAGAACCTCTCGGATCCGATTCTCCGGCTGATGAGAAAAGGCGTGGATCGTTTGCTGAATGTCCGCTTGCTCAGAAATTGCCGCGAACTCGGCTTGGGCGTGATCTGGTCGATTCTGTACGGATTTCCGGAGGAGCCTTCCGAGGAATACGATGCCGCAGCCGAAATCGTACCGTTGCTCGAGCACTTGCAGCCCCCGGTCGCGTGCGGCCGCATCCGTCTCGATCGATTCAGCCCGAACTATGAACAAGCGGAGATGATCGGTTTTCGTTCGGTCCGTCCGTTCAGGTCCTATGCTGAGATCTATCAGATTCCCGATGAAGCGCTTTCGAACCTCGCTTATTTCTTCGACGGCGAGGCCCCCTCGTCTGCCACCGAACTGGATTTGGAAAAGCTGCGCACGGCAGTCAAGCGTTGGCGTGCGCGCTGGTTCGACGAGCCCGAGCCGCCTGTGTTGCGTGCGTTCCCGATAGACAGTGGCTACTTGATCGAAGATTCCCGCAGCGTAGCCTGCGAACCGTTTTATTTTGCCAACGAAGCTGAAGTAGCCGTGCTCGATTTATGCCGCTCGCCTCGCGTCGACAAAGACCTCGAAAAATTGGCGGCTCGTCTGTCGGACGGCGCGGTCGAGTCCGCGTTCGCATCGCTGCGTTCCCGAGGATACTTGCTGCAGCATGGGCGGCGCTCGCTGTCTCTACCCGCGATGGCCGGAAAGGAAGAAGTCGATGAGCAAGCACGCGCGGATTTTCCGTTCGGCTATCTCGCGTAGTGTTGCTTAGCGCCTGTCCATAGGAGGCCGACAATGACCGTGGAAGTAAGACCGCTGGGCGACAAATGCAACATCCAATGCAAGTACTGCTATCAGCAGGCCGCTCGCGAGAGCCAAACACGCAAACCTCAGTATGACGTCGACGCCGTCATCGGCAAGCTCGAAGAAATCGGCGTGCCGTTCAGTCTTTTCGGCGGCGAGGTCATGCTGACCAAGCGCTCCGATCTGCGACGCCTGCTCGAGTTCGGCTACGATCGTCACGGAACCGTCGGCATGCAGACGAACGGCACCTTGGTACGAGAAGCCGATCTCGCGCTTTTTTCCTCCTACTCGGTAAACGTCGGAGTATCGATCGACGGCCCTGGAGAAATGAACGATGAGCGCTGGGCCGGCACGTTGATCTCGACGCGGCGGGCGACGGCGATGACGGAGGCCGTCATCGAGCGGCTCTGCCGCGATGGTACGCCCCCGAGGGTCATCGTTACCTTGCATCGGCTCAACGCGGCGGGCGAACGGCTGACGCGGCTTTGCAAGTGGCTGCAGTTTCTTGATCGGCTGGGGGGCGAACGCGTGCGATTGCATTTGCTCGAACGAGACAACGCGGAACAGACCGCACACTTGCAAATGACTGTCGAAGAACAGTTGATTGCCATGCGGACGCTACGTGAACTGGAAGCATCGCTCGCGTCGATTCGTTTCGATGTCTTCAAGGAAATCGAGGCAATGTTGAGAGGCCACGATTCGGCCGCGGCGTGCGTATTCCATGCTTGCGACGCCTACTCGACACGCGCGGTCATTGGTGTGGAAGGCGACGGCACACCTTCCAATTGTGGACGAACGAACAAGGAAGGGATCGCCTATCTGCCGGCACGGCGTCGAGGCTTCGAACGGCAATTGGCGCTGTATGAAACGGCTCGATCGGACGGCGGCTGCGCAGGCTGCCGCTTCTTCTTGATGTGCAAAGGCAATTGTCCCGGCACCGCGATCGATGGGGACTGGCGCTTGCGATCGAGCGACTGCGCCGTCTGGTACGGACTGTTCGAAGATGCCGAGCGCGGGTTGGCGGCCGGCGGGAGGCCACCCCTGAGCGTTTCAGCGAGTCGAATACGCCTCGAATCAATGATGATCGACGCATGGTCCGTCGGGGAGGAGCCTTTGCTCGAAGATTTGCTGGACGATGTGCGCGACGAGGCGCCTCGATCATGAATGCATCCGCGATATCGCTGAACTGGCCGAGGCTGCTTGTTCCGCAAACGGAAATGGCTATGGATACGCATAGGCACCTGTCGGCCCACGCGCGGGCGCGTGTCAATTTCACAAGCCAAGAGGCGCAAGCCCGATGGGACGCCAGTTTCCAACGCTCCGCGCAAGCGACGCTGTCGACCGAGCTCGAAGCCGTTCGGCGCGGGATCGTGGGGGCGACGCTCGTTTGGGCGCCATTTGCGTCGCTGCAGGCGGTACTCGACCATGCGAAGCACGCGGACTTATTGGTATCGGTGCGCGAAACCGCACCGGACGCTCTACTGCACGTCCCGGTGATGCAGGACGGCACAGAATGCGACGCTCGCGAATTCGCTGTTTACTGTCTCCTGATCGAAGCAAATCGGAAAGATGGCCCACAGGAAACATCGCTCGATTCCATGTCTCCTTCACTATTGCTCGACCGGGGATTCCCAGCCTGTTGCGCGCAAGCGTGGTCGCAGGCACTGAACGCCGGCTGGCGCGATGCGATCGCGAAGACACTGGCGGAAAATGGACCGATATCCCCGCTGGCAGCACTGGCCACGCTAGGAATAGGACCACTGCGTCACGTGCCTTGCAGCCCCACCTGTACTGCGTCGAGCCACGCCGTATCGCACTTCTCCGATTTGGCAAAGGAAATCGGATTTGCGGGAGAGGCTTCGCTTTGGGAAACATGGAGCGACATGCCAACGCGCGCTACCGTCCGCTCGGGCATCGTCGAAGTCACGACACCCGAATGGCGCTTCGCTTACCGCGCACCGGGGCGAGTTGCACGGCAGGCGGTGGCCTTGGCCGGCCCCCGTAGGCGGTGGTATGCCTCGCCCGCGATCGCACAGTCCATACAGGAATGCTGCGACGGGCAATTCGCCGATGAATTTGCAAGGAGATCTCGTTGGAGCACGGTGGTTTGGGAACAATCATCGTTGCTTGCGCGAACCTCCGGCCCCGTTGTCCACCTCGATTGCGGAGAGGGTTTACTCCTTGAACTCGCCGCACTTATGCGGCCCTCGCGTGAGATAGCGGGAATCGACCCATCGCCCGCCCTCGTGTCGAACGCGCGCGAGCGACTGGGCAACAGCGCGGCGCTCGCGATAGGGGACTGGATCACGAAACCCGGCGCGCTGGTGCAATTTCGGGCACGGGCAGGGATGGTTCTGCTGGACCCTGAACGCCTGGCCGATACCTCGATCGAAAACCGGCAAGAGCTTTTTGCAGGGTTAGCCGCCATGCGAGCGGATGCCATCGTTATAGTCGCAACGGATCGTGCGCTCGCTCGTTTTTGCGATATCGACCACCTTGCTGCGGCCGCGGGACTCGGGGTCGATGCCGGGCATGCTCGGCGGGTCTCAGCAAGGGTCGTGGGATTCATATAGGCGGTACCGCTCCTCAGGCGGTCAGCGCTATGGGCGTTGAATGATCACCGCGGCAATTTCTGCTCTCCCTTTCGCGCGCGAGGCTTTCCGCGATTCCTGGCAACTGATCGGCGATCCGAAGCATATCGCCACGCTTCCAGGCGTTCATTGTCTTCGTCAGAATCGCAACTAACCGTCCATGCTCGCAACATGTTTCTCCATAAGCTCTTTCTTCATGCCTTCAGACGAGCACCGAGGCATCAAAGCACAGAAATATGAATGGCGCGCTCCCTTGAGTTTTGCCTTGGCGTGCACGATGCGCGATGGCCGCAGAAATCGTCGGGCTCCAAAGAGTCGCCATAAATGCGCAGGCATGTCACGCGGATTGTTGAATGCGTCACTATTGGAAACATCGACCGGCCGATGGCGCCGGGAGGCCTTCGGTTTTTGGTGGCAAGCAGCGCGCCGTACAGCGGGCGCGACTACCTGAGCGGATCTAGAAATAGATGCACGGGGAAAATTTCAAGGTGGGTAGCGCGAGTTTCCGCCCGTGGATTGCATGCTTTTCCTGTAGTCGACGAAACGGCAAACTACCATGGAATTGCGGCGAGACGATGCGACGCCTTGACGCCGACGAAAACGGTGCGAATTGAACCCACGCCCTGGGTGCTCTAACTCGAGCGGCTCCTCGATGGCCGGCGCCAACCGCGTCTGAGGCGTTGCTCTTGCCGACACATAAGCTACGAATCGTCGGTTTTGGATGG
This sequence comes from Burkholderia sp. JPY481, assembly GCF_038900515.1. NCBI lineage: Bacteria > Pseudomonadati > Pseudomonadota > Betaproteobacteria > Burkholderiales > Burkholderiaceae > Burkholderia > Burkholderia sp. JPY481. Next base: position 15,218 of record NZ_JAYMRT010000048.1, read on the forward strand.
CGCGGCGAGGCCGTTTCGGGCTGCGTTTTTCTCTGCACGCACCCTCGGAGCACTGACAAAACTGACAGAAGGGAGGGGTGCCGGGTTTGCGGCGCGCGAGGGCTAATGTATCGCTGCAGAGCGATGCGTTTATGTGTGTCGCTCGTTCGATGTGGGTCCGCTTTAGCCATCTGGGAACTGCGCAAATCCCTCCAAATAGGTTTCCTACGCGTTCCGAGGAAACATAGTCGCTCGTTAGTCTCATGCAGTGCAACTGGGTGGTCATGCCGCATCAAAGGGTGCATCACTTTGACCATCCGCTTTGCAATGTGGCATCAACGGAATAGGCCGCGGCGTCGCGAGCATCCGATCCGATAGTGCGCGCGGTCGACGACGGCGCTGTTCGAAATAATCTTTCATCAGCCTGCAAGGGGGGCGCGTTTCACGACCCCTAGTGAAAATGACCCGAATCGTCGAGACCACCGATTCGATGGTTCGGGAGAAATCGGTTGGCGAGCCCCGCGGGTTAAGAGCCGCTAACACAAGTCATCAAGTGCGACGCGTGTCGCCGTCCGCCGGACGTAAATCGGCAATGTAGTGGATGGCAAAGCTCTTCTCTGCCTTGTCACATTCAACAACCTGAATATGGGAATTTG
>NZ_JAYMRT010000049.1:0-14579 GCF_038900515.1 Burkholderia sp. JPY481
CCGTCGTCTTCGTATTCGCTTCGAACATCGCGCTGACATTCACGAAGCATTTCTCAAACTCGGTTGCTCCCTCGTCTGCTGGAACATCTTCAGACGGACGGAGCAGCCTTTTTGAATCCGTCTCTTAACGGTGCTTTGCATGTCGTGCCGGCTAAAATAGTCTGCACTGGCCGACCTCGACCACCTCTGCCTCCAAGCTGATAAACGCCCGTCCATGTGGACGGCCACCGCCGATTCCATCCTCGGAAGGATGAGACGCCTATACAAAACGGTTTCTGAGACACTGGAGGGGCGGGATCAATTGTCTGCATGGTCGTCCTGTTTGTCCAACTCCCCACGACATATGTCGACATTGTCGCGTTAAGTCGTTCCCTGAAAGTGGCAGTTGGCCTGTTGCAGAAAACTGCAGAACCCAACTCCGACGAGCATTCCTGTCGGATCACCATCACGTCGCTTCTTAGCCTCGCCCGGAGTTTGCGTGTGCTAGCCCGCAGGCGTCGGCCGAAGACAGCTTGCTCGGCGGGGCGGCATCATGCAACTGGTTGCGGGTTTCTTCCAGCTGGGGAATCGGTTGAAATGGCCGCCGGGCCTGGGTTCTACCCGGCTGACAGGAATCGGCTAGAATCCCAATGCTTTGAAGGTCGAAATGGCCGAAAGGCAGTCGTGGCAAAAGATTCCAACGAAATTGAGCGTCGAAGAGTTCGAGCAATTTGTCTGGCCGCATCTGAGCAAGGGCCGTCGCGGACCACTGCTCAGTGTGCTCCGACCCGGTACGATGAGCAACTGGGAGAACTTGACGGCAAGGCTGGCCGTGGCAGTCAAGGACCGGCTCACCCCATGATTGGGCAGATTGCGATCCACCTGGGAAAGCGGAAAAGAGGGTGTAAGGATTTCCTGATGTGAAAATCAGGACGCCACGCCTCGTTTTTCCAGCTTCCGCTGAATGTGACAGGGATTCTGGTCGCTGACTATGAGTCGTCGAAGCGCAATTGGAAAACCGATACATCATGATTGCCTATCTGTCGGAGCGGGAGAACGCCATCGAGGAAATTAATTCGCTCTGTCTACGACTGTTCGATGCGTGGTGCGAGACTCGTCGTGTGACCTTGCTTGCGTATCTGATGCACTGCTGGCCGTTGCTCGACAGCACGCCGAAGATGCTTTAGCGCCTTGGCGAAACCATGCGCGATCTGCGGTTCTATCACGTCGACCAACTCGACGAATCAGAGTTTCAGATGCATCTGTCGATCGACCCGGAGATGAATGTCCACCAGATCGCGATCACCGGGGACAACGTCTCCGACGAGGCGGGCCTGAATGCGATGCTGGCAGTCGACGCGAACGTCGACTGCGTGATCGCCGACGGCGCGTACTACAGTATTGCGCAGACCGAGGCGTGGTCAGCCTGCGGCGTGCTGCCGGTGATTCCCCCACCGGCCAATGCGGTCGTTCACAATCAGCCGGCGACGCGCTGGCACGACCATCTCGTTCGGTACATCAAGGACAAGGGCATCCATGCGTTCCGCAACAAATACGGGTACGGCCAGCGCGCGCTGGTCGAGGCGCAGATCTCGCGAATCAAGCGTTGCATCGGCGCGCGGCTACTGACGCGCAAAACCGAATCGCAGCAGCGCGAGGGCGCGATTATCGCGAACCTCGTGAATCTGTGGAACAGTTTCGGCAAGGCTGTTTGCGTCAAAAATGCCTAGTTGCGTCTGCAACCAACTGCGGCACTGCCCTGCTGAACAAAGCCCCTCCAGGGTATGTTTCGGTGGCCGGGGAAAGCCCAATGTTCGGCTCAAACGAATGAGGGAGCGCACCGGATCTACCGGGGCCGAAACGACGTGGGCGGCACTGTGCGCGTGGGCGGCGACAATTAGCTTGGCCGGTCGTTGACGTTTGTTTTGGCCGGTGGTGAGGAGTCGGAGGCGGCGTAGCCGCGTACCGCAGAATCTGGGAACAACTCGATGCCCGCCTGTCACAACGCGACGCATGCAAGACGATGGTCGGCCTGCTTGAGCTCGCGGGCCTGCACGGCGTGGAGGCCGTACTGGCCAGGCAGCTTGATGCGATGCTCGAAGCCGGCGAGCTTCCCGATCTCAAGGCGCTGCGTGAACAATATGCACCCCGTGAGGCCCAGTGCCCCGATGTCGAGGTTCAGATGCCGCCCGTTGCCGTCTATGACGAACTGCTCGAGAAGGTGGCAGCATGAACGCGCCCGCGCATGATGGTGGCCGCCTGGCCCTGATGCTCAACGAGCTGCGTTTGCCAACGATCGGCAGGTTGTGGCCCGAGTTCGCTGAGCGCTCGGACAAGGAAGGCTGGCCGGCCGCACGCCTGCTCGGCGCACTGCTAGAGCACGAGCTGGCCGAACGCGCCAAACGACGCATCGAGCGGCACCGTACCGAGTCGCATCTGGACCCGACCAAGACGCTCGCCGCCTTCGACTTCGGCGCCGTGCCGATGGTCTCAAAAGCGCATGTCACAGCGCTGGCCACCGGAGAGTCATGGCTGGAGAAAGGCGCCACCGTTCTCCTGTTCGGCCCGCCTGGGGTCGGAAAAAGCCACCTAGGATCGGCTATCGGTCATGCATTGATCGACGTCGGCTACCGCGTGCTGTTCACGCGTACAAGCGAACTCGTCCAGAAGCTGCAGGCCGCACGCCAGAGCCTGCAGTTGCCTTCTGCGCTGGCCAAGCTTGACCGCTTCGATTTGATCATCCTTGACGACCTGTCGTACGCGCGTAAGGACCAGGCCGAGACCAGCGTGCTGTTCGAGCTGATTGCCGAGAGGTATGAGCGTAAAAGTCTGCTGATAACTGCAAACCAACCGTTCTCGGGCTGGAATGACGTGTTCCCCGACCCCGGCATGACGGTCGCCGCCATCGACCGGCTTGTGCATCACTCGACGATCTTCGAGCTCAACGTCGAGAGTTACCGCCGCCGCAAGGCCGGCGACAAACAGAATGCACGGCGGCGTCAATTACACGACGACAACCCTGCTAACCCGTTTAGCGACCGGTTGCCCGACGACGGCAACGTTACGCAGTAGCGATGAGCGTCAACTACGCGATCACGCGCATTGACTCAAGATTTTTGCTACCAAGCGGTACCGGTTGCCTCATGTAATTTGTTACCCGTCAGAATGCTGGCGGGGACGACTTATGACGAGGCGGCTCAGCATGACAACACGACGGGAATTGACGGAGGCGGTTGGCGAGCGGTATCGACGTTCTGACCGGACGGAGAAACGCCAGATCCTGGACGAATTCATTGAATTGACGGGCTATCACCGTAAGCATGCGATCCGGGTGCTGTGTCGGGATCCGCAGCCACAAAGGGCGAAGCCAGGGCCGCAGCGACGCTATGACGACGAAGTGCGTGCGGCGCTGATCACGCTGTGGGAGGCTGCCGACAGGATCTGCGGCAAGCGGTTGAAGGCGCTCATCCCGACGCTGATCGACTCGATGACACGGCATGGTCACCTGTCGCTATCGAAGGACGTGCGCCAACGGCTTCAGCAGATCAGCGCCGCTACCATTGACCGGCTGCTGCGCGACGTGCGCGAGCAGGCCTTCTCCGGCCAGCGCCGGCGCGCCGGCGGAATCGGCAATGCGATTCGCCGTGCGGTGCCGATCCGCACGTTCTCTGACTGGAACGATCCGTTGCCCGGCTATCTCGAGGTCGATTTCGTCGAGCATTGTGGTGGCACCAAGATCGACGGCGACTTCGTGCACAGCTTCGTGATGACAGATATCGCGACCGGCTGGACCGAATGCCTGACCATGCCGTATCGCAGCGGAGCGTTCGTTCTCGAGCACATCGAGCGGGTTAGCCGTGCCTTGCCGTTTCCGCTGCGTGGTCTGGATTGCGATAACGATACTGCCTTCATGAACGCGGCCATGCTTGACTTCTGCAAGGCAACCGGGATCGAACTGACGCGCTCACGTGCCTACAAGAAAAACGATCAGGCGTGGGTCGAGCAAAAGAATGGTGCCATCGTGCGCCGCCTCGTTGGCTATGGCAGGTTACGCGGCCTCGAAGCCACGGCAACCCTTGCTTCCCTCTACGAGGTGTCGCGGCTGTACATCAACTTCTTCCAGCCGTCATTCAAGCTGGAATCGAAGACCCGTCACGGCGCGAAGGTGACGAAGCGCTATGAGGCGCCCTTGACGCCGCTCGAGCGCGTGCTGCGTTCCGCTTCGGTGTCGGAGGCAACCAAACGCAGACTGCGTGCCCAGTTCAGAGCGCTCGACCCAGTGGATCTCTTACGTCGAATGCGCGACGCCCAGCAGCGTGTCGCCGAATGCAGTGCTTCCGGAGCGGCGCCGACGGAGACAAAGCCATCCGGCCAAGTTCCACTCGCGGATTTCCTGGCGAGTCTTGGAACGGCGTGGCAGGCCGGAGAGGTCCGGCCGACGCATCATCGAAAAGCGCGCGTCACCCATGACTGGCGTACCCGGGAAGATCCATTCGAGCATACCTGGCCGAAGATACAGCAGTGGCTCGAAGCGGAGCCCGGCATTACCGCGCAAAAGCTCCATGAGCGTCTCACTTCGATGGCTCCCACCATGTATTCCGGCGCGCAGCTGCGGACCTTGCAGCGCCGCGTGAAGGCATGGCGATCGAACCGTGCCAGAGAACTGGTGACGCGGATACTCGGCGATGCTGACCCGATGACGGCTGGCGCCGCTACGCAGCGCCAGCCGTCATCGCAAAACAACCAGAGACTGACAATTACCCGGGAGTAACATCATCCCGTGAGGCAACACGCCGGCCACGCTGCTTGACGCTCTCTAGTGCGCGAACGAACGCTTCGCAAAAACGCGATCTTTCGACTCAAAATCTCCCGAAGTATTGTGTATTTTGGGTCTTTAAGTCGTGCGCGAGCGACAAAGGAGAGTTTTGTACCCTGAACCTTGATGGCTTGACGCTCGGTTCTGCAGGAAGAGCTACTTCTTCGTTTTTTTTCGAGGAGAAAAGAGATGGGAAAAGTGTATTGGGACGAAGCCGAATTCAAAAAAGCGAATGAAAGACTCGATGTATTGGCCTTGGGCGACTCTTGGTTTTGGTACCCCGAGAATAATTTGCTGAACTCAATCAACAGATTTTCAAACGAGCCCAATATCCTATGTTTCGGGGCTAATGGAGCGACGTCAGTTGAATTAGCCAGCGGCTTTTACTATGCGAGCTTCATTTCTGCATTGAAGGGATACACAGCGGTAGCTGCCGTCCTGATCAGCGCTGGAGGTAACGATTTCGCCGGATTCGATGACTTTCAAAAAATATTGAAACCGGATTGTTCTAACGCCAAAAAACCCTCGGACTGCTTCGACAGCGTAGGCTTAACGAATTTGATCAACACTGTTTACCAGTCGTATGAACGGCTTATTCACGCAACGTTAGCGATTCGGCCGAGCGCCAAAATTCATCTCCATAACTATGATTACGCAATCCCGACGGGAAAAGGCTTTTTAGGTCTCGGGCAATGGTTGAAAGCGCCGATGGATGCCCGAAGAGTTCCCGATCCAGACGATCTAGCACCGGGTTCGTTTCGGCGCACTCTAATTAAGATTCTCATTGACGAATTGGGCGTGATGCAAGACTCCTTGGTGCGCGATTTTATTGCCTCAGTAATTCGCGTGAGGACGCCTGGGATCTTGTCGGATAACGAGTGGGCAAATGAGTTGCACGCCACACCAAGTGGGTTTAATAAACTAGGAAAGCAGTGTTTCTCGCCAGTTCTCGGGCCAATAGTTCTTGGACCCGCTCCGCAAAAACATCCCGAGCAGATCATGCTTGCGTCGCCATCGACAAAGTCACGGAAGAAAGTTTCCAAGAAAAGCGGGGCTAAAGCACGGAAGGAAGCTCGTATTTAATATCCGATCGACCAGGGAGGGATAGCATCCCTTTCATGAGACTCCAAATTCTCAATGGAAAAGGCAGTTTGGGCCCACATCGAGCTTCCAGGATGAGCCGGTTTGCAGGGGTAACTGGCAGGGTTCTGTTGCAGTAAGGCCCACGTTAAAATTGGGTAGCGAATTTTTGAGCTGTGCGATGAAGAAGACAAAGACACCGCGAACCACACTCGCGCCGGGCCTGGCCAAGGTCCTGAAGCGCCTTCACTACCCGCTTGAAGTGATTTTGCTGTGCGTGCGATGGTACGTGGCCTATTCGCTGAGTTTGCGCAATCTTGCGGAAATGATGGGCGAGCGTGGTATCGCGGTAGATCATTCGACGGTGTACCGCTGGGTCATCAAACTGCTGCCGCTCTTCGAAAGGAGCTTGCGCAAGCACAAGCGTCCGGTTGGGAAAAGCTGGCGAATGGACGAGAGCTATATCAACATCAAAGGCGAGTGGAAATATCTTTACCGGGCAGTGGACAAGGCGGGCGACACGGTCGACTTCCTGCTCAGGGCCAGGCGGGACAAGGTCGCTGCCCGGCGGTTCTTTGAAAAGGCGATCGCCCATAATGGTACGCCAGAGACCGTGACCATCGACAAAAGCGGCTCCAATCTGGCCGCACTGGATGCGGTGAATGCCGATTGCGAGACGCCGATCAAGGTCCGTCAGATCAAGTACCTGAACAACATTGTCGAACAGGACCATCGGGCTATCAAACGCCGGACCCGGCCGATGCTGGGATTCAAGAACTTCCACCGTGCGAGGGTCATTCTCGGCGGCATCGAGGTAATGCACATGATCAGGAAAGGACAGATGAAATGTGCGGGCAAAGACCCGTCGTCTGCTTCCCAGCAGTTTTACTCCCTTGTGTCATAAGCAATACTTATCATATCGACATTTCTCGTCCCGACACCCTTACTGCAACAGAACCGGGCTTCGTCTATGTCGCGTTCATCATCGACGTGTTCGCCCGACGCATTGTCGGCTGGCGTGTGTCAAGGGCGGATCCAACCGGTCGTCGCAACACTCGATTATTGAGCAGACCTCAGGTATTCGTCCAGTGCTTCGGCAGGTGTCTTCCAACCAAGTGTTTTCCGGGGTCTGGTATTCAGTGCATTGGCAACGGCCTGGATTTCTCGAGCGCTCCACCGGGACAGGTCTGTACCCTTTGGGAAGTATTGTCGCAAGAGACCGTTCGTGTTCTCGTTCGTGCCGCGCTGCCATGGACTGTGCGGGTCGGCGAAGAATACCTGTACCCCGGACTCGACCGTGAAACGGGCGTGATCGGATAGTTCTTTGCCACGATCCCAGGTCAATGACCGCCACAACTGGGCGGGCAGGTCAGTCACGGTCTTCTTGAGCGCATTGGCCATCGTGACAGCTCCGTAGCCAGCCAGCGCAGGACCATTCTTCGTTCTGGGAATCAGCCCGTAGCCCTCCTCGCGAGGCAGATGGACGAGCATGGTGAACCGGCTTGACCGCTCAACCAGCGTTCCGATCGCGGACCGGTTTAGGCCGATGATCAGGTCACCTTCCCAATGCCCTGGCACAGCACGATCTTGCGCTTCAGCAGGCCGGCTGGAGATCATCACCTCCTCGCTAACGTGCGCCCAGGCCTTGGCCTGTGCCCGGGCCCTCGGCACGCGCAACGCCCGCCCAGTGCGCAAGCAGTTGACCAGCTCGCGCTTGAGAGCACCTCGGCCCTGGATATAAAGAGCCTGGTAAATGGCTTCGTGAGAGATGCGCATGGATTCGTCATCCGGGAAGTCGATCTGCAGCCGATTGGAAATCTTTTCGGGCGACCAGCCATTGACCCATTTGCGATCACCGCGATGCGGTTTGTTTCTCCCTTTGAATGGTGCTTGCCGTGGCCCAGAAATCTCACGACCATCAGCGTCGCGAACCTTGCCCTCCAGACGGTCTTGCACGTAGTGGCGCAGCCGCGAGTTAGTCACCAGTTTCGAAGGTTTGGGTCTTTTGGCAACCAGCTCCGCCTTCCACTGCGCAACCGAAGCCCAATACTCAAGCTGCCCGCCACGCGTTGCAGCGTTACGTGTCAGTTCCCGGGAGACCGTTGATGGGTTGCGTCCAATACGGCGAGCAATCTCGCGCACCCCGACGCCTTGATGCGAAAGTAGTCCAATCTCTTCTCGCTCCGCGAACGACAGGTACCTCCCGGATATCGGGCTCAACATGGAAAGTGGCATGCCGCCATTATGTCGGAACCAGCGAGTGCCTACTGCCTGCGACACGCCAACCGCCTCTGCAGCCTTCTCGCTTGTAATGCCTGTTGCGATTTGCTCCCAGAATCGCCGCTCGATCTCGCGCCGATGCGACGGCGCACCGGGCGAGCGCATCGCTCCTCGCCCTGTCAACTTATGCATCCAACCGGCTGGTCGTCCCATAAACATCTCCTCGATCAAAGGTGTTGCGACGACCGGTTGAATCCGCCCGGTACGCGAGCCACGAATTTCAGTGCAGGCTGGCTGACTATGGCATGCGTTGCTCTATGAGCCGCAAAGGAAATTGCTGGGACAACGCGCCGACGGAGAGCTTCTTCAACAGCCTGAAAAATGAACGGGTTCATGCAGCGCGCTATCGCACGCATCGCGAAGCCGCAGCGGACTTGTTCGAATACATCGAAGTGAGCTTCCCCTGAAATTTCGCCTTCCAGCAGGTCGTGCTTAAACTCGACCCAAAGGAAGGAAAGAAGAGATGTTCAAGGTACAATTGGCGCGTCAATGCCGGCACCGCAGATCGCGCCTCGGCTGCTTCCAATGACGCTGCAACCGAGTTGCCTCCCTGTAACGCAGCGCCTGTCGTGCGCCAGCTCGGTCGGCCACACACCAACCGCGTTAGTGGGAGAAGTATGGTCTGCACGATGGTTGCGGGGGGAGCGGAGTCAACGGGAGCGCTAATGGCATCGCCAGCGGCCGTAGGAACTAATGCGACATCTAGTGCCGCCGGACGGGATCCTGCATCGATTTTCGGCATGGCTACCTATTCCTCACGGAATGTCCTATTCCTGCACGATACAGGGTGCGTGTGACAAGAAGGAGTAATGAAGGTGCTCCTTGCGGCAGATCAAGGGCTGCGGTGTCAATAGCGCGTGTCAAATCGTGTGCGATTAGAATGGTTGGACGTGTAAGGAGCAACTGATGACATTGCTGAAAGACCGTCTAGCGGCGACGGAGCAAAAGCTGAGCGCCCTGAAAGAGGCACGAAAAGCTTCCGACAAGGCGCGCCGCAAGGCATACAAGGAGAGCAAAGCCGACCAGGCACGAAAGCTTGCGCTCGTGGGTGAGGCCGTCTTGCGGCGAGTTGAGCGCGGAGAAATGGACGAAGCCGACTTTCGGCAAATGATGGATGAGGCTCTCACCCGGCCGGCAGACCGGGCATTGTTCGACCTCGACTGAACGCGCCGTCCGATTCGGACGGTGAGCTTTTGCAGGTATCACCGGTGAGTCTTTTCAGGAGCCTGGTCCGATGACCCCCCCCACACACAATGGCGCGCACGGCGCCGTCCATCTGCTGACTGACAGCGACGCGCTGACCGCGAGCGTGAGGCGCACAGTGCGACTCGAAGCTGCGCCCGACGGCAAAAGCCTGGTCCTGATCGACGTCGACCAGCGCAAACCCGGGACTCAGCGCGAGGTGCGCTATGAGATCACGCCGGCCGAGCTGATTGCCGCGATCCGTGCGCACGGTGCCGAGCCGCCCGGCGAGAGTGATGGCGAAACTGGCAAGTGAAAGCGATCAAATGGGCGTTGGTGCATAGATAGGTCGATGAAAGATAGGGGTAATAAGATGACGTTCCCGTTCTCTCTGAATAGACGCATGCCGCATAAGCACAACGCCGCTCGTCGGCACCACATCCCGAAGATGGCGCATCGTGTGACGAACTGGCCGGAGTATGAAGCGGGCCTGAGACCAGCCGATTCCGCAGGATGTGAGCGATTCGATCGCGCTGGTGCTGACGAACGTGGATGGCTTGGCTCCGCAGGAAATCTCGGAAACCGTCCTTTACATCGGAATGCAATCCGATTCTGATGCGCTGCCGGGTCCTTCGACCGGAACAAGCAGCATGGCGGCACATTCGTTCCGCATCTAAACTCTGCCAAAACCGAATACCGGTTTGTCAAAGGTCTAGCGCACAACGCGACGGTGAAGACGTGGACAGAAAAAGGGCATGCTGTCTCGCACCTCCACACCGGCTAGCTTTTTTCGGAGTTAGATATGGCATATGAAAGTTCAACCGCTCCCAAGGAGCGGGTCAATATCGTTTATCGACCGGCCACCGGAGAATCAAGGGAAGAAGTTGAGCTGCCGCTTAAATTGCTTGTGGTGGGCGACTTCACTTTGCGCGACGACGCTACAGCGATTAAAGACATGAAGTCGATCAACGTCGACAAGGACAATTCCTTGAGACGTTGGATCAGATCGTGCCGTGGGCGCAACTGTGCGAGGTTGTCGAGCCGTACTATCCGAAGGGTCAAGGCGGTCGCCCACCGGTGGGTCTGGAGCGCATGCTGCGCATGCACTTTGTGCAGCACTGGTTCGACATGGCCGACGAAGCCTGCGAGGAAGCGCTGCTGGATAGCACCGCATTGCGGCGATTCGTCGGGGTTGACCTGGGACGCGAGCGCGTTCGCGATGGTACGACGCTCTTGAAGTTCCGGCGGCGGCTGGAGCGCAACAAGCTCGGCGAGCAATTGTTCGCGAGGGTCGGCGAGGTGCTGCAAGGGCGCGGACTGAAGGTAGGCACCGGCACGATCGTGGATGCCACCATCATCGGTGCGCCCAGTTCCACAAAGAATGCGGACAAGGCGCGAGACCCCGAAATGCATCAGACGAGGAAGGGCCAGCAGTGGTACTTTGGCATGAAGCTTCACATCGGTGTGGATAGCCAGACGGGTCTGGCACACAGCACGGTAGTGACGGCGGCGAACGTGCATGACAAGCATCCGCTGCCGGCGCCGCTGCACGGCGACGAGCGGCGTGTGTACGGCGACAGCGCCTATGCGAGCCAAAAGAAACTCATCACCAGCAAGGCGAAGAAAGCGAAGGACTTAACCAACCAGCGTGTACGCAATCGCAGTGGTGAAGTCGATGAAGCTAGGCGTTCGAAAAACCGCAACAAGTCGAAGATTCGTGCCCGGGTTGAACACCTCTTTGCGGTGGTCAAGCGGCTGTGGGGTTTTGGCAAGGTGCGCTATCGCGGCCTCGCGAAGAACGCCACGCGCGCCTTCTGTACTCGCGCTTGCCAACATCTACATGAGCCGCACGCGGCTGATGGCACAGGTGCGTCCATGAGCAGCCAAAGTGGGTCGAGAGACCCGCTTGCAAGGCCCTTCATGGCCAGAAAATCGAACCAGTCGCATCGCTCATCTCGCGTTCCGAAATTCAGCATCAAGCTGTTTGCGAAAACGATGGCTTCTTCAGCGAAGCCCTAGAGGCGAATCCGGGTCCGGACGCGCAGCTCACAGTGAATCTGGAATTTGAGTCCATCCACGATTTCTCTCCTGACGCAGTCGTACAGAAAGTACCGGAGTTGTGCCAGATGATCGCGTTGCGCGATGCGCTCAAAGCGCCGAAGGGCCCGCTCGGCAACAACCCTCATTTCCGCAAGCGTGTCCAGGCGTTGATAGTAGACGAGAAAGCGCGCACGCGTCTGATGGGTGAACTCGGCATTGAAAACAAGAGACCTGAATCGAATGGCAAAACCACCGGGGTAACACATGAGTGACATGCTGCGCGCAACGACAATCGTGCCCGTGTGGGACGCAGATCGTTCGCTACTCGACCAGCTGATTGGGGCGGCGCGAATCGAACCGGGCGACGAAGCCTATTCGATGGTGCCCCGCTTGCGCCGCGCCGTCTTTGCACGCTGGGAGGCTGAACCGGAAATACCAGCGAACCGCGCAGCTGATGACGAAGGCAGGGAAGCGGTGACCGTGATAAAGCGGCTTTCTTTTCTTCATCGCTTCATTCTACCCCGCTCCTGGGTCAACCTGACAGAGCCTGCCCCAGCCATACGAGTGTCCAGCTCGTCGATGTGCGATCGCATGCGGGGGGACGTTCTCGCGGAAATCCGTCCGTCCGAACCGGGCCGGCAAGTCCGACGTGATTGCCGGCATCCTCTGCTCGGGGAGCAGTGCATCCAACCACGTAGTAAAGATTGGATCGAAATTCTGGGCTCACGGGAGTCAGTTGTGGCTGAACGTTATCGAGCATATGATGCATCTGCCGGTGACCACCGGCTCCGGAACGTCCCGCTTCCCCGATGGGTGGTTCGGCAAACGCGGCATCTGTCGCAGGTTCAAAAGGCGGGATTGACGCTTTTCACGTCATCGCGTAACCCGAGGGCTTTTGTGACAAACCGTTCGGTAGTGGCAGTGCGGCACACCGCTGCTGCCACCCTGACAACGTATATTGCAGACTCGACGGAGGTCGCACTGTGGCTACACGTGATGGCGGTACGCTGTATGTCATCCAGGCACGTCCCCCGGCAATCATCGCCTTATCCCCGGACGGTTCGCACGAAATCGTTATCGCAGACCTGACGAACACGCCCGACGGCATAAAGGTGGACGCCGAAGACCAGTTGTTATACTGGAGCAACATGGGCAGCGGCATTCATCTAATCAACGGCGATGCGATGCTCTCTGGACTTCCACCGAACGATGGCACGATCGAATGCTCGAAGCTAGACGGTAGTGAGCATCGGGTGCTCGTGCCTTCGGGGAAGGCAGGAACCCCGAAGGAACTGGCGCTGGACAAGGAAGCCGGTCATCTGTACTGGTGCGATCGTGAAGGCATGCGAGTCATGCGTGCGCGGCTGGATGGCAGTCAGGTCACGGAGCTCGTGCGGACTGGGAATTTCCCGGAAGATACGGCTGACGCAACCCGCCACTGTGTAGGCATTGCGCTGGATAAGACAAACGGACACATTTACTGGTCACAGAAGGGTCCTCCGGATGGCGGACAGGGGCGCATCTTTAGGGCAGGCATTGACCTACCGGCAAATGCGGCTCCCGATAGACGCTCAGACGTCGAATGTTTGCTTGACAAATTGCCGGAGCCTATTGATCTCGATATCGACCACCACGACGCGATGCTCTATTGGACAGATCGCGGCGACGATGCGGACGACGGAAATACGCTGAACCGCGCAAGGATCACAACGTTGGGACTGGTTAATCGTGAAGTGGTTGCGCGCGGACTCAAGGAAGGGATTGGCGTGTGCTTGGATTGGCGAGGGCGCCGTGCCTTCGTGACCGATCTGGGCGGCAATGTGCGCGAGCTGGACATGGATACGAACGACGACTCGCATTTCACTACGGTTGCCCATCTGGGCGTGCTCACGGGTATTGATTACGCCGACGACGTCTAAGTTGGACCCCCAGCAGCTGGCTCTGGTGCAATTTCAGCGGCGAGCGAAAGAATTGGCGTATCCACCGTCACCTCTTCGAACTGAAAGGACTGCCTTCCAAACAGCGGGCGCAGTGGCATCTTTGAGGCGCAGGTTCGTCAGATCGGACTGACCTTTGCGAATACGACGGGTCAGCTCGAAGCCCGAGATCGCGATTGTCCGCGTTCCGGAACTGTTTGAAACCGAGTATCACGTTCAGCTGTGATTTGATGTGACGATGATCCTGCCCGATCACGTCGTTCAAGTACTTTGAGGATCGCAGCGTCGTGTCTTTGGTAAGCGCCCGGCCATCCCGTCTTGAGTAGCGTTGAAGGTTTTGGGAGCATCGTGTGCACTTAAATAGGTGGACACGTGAACACTATCGAAGAAGAGGCACCGGTTGGAAGGCGTCGACGCCGGCGATATAGCGTCGAGTTCAAAGCCCGGGTGGTGGCAGCCTGCCGAAGACCGGGTGTATCGCTTGCGGCCATCGCCCTGGATCACAGGCTGAGCGCAAACCTGCTGCGACGTTGGGTGGAACAAGCCGAAGGGAATGCTCGGGTGCCCGTCGCGAGCAGCGATGTGGCAGTGCCGTCGGCACAGGCACCGGCATTTGTGCCGGTGCCGCTCGACACGATGAACGTTCGTCCGGCCGAGATCCGCGTCGAGGTGCGTCGCGCGAACCAGTCGATAACGATTAGCTCGCCGATATCAGAGGCAGCACAATGCGCCGCCTGGCTGCGTGAGTGGCTCGCATGATCCGCATTGATCAGGTGTGGCTGGCGGTCGAGCCGCTGGACATGCGGGCCGGCTTCGATACGGCACTTGGCCGGGTGATAACCGTATTCGGCGCCGCGCATCCACATCATGCTTATCTGTTTGCCAACCGGCGGGCCAACCGTCTGAAGGTACTGGTTCACGACGGGATTGGAATCTGGCTGGCAGCGCGACGGCTGAACGAGGGACAGTTTGTGTGGCCTCACCCTGGTAGGCGAACCGAAGCATCATGCGCTCACGCAGGAACAGCTCGAAGGTCTGGTGGTGGGTTTGCCGTGGCAGCGCATCGGTCCTAACGGCGTGATTCGCGTCGTATGACGCCCGCAAGGACGTAAACGGTGGCGCTTTCCCGGTCTCCAAAGTTCTGGCAGACTCGTCTGCATGAACCTGCCCGCCGATCTTAACGCCCTCAGCCCGGAACAATTACGCGCGCTTGCCGCGCAGCTGATTGCCCAGGTCGAGGACAGGGAGCGGGAGATTCTCGAGAA
>NZ_JAYMRT010000050.1:0-13166 GCF_038900515.1 Burkholderia sp. JPY481
TTTCACCGGTACAGCCTCCGACTGGTGACTGTACCGGGCGATCTCCGCACAAGGAATGTCGTCGCCGTTCAGACTGCGATGCGTGTGGAAAATCGCCGCTACGAAAACGACTTCTGCAGAGCTTCCTAAACTGGATCGGACGGTGTTAACTTTCGCGCATTCAATTGATGTAGCGGCTGCGGATTGGCGATCGGAGACGACACGGCAGACTGGGCGAGCGAGGAATTCGCGCAAGCGAATCTCGGAGACGCTCGCCTGTCGCATCGCCTGATTGTGTTAGCACGTCAACTGGCGAGCAGCCCCCACACGTCGCTGCCGCAGGCTCTCTCGCCTGCTGAACTGAAGGCGGCCTACCGGTTCTTTGACAACGACCAGATCGACACCGACGGTGTACTGGCGCCGCATATCGCGCAGACGCTGCACCGTATGGAGCAGATCCCGGTGGTGCTGGCGATACAGGACACCACCGAATTCAACCTGACGCATCTGCCTGCCACAGATGGTTTGGGGCGCTGTACCGGTGGCAATGAACGCGGGTTCCTGATGCACAGCCTGCTGGCGGTCAGTCCGGAAGGCTTGCCACTCGGCGTACTGGGCATGAAGACGTGGGCGCGTCGCGAAGAGACCCAGGGCAGCGCCGCGCAGCGCAAATCCCGGCCCATCCACGAGAAGGAAAGCATCAAGTGGATCGAGGGACTTGCGCACCTGTCGGCGCTGAAGTCGCGCTGTGAGCACACGCAAGTCATTGGCATCGGTGATCGCGAAAGCGATGTCTATGAACTGTTTGCTGCGCAACGCCCGGACGGAGTGGACTGGCTGGTGCGCGCGGCGTGGAACCGCTGCGCGCGGCACCCCCAGCGCTATCTCTGGAAAGCAGTACTGGACACCCCCGCAGCAGGTCACACCGAGTTGCTGGTGCCGGCCAAAGGGACTCGCCCCCAGCGCACTGCACGCCTGACATTGCGATACGCATGCGTACGTCTGCGACCGCCTCAGACGCGGACCCGTTTGCCCGAGCTGGACGTCTTCGCCGTGCACGTCATCGAGGACAAACCGCCTGCCGGTATCGAGCCACTCGAATGGATGCTGCTCACCTCAGTGCCCACTCACTCGCCCGGGCAGGCACTTGAGCGGCTGCAATGGTATGCACGGCGCTGGACGATTGAAACCTGGCACCGGGTACTCAAGAGTGGCTGCCGCATCGAGGCCCGCCAGTTCGGCACGCTCGAACGCTTTGTTCGGGCCACCTCCCTGTTCGCGGTCATTGCCTGGCGCATTCTCTACACCACGCTGCTGGCGCGGCTGGACGGTGACCTGCCTTGTGAGGTGGTCCTCCAGCCCGTCGAATGGCAAGCCCTGTATTGCCGAGTGCATCGAACCACCCGGCCACCGGACACGGTGCCGTCGCTGCATAAGGCGATACGATGGATTGCCGCCCTGGGCGGCTACCTGAATCGACGTCATGATCCACCACCCGGCGCCACGGTCATCTGGCGAGGTTTCCTCGTCTTGCACGAAATCACCGAGATGTTCCGCATCTTTAATTCAGGTCCGTAACTTGTGGGTAAAGCTCAGCCGTGAACGACGAGGCTTCACGCGCATCTGGGCCAATTTCGTTCAATCTGCCAAGCCTTTAGAGAGCCCGCATCTGCGCAACAATGCGCCAACCGAAGTCGCCGCGACATATCGGTACCGAGCGCTTAATCAGTGCCTCGCGGTATGCCGCCCCACCCTCGCCTCCCTCCTCAATTCCTAACGCCCCCGACCGATTTCCCCGTTGGTCGCCACCATCAAGGCATTGACGCTTCGCGCATCCGCCGTATGCATGAATTCCACTAAGTTGGCGATCTCTGTGTCGGGCCCATGGGCGGCCTGCGAAGTGTCTTGTTTCGTCATACCGCCTTCCATCATTGACAGAAGTCCTCTCGGACAGCCAGCCGCGCAGAATCCGGCAAGCTACAAATTACGTAATGTTCACTACGTCCGACGCGTCCGTGCGGCGAAGGCCCCGTCCGAGCGACAGCTCTTAGTCTTTTTGCCGATCATATCGAGGACCCAGCCGTGAAACAATTGCGGTCAAAGCCGCAAGAGCGCTGACAGACGGGGCTTGGGAGCTGCCAGAAATTGTTCGGCAATGTTTCACAGAGGCGGCGCGCAATTCTGCCGCGGGAATTTCGAGTTTCCAACTAAGCCTCAGGCCAACATGACGGCAACTCCTTAGTTATGCCAGGGATTTTGCTTTGCGCCGCCCGGGGGCACATTCTGCATCGACACCGAGAGTTCGCGAGAGTGGATGAGCGAGCGCGTCGACGAGATACTGCGTCTAGCGCGGCGTGCCGCCGCAGACCAACCATCTCGCGCTTACGAGCTCGTCTCGAGAACTGCTTGTACGTATTCGCCATCCTCCTTGGCCTGAAGGCCGGAGATTCCTGCGGCGCTACGCGTGACAAGCATCATGCGTCGTCGCTTCGGCCGGGTTCCAGTTTCCCAGAGCGACCGGACTGCCGCATCTCTCTACAGATTAGCCGGGGCATGTCCAGCTCTTCGCTGCTGAAAGCGTTCCGCCGCGGCGCGGCATGTTAATTGTGTCATGCCATATCGACAGGGTTCCCTGTGGCCGTACGCAATACAAGCGGAATTTCGCCCATGTGTTGCGGTTATTTGCTGAGACGTGTCCGCCGGAAGGATGCGTCTCGCTTTTCTGCTCGGCACGGAAGCGAGCCAGCCACCCTCTCAGTCGTGCTTTTGCTCAAGTTGACGCGGAACGTCGCCCCAGTCCTACTGGAGAATCACTGTGTTCAGGACAGAGTTGGCCTGTATGTTCTGACCAAATACCCAAGCGTGCCCGCAGTCGACTTCGCCATGCTGCGCGTCTACAGGTCCTCCATAGCAAGCGCTGCGCAAGCGCGAGACGTCTCTAGTACCGCCTGATCCGTTGAGCGCCTCAAGATGCGAAACATCGGAGAACGCGGCAAACCGGTCAATGCCCAGTAAGCCGATGGTTGATGTCGCTTGCGGATCATGCCGCTCGAGTCGCGCGGCGTTTGGAACACCCAGTGACTGACCGGAACGTTGCCCTGTGCACCTTCCATGATGCGACTCTTGGAACTCCGCGGCGTAACCCTGAAATCGACCCGGCTCTGTTTTGGTGGGTAGGGGAAGCCGTCGTAGTGGCCGCGCTTCGTGATCTGCGTGAGCGCCACACTTCTCGCAGAAGCGGGCGCAACCACGCGCCTGATCATTCAGGCTCTGTTGCAGGGGTGAACGGGGCCTCGGCCGACGATGCCGCTTCTTCGCTATCGCGCCATGCGGCTAGTCCTTGGCACATCCCCGCGTGGCCAGCCTAGCGTCTGACCGGCTACATCAGCACGTCGTTATTGACGGACCGGCTAGGACCGGAAATGCGACAGAGGAAGCACTTGGGGCCACCTTTGGCATCAGTTCGATCGGTGCGCCTGAAGTTCGTTGCATGCAGGCAACCGTATCGGTGTTGACACAATGTCGAGACCCCTTTGGCGTCCGCGCTTTCTTCTCTCGCCGCAAACGGCGGGGCTTTGCCCGCGTCCGGCCAAACTGGATCTGTTGTCAGCGGCGAAGATCACGAATGGTCGCAACCGATGCAATGATGCTCGCCACCGTTCAGGAGCAGGCAAGAGCCGACGTTTAAGTCGCTTCCCGTTGCATCCAACGATCGGCTGCAGCGAAGGCGGCGTGGCTTATGCCCTCATGTGGGGCCTTCGCCCGGCGCGGTTATGCCGCGACGCGGGCCTTCGACCGCACATGCTGCGCTGTGTAAATCAATATTGACGGCGAGAGAGTGCCCGAAAAAACACGTGTCCCAACTTGGGACACTCGCTCGGCAAAAAGGATCGTCGCTGCCACCTTCAGTCCGCGACAACTAAAGTTCCGAATCGAGGGGATATGATCCCCCAAATTGCTGAGCCTTTCTACGACGGGGGACGCGTGTCCCAAGTTGGGACACGCGCACAGCCAGAAGTTGAGGAGGGATCGCCAAAAAAAGTGCCCTCTTGGGGCACCTTTATCTTACTCAGCAGTTGCTGCCCGAAAAAAGCTCAGCGATGAGCATCCGTATCTGCCTCTCTTTTTCGTCCGTAAGCATTCCGGCTCGAATCTTCACGGTAAATCCTACAGCATCTTTCGTAATCGACCCGGCCTGGTTCTTTCCCGCAAAAATTTTCTCGATGCTACGGTCACTGACACTACGCGATCCATTGTCACCGCTTTGGATGGCTTGCTTGATTGTTCTCGCCAGTTTCGATTGATCGAGTTCCCCAGCCACCACTCTTGCCCATACCTCTCGCGCCACTTCGACCGTTTTCGGGTTCTGGTCCCGCAAGACCGAAACGAGGCCCTCTGCGGCACTCGCCCCCAGGAGTCTCGGCTGTATATCTAGATCCTTGACCACAAAGTCTGGAAGATCCGAAAAAGCGAGGAAGCGATACAGCTCCGAACGAGATATACCCAGACCTTCCGCCATACGCTTCCGGTTGGGAAACTCTTTCTCGGTGCTACGAATAGAGCGAGCGATCTCATAGTCGGACAGGTCGTCGCGCACGACGTTTTCCACAAGGGCTAACATCGCCATCTCTTCATCCGAAAGATCGATGATGACAGCCTTGATCGTCTCTTTCCCGATCATCTTGTGGGCACGCCAACGCCTCTCGCCAGCAACAATCTGATGGCCGGGCGCCGCCCGTCGAACTACGATTGGTTGAACCAGCCCCGCTTCCCGAATCGATTCGGCGAGTTGTGTCATCTTGGCTTCGTTGAACACCTTCCGTGGCTGCCACGGGTTAGGAACGATGTCCGCAACGGCTACGTCCGACGCGGTGCCTGCCTTCTCAAGTTCGACTATTCGCTGTTGTGCCTGAGCTAACGCTCCTGCCATCCCAGGGGCGGTTCGCGGGCTGGTGGGTTTTTCTTGCTGCTGGTCAAGCTTGATGTCTTTCGCTGCCCGGACCTCAGCAGTCTTGCTCATCATGCGCTCACGCAAGTTGCTCATTGTCCGGCCCTCCATTGCGCAACATACTGATCATCGATCCACTTGCAGTAGTCCAGCAGCGGTTGCTTTACCCGGGCCAAAGTCTTCGCAACAGCATCAGAACGCGATAGGTCGAAGACCGTCGAGAAGGCTAACGCGCCGTTGCTCATAACGGAACTGGCCGGAACCTCCGTTGTATTAAGCCAGTCCCCATATGCACGTTGAGACCAGGAGCGGACAACCGGCGCTGATGATGTTGTTCCATAGTCGACTCGAGACAGGAGGACAGAGATGAAGTCGTACGTCTTATCGACCTCATGCTCCACGAACCCATGCGCGACTTCGGCGAACAGAGACCAGAAAGATACCGAGGAGATAAAGTCCAAGCTCTCCGGAACCAATGGCATAACCATCGAATCTGCCGCCATCAGGCCATTAAGGGTCATGTACGAAAGAGACGGGGCGGTGTCCAGAATGATGTAGTCGTATTGGGCCCGCAGCGGTTCAACTCCCTTGCGAAGAACAGACCAGAATTCGAAGCCTGGGTTTGTCTGTTGCGCCGTAGGAAGATGAAACTCCGCGTCATGAAGGTAATTGTGTGCAGGGATAACGTCGAGGCCATCCCAATATGTACTTTGAACCTTCCTGGCGAGTCCGCCTTCGATGTTCGGGTCGTAGATGAAAGGGAGGACCGTGTCCTCCCACGTCACGTCCTTTTCCGCATACAAGCCGCAGAGTTCCGAGAGGGACGCCTGCGGATCGAGGTCAATGACAAGGACTTTGCGACCGCGCAGGCTCAAACCTTGCGCCAGGCACATGGTCGTAGTGGTTTTGCAGGAGCCCCCTTTGAAGTTCGCAGTGATCAACACGCGGCCACGATGCTCACGAGTGCCGGTGACGAGCGGAGTCTGGTAGATGTCAGATACTTGCTGTACCCACGTGCGAACATCTTTAAGAGAGAAGATGCGCGCCCTGCCTGTGCCGTGCGCCATGCCCGGCGGAAGCTCCCCACCTTCCTTAGTCGCCAGATAATTAATCTTCTGGCGGTCGATACCGCATAGCTCTGCCAACTCCCCAATCGTGAAGACGGGAGGGTTCTTGCGAGGTCGCGGAGCCAGAATCTGGTCGCGTAGTTCATTCGCCATGACTGACAGACGCTCAGCGAACTCACCGAGATTGGAGAGCTTCACGCGCCTGTCTATCCCAGGCAATTCGCTCAAGTTCATTTTGCAGTTCCTATGTTTTGTCTAGGTGAGCTGATTTCTTCACGCTCACCATCGATTTCTACGGTTATTGGTGGATCACGCGTCGAACCGTAGAATACTCATCCCACTGCAGAATTGCCATTGAAATCTGACTGGAACAGCGAGTTCAATCGTCTCCAACGTTTATTTCCTTTTATTTCAACCACTTACCCGACCTGATTAGCGGAAGACTGTAACGGAAAATCGCCAAAGGGAGAGACGACTAACGGGCCCGGAGTCGAAAAATAAAACCCGCCAACACAGAACGCCTCACCTTATCCGGACTCAAAAGCCGCCAAATTTCGGCCCTCATTTGTGCGCCACACAATTCGCCTCACCTTCGCTGAAGGCCCGGCCGACGACGTTTTTGTCAAAGATCCCAGATCCCAGGTCTGTGCGTCAGCCCAATCCCACTTTCCCATTTACAAACGCAGACTGCATCGCTCCGCGGCAGCTTGTTCGTCGCGCACATTCGGCCCGCCGTGGTTAGTGTTTACAAAATAAACAAAAACCACAAACAACTAACGTAAAGCAGACTTTCTTTAAAAAACAGGAAGTTAGATAGCCAAGGTGAGGCGAATTGTGTCAAAGGTGCTGTTAATTGAGAGCTAGGGTGAGGCGTTTACCACCCCAAGGTGAACCAAATTGAGCAGCAAGGTGAGGCGATTTGGCGCGAGGGTGAGGCGAATTGTGGCGAGGGGCGGGTGAAAGGTGAGGTGTTCTGTGTGGACCGCCGAGCAAGGTGAGGTGATCTGTGTTGACTTCGCACCTTCCCATCGGTACCGTACCGCTCCAGATATCCTTGACCGCAACCTTGGAGGCCGCATGACAACTGCAGGGCAAGTAGCCACATCTCGGCAACTGGCCTTGGCTTTGTTCGACGACGCAACCGGTCAGGATCTACCGGTCGACACAGCGCGATCCGATATTGGCTTCGCGCGAAAGAACGTCCTTATTCGAATTATCGATTTAGGCGTCGCAGCGCGACGTCTGATCGATGCGGCGTATTTCATCGTTGCTCAGGACGAACAGGTGCGTAGCCTCTATGACGTTGAGCTGGATTACTTCAAATGGCTTATGCGTTACTCGAGTCGCAACAACACCCATCTCGAGCAAGTCATCACAGAAGCCCAACGAGCATTGATCCAGGCGACCACTGCTCCGGACGCCGATGGCGAAAAGCCCTTTGGCTCAGTACAACTGATCGGACGCATCTCGTACTCTGGCGGCCGCTTCCAATTTCGAGTACCTCCGGATCTCATAGACATCATTCGTGGTCCAGGCAAGTCGCATTGGCTCAGCCTGCGTATTACGTCACTCTTCACCCTCAGCTACGCACGGGTCATGTACGACCACTTGCTTCCATACGCCGATGACGGAGAAACGGATTGGCTTACGCTCGATGAATTGCGTTTGTGGCAAGGGGCAATGGGTGCCAAGGCAAACGAGTTCAAGTACTTCAAACGAGACTGGCTAGTACCTGCTATTGAGCAGATCAACGAGGTCTCCGACCTGAGGCTTTCATACGAGACGCGCAACGAGCAGGGGTCTCGGAAAATCGGTCGCCTGAAGTTCCGCATTGAGCGCAAAGAGATGGCTGAGCGCATACTTCATACTCACGAGCAGGCGCAAGCGATCTATCAAACGTTGAAGCAGGAGTTCGGGCTATCCAGCGCTCAACTCAACCAGATCGCGGCATCGCGCGACACCTACAACGATGAACGATTGGAGCAGGCAATCGAGCGCACGCGCTTCAGCTTGAAACTGGGTAAGGTGTCGAAGAGTCCGGCGGGATTCTTCATGAAGGCACTGAAGGAGGGGTGGATCATCTCCGACGCTGAGCGTCAGATGGTAGAGATCCAGGAAACGTTGGCGCTGACAGAACAACGCGAAGTCGAAGTGAAAGAAAAGGCTGTCAATCGGGCGGCGTTGCGGATCGCCGCCCAGGATGTGCGTGCTCAGGACCGTAGAGTCGAAGAAGTCCGGCGCGGATGGGAAGCTTATGAAGCAGCGACACCTCGACAGCGAGAGGACTGGCGACGGACCTATAAGGTAACGCCCGCCGGCAAACTCACTTTGCGTCGACTGGGCATCGATCCAACCAGCGATTTGGCTGAACCGACGATCCAGAAGTACCCCGACCTAAAAGACGGATTCGCCGGCTACGTATTCAACAGGTCAAGGTCTGGCAAGTCTCGCTAGTCTCAGTTCGATACTTGTAACGCATGTTGGCCGCAGAACGTCTAGTGTTTCCGCCGGCGTCTTTCCTGTGCGAATTTTGCGGACATGCATTCCGACCAGGCGATGAAAACGACGAAGCTCAACGGACACGTCGTCCCCGACCGGCGGCCTATCAGATAAGTTGCAACACTCCAATCAAAACCGCGTTGATTGCCCTCTCAAGACGCGGAAGATCCGACGAAATGCTGGTCAACTGCGGCGAGTACAGCCTGATGTAACCTTCCTCTTTATGGCGTGTGAGCCTCACGACCTGTTGTCGGATCGGCGCCAGAAACCCAGTAGCCAGGCCCGCGAGTATCTCGTGCACCTTGAGGTCGGAACGGGCGCCAAAGCTCACGGCGCGCGCTATCAAGAGTATACGCCCAGTCCGCTTTTCAATCTTCGCGAGTGTTTCCACGGTTTCAAAGGAAATGCGATGTGCGTCGCCAAAAGTGTGGATAACTTCGTCTGGGACTTTTGCTGCGCGCAGCAACCGACTGACGTGTGGTTTCGAAATGCCCAAGGCTGAGGCCAATTCAGACTGCGATCGCCAAATTTCCCGATTCAAAAACGAGCGGCAAAGCCGCCCGAACATGATGATCGATGTCTTCCGTTGGCGCAGGCTGTTGTATTGGGCGAGAGCCTCTCGCTGAAGAAGCGTAAGTGAATCTGTCTGCATAATGGATCTTTCCAAAATGAGTTCAGGCTAACCCGGACGCTCGAATGTCAAGGAACCTCAAGCATCAACCGGGCGATCACATGTCGCGATTAAGGAACTTGGCATTTTGAATTGGACGTCGCCAAAACTTCCGTCAGCCGGCTGACACCGAAAGCTCGACATTCTCGTTTTAAATCAATGACGTGACTGTGCGGTTCCATGTAACCCATGTAAACAGCCACGATCCTATTCGATACGCTCGCAGTCGTTGCCCCGAAAGCTACCCCAAAATCGTCATCATTTCGGCTTAAGCCCGTTAGCCGGCTGACGCGACCCATCGCCGAGCCCCACAGCCCAGAAAGCGCCCACAAATCGCACCTCTTTTGCATGAGTTGCTTCCCATGCGGCTGATTCAATGGAGTCGGTCCAAATGGAACGAGCGTCATGCCTCTTTTCCGCAGCAAAAAGCAGATAGCACTGTCTACCGCCCCTGGGGGCTACTCCGAAGACGATCCCGAGAAGATCATCTTCGATAACGGCTCGCGCCTGCGCGTTGAAGCGAACCACTGGAAGACCTTCTGCTTCATCCTCGTGTTCATTGCTGGCGGCGCAATCTACACCCGAAATCCAGCGCCGTCCGTCGTGAAGGCCTATGGTGTGTGGGGGGACGCGAACGGCCATGCTGTCGTTACCCAACTGACGGCATACAAGCCAGACGATCAGGCTATCCGCACCTCGCTTCGTGAGACCGTCGAGCGATGGTTCACGATCGAGCCGGTCCTCACCGATGACATCCAGACATCGCGCATGGCTCGCAACATCAACGGCGTGAAGGCCATGATGGTCGGCAATGCTCGCAACCAGTTCGGCGACTGGGTCAAGACGGATGCACCGTTCCAGCAGATCACGCTCAACCCGAAGCTGGTGCGGGAAGTGCGCGTGACCAACGTCGCGATGCTCGAAGACTCGACCGCGGTGGTGGAGTTCACAACAAGCACGACGCAATCGCCGGCCGACAAGCCGGTGGTGCAGAAGTACGCGCTGACGTTCCGCTACCAGATCATTCCCCCGACTTCGGAAGACGCGCTCGGTACGAACCCGTTCGGCGTTTTCTATCCGTTGTTCTCCATCCAGAAAACGCAATGATGATCGACTCCCGCACGCTCGCCTCGTGGGTCGCGGCTCTTGCCTGCGTCACGGTGGTCTGCTCGCCAGTGTCTGCTGCAGGGAAGGGCAGCCCGGCTCCGTCCGCACCCTTCGATATCGCTACTGCGATTGGCGATCCCATGAGCCCGGTGAATCCCTATAACGCCGGTACCGACCCGATCACCATGCCGGGTGACGCCCGCATGGCGGTGTTCCCCTATAGCCGCGACCAGATCTACCGCATCATGACTGCGCCGCTCAAGACGACAACGATCGAGCTGGCGCGCGGAGAAGTGCTGGCGACTGAGCCCGCGCTTGGCGATTCGATCCGGTGGATCGTGGATACCGACGGGTCGAACCACGTATTCATCAAGCCGGTCAAGCCCGGTCTCGTCAACACGCTGCACCTCACGACGAACCAGCGCGAGTACGACATGACACTCGTCTCGTCGCCGATGGGTGGCCTCTTCTATCAGACCGTGCGGTTCAACTATCCCGGTTCACTGATGGCCAAGGTACGCGGGCGCGAGGATGGCAACGCCGACACGACCGATGCGGGGCAGGGTGGACCCAATGCCAATGGTTCCGGGCCGCTCGGTGTGTCGCCCGACAAGCTGAACTTCGACTACACGGTTTCGGGTTCGGCGCCGTTCCGGCCGGAGACCGTATTCGATGATGGCAAGTCGGTGTGGCTTCGCCTGCCTGCGAATGCACCTTTTGCGGTGCCGATCGTGAAGGATCATGGAGACAACGTCAGCCCCAACTTCATCCGTCGTGGGCAATACATCGTCGTGCAGGAAGTGCCCGAGGAGATCGTCCTGCGCGCTGCGAACGACCAGGTCACGATCAGGCGCGGTCGTCCCGGCATCTTCGGCTTCTGAGAGCACGCGCACATGACAGGGCTAAACGGACAGCCGACGGGCGCGCAGGCGCAGATTGTCAAGGGGAAGTCGCCACGCAACGCGCTCATCAGCGCGGGCGTGGTCGCGGCCGTCGTCATTGCGGCACTCGGCTTCTACTACCAGGTCAAGGAGAGCGCCAAGGCCGACGACGAGGCGAAACTGGCAAAGAAGGCCAAACAGGCAGAAGTGGTCGACAGGTCGAACAGCACGCAGGACGTCGACAAGATTATTGAGGATCAGCAATCGGCTGCACGACGGATTGCGGCGTCCGAGGCGAGAGCTGCCGCGTTGCCGCGCGCGGCTTCCGCTGCAGCGCCCAGCCTCGCGCCAGGTCTGACCGCGGATAACTTCGTCGCTGACCAGCGCACTCGCGAACTCAAGACACAGGCGGATACCGACGCAATTTACGCGTCGGCGATCTTCCGGCCCGGCGTCAAGGTCAAGGATTCCGGGACCGCGCAGGCGACCTTGCCACCTGGCATCCTCACGCCGCAGCAGATTGCCGCGCGACAGGCATCCGCCCAGCAGGCTGCCACCGGTGCAGCCGGTGCACAGGTCGCCGCAGCGCTGGCGGCAGCGGGCATTGGTCCGGAGGCCGGGCGTGGCGCCGTTTCATCGACGCAGGACCGCGACACGGCGTTTATCAGGACCGCAGCAGGGCAATCCGGCAATGGCGAGGATTTTTCCCGCGGTGGCTTCGTGGGGCAGGCGCACGGTTGCGTGCTTTCGCCGCCGCACCATATTCCGGTGCTCTCCATCGAAGGGCTGAATTCCGATCGTCCCGGCACCGCTGCGCTCATGGTGGAAAAGGACGTCTACGACAGCATTCGCGGTGACTGCCTGATGATCCCGAAGGGCACGATGATCACCGCGCCCTACAGTTCGGATATCCAGCCCGGCCAACAGACCATTCTCGTGGCGGCAACCGAAATGCGGCTACCCAACGGCAAGCATGTGCCGCTCTACGGCGGGCAGGGTGCGGATGCAGATGGGTCGGCAGGGTTCTCCGGCGACGTCAACAGCCACTTCCTGAGGATCTTCGGCACGTCGTTCCTCACGGCGATCCTTCTGGGCGCATTCGACAAGGGCGGCACGTCGTCGACCACCACTGGCCCGCTCGGCGTCACGCAGGTGGGCACGACGGCCGGACAGGTCGCGGCGCAGACGTCGCAGTCTGTTCTCGATCGCTACAAGAACATCCCGCCCACGATCACGACGGGCCCGGGCGAGCGCCGCTTCATGATCAAGGTCAATCGCGACATCTACATGGAGCCGTACCGCGGTGACTAGGCGCCTCGTCATCCTCTCGCTGGCGGCGCTTTCGATAACAGGCCGCGCGGCGACCATCGAGAACATCGTCAGCCCGACGAGCGTCGTGCTGACGCAGGCAGGCGCACGCTCGGTCGCGAACTTCGATGGCAAACCCGTTTTCTACTGCGGGCTGGAAGCGTTCGAATCGTGGGCCGCACCACTCGTCGGCCAGCCGGTGCGCAGCAATCCCGAGACCGGTATCACGGTGTCTGTCGATGCGCGCGAGGTTCCGCTCGAGCGTCTGCTGGTGAAGAAGGGCTGGCTGCAACCTGTCGTGCTTGATGACGACGCGCAGGCTGCGATCGCGGAAGGTCGCGGCGGCTGGGCGTGCGCAGGCGCGACGGCGCCGTTCGAGCTGATGCACGCGAGCGTCGATCCCAAGGTGCTGGCGGGCATCGCGCTCAATGAGTCCGCCTTCAATGGCCGGGCATGGCCATGGACCCTGAACGTCGCGGGGCAGGGCTATTTCTTCAGGTCCCGCGAGGACGCATACCGCGTGATCCAGTCGCTGATTGCCGGTGGACGGTGCGACTTCGACGTGGGCCTCATGCAAAACAACCGTAACCTTTCGGGCTGTTACATTGTGGTCGCCGTCTCACGCGATGCGCTGACAGTCACTTTTCTTGTCGCGCACGCCATATTGATAAGATTCGTTAGCGGAATAGCGTCATCGAAGGTGCGGG
>NZ_JAYMRT010000051.1:0-12232 GCF_038900515.1 Burkholderia sp. JPY481
GTGTGGGGCCAAACCCGCTTTGCACCAAGGGCAACCAAGCCCGAGGCTCTGATGGGGTACCCATTCGCGGATATTCATCGTGGGCCCGCAGCGAGTGCTGCCAACTGAGCCCGGATACATGGCTGCAACCTCGACCTGGTGCCAGAAAACTGAGACTGCTTGACAACAGGGAGTCGTCCATACATGGTGCATAGATAAGCGGGTTGAGAAAGGCCATATAGGTGGGAAGGCTTATCGATCAAACAGGACCGCATTCCATACGGCGGGCGCAGCGGCCTGCTTGAGGCCGAGCTTTGCGAGATCGAACTGCCCCTTGCGAATGCGATGCGTCGACTCGATTCCCTGAAAATCGTGGTCGCGGCGCTCCAGAATCGCTTGATCCAGGCATCACGTTCGTTCTGGACTTGATGTGGCGATGGTCTTGCTCGATCACATTGTTCAGATATTTTGAGGACCGCACCTTCGTGTCTTCAGGCAGCAGACCATCGGTTTTCATTTCGCGCACCGCGCGGTGCGAGGCGGCATAGCCGTCGAGCGTGATGGTCGGCGCGCGTTTGAAGACCGGCTCGCCCAGTGCGAGCTGTTGGAACTGGCATTGCACGAAGAGCGGCTCAACCATCACCCATTTCGTGGTAAGTGGGCGACTGGTAGATCAAACGTCGCTTACCTCTTCTTCGTTCGATCGTTGAGCGATCTGGCCGTCCAGCACTTCTATCCGGAACGGGCCACGGACTCCCATTGAAAATTCGGCCGCCGCGGCCAAGGCGCGTTCGAGTCTGACGTCTGGCCGCATCGGCATACCGGCGGTGGTATGAAGTGAGCCCAGCGCCGCCTGTTCGCCGCTACCACAGGCATCGAAGTTCACGGCGCATTCACCAACCTGATAATCGTCGCCAATCTGGAAGATGCGCCCCATGTACCCAACCAGAAAAGTGCCAGCCCATTCGCGTTCGCCGTCCTTGCGCGCGAACCCACCGCGGGTGAAGCACGCGCGTACCGCCTCAATGAACGTTGTGCACATGAAGGCGAACACATCGGTGCCCTCAGGGCGCGGCGCGACGGTCAGACTATGGCCCAGAAGCTGCCCCATCCTGAAGGATGTGGTGAAGCCGATCAGGAACGGTCCCACCCGATAAATCTTGGGGTCGGCGCGCACGGTGATGGACCCACCCCCCGCTCCTGCCGAATCCGCACCCATGTAAACCTTCTTGCCATCTGTCAGCGCCACAATGCAGGTCATGCTGCCTCCGTAGGTGTTGCCCGATAGAACGCGACGCGCACGCCCTCGCACGGCTCAGCCGTGGTCGAATCCATGCAAGTACGCCCATTGCCGCCCAGAACTGCCTCGCGGGTCTATGACGTCCCGCCGGCGGGCGTCCCCCCCCCCGTGACGCGCGCCTTCCTGAGCGTGTAGGGCGTGCGCAAAAACGCTGGTTGTGACTGCAGCACCGTGAGATCTGATTTCGTGTTCAATCCTCATTCAATCCACTCCTAATGACTCACGAGAAGCAAAGAGCAAAAGTCGAGCCAGCACCACCGGGGGCGCCACTTTGGCCGGTCGTTGACGTTTGTTTCGGCCGGTGGTGAGGAGTCGGAGGCGGCGTAGCCGCCGGAAAAGACGACCCACCGGCGGCGCCGCGTCGGTGGGGTAATAGGATGGCTGATCGATTCTTAAAGAAGAAGCGGTCAGCACATGTCTGGAACCCGCATCACCGACCAACAGGTTCGCCTCTACATAAACAAGCGCAAGCACCATCCGCAGGAACTCGCGGCCGCGACGGCAGGAATAAGCGTGCGCATCTACATGCGATCGACTCGACTGTTACCTGTCCGGCGTGCTGGTCCACAGCACCGCTCGGGGCTCACGTGCGCACGACAACCGGCACGTGCTCGATGACCGCCACTTCATTGACGCCCTGAAGCGCAAATCCCAGGCATTCAAGGGGCTCGCGTTTCGTGACGCACTGTTCCCGCGTTAGGCTTACCGCAGAACGTGGGAGCAACGCGATGCCCGCCTGTCACAACGCGACGCATGCAAGACGATGATCAGCCTGCTTGAGCTCGCGGGCCTGCACGGCGTGGGGTCGTACTGGCAGGGAAGCTTCATGCGAACGACAACTACGCCGTTGGGCCGCAGTCGAATTCAATGCCCGCGATGGTGCGAGTTTTGAGATGCGGAGCGGTACGCGTTCGGACAAATCGCAGCAGGTTGCGCGGTGGCCATTCAGTGAGCCTGTGCACGAGGTAGACGTACGGCTCAAGGTCGCTGGCGCTGCATACGAGCACGACTTAAGTCAACGGGGGCTGGCCATCTCCGTGTTCAGTGACGCATTTCCTCCAATCGGGCCGACGGTTGTAGGAAATGTTGGGTTGCGGACAAACGGTGGGCGCTTTTCAAGCGGGTGCTGCGCTCAAAGCCGATACCCGGCAGATCGTTACCGACCATTTGCGTAGCTACCCGGCGGCCAAAGCCGAAATCCAACGATGACTTTGCAGCTTGCGTTTGAGACTCTCAATGAAGTGTCGGTAATTCAGTGCGGGGCGGTTGTCGCCGCCACGCGAGCCTCGCGAGGTGATATGCACCAGCGCACCCGACAGATAGCAGTCGAGCCGGTCACCGTACACGCGCACCTTCAGGCGATGACCGATCAGGCGCGATGGTGCGCTGTAAAGAATGCCGCGTACCGTGAAGGTGCTGCAGCGTGTGACGCGGGCTTCTTCCTCGACGAAGTCTGTGGTGCGCCTTAACGGCAGATCCATGAGTTGTTCCCGCTCAAGGCGGAACGCGGCTGCGTTACACCGGTTGCGACGTATGACGACCTCGCGCAGAAATTCATCATAGGCAGCACGATCGACGAAGTCCCGGTGACCGCGCAACATCAACGCCTGGTCGATGGCTTCGTTCAGATTGCGATGCGATGACTCAACGCTACCGTTCTCGTGACCCAGGCCGCGATTGTTGAGGGTCCCGGTCACGCCATAGTGCTCGAGCAGCGCCGCATAGCGCACCGTGAAGTCGTCTTCGTCCGCGAGGTTTCTGAACGCCGCCGACAGATTGTCGGTCGATGCTCGCGCGGATATCCCCCAGCCTGCCATAGTGCGTTTTGCAGTCCCATGGACAGACATGCTTCGAAGCTCTCGCCACCTTCAACAACATTGCGTATTCCCAGCGCGAGAACGCGAGCACGAAGTGGTACAGCCGGTGTTCGAATGGCACGCCAGCGATCGTCACTCGCAGTTCAGCCATGTCGGTGAAGTCGGACAGGCCGCGTGCGCCGGGCTCATGCAACTGCGGGAAGAAGACTTCCTTGGGTGAGCCGGACGTCCGCCCGCCAGTGCCGCACGCGTCGCCCGAGTGTGCGGCGTGTGCTGTTGGGATACTCCCCGGGATGATCGTCCTGCAGCTTGGGCACGATCGTGACCGCCTGAAGTTGCGGCGCATTCGCCAGCATCGTAACGACTTCAGTATCCCAGACGTCGGCGAAGGGATCGGGACGGGAACGCCAGTAACGACGCGGTTTCTGTCATGCAGTACGGTGTCCCGTTCTATGCACCTGGCGCTGCGGACACTCATGCCGGCCTTGGCGGCGGCGATCTGCTGCGAGTGATGTTTGCGCTTGGACATGTAGAGGCGAACCTGTTGGTCGGTAATGCGGGTTCCAGACATGTAGCTGATCGCTTTCTTATTCGATCAGCCTGTTGGTGTTCTTAGAGCGCCTTATGTGGACGCCTCCCGGATAGCAAGCAGGGTTTGCACTTTTGTCTACAGGTCAAGGCAGCACGCTTATACATGGCCTCGTCCCATTTGCCAAATGATCTGGTCTACAGCGGGCAGGTGCTGGATTGCATATATACATTCGGCCTTTCGGTGGCACTCGTGTGCCCGGCCCCAATGGATTTCGCCCGGTGACTCCTTCTTATATCCACGGCCTCAAGAGCCCTAAGACTGCGCAGGTTTTGTCACCGACGGTCCGACCTGTTTGCCATTGAATCAGATCACTTGTGCAACCGATGAAGAGGTAAGCTACTGCTGCCGTGCGATCGGTACTCCGTTCACAGCGGCGGTGCGTATTCCTGACCGCATGCCAGCAGGACCCAGATAGTCCTGGCTATCTTGTTGGCAAGTGCGACAACGGCGATGTTTGTTCCCCGCCTCGACTGAACCTCGAGGATCCATCGGGAGAGTGCATCCGTATGCTTCATGGCCTGCTGGACAACCGATCTGGCGCCGTGTACCAGCAGCATTCGCAGATACCCGTTGCCGCGCTTCCTGATACCGAACAGGCGATCCTTGCCGCCCGACGAATGCTGACGTGGTGTCAGGCCAAGCCACGCTGCAAACTGTCTGCCGTTTGAGAATTCAGTGGCACTACCTGCCGCAGCAATGACAGCGGTTGCGATCAGCGGCCCGACACCGCGAATCTTCTCCAGTCGCTGGCTTGAAGGGGATGCCTTGTGCACTTGATGGATCAACTCGTCATACCGGGCGATCTGCTTGTCCAGCAGCACAAGCCGCTCATACATATCCCGCATCATTGACCGGCTCAACCCTGTCAGCTCGTTGCGTTCGTCATCAATAATTGTGGGCAGCTGCTGCCTTACTTTCAGCGCCGTTTGCGCAATGACCACCCCGTATTCGGCCAGCAGGCCTCGTATCTGGTTGATCTGCGCAATACGGTCGCGCATGAGCAGGCTGCGGATGCGATGCATGGACTGAATATCCTGCTGCTGGACGCTGTTGACCGCGACGTAGCGCATGGTCGGACGGGACGCCGCTTCGACGATCGCCTCCGCATCGTTGCGATCATTCTTCTGGGATTTGACGAACGGTTTGACGAATCGAGGCGCAATGATCTGCACATGATGCCCCATTGCTGAGAACCGCCGAGCCCAGTGATGCGCGCCACCACAAGCCTCCATTACGATGCGGCAGCAGGGCAGACAGACGACCGTCTCGAGGAGCTTGCTGCGGCTGACTCGCCGGCTCAACACCGGATGGCCGCGTTCGTCGACGCCGTACAGCTGGAAGATGTTTTTGGCGAGGTCAATGCTTAGCAAGGCGACATTCATGACAGCCTCCGTTCAGTTGCGGACCAGGGATCGCCCATACTGCCATGTCCTCTAGCGGAGATCGTTTGCATACATCCGCCGGAGGTGGGACGAGGCCATTCCACTATGTCCGGCCCGTTGATGCAGGTTGGTCGGCCTGCTGGCCCATATGGAATTCGCTGACGAGGGTCTCAGCTAACACTCGAACTCGAAGGGCATCGGCATTCGACGCTAAGTCTGAGCTCGTTCGAGAGGCGCCGCTCCAGCGACGCAATATCTTCGCTGATCGCCTGTACACGGGCCCACTGTTCACGCAAGCTAGGCCGAGCCATGCGGCAAATTCCCGGTCAGAGTGGAACGCTGTCGACGAGAATGGCTGGCAGACGCTCGGAGATTCTGGCGAATGCAGGCACGATCTCCTTCGTGAACGGCAGGTAGCCCGAGCCCACCGCCTCTCGGATCAAAGATATCCATAACAGGCGATCAGGGACGTTGGTCAGTCGTCCTCTTGTTCTCCCCAGGTCGCCTAGGCTTTTTTTCGAAGTACGAGCAGCGCCGCAGCTTCCGCCAGTGTCTTCTCTTTGCGCTGCAACTCCTTTTCCAGTTGCTTGATGCGCTGCTTGTCTTCTTTGGGCTGCTGACGTTGCTCGCGCGCCTGTTCGGCAGCATTCGCGTTGGCGGCCACACATGAGGCCCGCCACGCCGCGACTTGCTCGAGATACAGCCCTTTGCGCCGGCAATACTCGGCCAACTCCGCTGCGTTGAGCGGGGCAGTTTGCAATACAACGGCAAACTTGTCTTCCGAAGACCATCCTTCGGCGTTCTTCCCGTCGCCCGGCACGGCCATCCCTTTCCTTTCGCCTCGCGGCGCCACACGTACAACGTCTGTTCCGTGATTCGTGTTTCTCTCGCCAGCGCCGACACCGGCACATCTTCCGGCGGCATCATACGACGCACCACGACTTCTTTTCGTTACGCTGAGCAGGCTTTCCTTCATGCCGATCCTACCGCCCCCGGACCTCTCTAAGAATCAAACGACACGACAACTATTCTGACGCCGGGGGCCCACGCCGATCAAGGCCCGACAGAGCAACACCGATGCTGCTCAAGCTCGACACCCAAAGCGCATTGCCCAGTGCTTTTTGCACCAAGACTGTTGCATTCGCGACAATCAGTGTTTGCATTGTAAGTCCCGTCCGTTGTTGTTCGACAAAGGATTTCGATTCGATCGATACCATGGCTGTTGGCACGATTTTCTCTAGCTTCGTCTGCGATCATCTTCAACAGCTTATCAGCAGCCGAATTTAAAAGGAGAGAATCATGTTTCGATTTTAGAAATTCAGCCCCCCGATGAAGGGTCCTGAAAAATGGTTCGCAATTCGAAAAACTTGATATGGAAAGTCAATCGTGAGGCCGCCGCGCAGCCTGCGAGGTTTTAGCTCAAGCAGCGCGGCGGCCAATGGGAATCGTTTTCGGTTCTCTTGCGATGGCCCATGTCCTTGTCGAAACGCACTGATTTTTTGCCTGCGTGAATGGATCAACGTTCCGTTTATCACCGTGCCGCTTCGCTCGCAAACCAGCTTCCTCGAGCTGCTCAGCGGGTGCATGGTTTCGCCCGAAGGATGGGTGAGCCGCGCGATTTCGGCCATTGGGTGTACGTGCCACTGGACGGCGTATTGCAAGCTTCTGGAGCGTGGCACCTAGCATACGGGGCCACTCGCGCGAGCGCTGCTCAGACTGGTGCTTGCTGTCTTGCCCATCGGCAGGCTCACTATGGTCCTGGACGATACGCTGATCATGCGGTGCTCGAAGAAGGCACCGGGCGTCGGGTGGCGACGCGAGCACAGCGGCAAGACCAGCCGGGCCCAAACACGTCTGGGCGCAATGCATCGTGACTCTGGGTGTGAGGGTGCTGGGCAACGAGGGCATCGGCATGGTGTTGCCGATCCTCTCGCGACTGGTTCCGGAAACGGGCAACATCAACAAGCTCTGGATTGCGCTGGCGCTTGTGCGTGCAGTCTCGGGTGTGATCGAGCGGCCCATATGTGTGCTGTTCGACTCGTGGTTCATGCGCGCGCGTCTGGTCCTGCCATTGCTGCGTCGGAACATGCATGTCATCGGCCACGCGGGTATCGATACCGTGCTGTTTCGGCCGGCCGTTCGGTCCGGTGGGCCCCGGCCTGGACGGCCGCGCATCTATGGCAAGCGCCTGAGTGCCGAGGCCATCGAAGCGCTGTGCGCAACCGGATTGACGATGAAGCTCTATGGCAAGGAACAGCGCCTGCGTTCGACCGTCGCCGTGGCCCGCTTCCTGAAGGGTACGCCCGTGCGCGCTGTCTGGTGCCAGTTCTACAACGACAAGCGGCAGGAATGGACAAAGCGACGTCTGATACTGGCCTCCGAAGTGGATCTGGAGGCACAAACCATCGTTCAGCTTTACGCGCGCCGCTGGGGGCATAGAACCGCTGTTTCACAATCTCAGGCGTTGGTGGGGATTCAACAATCTCTGGCAGCAGACGCGCACCCTACTCGAACTCTGGATGCAGATTCGTTCGTGCGCATGGACTCTCACGCAGTCGCTCAGCCTGGCGATTGCCGAGGACTTCCCCATGCACGAAATTGCGCCGTTGAGAATCGGTCAGCCCGTCACCGCTGGCTTGGTCGCCCAATGGCTGCGTCGGGAATTTACCGGACTTGCCTCCCACACTCCCATGCAGCGGAAGTCTGGAAAACTCCAGAGGCCCGAAGCGCGTCACGCCCCTTGAGTTACCAGTCGATGCCGCTTCTGCGGCCTCGACTGCTCGCTTCATCGCAATCTCGGTCTCGTTCGCCGTCTGATCGCCAACGGACGGCGACAGCGTTCGAGTGTCTAAAGCTCAGTCTAATCAATAAGGTGTTTTATGGCTCGAAATCTAAAAAAACGATTGGTGATATGCGCGCTCGGGATCATCGCGGCGAGCGGAGTTAGAGCCGCACCTACCGAAGCCACCATGGTAGTGCCGGAGATCGCCTACACTCGAACGATGCTCCCCAACGGCCTCACCCTCGTGGTGCACGAGGACCACAAGGCCCCAGTGGTGGCGGTGAGCGTTTGGTATCACGTCGGCTCTGGCGACGAGCCCAAGGGCAAGAGCGGCTTGGCGCACCTGTTCGAGCACTTGATGTTCTCCGGCTCGGAGCACCATAAGGGCTCCTTTTTTGCTCCGTTCGAACTGGCCGGCGCGACCGGCATGAATGGCACCACTGGGTTTGATAGAACCAACTATTTCGAGACGGTGCCGACCACCGCGCTCGACATGGCTTTATGGATGGAGTCGGACCGCATGGGCCACCTGCTCGGTGCAATCGGCCAGAAAGAGCTCGATACGCAGCGCGGCGTGGTTCAAAACGAGAAGCGCCAAGGAGAGAACGCTCCCTACGGCCGCGTATACCAGAACATCCTGTCCAACATCTATCCGGCAAACCATCCATACCAGCATGACATCATCGGCTCCATGCAAGATCTAAACGGCGCCTCACTGGCTGACGTGAAGCAGTGGTTCCGCGATCGCTATGGTGCTGCCAACGCGGTGATCGTGCTGGCCGGCGATATCACACCCGCGCAAGCCAAGGAGAAAGTCGTCAAGTACTTCGGTGACATCCCGGCCGGTCCGCCGGTGCCGCGCCAGCAGCCGTGGATCACCCCGCTGGCGAAGTCCACGCGCGGCGTACAGCACGACCACGTGTCGCAGACACGCATCTACCGCACCTGGGTTGTGCCGCAGTTGGGCACGGATGACCTGATTTCGCTGCGCCTTGCCGCTACCGTGCTCGGTGGGGGCAGGACCTCGCGGCTCTACCAGCGCCTAGTCTATCAGGACAAGTTAGCCGACAATGTGTCCGCGGGCGTGTCACCGCTCGCTTTGACCGGTCAGTTCCAGATTAATGCTAACGTGCGCAAGGGCGTGGATGCGGCCAAGGTCGAGTCGGTCATCGCCGACGAACTGAATAAATTCCTCATCGAAGGCCCAACTCAGGATGAGCTGGATCGTGCCAAGGTCGTTTATCGCGCTTCTCTCGTGCGTCGCCTGGAGAAAGTCGGCGACAAGGCCCAGATGCTGGCCTCGGGGCAACTGTATCTCGGCGATCCAGGTGCCTACAAGAAGGACCAACAGCGCGTCGACGCCGCCACCGTTGGCAGTGTAAAAGCCTCGGCGGACAGGTGGCTCACCAAGGGAGACTACCTGCTCACCGTGCTGCCGGGCAGCAACGACTTTGACCCGCAGGCGGAGGACGCGAAGGTCGTGCCGCTGCCCGACGCGCAGGGTCGACCCGAGCCCAAACTGCCGGCTGCACAGCAATACGTCGTGAGCGAGAGCGAGGTCGACCGTGCCAAAGGCGTGCCGCAGGTCACTCACTTCCCCGAACTACGTTTTCCGAAGCTCGAGCGCGGCAAACTGAAGAACGGCATCGAGGTGGTGCTGGCGCAACACTACACTGTCCCAGTCACCCAGATCTACCTGCAGTTCGATGGCGGCTACGCCGCCGACGAAGGACGCAAGCTTGGTACCGCCAGCTTCGCCGCCTCCCTGATGGGCGAGAGCACCAAGTCGCTTGACGCGCTGGAGGTAGCCAAGCGCACGCAGCGCTTGGGCGCCATCATGGGTGTTAGCTGCGGGCTGGATACCTGTAGGGCGTTGCTTAACACACTCAATGACCAACTCAAGCCTTCGCTCGCGCTGTTCGCGGACATCGTGCGCAACCCGGCCTTCAAGGCCGACGACATCGAACGTGTGCGTGCTCAGCGACTAGCCCGCATCGCACAAGAAAAGGTCGACCCGGCGTCCCTCGCCGAGCGCATGTTGCCGCCTCTGCTGTACGGCCACGACCATGCTTACAGGATTCCGTTCACTGGCACCGGCTCCGAGGCGTCGATCAAATCACTTACGGCAGACGACCTAGAGGCGTTCCGGCGCGACTGGCTGCGGCCCGACAACGTGAAGATCCTGGTCGCCGGCGACACCACGCTGAAGGAGATCACTCCACAACTCGACGCCGTGTTCGGCGACTGGAGGGCGCCGTCCGCGCCGTTGCCGAAAAAGAACATCGCCAAGGTCGCCGACCAAACCAAGCCACGGGTGTTTCTGATCGATCGGCCCAAAGCGCCACAGTCACTGATCCTCGCCGGTCTGCTCGCGCCGTCGAGCAAGGCGATCAACGCCATAGACATCGATATCGCCAACCGCGCGTTCGGCGGCACCTTTACGTCGCGCCTGAACATGAACCTGCGCGAGGAAAAGCGCTGGAGCTACGGTGCCCGCAGCGGCCTTGTTGGCGCGCTGGGCCAGCGGCCGTTTCAGATGTACGCGTCCGTTCAGGCCGACAGGACTACCGAATCCGCGCTCGAGATGGAAAAGGAGGCGGTGGCCATCGTCGGTGCCAAGCCGCTGACAGCACAGGAAGTGGACAAGGTTAGGTCGTCCATATTGCGCGGTCTGCCGGGCAGTTTCGAGACCACCGGGTCGGTGATCGGCGCCGTCGACAATATCGTGAAGTACGGCCGTCCGGACGACTACGTACAGACGCTCGAGCAGCGCATCGAGGCGGTGAGTGTATCAAGCGCGCAGGCGGCGATCGACGAAATTGTCAAACCACGAGCACTGACCTGGGTGATCGTGGGCGATCTGAAAAAGATCGAGCAGCCGGTGCGCGAGCTCGGTCTAGGTAAGGTGCACGTGCTCGATGCCGAAGGCCGGCTCGTTCGTTAGAGGCTGGTTCGGAGTCTCTGCGATTTTGCCCCTGTCTTGAATTCACAATAAGAGTTCTGTTCAAAAAGACCCCCGAGGGGCTGGCGGCCTAGATTCGTGAATATCTGAAGGTTCAGATATTCACGATTGCCCACGCCGGCAAATTCGGCTAAGAGACCATGTAGACGACGGCGGCACCGCCGTGTTCAGGCGGGATCGCGGGCGCTGACTTGTGTGGCAATGGTTCGCATAATGTCCTGAACTTTTCCTACCGACCATGGTGGTCGGCAAGGAGAAGATCATGGTGCAGTCTGAACTGGTGCGCTGCAGGGAATGCCCGGCAACGCTTTTGCCATCATTTACGACCGCAGCTCAGTTCCTCAGCGAGTTGCACCGGCCGGAAGTATGGCTGGTTTGTCAAGGCTTCCTGGACGGAGCAACCTTTTGGCGGGATAGGCGCTCTTATGCGATTCTGATCCCCCGATTATCATTCTCCCCGGTCACGCCGGATTGCATCGGGGCGTCGTTGACCTTCCAGAAGATGTAGAGATACTTACGGTCTCCAGGGGAAGGATCGCCATACTGATTACCGGCGACAAACACGCGCGTGCCGTTTGCGTATTGCTGTCGAACCTGATCGGTGACGTCAATGGTGTTGTTCCAGACACCATAACCCGCATTGCTAATCACTGTACTCATAGTCGTTTCTCCAGAATGTCAAGTTTCACGACCGCCACTCCGATGGGAGTAATTCGGTCGGCTACCTTTGCGCGAAATCCATACCAACAAGTCAACACCAAACCTTGAAAGGCGCTTAAAGAACTTCAACGATGGAACCAACACACAAAGCAGACAATTTCGGCGATTTCTATCCGTATCGCAACAAAAGCGCTTTACGCCTGTTTAGGAAGGTCTGCAAAAGTCCTGGCATTGACGCCCCGTTCAGCTACCCTGGAAGCATCGCGAATTAGTTGA
The DNA here is from genome assembly GCF_038900515.1 of Burkholderia sp. JPY481. Taxonomy (NCBI): domain Bacteria; kingdom Pseudomonadati; phylum Pseudomonadota; class Betaproteobacteria; order Burkholderiales; family Burkholderiaceae; genus Burkholderia; species Burkholderia sp. JPY481. Next base: position 11,751 of record NZ_JAYMRT010000051.1, read on the forward strand.
GGAGAAGAGTAATGTCGCAGTTGGGTCTTCACCTGGATCTGCAGCCATGTATCCGGGCTCAGTTGGCAGCACTCGCTGCGGGCCCACGATGAATATCCGCGAATGGGTACCCCATCAGAGCCTCGGGCTTGGTTGCCCTTGGTGCAAAGCGGGTTTGGCCCCACACGGCCCGACCGTTCTGCCATCGAATTGAAGTCTGCTCAAGCAACCTCTGGAAGTGAACGCTGTTTCACTGCTAATGGCGGGACCTGTCAATCCGTCACGCTGGATCGCGTAGGCACATGGTCCGCCTGAAAGGGCTGATTTCGTATCAGCATGGCCCACGCTGTCCGTGCATTCTTTGCCGCGAGCGCCACAGCAGCGATATTTTTGTGCCGGCGTCGACACAGTTTCATCACCCAGGAATCAGCCATTTCGGGTTTGCTGGCTGCCATACGAATAACCGCGCGGGCGCCGTGAATCAGAAGTGTTCGTAATGCCGT
>NZ_JAYMRT010000052.1:0-11666 GCF_038900515.1 Burkholderia sp. JPY481
CGCTCGGCTCCCGACCTTGACAGGAACGCCTCTTCTTTCAAGGCGTCGCTCCAGGACAAAGAGCTTGAAAGGCCCAAATTCAATGTCGTCTTGCGAACCACTGACTTTCCAATCCATTGAATTCTTCACCCTCCCAGCATGCCAAGTTTCCTTGCCAAATTTCGGCAAGATTAGAGATCGTACCTTACATCACTATGTGGGAAAGCTATGTAGGGGTTAGGTATATGCGGACGACACGCAGTCCGGGCCGTGGACTGCATTCACGTTTTCGATCGCAACTGTGTCTGCCCGAATACGAACAGGCGTCTTAACATCGGCAGCAGAAAAGAACGATCTTCCTCCCTCGTGCATACGCCGTTGCGATGAACGCTGCACTACTGAGTTGACCATATGCGCCGCCCATTCAATTTTTCTGCTGGCCCTTCAACCCTTCCCGAAGAAGTCCTCGATCAAATCGCGGACGAAATACCCGATTGGCACGGAAGCGGAATGAGCGTAATGGAAATGAGCCACCGCAGCCGTCAGTTCGAGTCGATCCTGGCCGATGCGCTCTCCGACCTGACCGAACTGCTGGAGGTGCCTGACAGCCATCAGATTCTCTTCATGCAGGGCGGCGGCCTCGGCGCAAATGCGATCGTTCCGCTGAACCTCCTTCGCGGTCGCCGCAGTGCCGATTACGTCGTGACGGGTTACTGGTCGAGCCGATCTCTCGATGAGGCGCAGCGGTATTGCGAAGCCCGCCTGGTAGCGATTGCCGCAGAGAGAAACGGGCGTATCCATGTGCCGCCTGCCTGCGAATGGCCTGTTTCACCTGACGCCGCGTACTTGCATCTGTGCACCAATGAAACGATTGACGGCATCGAACTGTTCGATCTGCCGGACTCGCAAGGCGTTCCGATCGTGGCTGACGTCTCTTCACATATTCTTTCCCGGTCCGTATCCGTGTCCGCTTACGACGTGCTCTATGCCGGCGCACAGAAGAATGTCGGCATAGCCGGGGTAACGGTTTACATCGTACGGAAAGAACTGCTCGATCGGGCGCTTCCCATCTGCCCTTCCGTGTTCGAGTGGAGTACGCTAGCCAAGCACAATTCCATGTACAACACCCCTCCCACCTGGGCCATCTACGTTGCGGGTCTCGTCTTCAAATGGATCAAGCGTCACGGCGGAATTCCGGCCATCGAAAAGCGCAACATTGAAAAGTCCGCCCTTCTCTACGAGACGATCGACGGAAGTTCGCTGTACCAGAACCGGGTATCGCCCGCGGTCCGATCGAGAATGAACGTGCCGTTTCATCTCACCGATCCTTCACTGAACGACGCGTTCCTGAACGGCGCGGCGGCGCAGGGACTGCTGAATCTGAAAGGGCACCGGATATTTGGCGGCATGCGCGCTTCGCTATACAACGCGCTTCCTGTCGAAGCCGTTCATTCCCTTGTCGACTATATGCGCAATTTCGAGCGGCAATTCGCGTGAACGCTTCACACCGCTGCCGTCATCCTGCGACGATGCGCAGTTACGACGCACGATTCAAACCGATGACATAGAATCGCCGCAAGCAGATTGGTGCGGGGCCAGAAGGACCGTGATCACGGCTCGAATTGCTTTCTTTTTACGCGATTCGGACGACGCCATTTTGCGTTAGCGACTCCTTTGGACTTCGGCTTTGTGTCGCGCGCTTCCTGTGCGCGCAGCAGGAGAGAACGATCGTGATTATGAGCGCCGCCGACCTGTCGAGAATCCAGTTCGCCTTCACGATATCTTTTCATATCATCTTCCCCGCGACGAGTATAGGTCTCGCGTGCTTTATCGCTGTACTCGAAGGATGCTGGCTCAAGACCGGAAAGCCGCATTACAAGGAACTGTGCCTATACTGGTCGAAGATATTTGCGATGGCGTTCGGAATGGGGGTTGTTTCCGGCGTGGTGATGGCCTACGAGTTCGGCACGAACTGGTCGGGCTTTTCTCGATTCGCCGGTTCCGTCACGGGTCCATTGCTGACCTATGAGGTGATGACAGCCTTCTTTCTGGAGGCGGGGTTTCTCGGCATCATGCTGTTTGGCTGGAACAAGGTCGGACGCCGGTCGCACTTCGCCGCGACCATGCTCGTCGCGACCGGAACCGTCATCTCGACGTTCTGGATTCTTGCCTCCAACAGTTGGATGCAGACGCCACAAGGCTTTATCGTCGAAGAGGGGCGCGTCGTTCCCGTCGATTGGCTCGCCATCGTCTTCAATCCGTCGTTTCCGTACCGTCTCGCCCACATGACGATCGCGGCGTTTCTGGTAGTCGCCCTCGTCGTCGCGGCCACGGGTGCCTGGCATCTGCAGAAGGGAAGGCGCGACCCTGCCGTCAAGACCATGTTCTCGATGGCGCTATGGATGCTGCTCGTACTCGCCCCTCTCCAGATCATCGTCGGCGACCTGCACGGCTTGAACACACGCGAGTACCAGCCGGCCAAACTCGCGGCGATCGAAGGACTGTGGGAGACCGAACACGGCGGGTCCGCGCTGAATCTCGTTGGCTTTCCGGACATGGACGCAGAGGTGACGAAATATGCGATCCAGGTTCCGCACTTGGGGAGCCTTATCCTCACCCATAGCTGGGATGGAGAAATTCGCGGCCTGAAGTCATTCCCGAAACAGGACCGCCCTAACTCGACCATCGTCTTCTGGAGCTTCCGCATCATGGTTGCGCTCGGACTGCTGATGTTACTGCTCGCGGTTGTTGCGCTGGCCCTGAGACGAAAAGGCCGCCTGTTCGAGAGTCGCACGCTCCAGTATCTGGCCGTTGCGATGAGCCCGACCGGCTATATCGCGCTGTTGATGGGCTGGGTCACGACCGAAGTCGGCCGGCAGCCGTGGGTTGTCTACGGCATACAGCGCACGGTCGACGCAGCCTCTCCGCTGCCGGCCGAGGACGTTGGACTTACCCTGATGATCCTCGTCATCGCCTACTGCATGGTCTTCGGCACGGGCGTCTATTACATCCTGAAGTACTTGCGTCAGGGCCCCGACATCGATCAGGTATTTGCGCTTCCAGATGCCACGGCAGAGTACTCCGTCACAAGAGCTCGCTCACCACTCGCCGCAACCAAATAACGATGCGATAACTGATAGCAATCCCGGAGGCGAAACATGGATCTCACTGTCGTGTGGGCCGCAATCATCGGAATCGGTTTATTTGCTTATGTTGCGCTCGACGGTTTCGATCTGGGCGTCGGAATCGTTTTCCCGTTCTTTCCCAACGACCGCGAACGTGACCGGATGATGCACACACTCGCGCCAGTATGGGATGGCAACGAAACCTGGCTCGTATTCGGCGGAGCCGCACTTTTGGCAGTCTTTCCGGTTGCGTACTCGGTGACGCTGCAAGCACTTTACCTGCCCATCATTCTGATGGTCGTCTGTCTGATTGTTCGGGGCGTGTCATTCGAAATACGCCACACGGCAAACCGAACGAAAAATGTCTGGAGTCTCGCTTTCACGCTAGGTTCGGCAGGCGCGGCCCTTTTTCAGGGAATCATACTGGGCGCATACCTGCAAGGCATCCCGGTTGAAAATGGGCATTTTTCGGGCGAGACCTATTTCTGGATCTCACCGTTCAGTCTGCTGTCGGGACTCGGCTTGATGTCGACCTACGCATTGCTCGGTACATGCTGGCTTGCGATGAAGACGGACGGCGATTTGCAACAGCGACTGCATCAGTTCATCACTCCGCTCGCGATCGTACTGCTGATGTTCATGATCGCGGTGTCGATATGGACCCCGATATCAGACGCCCGAATTGCAGCGCGATGGTTCTCGTTCCCGAACTTTTACCGGTTGGCTCCCGTGCCGATTGCGGTCATCGTCGTGGCGGCACTGCTGTTCCGTGCGGCCCGTCGCCGTTATGACGCTGTGCCGTTCGTCCTCGCACTATTGCTCGTCTTGCTAGGCTATATCGGTATTCTGGTCTCCGTATGGCCCTATGCGATTCCGAGCTCGATCACGCTGTGGAATGCAGCCGCACCACGCTCATCACAGGTATTCACGTTGATTGGAGCTGTGATTGTCGTACCCGTCATCCTTGCCTACACCGCAGCGGGATACTGGGTCTTTCGCCACAAGGTGCCCGATCATGCTCAATATCATTGAACGCGGCGCACTGATGAAGCACGCCCTTTGGTTCGTCGGGCTCTGGTTCGCCGGCGTCGCTGCGGCGTTCCTTCTGGCGCTGCCGTTCCGTGTGCTGGTTGGACTGGCAATGCGATGAGCGCATCGCGGCGATATGGGCCGCTGCGCCGCGCTCAGGCTCCGTCGGGCGGCACGGACGCAGGCGACGCGACACCTATACCAGTCGCGCCATACGGCGCCTCGCGCACAACATCGCCCTGATAAAACCCGTTGAAGCGTTCGAGTTGACGCTGCGCGTCTTGCACGGCGACGGTTTCGTCCAGTACCGCGCTTGAAAAGCCCATGCGCTCCATCTGCATCAGTTGATCGACCAGTACCTCGCCTGTCGCCCGCAAGTCGCCCTGGAAGCCGAGCCGGCGACGCATGAGGTACGCCTGCGAGTACGCGCGTCCATCGGTGAAGGTGGGGAAATGCAACTCGACGCGCGCGGCGGCTGAAATATCGGCCGCATACGCGAGCGGATCGGCATCGTTAGGCAAAGCGAGTACGGGCGCCGCTGCATCGGCGGCATGGTCGTGCGCGGCGAGCAGGCGAATGCGTGCCGGGGTCTTCATACGCGCTCCTGCGCCGTGGCGCGAACCGCGTCCGCGGCAGCCTTGAATGGGTCGAGTCCGACCCGGCGCACGGTTTCGATGAAAGTCTCGCGACGTTCGCCGCGCCGCTCGCGCAACGCCACATAGCGGCCGAGCACCGCGTCGACGACATCGGTCACTTCATGTGACGCGAACGACGGGCCGATGACCTTGCCGGAGCGGGCGTCGCCGCTGCGCGCGGAGCCATCCGCGCCGCCGAGCGTGACCTGATACCACTCCGCGCCATCCTTGTCGACGCCAAGAATGCCGATATGTCCGCTGTGATGATGGCCGCACGAATTGATACAGCCGCTGATATGCAGATCGACCTCGCCAATGTCGTTCAATTCGTCGATGTCCTGATAGCGCTCCATGATGCTCTGTGCGATCGGCAACGAGCGGGCGTTGGCGAGCGCGCAGAAGTCGCCGCCAGGGCAGGAAATCATATCGGTGAGCAGATGCACATTGGCGCTTGCGAGCTGCACCGCGACCGCCGCGTGCCAGAGCGCGAGCAGGTCGTCGACGTGGACCCACGGCAGCACGATGTTCTGCGTGTGCGTGACGCGCGCTTCTCCCGACGAAAAGCGGTCCACGAGATCCGCCACGCGTTCGAGCTGCTCGGCCGATGCATCGCCGGGCGCCTGCAATGGCCGCTTGAACGACAGCGTGACGATGCGCATGGACGGGTCCTTGTGCGGCGCGACGTTGCGCTCCAGCCAGCGCTGCAATTGCGGCGTCTGCCGCGCAGCGGTTTGCAGCGCGGCAGCAGCGGCCGGGTCGGCCACTCGGCGCTCGGCCGCTGCCGGCGGCACGACGAAATACGTGCTGATGCGGTCGAACTCGGCTTGCGGAATCGTGTGCGGACCGCCGTCGTGATCCACGATCTGCCGGAACTCTTCCTCTACTTCGTCGATGAAGCGCTGGCCTTCGGCCTTCACGAGGATCTTGATACGCGCCTTGTATTTGTTGTCGCGTCGTCCGAACTGGTTGTACACGCGGACCACGGCCTCGATGTAATTCATGATGTGCCGCCACGGCAGAAACTCGCGCAACACGGTGCCGATGACCGGCGTGCGGCCCATGCCCCCGCCCACCGATACGCGAAAGCCCAGCTCGCCATTTTGGTCGCGCACGAGGCGCAGTCCCACGTCGTGCCATCCGGTCGCCGCGCGGTCCTCCTTAGCGCCGGTGATCGCGATCTTGAACTTGCGCGGCAGAAACGCGAACTCGGGGTGCAGCGTGGTCCACTGGCGCATGATTTCGGCGAAGGGTCGCGGGTCGGCGATCTCGTCCGGTGCCACACCTGCCCGCTCATCGCATGAAATGTTGCGGATGCAGTTGCCGCTGGTCTGAATGCCGTGCATGTTGACCGTGGCGAGGAGGTCCATCACGTCGGCGGCTTTCGACAGCGGTATCCAGTTGAATTGAACATTGGTGCGTGTCGTGAAGTGCGCTTGATTGGTAGGCAAGCGCACGGTGCCGAGCTTGCGCTGAGCCTCCATTGCCTGCCGGTACACGTCTGCTTCGGGCTCGTCGTATTCGCGTGCAACTCGCGCGAGCACGCGAAGCTGCGCGCTGGAGAGCTCGCCATACGGAACCGCGACACGCAGCATCGGCGCGTGCCGCTGGACGTACCAGCCGTTTTGCAGGCGCAGCGGGCGAAACGCATCCTCGCCCAGCCTGCCGTCTTGCCAACGTTCGATCTGGTCCCGAAACTGGGCCGCGCGGCTTTGCACGAAGGCTTTGTCGAATTCGTTGTAGCGGTACATAGTGCGGAAATGGCGGACGTGTGGTTCACACGGAACAAGGAAAATATCGCGCCGCAGTAGCCGCCTCAAGCAGCAGATGGCGCTTAATGGAGCGCAGCAGCGCTCGCCCCGCACTGATTCAGCGAGGGGTCGGCTGGAGGGCGCTTGCGGGTCGATCGTGCGTCCCGATGGCCTGGGCGAGACGTCGCATTCCTTCTCCGATCTGATCGGCCGTCGCACTCGCGAACGATAAGCGAAGATAGTTCGAGCCTGTGCCATCCGCAAAGAATGGCGCTCCCGGCACGAAAGCGACGCCCGCCTGCACCGCTTGTTGCAGCAGAGCGTTCGTATCGGTTTCCGGCAGTTCGAGCCAATGGAACATGCCGCCCCTGATCGGCGCGGCACGCAGCGCGATATCGCCGAGTTCCGCACCGATCGACCGTTGCATGACCATCGCCTGCTTCGCGTAGTAGCCGCGTGCCCGTGATAGTGCCGGCTCCAATGACCCTGCATTCAGAAAATGGAACGCGACGAGTTGCGCAGTGGCAGACGCATGCGTGTCGCTGATCTGCTTGGCCAGCAACAGATGCGGCATCAGTGCCAGGGGTGCAGCGATCCAGGCGAGGCGCAGTCCCGGCGCCAAAATTTTGGAGAAGCTCGATAGATGAACGACCCATTCGCGTTCGTCGTCGGTGGCCAGCGAAAGCAGCGACGGCGGCGGCGGATCGCGGAAGTACAACTCGCCGTAGGCATCGTCTTCGACGAGCAGCACGCCGTAGCGCTGCGCCAGATCGAGCAGCGGCTTGCGACGCCGCAACGCCAGCACGGCGCCCGTCGGATTCGCAAAGTTCGGTATCAGGTAAAGCAATTTCGGACGATGCTGTTCGATGATCCGTTCCAGCGCGACGACGTCCAGCCCGTCGGCATCCGTCGGTACGGAGACGAGCTTTGCCCCTTGCGCCTGGAATGCCTGCAATGCGCCCAGATAGGTCGGCGCTTCTACCGCGACGGTATCGCCGGGATCGATCATCGTCCGGGCGACGAGGTCGATGCCCTGCTGCGACCCCGAGGTGATCAGCAGGTCCGGTGCTTGCAGCCGCGTTCCATATCCACGGCAACGTTCAGCGATCAGTTCGCGCAATGGTTCATGACCTTGGACGCTGCCATATAGCAGCGCCTGCGCGGCCGACTTGCGCATCGCGCGCGCGGCCGCATCCCTGAGTCCGTCGACGTCGATCGCGTCGACGCACGGAAAGCCGCCGGCCAATGAAATGACCTCCGGGTGTGACAGCAATCCGAACAGGTCGCGGATCGCGGACGACTGGACACGGGTCGTCGCAGCGGACAGTCGCAGGAGATTCGGGGAAGGTCGGGCTTTGGCTGTATTCACGATGATCCGCGGGATGTGAGAACAAGCACCGAGGATAGATTCGCCGTCGAACGCGAAACAGCAGCAGATGGCGATTGATTTACCCCAGCACGCGGTTGCTGCGCAATATTTTCCCGCACCTGCTGCTGTGCGCAGTCCGCTGCTGCTCGGACAATGCCTGCATTTTCGCACCTATCGGGGGTCCCTCATGCACGACAAAGTCCGTTCGTTTCTGATGCCGGTCTACAACCGAGCGCCGATCTCCTTCGAGCGCGGAGCCGGTAGTACGCTGTTCACGGCCGATGGAACGGGCTACCTGGACTTCGGCAGTGGCGTCGCCGTGAATGCGCTCGGCCACGGTCATCCACGCCTCGTCGATGCGCTGGTCAAGCAGGCGCGCAAGCTCTGGCACACGTCGAATCTGTATGCATCGCCGCAGCAGGAACGTCTCGCGCAGCGGCTCTGCGAGCTGTCGTTTGCCGACCGGGTCTTCTTCTGCAACTCCGGAACGGAAGCGGTCGAACTCGCGATCAAAGCGGCGCGTCGCTTCCACTATGTCAACGGCGCCCCCGAGCGCAACGGCATCATCACGATCGAAGGGGCATTCCACGGCCGCACCCTGGCCGCGCTGACGGCCACCGGCCAGCAGAAGTACCTCGAGGGTTTCGCTCCGCTGCCCGGCGGATTCGATCAGGTTCCGTTCGGCAATCTCGCCGCGCTCGAGCGGGCCATCACCGCGCGCACGGCAGCCGTGCTCGTCGAGCCCGTGCAAGGCGAAAGCGGCGTGCGACCGATGCCGCCCGGCTATCTGCGCAGCCTGCGCGCTATCTGCGACCAGCACGGCATCCTGCTGCTGATCGATGAAGTGCAGACGGGAATGGGACGAACCGGGACGTTGTTCGCCTATGAGCAGGATGCGATCCCCGATGTGCTCGCGACCGCGAAAGGCCTGGGCGGTGGATTTCCGATTGGAGCCTGCCTCGCGACCGAAGCAGTCGGCGCCGCGATGGAGCGCGGCACGCATGGCTCGACTTTCGGCGGCAATCCGCTGGCGATGGCTGTCGCCTCCGAGGTGGTCGACATTATCAGCGCGCCGGCATTCCTGCATCGTGTCACGCGGGCATCCGAGCGGTTTTTTGCGTGGGCGCGCGAGCTGGCCCTGCACTATCCGCAGGTGTTCAGCGAGGTACGCGGCAGCGGTCTCCTGATGGGCTTGAAATGCCTTCCGCCGGTATCGGACCTGATCGCGCTCGCGCACGAGGAGAAGCTGCTGTGTCTTTCCGCAGGCGAGAACGTGCTCAGGATCGCCCCACCGCTAACTATCACGAACGAGGAGATCGATGACGGCTTCAGCCGGCTCGCACGCGCGGTTGCGCGACTGGCAGGCTGATCGGGCATGCCGACTTCTCTCACTTCCGACCAGAAGGCAGATCTGATGCACGTTATCCGTGACGCCGTCGGTGCAAATGCGGACTTCGCCGTATTCAGCGCCCATCTGCTGGGTCTATGCGAAGATATTCCGGGTTTTGAAACCATCGCTCCATGCGATGCACTGATTCACGAGATATGGCGCCTCTATCGATGAAAACTGAAAAGCTCTCCCCATCGTCGAATGAGCAATCACGCGAACGTCTGCTGCGTATGCTCGCAGCCGTCGCGTTCCTCGTTTTCTTTCAGGCCTACATGGTCGCACCGATCATTCCGACGCTTGCCAGTGCATTTCATGCACCCGTGAATCGCGTTGCGTGGGTTGTGCCCGCCTACCTGATTCCGTATGGCATCGGGACGCTGTGTTACGGCGTGCTGGGTGACCGGCTCGGCATCCACCGCGTCATCTTCTGCTCGCTGGTGGCCTTCACAGTACTTGCGTTCGCCACCGCCACCTCCACCTCGATTGGCCAGATGACCGCATGGCGGGTCATCACGGGTCTTGGAGCAAGTGGCACCGTTCCGCTGTCAATTGCCCTCGTCGGTCGCCTGTACCCGATGCAACAGCGTGGACGGGCGCTCGGCTGGCTGTTTGGCGCGATGGCGGGTGGCATGGCGCTGGGCTCTCCTCTCGGGGCCATGCTGGTCCCGCTGGTCGGCTGGCGAGGCCTGTTCATCATCATCGGTGCGCTCGGGTTGTTCGCGCTGTTCGTGCTGGGACGCTTCCGTCAGTATCTTGCCGCTACCGTTCAGCCGATGGGCATGCCCGTGCGTGGCGTGCTGCAGGGCTACCGGGACCTCCTGAGTGACGCGCGCTCACGACGGACGTACGGATTCGTGTTTCTGAACTCGATGTTTCACTCAGGCGTGTTCGCATGGCTTGGCGTGTTTATCGGACAGGCATACCACGTCGGCCCTGCGCTCATTGGGGCTGCGCTGCTCGGTTATGGCATCCCTGGAACGGTACTGGGGCCGGTGATAGGGCGCATGGCCGATCGTTACGGGCGCGCGACCATCATCCCGTTCGGGCTCGCACTCGGCTCGGTGGCGGTCATTGCGTTGCTGGTGAGCATGCCGCTCGCCGTGTTGCCGCTGGTGGCGATGATCCTGTCGCTTGGCTATGACATGACACAGCCGATGTTCGCCGGGATCGTCACGACATTCGGCAGCAAGCGGCCCGGGCAGGCCATGGGGCTGAATGTATTTGCACTGTTTGTCGGCGCGGGTTTCGGCAGTTTCGCGTTCGGCGCGCTCGAACAAAGCAGCTTCGAGCTGGCCTTTGCGTCGTTCGCGGCGCTCGAGCTGCTGCTGGCATTCGTTGCGCTCTACCTGTTCCGACAAGAACGCGCGAGCGCGGCGTTGCAGCGCACCTGAGGCGATCATCCCGCGCATTTGCGGCGACTGCAGCACACACGGATGCGCTGCCCGTCTGTCGTCGCCGTTGTCACCATCTGGACTCTCTCCCTCACCCATGTTCGGGTCGCGCGGGCTGGCCGCCCCGAGGCTCACATGGGTGATTCCCGCCCGCGGTATTGCACCTTGTTGAGCTTCCAGCTTGCATGCGATTGTGCCAGGCATCAGCATCCGGCAGGCGGCCGCGCCGCTTTCGAGCCATACTGTGCGCCGACAAGCTCGCCGAACGTTCACATCTCCCAGCATCACATGACGTCCGACGCTTAGTAACATGCGACAAACATTCCAACAAAGTCCTACATGACCCGCTACGAGGCACTCGCCACCACGCTCGCTGAAGAGATCCGGGCCGGCCATATTCCGATCGGCTCTCGCCTGCCTTCCCTGCGCTATATCATCGCGCAGCATGGCGTCAGTCAGTCGACCGTTCTGCGTGCGTACTATCTGCTCGAGGAGTGGGGGCTCATTCGTGCCGAGGAGCGTTCCGGTTTTTATGTCACACCGGGTGCGGGAGTCCAGCAAGCGGTTTCCACGCAGGCGGCAACACTCGCGGAGTCCGCGAAGGTAGACATTTCGGATCTCGTCTTTTCAGTGCTCGATGCGGCAAAGCATCCTGGCATCGTGCCGCTTGGCTCCGCTTTTCCTTCTCCTCTGCTCTTTCCGTCCGCCAGGCTCCTCAAGTCGCTGGCACAGGGCACGCGCTCGCTGAGCCCGTGGAGTACCGTCGCGGACCTGCCACCGGGCAATGACCACCTGCGTCGCCAGATCGTCCTGCGCTACGTCGGCACGGGCCTCTCCGTGGCAACCGAGGAAATCGTCGTGACAAACGGCGCACTGGAAGCGCTCAATCTCTGTCTGATGGCGGTGACGCGCCCGGGCGACGTCATCGCGGTCGAGTCGCCTGGCTTTTACGCCGCATTGCAGGCCATCGAGCGGCTCGACCTGCGCGCGGTCGAGATTC
>NZ_JAYMRT010000053.1:0-10423 GCF_038900515.1 Burkholderia sp. JPY481
GAAAACGCGGTTGCCAAATCAGGCAAAAAAACGCATTCTTGAGTCCCTTCGAAATCGCGTTTCGGGGCCATTCCAGGTGGCCTCATTACGCCGATCATCCCCGGCTCGATTACGCCGATCCGTGACAGCTGGATTACAGCCTTAAACGCTGGGAAGCGCTGACGCGCTATCTCGACGACGGACATGTGCCCATAGACAACAACTGGGTCGAAAACCAAATACGTCCGTGGGCTATCGGGAGGGCCAACTGGCTGTTCGCCGGCTCACTCCGAGCGGGCCGACGCGCTGCCGCCATCATGAGCCTGTTGCGCTCAGCACAACTCAATGGGCACGAACCGCACGCCTATCTGAAGGACGTCCTCACGCGATTGCCGACCCACAGGGCCAGCGACGTCGCAACATTGCTGCCTCATCGCTGGCAGCCGACAGTTGCGGTCGCTTAGCTCAATTCGTCAAGACGGGTTTGCTGGCCGCTTACTGTCTTTGAGCAGTAGCTCATCGGCCTTCAATTCGGGCACCGCGCGATGAGACACGGCGTAACCGTCCAGCGTGATCGTTGCCGCTCCTGATTGCCTTCCCGAAGAAGGCCGTGGCTGCAGGCACATCGCGCTTGGCGCTGAGTCGGAAATCGACCGTCTTTCACGCCCGGTCAACGGCGCGGCGTTGTCACGGTAAGGCTGCGCTGATCAAGCCGCGGAATTCGAGTTTGGCCAATACTTCAATGGTCATTTCGCCGTGAAAGCAAATCTCATTCGCTCCGGTGAGCCCCTGCAGGCTCGAAAAGCGGGCGATTTCCCCGCTTTTCGCCCATTACGGGCGCACCTGTGCCATCAGCCGCCTGCGCGACAAATAGACGTTGGCCAGCGCCAGTGCAACGAAGGCGCGGTTGGCATTCTTTGCCAGCCCGCGATAGCGCACCTTCGTAAAGCCCCTCAGGCGCTTCACGACAACAAACACGTGCTCAACCCGGGCACGGATCTTCGACTTGTTGCGATTCTTGCTACGCGCTACCTCATCGACCTGACCCACGCCGGGTTCGCTGGTTGGTGAAGTCGCGTGCCCGGGACGCCTTGCTGTGGATCAACGCTTTCTGGCTCGCATAGGCGCTATCGCCGTAGACGCGTTGCTCCTGACCATGCAGCAACCTTGGCAGCGGATGTTTGTCGTGGACGTTGGCGGCCGTGACCACCGCGCTATGCGCCAGGCCGCTTTGGCTATCGAGCCCGATGTGCAGCATCATGCCGAAATGCCACTGCTTGCCTTTGCCCGTCTGATGCATTTCGGGGTCCCGCGCCTTCTGTTCATTCTTCGTCGAACCCGGCGCCGAGATCAGCGTTGCGTCCACGATAGTGCCGCTATTGAGCTTCATCCCGCTGGACTGCAGTACCTGACCTGCGTAATTCGCGGAAGCTGGACACGCGTTTCGCGTGAAGGTGGACGGTTGTTTCGCGCGAAGCTGGACAGTCGGAGCGCAGCGACGCGGGGTTTTCGATTTTTACTCTGACTGTGGATTGGCGGTCAAACTCTTTTTGCGTTTGCGCATCGATTCGCCACTGAGATTGATGCGGTAAGTGTTGTGCACGAGCCGATCAAGAATCGCGTCGGCAAGCGTCGGATCGCCAAGTGCGGCGTGCCAGCTCTCAACCGGAATCTGGCTTGTCACGAGCGTTGAACGATGCCCGTGACGGTCATCAAGTATCTCGGGCAGGTCGCGCCCGGCACCGTCGCTCATCGGTGCCATTGCGAAGTCGTCCATCAGCAGCACGTCTGTCTTTGCCCACTGGGCCAGCAGCCGCGCATATCGGCCGCTGCGGTGAGCGATGGCGAGGTCCTCATTGAGCCGTGGCATCTTCAGATACAGCGCCGAGAAGCCCTGACGACATGCCTGGTTGGCCAGCGCACAGGCCAGCCAGGTCTTGCCAAGGCCGGTGGCACCGATGATTACGGTGCTGTTGCGTTCGCGAATCCAGTTGCCGCTCAGCAGTTGCCCGATGAGGCTGCGGTCGAGTCCGCGAGCCGAGCGGTAGTCGATGTCCTCGGGCACGGCATCAGGGAACTTCAGTTTCGCGCGGCGCAGCCGCGCCGTCGTCTGTCGTGATTCGCGTACGCTGGATTCACGCTCAACGAGCAGGCCGAGTCGTTCCTCGAAGCTCATCGCTTCGATGTCGGCGAGTCCCTGCTGCTCGCTGAGCGCGGGGGCCATGCCACTCAGGCGCAACTCGTGAGCTTCTCGATGGTCGGATGTCTGAGACACGCGAACGGAATAGTCTGCCCCATGCTGCAATTGAATTTGCCCGGGCGCCGTCGAATATCCGAAATCGAATCACGGGTCGCCTCTCATCGTGCCATCCGTGAAAGCAGGGAGCGGGAAGCACGCCAGTCGGCCGAGGCCCGCCGTCGTAAGGAACGCACACGGTACCTCACATTACTTCTCGAACAGGAAGACACGGCGTGGTCAAGCATCGATGCACACCTGCGACGCACAACGGGTAGCGCCTACGATCAGGCATTCCAGAAGTTGCAGGATTTCGCTGAAGCGTATGAAAACGCCAGGCGCGATGTCGTATTCCGGCGTCGTCCGGCGCAATTGATGTCGAGTCATGGCAAGCGGGGAGCCTGGCTTGCCCGGCTGCAAAAAGCGGGGTAGTTGTGGCAACCCAAGTCTTAGCCTCCCTGGCCGACCTGCTGAAACACTTCCGCAAATCTGGGATGAACTCTGAGCCCGGATGGCACGCCCGGCATATATGCCAACTTTCGGCGATTTGATCAGGTCATAATAACTTGGGCGCCTATGATAGGAAATTGTGCTTACCTTGTTCGCCCCCCGAAATCCGGGCAAGGTGCGCTGGGCAGCATGGCGGTGGCGACGTTGAATACGCCATGCTCAACGACAACCATTTATTGGGCACTCGGGCAGGCCGAGAAGATTGTCCGCAATGGTCATGTCGTGCCCGGTCCTGAGGTATTTGTGGCCTTGCGGGGTTTGCCAGACGAACACATCAACAGTCTCGCCACCTCCGACAACATAGAAGTTCCACTTACCCGTCTCAATCCCGTTAATAGCGTCTTTCTCCCTCATGTTCCACCGACTCCCGTCGGCATTCTTTCCGCCGATATGCGAAATGGCCTCGTGCCTACGCTGCCTCTTCGTCTTGCTGATGCAGAGAACCTGAATACGCTGCGCCATAAAACCCCCCCAGCCTTTATGATGGAGTTTGATATTGTGCGATCCATCATAGTAAGGACTTGCAGGGTTACACGTGGTTTATTTGCCATGCATTAGCGCTGCATCAAACAAAGCTGGTTTTTAAGGGTGTGGTGCAAATAGCGCTCAAGGATCGGTTAGAGTGTCGCCCTGACCGATTTGAGGAGCCGCGATGAACAAGCTGAAAAGTCTGGACGGGCTATTCGCCGGCCGTCATTTTGACCGTGAGTTGATCATTCTTTGTGTGCGCTGGTTTCTGCGCTACAAACTCAGCCGGCGCGATCTCGTCGAGATGATGGCTGTGCGAGGGTTGTCGCTGGCTCACACGACGATTCTGCGTTGGGTGCGCCGCTATACGCCCGAGCTCGTCAAGCGCTGGAACCAGCTTGCCACGTCTGCGGGACGGTCGTGGAGGGTTGAAGAGACGTATCTGAAGATCCGGGGCAAATGGGTTTATCTATATCGGGCGGTGGATTGGGACGGCCAGACGGTAGACTTCATGCTCAGGGCTATTCCGGGCCAATTGTCAGCGACTAATCGTTTTGCGATGGAGGCGGACGCTGCGTATCCGGATCACCAGTTCCCTCGCTCGATCGACACGCTTTCACGCGGCGTTGCAGGGGTGCGCAGTTGAGCGCCAGAAACAAGGTAGGAGCCGTCGCGGAGATCATGTTGTAGACGAAGCGTTCTCCCTGGAGCGGCCCCCTGAATCGCCGGACACAGTCTCCCACTTAAAATAGCGGGTAGGCATACGAGATACACGGGCAAAGAGCCAGCGCAGGCTGCATTCGACGAGGGTATTGACCTTCAGGTGATCAAACTCGAAGAAACGAAAAAGGGTTTCGTTCTGCTCCCCCGGCGGTGGGTGGTCGAGCGCAGCTTTGGCTGGCTCAACCGTTTCCGGCGTCTCGCACGTGACTATGAACGGCTCCCCGAAACTCTCGCCGGGCTTCATTTTGTCGTCTTCGCAATGCTCATGCTTGTCCACGCCGTGCCAGTACTTCAAAGTTCCTAACAAGCTCTAACAACGAGCAAGAAGTGATGGAAGTGTTGACGGGGCCGGAGCGCCGGCGGCGGTCGTCAGCTGAAGAGAAGCTGACGATGGTGCGGGAGAGTTTCGAGCCGGGCAAGTCGGTCTCGATGGTTGCACGCCAGCACGGCGTCAATCCGAATCAGCTGTTTCACTGGCGCAAGCTGTATCAGGACGGCAGCCTGTCGGCTGTCAGTGCCGGCGAGGAAGTCGTGCCGGCGTCGGAACTGAGCGATGCACTCAAGCAAATCAGGGAGCTTCAGCGACTGCTCGGAAAAAGACAATGGAGAATGAGATTCTTCGTGAGGCAGTGGAGGTGGCGAAGTCGCGAAAATGGATTGCGCGCTCACCCTCATTGCCAGGGGACGACCAGTGAAGCGGGTCTGTGACGTTCCCGGTGTAGCGCGCTCGAATGTGGCGGACAAGCTGGCGCGGCCGGCTGACTGGCGGGACGGGCGTACGGCTCGAAAGACTGACGACGCCGGTCTGGTGGAAGAGATTCGACTGGCCGTTGCTGATTTGCCCAGCTATGGCTACCGTCGTGTGTGGGGCCTGTTGCGTCGGCGGCGAGAGAACCATAGCGCGGTGCCCGTCAATGCCAAGCGGGTGTACCGGGTGATGCGCGTTCACGGTCTGCTGCTGGAGCGCCGGACGGCACCGCCACGCCCTCAGCGCCGACACGATGGCAAGGTAGCGGTGGGGAAGAGCAATCAGCGGTGGTGTTCTGACGGCTTCGAGATTCGTTGCGACAACGGCGAACCGCTGCGTGTCACGTTCCGCTCTGGATTGCTGCGACCGCGAAGCGATGAGCTGGGTGGCGACGACCGGTGGCCACAGTGGCGACGTGGTGCGCGACGTCATGCTGGCCGCCGTTGAGAACCGGTTCGGTGACGTCCTGAAGGCGCCGTCGGAAATTGAATGGCTGACCGACAATGGCTCGGGTTACACGGCAGAGAAAACAAGGACCTTTGCTTCAGACATTGGCCTGGAGCCATTGACCACACCCGTGTGCAGCCCGCAAAGTAACGGCATGGCGGAAAGCTTCGTGAAGACGATGAAGCGCGACTATATTGCCTTCATGCCAAGACCAGATGCCGCGACCGCAGCGCGCAATCTCGCCGTCGCGTTCGAGCATTACAACGAGCAGCACCCTCATAGCGCGCTGAAGTACCGCTCGCCACGCGAGTTCAGGCGCACAACCGATTCATCAACTCAAGTGTGAGGCGGTGTCGGAGGTGCAGGGGCAAATCCACTCCCGTCGCTCTTGCCACTTGGCGTTTGCTCTTTGAATGCGACGCTCGTGCGGCTGATGTGGTAGGGCATACTGGTAATTTTAGAGGGTTCTTGATTGGCCAAGACGTGTGGAAACCCATTGCTAGGACAGGCTTGAGAATGTTGCGGTCTTCGGGCTTTGAAAGAATCTGATCCCAGTCAAATGCTACTAAGGCATCTGCTTGTATCCTGTGCTTGCAGCGGGCGATTATTCTCGCTCTGCTCACTGCGAAGCTTTTTTGCGGGTCGTCAGAATTCCTGAAGGACCTCACGTTTTTTTTCCGGATTTCCGATCAAATGCGAGAAGAGAATCAGCTTCGACCTGGGCATTATCGACATATCATGCCTCTGCCGGTGACCACCTGATCCGGACCGTCGGGCTTTTACGATGGGCGGTTCCGCAAGTGCGGCCACTTTCACAAGGTCAAAACACGAGATTGCTCCCTTGCATTCTATTCCGTGACCGCCAGACAGTTGTTCCGGAAGCCAGAGAGACCTTGTCGACTACTTGGAGGCCCCCATGGAGGAACGGCCGGGCATCGGTCCAGTTTGCGACTTGATGCCGCGATGGCCTTCTCGATCATAACGTTCAAGTACTTCAATGCGGCCGACCGTTTCGAACTGCTCTACGTGTCGCGCCTGCGCCGGCAGATCCCCGCTGGTTGCAGTGCGACGATTTCTAGAGCGTGTTAGGAACTTTGAAGACTGGCACGGCGCTAACAAGCATGAGCATTGCGAAGACGACAAAATGAAGCCCGGCGAGAGTTTCGGGGAGTCGTTCATAGTCACGTGCGAGACGCCGGAAACGGTTGAGCCAGCCAAAGCTGCGCTCGACCACCCACCGCCGGGGGAGCAGAACGAAACCCTTTTTCGTTTCTTCGAGTTTGATCACCTGAAGGTCAATACCCTCGTCGAATGCAGCCTGCGCTGGCTCTTTGCCCGTGTATCCCTGATCGGCAAATGCCACCTTGACCGTTCGTCCTGTTACCTGCTGGACCCGCCGCGCAAGCTCAGCTACCTGTGCGTGCTCCTGTTCATTGGCTGGGGTTACGTGCACCGCCAGCAACTGTCCCAACGTGTCTACTGCCATATGTACCTTGCTACCGCGCTTGCGCTTATAACCGTCATAACCCGCACGCGGGCCGCTCTCGCAGGTCGACTGTATCGTGCGGCCATCGAGGATGACCGCGCTGGGCTGTCCCCGACGGCCCTGTGCCACGCGTATCACCGAGCGCAGGTCGCTCACCATGCTCTCAAAGCAGCCCGCCTGCAACCACCGTTGAGTCTGCTGATACACCAGCTCCCACGGCGGGAAATCATTGGGCAGCATCCTCCACGGCGTGCCGGCACGAGCCATCCAGCGCAATGCATCAAACATGTCGCGCAGTTCGTATTTGCGCTAGGGCGCGTCGACGTCCATCAGCGTCAGATACGGCGCCGCGAAACTCCATTCCTCATCCGACACATCAGTCGGATACCCTTTGCGGTCTGTTCTTTTCATCCCGCCAGGATAACAGGTCTCAATCGAAGTTCCTAACACGCTCTAGGGAACTCCTGGAGAACACGATGGATCGTATCAGCGGACATACCTTTTACCGGCGGTTTTTGCATCGAGACAGCACTGTTATCGATCTGGGCGCGAACAGCGGTACGTTTTCCCGGCTGATGTCGGAGAAATACGAATGCGTCTGTTACGCGGTCGAGCCGAATCCCGACTGTTTTGCGCGGCTCGGTGGCATGGCGCGCGTGAAGCCCTTCAACCTCGCGATTGCCGATCGTGCAGGGACGACGAGCTTCTTCGTGGCGGCGAATTCGGAGGCATCGTCGTTCATTCGTACCAGCGAGAACAGTCGCGAGGTCCAGGTGGCCGCTGTGCGGATCGACGTGTTCACGCAGCAGCAGGGAATCGCGCAAATCGATTTGCTGAAGGTCGACATCGAAGGCGCCGAAGTGCCGCTGCTTGATTCACTGTCGGACGCGTTCCTGCGTAACATTGGCCAGGTCGCGATCGAATTCCATGATTTTTGCGGCCTTGTGGAGAAGAGGGATGTCGCCCGGCTTGAGCAGCGGCTTGAATCGCAGGGATTCCGGTCGATCAATTTCTCGAAGGAATTGCGTATTCCACGCCAAACCGAACGCTGATTCCACGCCAAACCGAACGCTGATTCCACAGCAAAGCGAGCGCCGATTCCACGGCAAACCGAGCAGGGATTCCACGACTGCCCGAGCGCGAATTCCACGCGTAACCGAGCCGTAAGGTGGAGGGACGGCGACGCGGATAACCATGGCACGCTTGACGATTTTCTCGGGCGGCCGAATGTCGAATAAATGGTTATCCATGCGTCAGATCAGGGGAAGTGCTGCGCCTACGTTTCGTATGTGAACGTAGCCAGCGCGAGATCGCGACGACGATCGGCGCTTCGAGCGCGACGGTCTGGGACTACCTGGACCGTGCCCGGCGTGCGCAACTGGACTTCGGGAAGGCCATGTCGATGGACGACGCGGCACTCGAGGCGCTGCTGTTTCCGCCGCCGCCGTCGTTGAGCCGGACACGCCCTCTGCCCAACTGGGCGCTCGTGCATCGCGAGCTTGGCCGGCGAGGCGTAACGCTGGACCTGCTCTGGAACGAGTACAAGGCCCAGGAGCCCGAGGGTTACGGCTACGGTTGGTTCTGCAAGCACTACGAGCGCTGGGCGGCGGCCCTGCCGGTCACGCTCCGCCAGTCACACACTCCGGGCGAGAAGCTGTTCATCGACCACTCGGGCAACAGGCCGGGCATCGTTGATCCGCACACACCGGCGAGATCCGCGAGGCGGAACTGTTCGTCGCGACGCTCGGCGCATCGAACTACACATATGCCGAGGTCACCTGGACCCAGCAGCTTGAGGACTGGATCGGCTCGCATGTGCGCGCGTTGAAATTCATCGGCGGTTGTGTCGAGATCCTGGTGCCCGACAACCTGAAGTCCGGCGTACATAAGGCCGACTTCTACGATCCGGTTCTGAACCGGACCTACGGCGAGATGGCTGCCCATTACTCGATGGCGATCATCCCGGCACGCAAACGTCGGCCCCGCGACAAGGCGAAGGTCGAGCAGTCGGTGCTCCTGGCACAGCGCTGGATTCTGGCCCGGCTGCGCAACCAGCGGCTGTTCAGCCTCGACGAAGCCAATCGGGCAATCGCAGCGCTGCTCGTCGAACTGAACAACAGGCCGTTCAAGAAGCTGCCCGGCTGCCGCCGCAGCGCCTTCGAGGAACTTGATCGCCCGGCACTTCGCCCTTGCCAGAAAGGCCTTACCAGTACGCGCAGTGGAAGGTTGCCCGCGTCGGCATCGATTACCACGTCGAACTCGACGAACACTATTACTCGGTCTCGTACTGCCATGCCCGGGAGCAGGTCGACGTGCGCCATACGAAGACAACTGTCGAGATCTTCCTGCGCGGTCAGCGTATTGCCGCGCATGCGAAGAGCGAGCGGCGTGGCCATCACACCACGATCGCTGCGCACATGCCTCCGAATCATCGGGCTGCCACCACGGAGTGGAATCCGCAACGGCTGATCGACTGGGCCACCGACATCGGTCCGCACACCGCTGCGGTCATCGAACACCTGCTCGGCGGTCGCCAGCATCCGCAGCAGGCTTACCGCGCCTGCCTAGGCGTGCTGCGCATGGGCAAGGACTACGGCCGTACGCGGCTGGAAGCCGCCTGCCAGCGTGCCATTGATCTGAAAGCGCCGAGCTACCGGTTCATCGCCTCAACGTTGAAGAATGGTCTGGAGAGCAAGGCCGATGCTCCCGTCGGCCAGACCGAACTGCCGCTCGTGCACGCCAACGTGCGCGGGCCGTCCTACTACCACTGAAAGGAGATCATCGACATGCTGCATCACCCCACCGTTGAGCGGCTGCACGAGCTGCGCCTGTTCGGCATGGCCGCGGCGCTGGCCGACCAGCAATCCCAGAACAGCATCGATCAGCTCGGCTTCGAGGAGCGCCTCGGGCTGCTCGTCGAACGCGAAGCAAGCGAACGCCAGTCACGCCTTCTCACGGCGCGGCTGCGCCGCGCGAAGCTGCGCTTCCCTGACGCGGTACCGGAAGACATCAACTACCGCGAGCCCCGCGGACTTGACCGCGCTCTACTCGCCCGGCTACTTACCGGTGAATGGATACGGGCGCGCCAGAACGTAATTCTGGTCGCGCCAACCGGGCTTGGCAAAAGCTGGCGCATGTGCGCTGGTCAACCAGGCGTGCCGTCACGGCTTCTCGGCCTGCTATCTGCGCATGCCGAAGTTCAACGAGGAGATGGCCATCGCGCACGGTAGCGGCGGTTACGCGAAGCTGCTCGCGCAATGGGCGAAAACCGACATCCTCGTCATGGACGACCTCGCCATGGCGCCGCTGTCGGATTCGGCGCGGCGTGATCTGCTCGAGGTGCTCGACGACCGGCACGGCCGGCGTTCGACAATCGTAACCAGCCAGATTCCAGTCGACAGCTGGCATGCCGCCATCGGCGATCCAACGCTTGCAGACGCGATCCTCGACCGGCTGGTTCACAACGCGCATCGGCTCACACTATCGGGCGAGTCGATGCGCAAGCGCCGAAATGGTTTGACCATCGAAGACGAGAAGGAGTAAAAGAACTCACCCCGCGTCGCCACGTCCGCAGCGCTCGCTTTGCTGTGGAATCCCCGCTCGGCTTCGCGTGGAATGTCTGCTCGCTTTGCCGCGGTACGGCTGCTCGATTTGCGTGGAATACGCAAAGGAATCGCACGGGCACGAAGATCATCTGTTTGAAGCGCCCCGGGTTTTCCGGAGACCGTTTTGCTTGCGTCATGCCACAGTGACAGACTCAGCGAGATTTGCATAGTAAGCGGCTTCTGCCTCGGCAGGTGGAATGTTGCCGATGGGGCCGAAGAGC
>NZ_JAYMRT010000054.1:0-10041 GCF_038900515.1 Burkholderia sp. JPY481
TCGTCATTCATCGCTCGGCTTCACGTCGCCAACTCAGTTCATGCAAGACTGGCTTGCGGCTCAGCGGACAAAGGATACGGCTGCATAACCCCGGACCTCTGGAAGGCGAAAAACCGAGGGAAGCTCAACATGATGACAAAAACTTTAAAAAAGATTCGCGTTTTAGGGGCTCTTTTGATTGCGGTCGCGCTGAATGGTTGCGGTGGCTCGGACGGCGGTTCAGTCACCGACCCGACTCACGCGTCAGTTGGTTCCAGCGTGGATGATGAACTAACGCCATACTACGTCCAGTCAATAACTTGGCATACCTGCGGATCTGACAATTTTCAAATTGTGAACAAAGACCTGCTGGGTCCGCTATCGACTAGGGCTAGTTGTACTACGGCAAAGGTGCCGTTGGATTACGATGATGCGTCCAAAGGTAGCGTCGGCATTGGCGTACTGCGAGTGACTGCCCGGTAAGCCTGCAAACCGGCTTGGTGGCATATGGATGAATCCTGGTGGGCCAGGTGCGAGAGGGCTGGCTATGCCTTTGCGCATGTCGACGCTATGGCTGCTTGGGAATTCGGCAAATCCTGTAGGTCGAAAGCTCTTGCAATTGTCGGATGCCTACGATCTGATCGGATTCGATCCGCGCGGCGTCGGTTCAAGCGCCCAGTTGGTATGCAGTTCTAGCGCCCCGGCGAGAGCAATTTCTTTCACCGATAGGTCCCCCGCTGGAGTCAGGGCACAGATGATCGAAAGCCGCGACCTCGCATCCGCTTGTGGTGGCACGCCGCTGACGCCTTTCATTAACACCGAATACACAGCTCGTGACATGGAGGTGATACGTGCGGCACTTGGATACGCAAATTGAACTACTTTGGTACGTCATATGGTACGGCTCTTGGGGCTCGCTATGCCAGCCTGTTTCCCGGTCGCACAGGTCGTCTGGTTCTCGATAGCGTCGTAGATATCACCCTTCCGTTTGCCGAGACCTTCCCTCCGCAGGCTCCAGCATTTCAGCACACATTCGATGGCATCATTGCTCCTTATGTCGCCGCACAGAACGAGCTTTTCGGCCTCGGTTCGAACGCGGACGATGTCAAAGAAATTACTAGGAACGGTCCCCCTTGGCTCACAAGTTGGCTTGGCCGAACCATAGTTGATTCACTGTATGCTCAATGGCAAATTGATGCTGCGGTAGAAAAGTTGGCAGTGGCCAAAAGAATAAAGACGGTTTTGGCAGAAAACCCGCAGACTTCCCCTAATGACCTTCATCGCGAGGTAGTCTCGCTGCCTTTCTTTCCGAGTTGGAACAGAGCCGTGGAAAATGCCACGCAAAAGATTGCCGGAGAGGCGGTCGCAAGATATGCTGAAGTAGGTTCCGGTAGCACAAGGTCCCTGGAGGACCGGCGGGCGGCCCAAGTGCCCGTGACCTGCAATGATGGAGCCTTGATCCACCCGAGCGAGGAGTACTGGACAGATCTTGGAAATTCTCTCGCCATGTCTGCGCCGCTTGTGGGGGGCTTATATTCCGGTCAGCCCTGTCTTTACTGGCCGTTCAGCACGCGCAGGCTGCCGTCGTTCGACAGTGCCGCGACGCTACCTGTTCTCATGCTGCAGGATGAGAATGATGGTCCAACGCCTCTGCCTGGAGCGCGCGCCACTGCAGCCACATTGAAAAATTCAAGACTTGTAGTTCAGGAGACGACGTACGACCATGGTGCATTTTTTTCTGGCAGCGAATGCATTGGCGGCTATTTCGCAGACTATCTGCTCGAGGGTGCCTTGCCGGAGAAGGGCGCCACGTGTGCAGGAAATGGACTGAACACCTCGAAGAAAACTATCAATATGAACAAAAAGCTCGCCGCTAACGCTGTAACAGAAGAGTACCGGACTGAATGTACACCGATCGTCTCGAAGCAGAAAAGGTTCTGCAGGACCTCCGCGAAATGATGAGATAGTTCGCAATGCATTCTTGAATGTAGAGGATTTCGTCGCCATGGAGAATTAAGACAGCTATTGGCAGCGGTTGCGTGCGGCCAACTGTTATGCGGTGCGTGATGCTTTTCGCCAAATCCCTCGCACCAGCACGGACAGTCTAAGTATCAACGGGCAGTCGAAGCTGAATTGGAGACTACGCTGCCTCAGCCGAACCCTAACATAGTGCGCCGCGCAATTGATGGCGCCCCAGAGAATGATCGATGTGACGCGATTTTAAATGCGATCGGTGGCGCAGGCGCGCTGCCGCGAAAGTCGAGTTGGGCCGCGTAATGAGGTCCGCACCGTCTCGATCCGCTCAATATGATCCCCGTGGCATGCTGCACGCGTCGATAGTCCGACTCTCTGGGGATATTATTTCACGCTGAGCAAGTTGTCGGCACCGGAAAGGCTGGTGATCCATGTCATTCTCATTGCGGAACGTCCTTATACGGCTCATGGGCACCGCAGGCATCGGACATTGTGCCCTGTCCCAAACAGGAGCGTACCTTCTACGTTCGGAGTTCGACGTGCTCGGCCAGAAGCTGTATCTTTCGTCTGTGCTAGATCTGTACAACGGCGAGATTCTGGCCTATCAGATGAACACGCGCCCTCTGTTTGAACTGGCTCGCGGCGCACTAAGTTCGCGATTAAACAGGTTCGGCGCAATACACCCGGCTTCGGCGCGCCATGAGCGGTATTTCTTCACGCGCACCGGCGACTTCAGCTTCAGCTACACCATCAGACGTCGCACCGTCTTGCGTGTCACCCTCTGGCCTGCCACCCGGATCGCTTCCGCGATGCGCCGGTAGCCATAGCGGTCCTTGTTCCGTTCGCCACCGTCAAGCAATTTCGACTGATAGCAGAACGTACTGCGCGCCAGCTCCGCCGCCTTGAGCAGCGCGGGTAGCCGGTGATGCTGTCGCAGTTGCAGCACTATTTGCGTTTTATCTCTTGCGCCGCCCGCTTCTTCGCCTGAAGAAGGGTCGAGATTTGTAGTCTGGACAGGCATCCTGGACGGCTCCCTGCCCAACGCGATGAAAGGGATCACTCGGCAGTGACCGTGAACTTCTTGGACGCAAAGCTCAGGTTTCCGCGCGAAGAGGTGATTTCGAACCCGTACTGCAGGTCACCGATTTCAAGATCATCATCAAAATAGTTGAGCGAGCGCAGATATTTCATAAATGCCAGCACATCGATCGCGGCGTTGTCAGTCTTCGTCGTGCGGACGAACGTGTAGACGATGTTGCGGCGGTTGGTGCCCACGTACACGTTCCAACTTCCGTTGGACAGCGATACGTTTCGATAAAGTGGAATTGCGCATCCGGCTTGCGTCCAGTTGTAGGAGATGGGCTTGACATTGCCGCAACCTTCCGCAGTTCCGGTGTAGTTCAGCCATATCATGATTTCATGCGCCTCACCTCCGGCCCAGATATCAAACGTTGACTCCCAGGCGCCACCAGATGGCGTAGTAGCCGAGACGATTGCGGAAAGCGAGTTCAGTGAGCCGATGGTCTTGTTGACTTTGTATCCGATGTGCGGATAGGACTTGATGCCACTGGTGTTGGGTTGATCTGAAGTAACGCTCCAGTCGACCTCGCTGTCTCCTCCGAGCTTGCTGTTAGCCCATATTGTCTGGGGACCCGCGGTGACATTACTGCAGGGTGACCACACGTCGTTGTTGATCGTGTACCTACCGTAGATCCGAGAAGCGAAGAGATTTTCCGCAGAGCAGGATGACGTTTCGGGGGAAGTAGCAGACCACGTCTGGGCCTGCGCACTGGCAGTCCAAAGCATCAGCGCGGCGGTGGCAATGGCGGCACGGGTCGCGCGGATCAAGATTCGAGGCATGGTCTTTCTGATCTCCTGTCAGGTAGTAGGGGTTGGTCGGCATCGGTGAAGGTCAGCGGCTTGGGCAACCTTCCGATCGAGAGAGAAACCGTGTGTGGGGCGACGTACTCTTAGACTGGGGGCTCTCGCCAGTGGGCGCTCATGTCAGGTATCTCCATAGCGCTGCCGAGAGAGCGCATGTACACCGAACGTCCTTGAACACGAGCATAAAATCTTGCGCCGTTGGCGCCGCGCGAGACGGCCAAGTGATACCGATCTCAGCGTTACCGCTATAGTTCGACGGCCCGCGATTCGCCTTCACCGTCGATGGTTTCAGGCGACGTTGTATTGGCAAATGTTTTGTCTACCAGTGCCGCTCAATTCAAGCGAATGCCCCGACCAATCATCGTCAACTCTCCTGCGTTATGCTGTCAGATTTGGCTTTGGACCAGCGATTTTGTCCAAACGGAAACATAAAGTAGTCGCGCACGGTGAGGGGCTCGGGTTGATTGCGAAGGCCCACTTCGGGCCATTCGTCCCGTTTCGGCCAGTATGCCGTGCTGAAGATAGTGTCCCAGATGGTCGTAAAGAACCCGTAGTTTCGGTGCCGATGATGCGGCTGAGTTGAGTGATGAATTCGGTGGAACTGACCGTCTCCGATGATATATCGCAGAGGCCCAAGGTTGATGCGCGTGCTGGAGTGCGACAGATGCGCCTGAAAGGTAATGAGGGTCATGGCAGCAGCCGGCACCACGCCAGACTCGAAGTGGATCAGCGCGAGCGGTAATGCTACAAACAAGGCGTAGATAACCGGCTCGGAAATGTGATGATTGCAATTCCATGCCGTCAGTTCGCGAATCGAGTGATGTGTAGCGTGCAAGCGCCAGAGGAATGGCACGGCGTGCTGTGCACGGTGCATCCAGTAGTAAAAGAAGTCACCGGCAATTGCGACCACAACGCCTGAAAGGATGGCGAAAGCCGTCTTGATAACTGCGTTGTCAGAGTGAAGCACTGTTGAAAGATTGACCGTCAGGAGCGGCTTGACGCCTAACCATTGCAAGCCCACAGCGTACAAGTGCCAGATTAGCGCGCCGCATCCAATCCGAATCGCCCAGTTCCGTGCGCCGCGAAGGTACGATGCGAAGCTGTATCGATAAGCCGGAAACGCGATCTCAAGAGCTGCACATAACGTGGCAAAAATCGCAAGCAATTTGAACGATTGGACGGCGAACTGGACCATCTGGTGGATATCGACAGCATTCATTGTTTGCTCAGGTGAACAGATCGAATTCGGAGATCTCGGGTCGAAAAGCTGCTTGTCAAAATGGCCGGCTTCTTCATGGGTGTCATGCAGTTACGTGACTTAAGAAGTACACCAATGTAGTAACTCGGAGTGCCAATCGATATCCGTGGCGATGGGCATTGCACGCCACAAGATCGTGCAAGGTGTCTATTGAGGGCGCCCCAACACGGTGACTGTGCCGTGGCAGCATCATCACTATCCGCCATTTTCTGAAATCGCAAAAATCAATTGTTTGGATAAGACGCATTCGCGTCACAAATGACTTTCTCAATACAGACTCAAGAGGTGGTCGAAGGCATAGCATGCACTGCACTCAAAGTGCACTGCCGTCGCGACGTGACAGTAACCGAAGGCCGGTGCCGTCGGCACGGCGCCCTAAGATAAATGAAGCCACGACATGATGACGTGCGCCGTGTGGAGCGGCCAGCGCAACTATTGTCGTTGCCACTCCGGCGGCAAGCTCGATAAGACGACGAATGCGGGGCGGGGGTTTCATGCATCTGTGAAATGGGTCGCGCATGCTATGCGAGACCGCAACTGAGATGCTTGTAGCGGCTGCGGATCGCTGCCAGAAGGGCTATCGAAGGTAGATTGAAAGTTCTAAAGTGATCATGGCGACGCCCACAATCCAACGGGCATGCGAAGACCACGTCGGCGTTGACCTGCGGTCCACACACCTGGTACTGCTTTTTTTGGGGCTCATCCTGAAACGTGAGCCCAATTCGAGAGTTCCTCGGCCGGTTCCGGCACGCCATCATATGGGGGGCCCTATCTAATTCGTCAAGCGTTAGGGGCTGACTTGGGTTTGGAGCTGACTTGGGTTCGTAAAAGGTGTCATCGCGCAGGATGGCGAACAGGACATCACAGCGTCGCCGTGCCAGCGCGAATCGGGGGGGCTCGCGAGGCCGCGAAGGCGATAGGAACAAGGCGCGCTTGAGTACCTTGTTGCCGCGCTTGGACGGATGCTCGCCCCGGATAGATGAGCCTGAGCGCCGGGTAACTGGTGCGAGGCCAGCGTAGGCCCGCCAGGTGACCTGCCGAAGCGAAGGCTTGGTGCGCGACCTCGGTGAGGAGTCTGGCGGCGGTCCTGACGCCCTCCCCGGCCTGCTGGTCAGGACCGGCCAAAGAGGGTGAGCAAGCCCCGCCGCTCTACTTCGCCGGCGATTTCGTCGCGCTGCTTGCGTAAGGCGGCGAGCTGCTGAGCCAGGCGCGGCATGACGATGGTGGCGGTTTGCGTGCCGGGCACCGTCACGGCCTGTTCGCCCAGCGCTTGAATGATTTCGGCGCCCAATCCCGTGCCCATGCGTGGCGCGAGCTTGGTCAGGCGGTTGGCAAGCGTCTTCTCGCTGGTTGCTGCAAGCGCGGCGGGAGACGGGTAGCGCTCGAGTAGATCGAGCACGGCGAGATGCTCGAGGCGCGGTCCGAGAACGCGCTCAAGCGCGGGATGGATCTGGGTGAGCAGGCCGCGAATCCCGTTACTGATTTGGGTAATTTGAGCGGCGAGCTCGTCGTCGAAGCCGCACAGCATGGGCAGCTCGGCGAGCGGTTCATCAGCTAACCGAAGCGAGCGCAGCGTATGCGGCATCGAACCGGCGGCCTCGGCGATGATTGCGGCGTCGCGGGCGTCTGTCTGGGCCTCACCGGCATGCAGGTCGGCAATGCGGCGCATCGCCAGTTCGGGCAGATCGGCAAGCAGAACGCCTTCGTCGCGTGCGACGGCCAGCGGCAATGCGCCGATGGTGGCGGGCTGGTCGACAACGAAGAGAAGACGGCCATGGGTCTTGAATTCGAGTGGGCCTGCGACAACGGTGGCAAATCTCGGCATCTACGTTACGGACGGCCTTGGAATATTCCAGCCGAGTCCCTATTAGCGATCACCTGCCACCCACCAGGCCCGGTGACAACACCCCCCCGGATCAGAAACTGCGACTGGGGGCGAGAATCATGCCGGGCCTGACTGCCCAAAGCTTCAATTATCGAGGCGGGAAGATAGTAACTGGGGGCTGCAACCGGGGAAATGTTTGGCAGTCACATGCTACATGTGTGAGTTTGTAGACGAAAGCACGGTCCCGATCAAGGTCATTTTGTGGCGTTCAAATTTTACATAGATGCGTTCATTGCAACACGCAACGTATTGGGAGGTGCTTTGGCCCACTTACGAAATTAGACGTCGTGAATTCGATCTCTCCCACCGGTTCGACGAACTGCAACTTCGGGATCAGTTCCTCGAACAGGATGCGCATCTCCATGTTTGCGAGATGCTGACCAAGACATACGTGAGCACCTGCCCCAAACGCAATGTGCCGATTCGGCCTTCGGTCGATATCGAATATGAAAGGGTCGGGGAAAACTTCCTCATCGCGATTGGCCGACCCGTAGCAGAGCATCAGCCAATCGCCCTTGCGGATAGTCCTGCCTCGCAAATTCGTGTCGGCTGCCGCCGTACGCATGAAATGACGCACTGGCGATGCGTAGCGGAGGCTCTCGTCGATGAATTGCGGAATGAGCGACGGGTCAGCCTTAAGCCGCGGCAGCAAATGGGGGAATTGACACAATGCCCACATCGCAACCGATATGGAAGACGAGACGGTGTCATGCCCGGCGGCGGCGATAATCACGTAGTAGCCGAGTCGGGTTGCCTCATCAATAGGCTGCCCATCGACAACCGCGTTGGCGAGCAAGGTGGCGATGTCGTTACGCGGTTTTTTCCGGCGATCTTCGGTCAGGCGATCAAAGTAACCCTTGAAGTCTGCTACAACTGACAGCAGCGCCTTGCCGATCGCACTTCCGGCGTCGCCCTGGCGACTGATATCGCGCTTGTATTCGGCATCCTCGCTTCCAAACATCTCCTGTGTGAGTCTCAACATACGGGGGGATTCTTCCTGCGGAACTCCGAGAATATCCATGATCACGTTCAGCGGATAGTGCGAGGCGAAATCGTTCGCAAAGTCAATTACGGAGCCGCTCTTTTGCAGAAGTTCCCCGATCATCAAATGTGCCAATGATCGGATGCGAGCCTCAAGCTTAACGACACTGTTCGGCATAAACCACGACTGTGTCAGTGCGCGCAAACTCTTGTGTTCGTCGCCGTCGACGTGGACGAGCGAACGGACGATGTTTGGAGTACCGGTGGCCCCTATAACATGCGCGATAGATGCTTGCGGACGGCAGACGACGGAATAATCGCCGTTGCGAAACAGGGCATTGTTCCGGGAAATCATTGAGACGTCGGCGTGTTTTGTTACCACCCAGAATGGGTCATGCGCGTCCGCCATTGCTCGTCCAACTGGGTTGTTTGCACGCGCCCACGCGTATATCTCATGGAGCCCGTCGAGGTTTGTATACGACTGCGGATCAACCAGACGGTTTGCTATGTCTTTCGGTAGGTCGTAATTTGTCATGCTCACGATATTGCAGAAAAACTGACATGTGAAATCGAGGCAAGCAACGTGTATCGACGTATCCACTCATGGCTGGGATTGGGGTCGACCGACGTTTGCGGATCGCTCGCCAGTTGATGCGCACCGAAGCCGTCGCGCCGGCAAAAGAGGCGAACGGGCCGGGCGCATGCGTGCGCTCGTCGGATATTGTCTTTTTATACTATTCACGACTTTCGTCTTTCGCCTTAATGCATGTCAACCTTTCTTGATCACGTGATCATGCATTTGAGCCTCGAAGGTATCCCTTGTTAGACACAGCGCATGACAATGACATTCGCGCACGAGGAGCAAGCTCCCCGCTTGTCGATGTCTTCGTGGCCAAGTGACAGAACCGGAAGGCCGTCGAACGGGCGCCCCTTTGCCCGGTGCGATGCGGCGCCTCTCACGCTGCAATGATTCTACAGCCCATTCTATTGAGGCCGTCGTTCATATCTATCACTGCAAGGGGTGAATATTGCTCAACGCTGTGGGTCGTGGGTTTACGCTGAATTTGTATTCATGAATCGAGCGGTTGCGATGAAAATATTCAATTTGCGTTTGAGGAGGGCGGTAGCGCACATCCCCGCGCAACCGTGCCAATGACGTTCTTCGTCGAATGCCAGGCTTGCTAAACATTGGCTGGCACTTTGACGCTATGACAAAAGTGGCTCATGACAGGAGGCAACTCTAAGTAAAAATCCTTTTCCGTATCCTTCAAACCGCCCGGATAACAGTCAGAGACGAAATCTTTCAACGGCGTCAGCGCCGGTTGGCAATTTGGGCGGGACGTCCTCACTGAATTCGTTCCATCGCGTAGCCTATGCTGCCAGCAATTGATGACCATGTTGGCTACTTACCTGATGCAAGAAAGGTCTGACCTTGATCAAGGGTTGCCGTGCGTTCGTCCCGTACACTTGTGTTGCAGCGGGTCGAACCGTCTCGCTCGACCTACTGTGGGGACTTTAGACGACCCGTCAGAGTATAGACGACTCCGATGGGTCACTTTTTTTCTGTGTCCCGGCTGTCCTTGCCAGTCGCCCACCCGTTCGGTGGGCGGTCATTAGTTCCGAAATAGAACGCGCGGGGAACAATGACCCGATTCCCGACAGTAGTCAGGTAGCATATCCCCTAGTATTCGTTCCAAGCAGCGATCCGGACCATCTCTTTGACGGCTACCATTAGGCGGATTCCTCGCGAACTGGTGCAACACCCTTCGTCGCTGCTTTCTGCATGGCAAAGATTGGCGGCTGCTGGCAAGGTGAAATGCCGCTAGCACTGGGAAGCGGACCGCTGAAGGGCCAGATTTGAGATCTCCCGTAGCCCAATCACCGTGGGCAACGAGGTGTGCGAGGCGGGTTCCTGGCCGATATGAGTCATCCAATGAATTAAGGCGTTGATGCGGTTAGAGCGTGTTAGGAACTTTGAAGTACTGGCACGGCGTGGACAAGCATGAGCATTGCGAAGACGACAAAATGAAGCCCGGCGAGAGTTTCGGGGGGCCGTTCATAGTCACGTGCGAGACGCCGG
>NZ_JAYMRT010000055.1:0-9651 GCF_038900515.1 Burkholderia sp. JPY481
GTCCAAGTGATGGCGCGCCCGGCGAGTACATCGCTCCTCGCCCCGTCAACCGATACACCTGCTTTACACTTCGTCCCATGCAACACCCCTCGATAGAAGGTGTTGCGACGACCGGTTGAATTCGCCCGGTACGCGAGCCACGAATTTCAGTGCAGGCTGGCTGACTATGGCATGCGTCGCTCTATGAGCCGCAAAGGAATTGCTGGGACAACCCGCCGACGGAGAGCTTCTTCAACAGCCTGAAAAATGAACGGGTTCATGCAGCGCGCTATCGCACGCATCGCGAAGCCGCAGGGGACTTGTTCGAATACATCGAAGTGTTTTACAACCGCAGTCGTCGTCATTCGTCGCTCGGCTTTGTGTCGCCGGCCCAGTTCATGCGAGACTGGCTCGTGGCTCAGCAGGCAACGGATGTAGCTGCATAACCCCGGGCCTCTGGAAGGCGAAAAACAGAGGGAAGGTCACACCCTTGACGCCGCTCGAGCGCGTCCTGCGATCGGCCTCAGTGCCGGAGGCAACCAAACGCAAACTCCGAACCCGATTCAGGGCGCTCGACCCGCTGGATCTGTTGTCCCGGATGCGTGAAGCACAGCAGCACGTTGCGACCTGCAGTGAACGCGGCACATCACCGGCCGAGACAGCGACACCTGACCGCGTTGCCCTGGCGGAATTCCTGGTCAGCCTCGGAACAGCATGGTAGGACGGCGAGGTGAGACCAACTCACCAGCGAAAGGCTGGCGTGCCCCACACATGGCGCAGCCGGCAAGATCCGTTCGAGCACACATGGCCGACGATCAAGCAATGGCTCGAATCTGAGCCCGGAATTACAGCAAGGAAACTGCACGAGCGCCTCGTCGCGCTGGCACCCGCGATGTATTCCAGTGCCCAGCTACGCACCCTGCAGCGCCGCGTGAAAGCATGGAGATCGAACCGAGCACGAGAGCTGGTGACCCGGATACTCGGCGACGCCGATGCGATGAAGGCTGGCGCCGCTACGCAGCGCCAGCCTTCATCGCAAAACAATCGGAAAACGACAATTAGGCTGGAGTAACATCTTCCCGTGAGGCAACGGGGTTCTCATCTTGTTTGACGCGCGGCAGGCGAGGCCAGAAGACCGGCACTCGCCTTGAACCCGATGGGTGACTGGTGCGGATCAGTTCCGCAACCAGGTGAACGAAATACCGGATGCGTCGCGGTGCTTCGCTTCACGCGGGGTTGGCGAAGGTTTCGCAACAACGCAAGGCCGCGCCTTGTGCGTAGTGCTGTACCGCTTTCCAACGGCCTTTCAATGGGTGACAATGCCGCGGATCGGTATCCGAGCCTCGCCGACCTAATTCGCAGGTAGTCTAGTTGACGCAAGACAGTCCGTGCCGGATCGCGTACCGGATCACGTCGGTGTTGTTCGTGATGCCGAGTTTCTGCATCAGCCGCATCTTGTGGGTGCTGATCGTTTTTGCACTGAGCGCGCACACATCCGCGATTTCGTTAAGGCTCTTTCCCGCACAGAGCATTTGCAAGACCTGAAACTCGCGGTCTGACAGCACTTCATGCGGTGGCACGTCGCCGCGGTGCCTGTCGAAGACCATTGCGTCGACGAGCCTCGGATCGATGAAACGCCCGCCGCCCGCGATCTTGCGGATGGCTTCGAGCAACACGGCGGGGTCGCTGTCCTTTGTCAGGTAGCCCGTCGCGCCTGCACGCAGCGCTCGCGACGCCACCTGCGCGTCGTCGTGGATGGTAAGTACCAGCACTGGCAGCGCAGGCTGCTCGACGCGCACGCGCCGGACGAGGTCGATTCCGCTGATGCCCGGCATGGTCATGTCGAGCAGCAGCACGTCGACGGCGCAGCTGCGCAGCTTGTCGATCACTTCCGAACCCTGTGCAGCTTCCGCGGCGACGATCATGTCGACCGTCGTCGCGATGATCTGCCTGATCCCGCTGCGCAAGATCGCGTGATCGTCCGCAATGAGTATTCTGATCATGTTCAGGCACTATTCCACGAGCGCACGCTTCTGATCGGCGCTGGCCGCTCGATCAGCTCATCAATCAGATCGGCCAGTTCACATAGTGCCTGAAACTCTGATTCGTCGAGTTGGTCGACGTGATAGAGCCGCAGATCGCGCATGGTTTCGCCAAGACGCTTAAGCATCTTCGGCGTGCTGTCGAGCAACGGCCAGCAGTGCATCAGATACGCAAGCAAGGTCACACGACGCGTCTCGCACCACTCATCGAACAGTCGTAGACAGACCGAATTAATTTCCTCGACGGCGTTCTCCCGCTCCGACAGATAGGCGATCATGATGCACCGGTTTTCCAATTGCGCTTCGACGACTCATAGTCAGCGACCAGAATCCCTGTCACATTCAGCGGAAGCTGGAAAAACGAGGCGCGGCATCCTGATTTTCGAATCAGGAAATCCTTACCCGGTACCCCGGCTTCTTGCGCTTGCGCGCTTCACCCGTCTTTAATCTGCTTTATATGGCATTATTCAATGCTGGCTTCATGATGTTGCGCTTTTACACAACCCGCAGCATCTTTGCAATACCCCCATCCGAACAAAGCCCAATCGACGTAACACGGCGGCGGAGCCGGGGAAGCGACGCCACCGTTTTTGATTCGGCGGCCGGTCTCTATACGCTGGTGTGAGTGGTGGAGGATATAAGGGCCCGGTTCATGGTCCGCGTGCGCTCGTTCCCACGCCACGTCGGGTGTCCCGCGACATGTCGCTCCCCGCGACGGCACGCCGCGGGCCGGTTGTGAGCAGTTCTCCTTGTGAGTGTGTCAACTACAGTGTAAACTGACAACTGAAATGTCAGCCTCACGTTTTCGCGCCCGCTGATCATGAATGGACGAATGGCCAATGCGCCGGTCTACTATGCCTTGCTGCAGGCGCAGTTCAACCCGATCCCGGCGATGGAAAAATACGCTGGGGAAGTGCAGGATCTGCTGCGCCGCGACGGGTATACGCTCTTCGAAGAGCAGGCGATGCCGCAACTGGAGTTCGTCTTCGAAGCTAATGACGCACCGCCTGTCCCCAAAGTCGGGACCCTGAAGGTCTGGCGGATGACTACGGCAGACCGTACGTCCAGTTTCGTGCTCAGCCCGACGTTCATCGCCTTTCATACTACCCACTACGACACGCGCCGACAGTTTTTGCCAAACGGATTGCGCGGGCTTGAACACGTTCACAAGGTTGTGGGTCTTGATCATGTGAGTCGCCTAGGTCTGCGGTACCTAGATGCTGTGCAGCCGCGCGAGGCAGAGACGGTCGATCAGTATCTTGCTGGCGGCCTGCGCGGCGTCCAGTTTGGTGCGGTCGAGCAATCGGCATCGAGCGAGCAGGTATTCGAGACGCAGCCGGGGGTTTTGGCTGACCGGGGCATCCTTGTGGCGAGGGTGCATCGCGCCGTGGCTCCGCTTGGATTTCCGCCGGACGTAGCACCGCACGGACTCGTGATTAAAGACCGGTTCGCGAAGCAGGAGCCGCAGCGTCATGCGGTCATCGACACGGACCATTTCGTTCAGGGGCGATTTCCGCTTGACTTCGCGTCGCTCGCGAGCCAGCTCGAGGCATTACACCGAGATATCCGCCGGGCGTTTGAGGCGATCATTACGCCTCATGCCCTAAAGGCTTGGTCGTAAAAACTAATCAGGAGACGGACATATGCAATCATCATTGCCTGCGTTTGGCGCTGCGAAGCATTACCCGGTGATGTTGCGGCCGTTCATTGGGACGGGGTCTGCATATCCGCTTGAGAATGTAGACCGTTGGAGCGGGTACCTTTCACCTCGATCAGGACTCTTTGTCAGCGATGACACGGCGGTGCGGTCGCCGCGCAGGCGCCCGCGCGCGGATATCCGGACGGCGAAGGAACATCTGGAAAATGTCCGCGCAGTGCTGAATCCCGCTATTGGCGATCTTGCGGTTCTCTTCGATGTGTCGCGCCAGGCGATCTACAAGTGGCTGTCCGAAGAGTCGATGCCGGACGTGGACAGGCTCGCGCGCATCAGGACGTTGAGTCAGATCGCTGACGCGTTCAAGGCGGCAGGAGTCGCGCGCGCGTCGAGTCTCCTGAAAATGAAAGCGTTTGAAGATCGCTCCCTGTTCGACATCCTGAAGGCCGGGGAGGACAGTTCGGCGGCCGTGGAGACTTTGATTGAAGAGGCTCGGGCAATGGAGCGATCCTATGCACTCTCAGGTCTTTCGAATACCGCGGCTCCAGCCACAGCAGACTGGCAATCGGATGTTTCGATTCCAGGTGCTGCCGAGGATCGCTGAGGGGGCGGGATGCCGGGACGTGACAGTGCTTGGCGGCAAGGCAGTCTCATCGTTGACGCTCATGCGTTGAACCTCGGACTCGTCTTTGATGACGGCGGTCAACATCGCGTCGTTGTCATCTCGCACGACTGCGATCTCGCCAACGACAGGGAGCCCTTTGTCGAGTGCATCGTCGCGGACATCGTTGCGACGGCGGAGCCAACGTTCACTCGTGCCCGAAACGTACGCCGGCTTCATCTCTCCTACACCACGGGGGAAGGGGAGACGCTCGCGCTTGAACTGCGTCACGATGCCCGAAGCGTGGTCGGTACGGCGATGTTCGATGCGATCGCTGCCAATCCGGATGCGTCAGTCACACTGAATGCCGACGAGAAGAGGGCACTCAAGCAATGGCTGGCCGCGCGGTATGGTCGTCCGGCTTTCCCGAATGCGTTCGAGAATCGCCTTCGCCGAAAACATAAGGGCAAGACGGTTGAGCAACTGACCGGCAAGCTCCTCGAGCCATACAACGCCCATCTGGTGGGCGTTTTCTTCGACCTCGACACAGCGCGCTTTCAGGACCTCGAAGACGGTGAGCCTTACTTCCTACGCATCACCGTTGCGTATGACGCTACAGAAGGGGGGCGGTTGCGCGTGCTGCAGACGAGAAAGCGGCCAGCGAGATTTCCGAACTATTCACGAGCGTCTATGGCAAGCCAGAGGAAGCTAAGGAAATTGCTCTTGAGAGGAGTGTCGCCGTCGCGGATACACATCTCTCGCTGGCAGATCTTCGACGGGTTGATCAGTGGCGCCTCGAATACATCAGTCTTCGAGCGGATCCGCCTGAAGATTTTCTGGCTGTCGGCGAGACACCTGCATAGGGTACGCGACGTGGACCAACATCGTCCGATGACCATGTACGGATATCGTATGGAAGACCCACGCATCGGGAAGCGACAGGCAAACTGAAACAGATCGTTTTTTCATTAGTATGCGAGGGGCGGTCCCTCCGCCCCTCTCGATGCCGCAGTCTACGAAACCTTTGAAAGTCCGTCGTAGTTCATCAACTTCCTGAACGGAATGCGGCCTAACGAGGAGTTGAAACGATACCCTTCCAACATCCCGCAATCCTCGGCGGTCTTGAAAAGCACCAGCAGTTCCTCGATCGAGGAAACGCCCAAGAGAATACAAAGAGCCGGCTGATACTTTTTCGACTCTGCCTTCGCAAAACGGTTGTGGTGCAAATAGCGCTCAAGGATCGACCAGACGAACGTCAGCCACCAGCAAACATCCGCAAAGTTCCAGATTACTTTCCTTCGTCAACAAGGTCCACGTTTAGTTTGCTTTTCCGGCAAGTAAATCTATGGTCCGCCCCAGTTTTGCAACCCCTGATGCTTGATGTCGAGTTGGCTTGCCCAAATCTATCCGGCGTCGATGTGGGGACTACTCCCCGCGCCTCGATGAAATTCGCGCCTACGGATCCTTTAAAGTTGGGCGGCTTTCAGAAGCCTCTTTACTTTCCAGGTTGTTCCACAGGCCGGTGTGCCGTTCACGTCATCAGGTTTCAGTCGTCGCAAAAGCAGAGAGGGAATTGCTGCTGATACTGTGTTTGTTCAAGCCCGCTGGCTCTGGAACTCAGAATCAAAAGTGCTATGACGGGCAACGATCGCCCACGCGGTCCGGGCCAGCTTGTTGGCCAGCGCACACGCCACCACGTTTGTGTGGCGTCGCGTCAGCAGCGCGCGCGTCCATTCCGCGAGGCGACCGGTTTGCTTCTGCAGGCGTTGCATGTAGGCTCGGGCGCACTGGACAAGGAGACACCTGAGGCGTTTGTCGCCGCGCCGGCTGATCCCGAGGAGATTGGATTTGCCGCCCGTGCTGTACTGACGTGGAACCAGGCCAAGTGATGCCGCAAAATCGCGGCTGCAGGCGTACTGCCTGCCATCACCCATTTCTGCGGCAAGCACGCTTGCTGTGACCGGCCCGACTCCCGGAATGCTCATGAGCCTTTGTCCGACATCGTCGTCGGCGAGCTGCTGCATCACCTCGCGGTCGATCTCATCGATCTGCTGCTGCAGGTACTTGAAGTGCTCGTGGAGCCGTTCGAGGATCGCGACTAGCCGGGGTGGCAAGGAATGGTAGTTGAGAAGCTCCGGAAGACGCACAACGCCAGTCTTGCCGACCGGCAGGCTGACACCAAACTCGAGCAGGAAGCCATGCATCTGGTTGATCGTTCGGGTGCGGTCCCGCACCATCGATTCGCGCACGCGATGCAGGACAGAACGTGTTTGTTGCGATTCAGTCTTCGGCGTCACGAACCTCATCGTTGGTCGTGATGCGGCTTCGCAAATCGCCTCGGCATCTACGAAGTCGTTCTTGTTTGACTTCACGAAAGGCGCCGAGCGCGGCGGCCTGTTCTGAGCTGGGTGCGTCGATCCCGAGCGAACGCTGGGAACTCCGCGGTCCAGGCAAGTGGACTGGGCTTCGCTGCGGAAACCGGTTACATCGGCGCAGCGCGGCATGCCGCGCGGGATCGCCGGTTACCAGTCGATGCGGTGCTTCTCTTCTGTTTCGCGATGCCGCTGGTCATCGTCGGCGTGCAGATACAGGCTCGTGGTGGTCAGCGACGCATGGCCAAGGTTGTCGCGGATGAGCCGCAGATCGACGTCGCCGTCGGCCATGTGGGAACCCGCGCTGTGACGCATCCAGTGCGCCGAGGCGCGCTCGAGCTGCGCGGCGCGCGCAGCGTACTCGTCGCCGCGCAGGCGCAGCTTTTTCGCGGCGCCGCCAAAGATGGCCTTGACGATGGTGTGCAGCGCCGCGCGCGTGAGCGGTTTCATGGATTTTCCGAGTGGCAGCACGAGCGGCGTGTCCTCGTGCTGCGCGGGCATCAGCGGCAGCCCACGCTCGCGGCGGTAGCGGCCAAGCTCGACCATCATCTCCGCGGAGGCGGGCACGAGCCGGTCCTTGTCCCCCTTGCCCGTGACCTCGAGCCACCAGCGCTCGTGCCCGTCGGTGTCGCGCCGGCAGAAGAAGCAGCCCATCGTGTTGCCACTGACTTCCGAGATGCGCAGGCCGGCCAGATAGAGCAGGGTGAACAGCCAGCGCGCGCGCCAGTAGCGTTCGCGTTCGCGGGCCGTCTCGCGAGGCAGCGAATCGATGTAGACCTTGACCTCCTGCCACAGGTCGCGCTCCAGAAAGCGCGTGACGCGCGGCGCTGAGCGTCGCGCGCGCTGGCGTGAGAGCGACAGCGGGTTGCCGCCCAGATAGCCCGCACCGACGAGCCAGGAGAAAAGGGCGTTGAGGATGACCATCGCCTGGCGCTGGCTGCTTGGGGCGAGCGGCCCGTGAAACGGGCGCCAGCGCGGATCCTCGCGCGAAAACTTCCGGCCGCTGCCGTTTTCCCCACCGCTGACCCACCGCGCGCGCGGCTGCGGGTCCGCGAGGAAGCGCTGGTACACGAGCAGATCCTCGTGCGTGAGCGAGGACAGCGGCTTGCCGAGCTGGACGATGGACCACAGCAGCAGCCGTTCGGCTTCCTTGCGGTAGTTCTCGAAGGTGGTTTTCGTGTCGGCGACGCGCGCGAGCCATGCGCGCACGGCCGCGAGGTCGTCATCGGCGGCGATCTGGCGGCGGCCGGTGGCGCGATTGACACCGGTGTGGCCGTCGAGATCATCGGGCAGTTCGAGGACGTCGAGCGGGCGCGGCGCGATGAGGGCCGTTTTCATGGGATCCGGTGGTCTTGGGGTGTCACGCGTTCAGTGTCGCACCTCTCGCAGTAGATTTCAACATTATAAAAATAATGTCAAAAGTTAATGAGGAAACAGTAGAAAAAAGTCAAACTACGCAGTAATATTACCTCTCAAAATCGCGGAATGCTCATGTCTGACACCGTTCCTGATGAAAGCCGCCTCCAGGCCGAGATCGAGCGCCTGAAAGCCGAATTTCCGCATACGCGCGATCTCTATCGGGAGGCCTGCGCGCTGCTGTTTTTCCGCTTCGGCGTCACGCCGACGGCGAACCGTCTCTATCAGCTCGTGCGCCGCGGCAGCATGAGTACGCCCGTCGCGGTGCTCAACGCGTTCTGGGCCGACCTTCGGGAGAAAAGCCGCGTGCGCATCGAACACGCCGAACTGCCCGGGGAACTGCGTGACGCGGCAGGCGACCTGGTGGCCATACTCTGGAAGCGTGCTGCCGGCGCGGCCGATGACGCCCTCCAGGCGCTGCGGACCGAAGTCGAAGCCGCGCGGCTCGCCGCCGAGGCGTCTGTCACGGCCGTGCAGGCGGATCTGGCGCGCACCGAAACGGCGCTTGAGCAGCGGACAACCACGCTGCTTGCCGCCCAAGTACGCATCCAGGAACTCGAGCAGGCGCAGGCTGCGGCCGCGGCGACCCGTCACGCGCTTGAAGGCGAGCTGGAGCGCGCGCAGCAGGCGCTACGCGAGCGGGACGCCGCTCTGGCGCAGGCCCGCACCGACTTCGCCGCTGAACTCGACAAACAGCGGACCAGCACCGAACTGGCCGAGACCCGTTTGCAGGCCGCGGAGAAGCGCGCGCTGCTTGAGATCGAGCGCGAACGGGCCGCGGCTACGCGTCTGCAGCGCGAACTTGAAGGTGTACAGCAACGCGCGTCTCGCGACGGCGAGCGCGCGCAGGCCGAGATCCATTCATTGCAGGCGCAACTGGGAGATTTACGCCATTCGACGGGTATGCTGGAGGGGCGATTTGAAGCGATGCGGGCGAGCCACGAGGCCCAGGCGCAGGAGCTGGAATTCCTGCGGCAGAAAGCGTCCGGTCCGGGCAGTGCCGCACGCCGCGCTCCGCGCCGCGCGGGCCGGCAGTCTGCCGGGCCTGTGAAAGCTGTACGCAAGTCCGGCGCGAAGACATGAGTCGCACAGGACGCGGTCGACGGAAGGATGTCTGCCCGGACATCGGCGTGCTGATGCGCTATGGG
The DNA here is from genome assembly GCF_038900515.1 of Burkholderia sp. JPY481. NCBI lineage: Bacteria > Pseudomonadati > Pseudomonadota > Betaproteobacteria > Burkholderiales > Burkholderiaceae > Burkholderia > Burkholderia sp. JPY481. Next base: position 9,213 of record NZ_JAYMRT010000055.1, read on the forward strand.
GAGCGAGTGGTGCGGGTGGTGGCCGAAGCGCGCGGTCAGCGCGTGATCATCGAATCACTTGACGAAGATGGCCTTGCCTTCCGGAGCACGGTGAAGTGGAAGAATCTGGCGCCGCTTCTAGCGCAGCTGTTCTGAGAATGTGGTTGCCGCGCTGACGACTGAGAATGTGGTTGGTCAGAGCCCTTTCGCGGACCGGTACAAGTCTTACTTCTGGAATGGATCAACTTTCACTTCGCCGGACGGATTCATCACCGGGCTGTCGGGATGCTGTTCTTTTTCGGTCATTGGTCTCGTCGTGTCAAAAAACGGGCAGAGAGGTGGCGCCGCTTGTTCGGGCAGGGTCCCGAGATTTTTAAGTGGAACCACCGGGGCGTTCATGCTGCCGATTTGATCGCAGGCAGTGTCGCGAAGTATGCCTCATCCGGCGTGCGGTCTTCCA
>NZ_JAYMRT010000056.1:0-9571 GCF_038900515.1 Burkholderia sp. JPY481
TGGTGGCGCGCAGCAGCGGGCGCGAGCAGGTGGTGTTCGGCACGGTGCTGTTCGGGCGCATGCATGGTGGCAGCGGCGCGGACCGGGCGATGGGGCTGTTCATGAACACGCTGCCGGTGCGGCTCGACGTGGATGGAACCGGGGTCGGGGAGAGTGTGCGTCGCACCCACGCGCGGCTGGCGGAGCTGCTCACCCACGAGCATGCCCCGCTGGCGCTGGCGCAGCGCTGCAGCGGCGTTGCGGCGCCTGCGCCATTGTTCAGCGCGCTGCTGAACTATCGCCACAATACGCTGGCGGCGCTTCAGGGCGCCGCCGCGGACGATGTCCCGGGCGGCATCGAGTGGCTGGGTGCGCAGGAACGCACCAACTATCCCCTGAGCCTGTCGGTGGAGGACTGGGAAGAAGCACTGGGCCTGACGGCGCAGGTGAGCGGGCCGGTTTCTGCGGAGCGGGTGTGCGGCTACATGCAGTGCGCGCTGGAGCATCTGGCGGAGCTGCTGGAGCGCTCGCCGCACACGCCGGTGCGGGAGCTGGAGATCCTGCCGGCGGCGGAGCGCGGGTATCTGCTGGAGGAGCTGAACCGCACGGAGGCGGCGTATCCGTCGGAGCGGTGCATCCATGAGCTGTTCGAGGCGCAGGTGCGGCGGGCACCGGAGGCGGTGGCGCTGGTGCATGAGAACGAGAGACTGAGCTATGGCGAGCTCAATGCGCGGGCCAACCGGCTGGCCCATCATCTGATCGCACTCGGAGTCAGGCCGGATCAGCCGGTGGGGATCTGCGTGGAGCGCAGCGCGGCGATGGTGGTGGGGCTGCTGGCGATCCTGAAAGCGGGGGGCGCGTATGTGCCGCTGGATGCGGCGTATCCGGGCGCGCGGCTGCGGCAGATTCTGGGGGAGGCGGCGCCGCGGCTGGTGCTGGCCGATGCGGCGGGGCGTGCGGCGCTGGGCGCGGAGGCGCTCGCTGGGGTGGGGCTGGTGGAGCTGGAGGCGCAGTCGCCGGCGTGGGCCGGGCAGCCGTCATCGGATCCGGATGCGCGCGCGCTGGGCCTGGGTCCGCACCATCTGGCCTATGTGATCTACACCTCGGGCTCCACCGGCACGCCCAAGGGCGTGATGGTCGAGCACCGGGGGGTGGTGAACTTTCTATCGGCGTTTTCAGAGATATCTTCAATTTCTGACCGCGATACTTTTTTGGCTTTGACCACCATCTCGTTCGATATTGCGGGGCTCGAACTGTTCCTGCCTTTGAGCACTGGGGCCGCAGTCGCCCTTGCAAGCCGTAAGGATGCAATCGACGCCATGGCCTTACGCCATTACATAGCACATCACAACATTTCTTTCATGCAGGCGACTCCGGCAATGTGGCGCCTGCTCTTAGATGGAGGCTGGCAAGGAACACCAGCGCTGAATGCGGTATGTGGGGGAGAAGCGTTACCTGCAACTCTGTCACTTCGCCTAAATGAAGCGGTGAACTCTGTAAAGAATTTCTACGGGCCAACCGAAACAACCATCTGGTCATCCTTTTTTCCTATTGACACCCCATTCGGCGTGCCACATCAAGGTGTACCGATCGGCCGTCCGATTGCGAACACGCGGGTGTACGTGCTGGACGGTCATGGCGAGCCGGTGCCGTTCGGGGCGGTGGGCGAGCTCTACATTGGCGGGGCGGGGGTGGCGCGTGGCTACCTGAACCGCCCCGAGCTGACAGCCGAGCGGTTCATCGCCAGTCCCTTTGTGGAGGGCGATCGGCTGTACCGCACGGGGGACCTGGCGCGGTACCTGCCGGACGGCAATCTGGAGTTTCTGGGGCGCACCGACGAGCAGGTCAAGATCCGGGGCTTTCGCATCGAGCCGGGCGAGGTGGCCGCGCACCTGTGCGGACATGCATGGGTACGCGAGGCGGTGGTGGTAGCGCGCGAGGAGCGGGCCGGCGAGCCGCAGCTGGTGGCGTATGTGGTGGCCGCAGCGGAGGCGCAGGAAGCGCAGCTTGCGGCGACGCTGCGCGCGCATCTGGTGGGGCAGCTGCCGGACTACATGGTGCCGGCGGCGTTCGTGCCGCTGGCGGCGCTGCCGCTGACGGTGAACGGCAAGCTGGACCGCCGGGCGCTGCCGGCGCCGCAGGACGATGCGTATGCGCGGCGGGGCTACGAGGCGCCGCGCGGGGAGCTCGAGACGGTGCTGGCGCAGCTGTGGGCGGAGCTGCTGGGGCTGGAGCGGGTCGGTCGGCATGACCACTTCTTCGAGCTGGGCGGCCATTCGCTGCTGGCCGTGCGGCTGCTCAGCCGAGCACTGGATCGGGGAATGAAATTAAGCGCTATCGATCTATTCGAAGCCCCCGTCCTGAAGGATCTTGCCTCCAAGGTCGAGATGGACATGGATCCTCATGTGTCTGGAGTGTTGCCGGTCCGTTTGGCGGGAACTCAGCCTCCCGTTTTCTTTGTTCCGACAGGCTATGGAGATTTTTCGTATGTCTCCACTTTAGCAAAAGAAATGGAAGTGGATAGTCCCATCTACGCTCTACCATGGCCCTCCTTCAAAGATCGTTCACTGACTCTTGAGGAGATCGCAACACATACACTGTTGACGATGAAGAAGATTCAGCCACGAGCTCCCTACCGGATTGCCGGATATTCGTCCGGTGCGATCCTCGCTTACGCGATTACTCAGCAGTTGCTGCGCTTCGATGAAACGGTATCTTTTCTGGGTCTTATCGATGCCCCGCTGCCAGCAAATTCTCCGAAAAAATCTGATGCCGAAATAATACTCGAAATGGTATTTGAACCTCTGGAGTCTTTGGACGATGAACGATTCGAACTGCTACAGCGCTGCGCTAGGAACAGTTCTGTTCCGCTACTACTCCAAAAGGCACAGGAAATTGGGGCGATAGTTGTAGAAGCGGATTTCTACGAAACCGTCGAAACGTATATCCATTTTCAGCACGCGTTACTGAACTATCAGGTTCCATCCCTGCAAGTCGAAATTCACCAGTTCTATGCATCTGAGCTTCCCGAGAATTTCCGGGCTGGGCGCACTCCGGATGCAACGGAGGCTAAGAAGATTGCACCCATGCATGGCTGGGACCGAGTTCTAAATCCCGAGGCCATTCACGCCATACCGATTCCCGGCGATCACGTGACAATGATGGCCGTGCCGGAAAACCGTCGGATTCTTGCACGCGCGCTTTCCTTATGCTTAAGCAGCACACCACACCCGCGAACAATAGGGCCCTGACGCTATGACAACGCGCTCGCACAATCTCGACAGTTACCTCCCGTCGACTTTCGAAGCCCTAACGCAAGGAGGGGACCCGCGGATCGAACTCGACACCGCCGCAATGATCAACAAATATGGGGGGCGACCGATACCAGATACAGGACTGTTAGCATTTGGCTCCGCCACGGCATCTACTATTTCCCTATCTGGCCACTCTGCTGCGCAACAACTACGCTCCCATCTCTTGAGTAGCTTACGGGAGAGAAATCCGGCGGATGTTTATTTGGAGGAGATGTCGAGGCTGCGTAGTGAATTTATCGACCTGTGTGGCTTAGGAGAACTATCTGGATTGGAGGCTATTGTATCCGCTTCCGGCACAGATGCTCACATGCTTGTCGCAAGACTGGTGGCCGGGACCAGCTCTCGCACAACGTTGGCGATCATGGTTCAACCGGAAGAGACGGGGAGCGGTGTCGCGCGTGCTTTGGCGGGCGCCTTGTATCATCGCTACCCCCCCGCGATGAACGATGGGAATGTGGGAGATTTCGGCGATGTCAATCACGTCGAGTCGATAGCAATTCGCTCAGAGGACGGCAGTCTCCGACCCATTGCTGAGGTTGATGACGAACTTGAAGCAACGGTATTGAGTGCTGTAAAGCAGTATGATCGCATTTTGATCGTATTAACCGACGTCTCCAAGACCGGCGTGTTGGGCCCCAGTCCGGATCGTGTCCTCGAACTCAAGCGGCGCTGGCCAAACATCATCGAGACTGTCATCGATGCCTCTCAATTCAGGCTGGCATCGAGCACGTTAGTTAGTTACCTCCGTGCGGATAGTATTGTCATCATTACTGGATCAAAGTTTTTTAGCGGCCCTCCATTTTCCGCAATGTTGCTGGTTCCGGCAGACGCAGCATGCAGATTGATGATGCGGCCGGTCGATCCGGCACTTCGCGTCAATAGCGCGCGCGCAGAGTGGCCGCCACATTGGAATGGCATCATGTCGCTTCACAATGCAAGCAACTTTGGATTGCTTTTGCGGTGGGAGGCTGCCCTCACTGAACTGCGGGATTTTCACGGCATCCCCGCGGAAGGTGTCAGAAAGGTCGTGGAGAACTTCTATAACGCTATTACGTCATGGATGAGTAATTCGCAACAGCTTAGTCTCCTGGAACAACCCGCCTTGCAGCGCCGTCCAACGGAAAATCAGTCGACGTGGGATCAGATACCAACGATTTTTCCTTTCATCTTGTTCGAGTTTAATAACCGAAGAAGGCCGCTGCGCGCGGAGGAGACCACCAAAATCTTCAATCGAATGAAAGCAGACCTTGGTGGGAATTCGCGCGGAGTAAGACGAAAAATATTGTCCGCGCGTTGCGAATTGGGCCAACCCGTTTTATGTGGCGAGATCGATGGGGTTCCTGTTTCTGCGCTGCGGATGAGTCTTAGCGCGCGCTTAATTGTGGAGGCCGTTTGCGAGAAAGATAACAGCGCTGAATATCTAGTAGAACGTGCCATTTCTGTGTTGGAAAAGGTATCTCTTCTCGCTAAGAACAGGGTGCTTGTATCCTGACTTAAAGCAATCTTGGTCGAGCGCCGGGCCTACTGGCGGGCGGCGATCGCAATAGTCGAGAGAGCGCGATATTTGCTTTGGCGTTGCTCGAATATGGTAATGATTTTCAAACTCGAACCAGTGGCACAATGACTCCGATTCAAGGCTGTCAGCCAACCTGCAACGAGAAAATGGCACTGACATCACGAGCAAATAGAAACGATCACTTTGCAGTGCTAGCGGTGATGTGAAGCGGGTCGACCCGCGGGGAGCGCAACTCAATAGTACGGCGTGGATATCCATTCCCGGTCAGAGAATGAGGCCTCTGGACGCGTCTTTCATCAATGGGGGCATTTGATCCAACATGACCGATTGTCCAGCCACAGTTCTCCACTATCTCACGCCGCCGCGCGTGCATTGCATATATCAACAGGGAACTTGGATTGAGCTTGTGCTCAACGGGGACGCGCTTGTGGTGTTAGAAGGCAATTTTGTTAAGGAATGCACAGTGGATAGGCATAAACACGGGGGGTACGACAGAAAGGCCGGCCATGGTCTCGGGGAATTGCCGTTGGTCTCCTGCCAGTCGGTGGAAGCGGTTGAGCCAGCCGAAGCCGCGATCGACCGCCCAGCGGCGCGGCAACGGCACGAAGCCATTTTTCGCCTCAATCCGCTTGATTATCTGAAGCTCGATCTCTTCGTCGAGTGCGGCCTGTGCAGGCTCTTCGCAGGTATATCCCTGATCGGCGAACGCTACCTTGACCGTCTGGCCTTTGGCGTGCTGAATCTGGCGCGCCAATCCTCCGACCAGAGCATGCTCCTGTTCGTTGGCCGGCATCACATGCGCGGCAAGCAACTGGTCGAAGATATCGACCGCCATATCGACATTACTGCCGCACGGCGGAAAGTCATTGGCCAACAAAGGCCACGGCATAGCCGCGCGCACGATCCAGTGCAGTGCATTGAACATCTCGCGCAATTCATTGCAGCGACGCGGCGTGTCTTTGTTCATCAACGTCAGATACGCAGTGGCGAAGTATCAATCTTCATCCGATATATCGGTTGGCTATGGCCTGTGTTATTTCGCCCCGTCAGGATACAAAGCCCGGCACAAAGTGCCTAACGTTCTCAAGATCATTGATGATCCTATCCATTCGGGGGGCTGTAAGAAAGAATATGAGCGATGCAATTTAATGATTCCCGTCGGAGTTCGGAGATGAATTTGAAAATATTTTCTTTGCGAGAGAGGCCGGAACTTATTCCTCTTGTTTTTTCGAGCGAGTTAGATAGCATGTGGCCGGACTTTATGCGCCATGATCGAACCGCAAAGCTCTATTTTGGCGCGGGAGTCTTCTCAAGATACCTAGACTTCGCGTATGCTGGGCTTGTCGACGAGGAGGTCGTTGGGCGCGCTTTCGGCGTTCCATTTGCCTCAAACATCGAGGGCCGCATGGAATTGCCGGACGGCGGTTGGGATGAGGTTATCCGCTGGGCTCACGAAGACAGTCTGCTAGGCCGTGAACCAACGACGATAAGCGCACTCGAAATTACCCTACTGCCAAAGGCGAGAGGTCTCGGTAATGCGCTGGCACTGCTGAATGCGTTGAAGCAATGTGCCAAAATGGCGGGATTCTCAAAGCTTTCGGTCCCCGTTCGGCCAAGCCAGAAACACCATGTGCCCGGGATGCCGATGCTCGAGTATACGCGACTACAACGCCCCGACGGTTTGCCGATGGATTCTTGGTTGCGAACCCACCTCGGTGCTGGAGGAAGGCTCATGAAAATTGCCCCTTATTCCATGACCATCGTTGGAACGATTTCGGAATGGTCACGATGGACAGGGCAAATATTCGAACATTCCGGGAGTGCTGAGGTCGATGGGGCATTGGTGCCGGTGCTCGTTTCAATGGAGCAAAATTGCATCGTTTATGTCGAGCCAAATGTTTGGTTTCAATACGACCTATGATTGATGAAGCTTAATTCTTTCATTCCACGAAGTGAGATACGTCGATATATAAATGATGGCGAAAAAGAAACCTTGGTTTGGCATGCGGGCGTTTAAGTGCGTACTAGTCTTTACTGTACGATACTGGCGCAAACAGCCTGTGAGAATTTCCGCGATCGCGACGCTCGCATTACTGGCCACCCTTGCCGAGGTGGTGACGCCATTCTTTTCTGGGCGACTGGTGGATGCGCTGACAGCTGGTGGCGGTGATATGGGCTTGAAGTCCGCTGCGTGGCACCATGCAGCAAGTACTTTTGGTTTGCTGATTGCATTGGGAGTTGGCACGACCTTGGCGAGACATTTCACGCTTCACAACATTATGGTGCTGACGTTGAACATGATAAGCGACGTCGCGTCGAACGCATTTTGCCGAGTGCAACGTCTCTCCACCGATTGGCATGCGAATAGTTTCGCCGGTGCGACAGTACATAGGATCACGCGCGGTATGTGGGCACTAGAACTGATGAACGACACGCTGCTTCTCGCGTTGCTGCCTTCGCTGCTGATGCTGGGTGGCGCGACGATACTGCTTGGTGTTCGCTGGCCGCTGATGGGTGTCTTGGTTGGCGCAGGCTCGCTGCTGTACATTACGGTCGCAGTGTCGCTATCGCTCGGCTATGTCGCGCCCGCCGCGCACATCAGCAATCTGTGGGACACCCGCATGGGAGGTAGGCTTTCCGACGCGATAGCCTGTAACTCGCTCGTGAAAGCGTTTGGCGCCGAGAGCCGAGAAGAAGCTAGGTTTGCCCGCATAGTCAGCAAGTGGCGTAAGCATACGGCTCGCATGTGGGCGCGCAGCACGACCAATGGTGGAGTCCAGAGCGGCATGCTCGTGCTGATGCAAACCGCGATGCTCAGTGCCGCACTATGGTTCCGCGTGCGCGATGAAGCAAGCGTCGGTGACATCGCGTTTGCGCTAACAATGTTCTATGTCTTGCAAGGTTATCTACGCGAAGTTGGGATGCACGTACGCAACCTGCAACGCTCTGTGAATGATATGCAGCAACTAGTTCTGCTTGAGCGAGAGAGATCTGGCATCGAGGACCGGCCAGGTGCGCGTCCTATCGAGATTCGACGAGGGGAGATTTGCTTCGACCGGGTGACTTTCCAATACGACAAAGTCCGGGAGCCTTTGTACAAGGATTTCTCAGTAACCATTGCGCCCGGTGAGCGCGTTGGGCTGGTGGGCCGTTCAGGGGCGGGAAAGACTACGTTCATAAAACTAATCCAGCGGCTCTACGATCTCAGCGATGGTCGCATAAGGATTGACGGGCAAGACATTTCCCAAGTTGAGCAGACTTCGCTGCGACGGCAGATCGCTATCGTGCAACAAGAGCCGTTGTTGTTTCACCGTTCGCTCGCGGAGAACGTCGCATATGGTAAGCCGGACGCGACGCAGGCCGAGATCGAGCAAGCTTCCGCGCTAGCGAACGCGCACGAGTTCATTGCCGCGTTACCGAACGGATATGCCACGCTGGTGGGCGATCGCGGCGTGAAGCTTTCGGGCGGTGAACGTCAGCGAGTGGCTATCGCTCGTGCTTTCTTGGCAGACGCGCCAATCATTATTCTCGATGAAGCGACCTCGAACCTTGACGGCGAAAGTGAAGTGCTGATTCAGCAGGCGATGGAGCGGTTGATGGTTGGGCGTACCACACTCGTGGCTGCACACCGCCTGTCCACGGTTCGTGCGCTCGATCGGCTGCTGGTGTTTGATCACGGCCGCCTCGTCGAGGAAGGAAGCCACGACCGGCTCGTTCAGCTCGATGATAGTACTTACCGTCGGTTGTTTGATCAGCAGGGATTCGGGTTAGCTCGCGAGATTTGACGACGTTGTGTGCTGCCGTTGCTGACGAGCGGATCAAACGGCGACAAGTCGGAAGCGTTTCGCGGCGCCATCCGACCGTCGTATAGTTCGTTTGGTCCCCCTCCGGTTTGAGTGTGAGGATCTCAATGATCTTCCTTTATGGCCGATTGATTGAAATGGGAGATCAGGTCAAGCGAATGCCGGCGAAGCTCGTCCAGCCATGCGATATCTGCCTTGGTCTGGACTGCGATAACGATTGCGCGTTCATGAACCCGGCCGTCTTTGATTTCAAGGCAACGGGTATCGAGATGGTGCGTTGGCGTGCCTGCAAGAAAAACGATCAGGCGCGGGTCGCGCAAAAGAATGGCGCCGTCTGTACGTCATCTGGTGGGGGACGGCAGGCTACAAGGTCTCGAAGCCACAGAAAACACTTGCCTCACTTTATCAAGTGTCGCGGCTGTATATCAACTTCTTCCAACCGTCATTCAAACTGAAATCAAAGACAGGTCACGGCGCCAAGGTGACAAAGCGCTATCAGGCGAGTTTGACGCCACCCGAAAAGGACGGATACCCCAGGATCGAGAGCGTGCGCGGCATGGCTGAGTTTGATGATGGCGCACTATGCGGACATACTGGTCCTGATCGCATTGCCTCTGGGTCGGGACGCTGGTGGCGCAATACCTTTCTTTTCGCGTCCGGGCAGCGATCGCGGTGAGGCCATGACAAAGGGAGGTACCTTCAGCTTCTATCAGCATATCAGTGTGGCGCGCGGCCTCCGTCACGGCCAAAGCTGGACGTGTGTTCTGGTGCGGTACGGTATCGTCACGCTGTTTCCGTCGCCGATCGCGGCGCTGCTCGAATGGAAGGTTAGCGCGACCACCGTCATATCCGTCATGCCTCTATTGCTGGCGGTATTCGAAATTGACATCACGGATACGGTGGACTTCTCGGTCTATTCCGCGTCGGGAGCGTTGCTGGGCTTCACGATTCTCTTCGCA
>NZ_JAYMRT010000057.1:0-9137 GCF_038900515.1 Burkholderia sp. JPY481
ACTCTGCTCCCGTTGAACGGCGAGGCGAATTACCTCGCCCATCAACATGAGAACAGAGTCGGTTTCCTCTCCATTGCTACTACCGCCGGCCGCAGCCCCTTACCGCGCGAGCGGTTTAGTCCCTCGAAGCCGAACTGTCATTCGTAGGATATCGGCCGGAGTTTTCGGGGGCTGGAACGGATCGGAATAGCCGCACGCGCCCAATATTCACGAGCATGCTTCGGTTAACGAAGCTCCGGCAGTTCGAGACCATCGGTCCACTGCGAATGCTGAAACGTCGATTGCGCCAGGGCGGCGGGATAGCAGCTGTGCAGTTTCACGCAGAGTCAGTACGCCGCCCAAGGCAGGCTCCGGGCTAATCGGCGCAAAGTGACGCGGGAATAGTGACTCCTTATACACGCGAACCACCAGGTTCTCAGGCATTTCGAGCACCTTGCCTCATTCGCGAGGTCCCTGACGCTCGTCGTCCGATGTCAACGGGCACGTCGATGCCGTCTGGCGAGCACCCGATGCGGACAGCTCGCGCTGTCGACGAAGTTCACGCGTCCGGCCGGTCGCCGCGCTGAGGCAGCGCCTATTACGAAAGACATATAGGCGAGGCTGCGTCCACACACCATACTCGGTTCATCAAGATTTGCCACGCGGGAGCCGGGCACAAAGCGGACGACCAGAAAGCACCGCGTACGGCACCCATCAAGATGCACAGTCCGCGGCAGTCGAATCGAATCGTAATGCAACTTTAGATTCGTTCCTGTCGAACGTGGCGAGACTGTCGCCCGGTCCGACGCAACCGAGACTGCGCCGATACTTTCGCAAGGAGATTCACATGAAGCCAGCACTGCTACTTGTCGGTGGAGTGATCTGTATGTCCGCCTGGCAGGCGAACGCTGCAGACACCATCCCGAATTCGTCGCCGGCAACGTCGGAGACCGTGATTACTTCGCAAGGTCCGGACTTTTCTGGTCACTCCGAGTCGGGCGGCGTTGCCGTTCCCCATGAAAAAAGCCGGGGCGCAGTTTATCAAGACCTCGTGGACTCGAAGAATGACGGTCAAGCCGCGCGCATCCAGCAACTTTACAGAGGAAGGAAATGAACTGCACCGCTACCCTCGGCTGGGCGACTCACTTGAGGGCCGAAGGCCGACCGCTAACTGGCCTTGCGCGGCGTGATATTCAACGCCCGATTCGCTAGTAAGGAGATGACCGTGAAGATCAAGCATTTAAGCTTAGCGTCGGCAACAGCCATCGCACTTCTCACGCTCAGTGGTGCCGCCCAGGCTGATGGCCATGGCGGCCACGGCGGCCTTTGCTCGAACGCAACGCTAAAGGGACCGTTTGGGTTTATCGGTCACGGAGAGATTCTTGGATTAATAGGTGCCGATGCTAAGGTGCATCCGTACGCCGCCCCGTCGATCCTCGATGACGTCGCCCTTGTGACGTTCGACGGCGCAGGCAATTTCTCACGCACCGACTTCGGCGTTATTGGCGGGTTACCGAAAGGTGGGCAGATTACCTTCAACCCGAACCAGACTGGCACATATACGGTGAACTCCGATTGCACCGGTACCATGAAAATCGTTTATACCGCCGGCGGAGCCGTGCCGGCCGGCGTCGAGACTGATCTAAACATCGTCGTCGCTGCCGACGGGACGCTCGTCCAATCCGTTGTCTACAGGGCGGTCACCGCGTCAGGCCAGACCCCGGACGGCGTAACGTGTCCACCGCAGTGCGAGCAAGGTGTGCAAGAAAGCTTTGAGGGGAAAAAGGTTCTGGTCTACGGCTTCCGTTAGTCGGGTCCCGGATGAACTCACGCTCGCAAATGGGCTAACCATGAGTGGAGCGGTGCCCGAGCCTGGCCGCAGGTTTCGAGCCTTTAATGCGGGCGCCTTTTGCCCGACGATCGGGTCACTTCACCGAACTTGCGCGACATGGAGGGCGCTGGTGCCCGTGATGCTGGCGGACACCGATGACGCCAACATGATCGTCGGGCCCCACGGAGGCGGGCGTCTTTCGACATGATCGCGAGCGTAACTCAGTTGTTTGGGGGCGCGGACGTTCGAACGTCCTGTGTGAAGGTCTGGCCGGCCGATCAGTGCCGCAGGCCTCCGCCTACGGTCGCCCCCCATGAGCCCTTCGTCCCCGGCAACCTATATGGCTGCTTTCGAAGGATAGTGTTTGAAAAGCTCAAAGAGCGCGGCGGTCGCGACCTGCCCGGAAAAAAATCGACCTCTCAGATCGGCCGGCGAGCCGCTCGCGAACCTAGGTCAAGGGTAAGACGACCCATCAAAGCCTCCTACCGGGCCTTGCGCGCCAAGTCGCTGGCTCCCAGTCGGCGGGCGAGAAGATGAATCAGGTACATTGCGAACTGAGGGTCTTGGTAATAGAGTCGCATTGCGTCGGCCGTAGAGGCCGAAAGGAGGTCGCATTCGGTCTGGCAGCGAGCCGTGCAGGTGCGCCGATGGTCAGGGGAAAACAGACCGATCTCCCCCACCATCGTGCCGGGCCCTACCTCAACTCCGAACTCCGTCAGTCTGACCGTCCCGCGCACGACGTAGTAGAGCGCATCGCTACTGGCATTCTTCTGGAACAGGGTCTCTCCGGCTTTTGCGCGAACTGGAGTCATATGGGCGAGCAATCGTGGCACTGAAAGCTGGTCTTCCAGCGCCTGGTGAATCTGTACGTCGCTCACTTCCTCCAAGCGCGCCGCCGTCATACTCGCCTGACCGCGGCTGGACACCTTCAGCGCCTTGTAGACCGAGTGCAAGTGCACCTTTACCGTCCCTTCCGTAATGTTGAGTCGCCGTGCGATTAATTTGTTGGGCTCTCCTCGTGCCGCCAGCGCCAAGACCTCAATCTGACGTTTTGTTAGTGCGCCGGGCGTGACATGCGGCGTCGCATCGGGCGGGCGCCGTGTCCGATCGGGCGGTGAAGGACCGCCCGGTTTGAAAGCGCGCCAAACTGGTGGTGGGTTAGCATGGCCTGCGAGCGCCTGACGCAGTGCATCCAGCAGCACATCGGCAGATTCCGCTTTTCCGACGCAGCCGCTCACACCCGCCTCAAGGAAACTGTCGACGCTGCGCGAATCGATCGCCGTCAATAGCACGACGATCGGCAAATCTGGTTGCATACGTCGCATTACGCTGACTGCACTACGCGCTTCGCGAATATTGTCGCCATCCAGCACGAGCAGATCAGGGATAGATCCGCGCTCGAGAAGAGCGAGCGCGGCGTAGTCGGTACATCGCACATCGGCGCGGGTGGCCAGTTCGGCGAGAAGACGCCCGACGCCATCGCGAAACAATCCAGTTGGAGCGGCGAAAAGAACAAGCATAAGCCCAGGTCTATTCCTTTGCGACATTGACCCGCGGATACGTCACCCGTCTACCGTTCTACCGCAAAGAGCCACCAATCACCCGACCCGCCCTTCAGCGAACGAATGAACTTCGCGGTCTCGAAATGACTACCCAGACCTAGGCTCTATCGGTAGATCCGACGACGTCCGCAATTAGAACAGCGGCTCGTGCAAAAATTTTAAGTCCCGGAATTAGCGATGCCAAGGCAAATTGGCCGGTCGCGGGCCAAAAAACTCCGTGCCCAGCGGAGCGGCGCAACCCGATAAGTCCGATGGGTACGCAATCCCTCACCTGAACCCTCGGACACAAGGCTGTTAAATGCTCGCCGGAAAGCGAGTCCAACGCGCTGAGATGCTTGCCCTAGCCGCGTTCCGATATCAAGCTCGACGATAGAGACCAGAAACGACGCAGGTCTGTTCAGCACCAGCGACCAACGGAGAGCAGGTTTTCCATTGCAAGGCGACGGGTACGAAAAGTAGTGCTACGAGTGCGTCGTGTTCGACATTCATGCCGTTAGAAAAGCAGTTTGAGAACGGGGTAATGTTAGTGTCAAAATTCTCACAGGAGATAAGAAATCACGCCCCGGCCGTCGATCGTAGTTGACGCACAGGAGATCGAACATGTCATTGCAATTATGTGGGTCTTTCGCGCTGGGCAAGATTGCCGTAGCGCTTGCGTTCGCAGGTATGGCAGTACCGGCGCACACCGACACGGTGCGAATCACCGTGTCGCACTACAGTGACGCGACTGGCCCATACTTCAACAAGATGGCTCAGGAGTTCGAAAAAGCTAATCCCGGTACGACAATCAAGATCGAAGAAGTAAACTGGGATTCGCTCCTACAGAAGCTTCAAACGGACATCATGGGTGGCGCTAACTCGGACCTCGCGATTGTCGCCACCCGTTGGTTGCTGGACTTCGTTGAGGACGACGTCGCCGAGCCCCTTGATGGCTACATGGACACGAGCTTCAAGGACCGCTTCATTGGCCAGATCCTGGCGCCGGGTGAAATCAAAGGCAATGTGTACGGCTTGCCGATCGCTGCTTCGACCCGCGCGCTGTACTACAACAAGGACCTGCTTGCGAAAGCTGGTTATCCGAATGGTCCGAAGACCTGGAACGATGTAATGGATGCGTCGAATAAGCTGAAGGTGATGGGAATCGCCGGCTTTGGTCTTCAAGGCAAAGAGATCGAGACAGATGTCTATTTCTATTATGCACTCTGGAGTTTCGGCGGAGACGTGATTGGCAGGGACGGCAAGGCCGCGTTCAATTCGCAGGCTGGTGTGAAGGCCGCAACGCTGTACAAATCGATGATAGACGAAGGTCTGACCGAACCGGGGGTCACCGGGTATAACCGTGAAGGCGTACAGAACCTGTTCAAGCAGGGGCGCGTGGCGATGGTAATCTCCTTGCCTCTGCTGTCGAAGCAGATCGCGAAGGACGCGCCGAATCTGAAGTACGGTGTCGAACCCATTCCGAGCGGTACGACGCAAATCACCTATGCGGTCACTGATTCAATCATGATGTTCAAGAACTGCAAGGTCAAGAAGAGCGCATGGAAGTTTCTCGACTTCGTCTTCACAAAGGGCCCGCGCGTCGAATTCTCGAAGACGGAAGGCTTCCTGCCGACGACGAAGGCCGAAGCCAGCGATCCGGCGCTCAATGGCACAGACATCAAGGCGTTCGTCGCATTGTTGCCGAATGCCCGCTTCGCACCGACTGTCACAGGGTGGGAAGACACCGGAAAGGCCGTGTCGGATGCCTTGCAATCCGTTTACCTGGGAAAGGCGCAACCCGCCGCGGCACTGAACGCGGCGGCCGAAAAGGCAAACCAGTGGCTAGGTAAGTAATACGACCGTGGTCATCGGAATCCGATGAAGAGCAGCGCGCGAGCGCCTTGCGGTAAATGGTGCGGGGCGAAATGATGGTCAACAAGACAATGGTTTGATCCCCATTTCCCGGCAAAGCGAAGTGGCTTCTGCCGCACTTTTCTGTGCCAATGCTTCATTTCCGACCATCTTTTGCAACCGGGATAATCCGTACAGGCACTGTGCTTGCACTGGCCGCATTCCAATGTCGTGGGCGATCAACGACGCGGTGCGATAGTGGTTGTGGGCTTCCTCAATCCGGGGTGCGGTAGCATTGCCATCCGAGACAAGATCCCCCAGCAGGCACCAGGCCCAAGCCTCGTTGCCTCGCTCGCCGGAGGCGCGAGCAAGATCAACTGCTTCATGTGCATGAGCGAGGGCTTCATCTTGCCGACCAGCGCACTGGCACACGCGACCGAATAAAGAGAGTACTAGCGACTGTCCGAACGCTAAATGACTCGCCGCCGCTTGGCGAACTGCCTGTTCCAGAAGAGCTCGAGCCTCATCGGTCCGGCCCAGTGAGGCACACGCCGCCCCCAGACAGGAGGCTATTCGTGGAACGTAGTATGGAAATTCAGCTTTGCACATGGCCAGTGCTGGCTCAAGTGTCTCGACAGCAACCTCGAGATTGCCTTGAACAAGGTGCATCCGTCCTATACCGTGGCCAGAAAAGATCAGTTGCTCTGGCTCATTGATCCTTCGGGCAATGTCGGTCGCCTCCTGTCCAAGGACAGCGGCCTCGTCGAACCGGCCAAGTTCGGCAAGACACAACACCAACCAGATACGAGCGTTGACGCGCGTGTATTTGACATATGTCTCATCGGGGCCGAGCCCGTGGCCATGGCCTTGGAGGAGCGCTAGCGCCTGCCGAGCATGCACCATCGCGCGCTCATAGTCTCCGCAACCATACCGTGATCTTGCCAGCGTCATGGTCGCCCAAGCCTTCGCATCGGAGTCGCTTCTCCGCTCCGTCAACGCCAGGGCGCATTCCCCTGCCTCAACGGCGCCGACCGAATCGCCTAGCGAACCGAGTGCAAAAGCCAACCTTGATAGAACACGCGATAGACGTACCTCGTCGCCCATTCCTTCGGCAAGATGTTTCGCGTTCTCCAGATTCGCGCGGTTCCGTGTCACTTCTCCGAGCGCATGAAGCGAGTGGCTTAGATCCCATCGGATGTCGATAATCTCTCCAAGTGTGTCGGCTGAGGACGGCAGGGCCGCATAGGCGTTCAGGGCTTTCTCGAACAAGACCGATGCCTCGCGATGAGCGGCGCGTTTTGCACTATTGTGACCGGCATGCCGCCACAACCGGGCCGCCTTATCCGTCAATCCTGCCTGGGTGCAGTGTTCGGCCAGGATTTCCGGTTGTTGCTCCGCTACCTCAGAAAAATGATTCTCGATCTCCTGTGCGATGCGGGCATGCAATTGCCGTCGTCTGTCCCGCAGCAGTGAGCTGTACGCGGCATCTTGCACCAGGGCGTGCTTGAAGGTGTATTCCGCATCCGGTGGTGCCCCGTGCCGGAAAATCAGCTCGGCACCGACGAGATGATCCAATGCGTCGTCCAGGCGCTCCCTAGGCATCGACGCGACCGCGCTGATGAGCTCATAAGAAAATCGCCGGCCGATTGCGGCGGCGATTTGCGCGACTTCCCGCACCGGCGACAGGCGATCGAGTCGCACCATCAGCGAAGCGTGCAATGTCATCGGGATCGCCAGTGGAGGTAGCGGACCATCGAGGACGTAGTGCCCGTTCTGCTCGCGCAGTACGCCGCTCTCCAGCACTGTCTTGGTCAGTTCTTCGATAAATAGCGGTATTCCATCGGTATGCTCGATGATCCGGTCCGAAATCTCTTTCGGGAGTGCCTTGCCAAGGGTTATCCGATCGATCATCTCGGCTCGTTGCCGAGGGCGCAGACGATTGAGAGTAAGGAGCATCACCTCTGGGCGGCCGATCCACGGAGATACGAACCCAGAGCGAAAGGTGACGACCAGCAGGACGGGCAGGCTTGCAATACGATCAACAAGATGGTCCAGCGCTTCAAGCGAGCTGGGGTCGGCCCAATGCACATCTTCGAACAATATCAGCAGCGGCTGGCGCGTGGCCAAATCCCTGACCTGCGCGATCATCACGCCAAGCGTCTTATCCTTGAACTGCTGCGGCGTAACGCTGAGTGTGGGGTATCGGCCTTGCGTCGAGATTGATAGCAGCGCCGCGACCAGCGAGGCAGCTTCGCCCAGATCGTCGGCGGCGAACGCGAGCACCGTCTCAAGTTTGCCGAGGCGTTGTTCAGCGGTATCGTCACGTCGCAAGCCGGCCGCACGTTCCAGTTGGGAAATGAATGGATAGAAGGCGCTGTCCTGATGGCGGCGCGAGCAGAAATATCGCAAGCGGTCGTGCGGCTCGAATTGAAGCCGCTCTTCAAGGGCGGTGGTCAGCCGCGATTTTCCGATACCCGGCTCGCCCGAAAGCAGCACAACCTGCGCCTTCCCGCTCTTCGCCCGCTGCCACTGGTTGAGCAACAGCTCGATTTCTTCCTCGCGCCCGACTATGGGCGTCAACGCGGTCGCGTGCAGCGCCTCGAAGCGGCTTTCGACCCCGCTGGGACCGAGCACTTGCCAAACGCGCACTCCTTCGTCAAAACCCTTTACCGTCGCAAGGCCCTTGTCGCAGTAGTCAAACAGCCCGGCCGTAAGCCGCTGCGTGCTTGTAGAAATCACCACTGTTCCGGCTTCTGCCAATGTCTGAAGCCGGGCGGCGAGATTGGGCGTCTCACCGACGGCGCCACGCTCCTCAGCTCCACCCTCACCTGTCAAATCACCGACTATCACTACGCCGGTAGCAATCCCGATCCGGACTCGCAAATTTTCGTCGATCCCTGAATCGAGTGTGCCGATGGCTCGCACCAGCGTCAGCCCAGCTCGCACAGCCCGCTCGGCATCGTCCTCGTGCGCCTGAGGATAGCCAAAATAGGCCAGCACACCATCGCCCATGTACTGGGCAACGAAACCGCCGGCCGCGGTAATTACATCTGCAGAAAGCCGGTGATAGGCTCGAATAATCTTCCGCAGGTCTTCCGGATCGAGCCGCGCCGAGAGGGCAGTCGAGCCGACGAGATCGCAAAACATGACAGTGATCTGGCGCCGGTCCGCGTCATCACGTGGCACGGGCGCGACCGCAACAGATATTGCAATGGCGCTGTCGCCAAGCTGGGCAATCGCACGCAGCATTTTGCGGCGATGTCCAAGCAAGACGCCAAGATCCTTGAGATCCCGGTCCGTGAGATCGCGAAGGACCGATAGATCGATACCATTCTCGGCAAAAAGCCGAACATACTCGGACAAGCCGAGTGATTCCAACCACTCTGCAATGCTTCCCACCGCCTGTCTCCTGAAGGAGGCTGCCTCAATGGTAGGAAAAATATTTGTTCCGCGCTGGCCGACAACGAGCGCGGCAGCCCGCCGCGACCATCCTAAGTTATCTGAACGGAGCGGTCCTCTGAATGGCCGTGTACTGACGAGGGCGAACGGCAGCAGTTGGCCGATTGGATGAAGTCGCCAATGGCCCCTTATGGTCACTCCGGTTCGCAAAAACTGAATTTAGCTGACTGACCGGTTTTGAGAAGGCCATCTGACCGGAGTGGGTCGAAATGACTCGTTCGCATTTGCGCATGTCAACGTTGACCCGTATCCGTTGCGAACGTCAGTGAACCGACCTACAGCCGCCGTACAGCAGCTGATCGGCGACCGGCCGCTCTGGCCGACAAGCCCCCGCTGAGGATCCGGCGGGTTTCGTTAAGCGTTGTTCGACGCCTGCCCATGTCTGCTGCCGCGTGAGTAAGCGACGGCGTATGCGGGCAGGCGTTGGACAACGCTCGAGGGAGGAAACCGCGGGGTGTACCGAGGCGGTTATGGGG
>NZ_JAYMRT010000058.1:0-8899 GCF_038900515.1 Burkholderia sp. JPY481
TTCGGCCCCATCGGCAACATTCCACCTGCCGAGGCAGAAGCCGCTTACTATGCAAATCTCGCTGAGTCTGTCACTGTGGCATGACGCAAGCAAAACGGTCTCCGGAAAACCCGGGGCGCTTCACACCAATATCGGGGCCATCTTGTCGGAGTGCTCGGGGCGCGCATCCGCGCGGTCTGCGACTGTTTCTGACCGCTGTTCTCAATTCGAGAGCCAGCAACTGCCTGTGGTTCTCGCCGGCTCGGATGCTCTTCTGTATGTAGAGCATCCACGCTCGGTATACTGCGGCGCGCTTGCGTACGTTCGTCATCGTCTCGGTCGTCGGTGACCTCGCCAACGTCAGTTTGATTCAGTGCATGGCCTCCTTCGGGAAAACTCACCATTTCGTTCGGGCGGTCCGGTACCCCGATAGCAGCGAGCAATGCAGCCCGCTCGACGGGTTGAATTTGCAACATCCCGTGAGTCGCCTCTTCAAGAAGATCAAAAGCGTCCTGCCCGAGTCGCGCGCTGCGGTACAGAACCTCTCCGGCGCAGTTAACTATCGTAGTTGGGTCCTCTGTGTAGTCTCCGGCTTGATTAATCACGATGCGTGGCTTACCGCGCACGACTTCCATACGCGGCTCGCTGAAGATGGCCCCAATGCAGCGGATGACGCTCCGCGACGTCTCGCGTGAATGGTGTACCTGCATGAGACCTGCTGTGAGGAGCAGGTCAAACAACATCGCCACTTTCAACGTCCGCTCGATCTCACGCGCGTGTTCGGACCACGCGCGCGCTGGCACGTAAAAGAAGGCAGCGGCGAAGGGGGGATGGATGATCAGTCCCCGCGCGGAGGATGCGCTGAACCATGCTTCAGCCCAGATATCATGGAGAGACGCTGGGCCACGCGCGCTTGTGTCCAGCACGGCATTCAACCAGTCGCGCTCGACTTCGGTGAGCGACTGGATGACGCGGGCGATGCGATGCATATCCATAGCTAGAGCCCTAGTACGATCGATATCGGGGCAGGCAGGACGTGGCCTATCCCGATACGAAAATGTTCCCGAGGTTGCAGCCGGCGATTGCGCGGTCCTCGATCCCTTCACGACCTTACAGTGGCTAGAGCGTGTTAGGAACTTCGATTGAGACCTGTTATCCTGGCGGGATGAAAAGAACAGACCGCAAAGGGTATCCGACTGATGTGTCGGATGAGGAATGGAGTTTCGCGGCGCCGTATCTGACGCTGATGGACGTCGACGCGCCCCAGCGCAAATACGAACTGCGCGACATGTTTGATGCATTGCGCTGGATGGCTCGTGCCGGCGCGCCGTGGAGGATGCTGCCCAATGATTTCCCGCCGTGGGAGCTGGTGTATCAGCAGACTCAACGGTGGTTGCAGGCGGGCTGCTTTGAGAGCATGGTGAGCGACCTGCGCTCGGTGATACGCGTGGCACAGGGCCGTCGGGGACAGCCCAGCGCGGTCATCCTCGATGGCCGCACGATACAGTCGACCTGCGAGAGCGGCCCGCGTGCGGGTTATGACGGTTATAAGCGCAAGCGCGGTAGCAAGGTACATATGGCAGTAGACACGTTGGGACAGTTGCTGGCGGTGCACGTAACCCCAGCCAATGAACAGGAGCGCGCACAGGTAGCTGAGCTTGCGCGGCGGGTCCAGCAGGTAACAGGACGAACGGTCAAGGTGGCATTTGCCGATCAGGGATACACGGGCAAAGAGCCAGCGCAGGCTGCATTCGACGAGGGTATTGACCTTCAGGTGATCAAACTCGAAGAAACGAAAAAGGGTTTCGTTCTGCTCCCCCGGCGGTGGGTGGTCGAGCGCAGCTTTGGCTGGCTCAACCGTTTCCGGCGTCTCGCACGTGACTATGAACGGCTCCCCGAAACTCTCGCCGGGCTTCATTTTGTCGTCTCCGCAATGCTCATGCTTGTCCACGCCGTGCCAGTACTTCAAAGTTCCTAACACGCTCTAGTTGATGCAATACCTTGCGCGATTAGGTGTCGCCGCCATCGCCGCTTCCCTTGCCGCCACTGTTACCCCCCGACGCCTCCCTGGCACCACCGTCGCGACCTGTGCCGGAATCATCAGCCGGCAAGCTGATGAACTTTGCCGGGAAGTACTTCGCCATCCATGCTTGCGCAAGTTGCGAGGCAGTGATCCTTTTGAGGTAGTAAGTGATCGGAGCGCCCATATTGCCCGCAAGACATTTCTGGATGTAGTCGTCAAGAGCATTCATCATTGAATTCGTATCGATGATCTTGTTCTTGCCATCATCGATGTCCGAGAGCGCGGACAGTGCGCTTTCGACCTGGCTCGACTTCATGGCCAGCAATTCCTGGCCGGTACGGGCGCGAGCGGCTGCCGATGAGACCGATTCCTGGTCCGTCGCCGTAGCTCCTTGCAGCTTGAGCAGCGCTGTCATCGACTTGGCGCCATCCGCATCGGCGAATTGCTTGACCCCCATCTGCACTTCGTTCGACTTGATCGAAGGAATAGAACCGACAGTGACGAGCGTGCAGTGGGAAGTAACATTCTGCGCGGAGAGCAGCGATTTCGCGTCCTTGCTGAACGAACTGTTTACGCCGAAGCCACCCGAGGCGTTTTCAAACCAGCTCGCGATTTTGAATTGCGTTTGAAGCGACGCAGTAACGCTCTCCATGGCTTGGCGGTTTCGCGTTTCAGTTGTGTTTAGCACGTGGACCATGCCAATAAAGCACGAACCCATCGTCGCGCCGGATAGAATGGTTAGCGCCTTTTCGTCCTTGGTGTCGGACTGGGCTGCAATCTTTTGCATTGAGGCGATCGAGTCAGTCTTAATCATCGCATCAGGGAAAGAGGAATTGAACGCACGGATGCCTTTGTCCACATCTAGAATGAACGGTGCTAGGAGTGCGGCATTCTTATGCGAACATGTCACGCTGATGACGAGCGTACCGGCGATGTCGTGGTTCTGGAGTTGACTGATAACCTGGCTCGTGGCAGCGCTGGAGGTATGTGTCGCGAACTCATCTCCGAAAATACCGACCTGACCGCTGACGAATGAGCCAATTATGGACGAATGTGTCCCTGATCGGAAGTCGCTTGCATCATTGGAAAAGAACTGAACGTTCATCTTGAGACTGTCAGCTGACAGTGGTATCTGCTTGATCTGCGAGCGATCGAAGTCGACCGGACTCTCCGCCGAGTCGCTGATACTGGACATTTTTTTCTTGAGCGGCTGGACTGACTTGATCGCAGCAACTTTCGCTTTTGCAAACTCCTGCGCTGCGGCGGCGAGATCCTTGCCTACCGCTACGGACTCGGCATCGACATGAGAGGTGTCGATACCCATCCCCGCCAGTTCCTGAGACGTCATGTCAAGCGAGCGCTTGGCGGAAATTAGGGAATTGAGAGTGTCTTCTGCGGCATCGGCAGGCGCACAAGCAGCCACAACCTGCTCGAGCAAATGCAGGCGCTCTATACTGACGAGATTTCCGAGCGCAAGCGCGGGATCGTAGGGAATCGCCGAAGGCATGATGGGATACTCCTGTGTCTACGGGTATTAGGGGTCTGTTCGTTAGTGCGACGGTAAAGAAAATCCACTGCTCATCGCAGTGGGCCTACGGGTGCCACATCGGCGAAATACATCGCCCGCCTGAGAGAAACTAGGACGGTGCCGTCTCGTATTCGTCGAGAAGATAAGCCTTGATTTGACGACGGGATATGCCAAATGTTGAGTGCAACGCGTCTGGAGACCAGCCGCGCGCGAGCGCCGTTCGGATAGCGGCACGCCTAAGTGCCTGGAGCAGCCCCCAAACGTTGGGGATATCGATCTGGCCGTTCACGTCGGCAGTATCGCGCCACCGGATGTATATTGGTTCTGGCACGTACAGGCCGGTTCGGTGAAAGAACTTTTCGTGGCGTGTTGGTAGGTAAAGTCGACACCCACCATGGGCTTTCACCAGATCAAGCATCATGCCAAAGCTGGTTGGACGCACCACGTCAGCCAACGAGTTGGGCAGACAACTTAACACGCGGTCGCGATTGCGCTCGCAAAATCGGATACACGGTTCGCGAGATTTCTCTGCGAACAGGCCCGCGCCTCCGATGGAGTGAATGAAACCTTCCTCCTCTGGTATCGCGGCGGGGTCTGCATCATTGATCGGGTGATGATTGATTTGCCACACTGGATTTCTCCTCTTGTCCAACGAGTGCAGGTTACCCAACGGAACTTCACCAAAATAGGGGAATTGCCTTCCCTGGTCGCACAAAGTCCCACTTCTTAATGCTGTTAGGATGTGCGGGGGAGGACATTCAGGGCGTGATTGACGTCTATTTGGGGAGCCGTCCGACGCGGATTGCGCGGGTCGATAGATCGGTCCCCTCTCTCCACACGCAATTTCGCGGGAAACTCGTCCGCCGCAGATGTAACGTGGCATAAATGCCAAACGGGGGTCTGTGTTCCTCAGTGGACGGTTTTAGTTCAATGAGTGTCGCACATGGCGCAACGTGTCAAGCCTTGTTCGGTTAATCGACTAGAGTGAGATCTGTTTTTCTTTTCGCCCGGATTTGTTGGGGATCGACTCCTTAGGAAATTGGAGCGGCGCCTACGTGGATGAGGACGCAAGGACTCTTTAAAGAGGGATTGTATTGTGCCCATCAGTAAAACCTAGTCATTACGTGGAAAGCATTGAAATTTTGACCGAGCGCGGAGTGCCGCAATCAGCGCGCGGCGCAGGAAAAAAATCGCCATGTGCGGGAAACGCTGGAACTGGGAGCTTCGGTGTCGTCCGTGGTTCATCGGCACGGCGTCAACGCCAATCAGTTGTGCGGCTGCCGCAAGCAATGCCAGGAAGGAAGTCTGGCGGCGGAGAGTGTGCGGGAGGCTTTGTGCCCGCATCTGAGCTGGCCGCCGTCGAACAGCGCCTCGGCACAACACAGGCTACGCAGCCGTCGAATGGCTGTCGGTCAATGGCTTGGCCAATATCGACCGGTGCCCACGTGTGCTGAATTTCAGGAGCCACTCCAAAAATAACCCCCCGCAGAAATTAGGCTCCGGGAGCGAGCAAGGTGAACGATGAATGATAATCGACACGGTCTTGCTATGACCGCAAAACGCTGCCGGCGAAACAACCGAGTGAGATGTTGTGACAGTCCGGTGGCTAGTTACTGCAACTACAGCGCGGCTGCCATCATGGCCAGTGCCGCGCACCAGGCGTGGCGCCGCGCGCGGGCGCGAACGACCGTGGTCGTGGTGGTTCTGCCCTTAACGGCATCCAATTCGCTGACCCTACTGCGTCGTCAGTCAGCGAAACTACAAAGGCATTGAGCAAGTTTTGGCTGAAGCAACGCGATACAAACTACCGATGCTTTGAGACTGATCAAACCGGCACGATAGCGCGTTCGCTATATTCAATTGCATTCGCGAGGAGGCGTTCGCGCGTCCAGCGGTCGGTTCAATGTTCCGGATTCGCCCTCGTATGGCGGGTGCGCAGAATCGACGGAAAAAATGGATGTATCGGACCGAGCGGCGATCCGAGAAGTGATGTGAGCGAGCAGCACTATGCAGTGCGCTGTGGACGATTGCGTTATTGAAAACAGAGCTGACAGAATGGTAAAGGCGAACCAACCTGTGCATTTTCACACTCCGAATATCGGAAAGCTGCCGGAGCACGCGTGAAAAGTGCGACATATTGCAGGAATTCACGCAAGCGTGTCACCAGCGTGCGACGGGCTTTAGAGCCTATCGCACAGGTGTCGATCTCATAGCGGAGCGCTGGGTCGGTGCCAACACACGGCAAGATTCAATAGCGCTGATGCAAGCCGCCTGTTATGCACCAATAGAATTTCGAGTGGGGTTCTCGCTTTGTCAAAAAATGCCGACACCGCTGCCGATAATCCGCTGATCCGCGTCGCAATGAAAGCACATCACGAAACAGCGATGCATATGAACCGGTCCGCATTCGCCTGCTTACAGGCAGCGCCGGATTCCGTTTGTGGACGAATTCCTACGGGCACCGCACACCCGGTCGCTAGTTCAGAGCGCGATGCAGTAATAGAGAAACAACGGTTCGCTGCGTGCCGGAACGAACAACTGGCGACGCAAGTGGAATTGCGTAGGGAAATCCTCATGCTGCGCGAAGCACTTACTGAAAGTGACGATCTGATCGCCCTTCATAAGATTTATCGAGAGAGCGCGGAGAAGCGCGCTGCGGCCGAACGTGAAAGCACACGTGCAATGCGAGTACAACTGAGCAAAATGGATGTACTGAATAGAGCGTTGCAAGCGGAAGCAAGTGCGATGGAGCGGGTTTTGAATAATCCCTCATCCTACTTATCGGGTCGGAAGGCCCATCCGCTCGCGGCATTGCAGGGCAAGCGCGTTCTGTATGTCGGGGGGCGGCCCGGATCTCTTTCTGCAATCCAGTGGCTCGTGGAAGCCTCAGGTGGAACGATGGCGTGCGGCAGCGACACGGTGGACTGTACCGGTTTGCTGGCCGCCGCGTTGCCGGATGTGGACATGCTCATGTTCCCTGCCGACTGTATAGACGACGATACCGTGAAGATGTTCGAGTGGATCTGTGAGCGCAATCGTATCGCGTGCTATCAACTTCGCACGGCAAGCTTGGCAAGTTTTGTGGAACTCATCGACCGGCTCAGCGCATTTGCGAAAACGGGTGCTGCTGTGCGCTCCGCGCGCTTTTGCCCGAGGCACGGCTAGGAAGCCCAATGGCAGGCAGCCGAGTTTAACATGCAGCGAAAGGAACGGTGCTGAGGACTGTACGAAAACTCCTGCTATGGGCCAGCCCTGTCTGGCAGGATCTTTTGCTACCCACACACTAAACGAAACTCGAAGGTCACTGAGCGATCACAAAAGGAGAATTGCTATCACGTGACATCGGCGGGCTGCATTATCCTCCGTCGCAACGCCACTTTGGACGTAAGCGTGGCCCCAGCGACGTCTTGACTGGAGACTGAGATCTTTAGACTGCGGTGCGGAGCTGATCGGCAACGACCCACGGTACGAGTTCATCAATGCGGTTGATCGCATGCTCGGCGATGCGTGCGAGCACGAAGCGCAGATACGCCTCTGGATCGATACCGTTGAGTTTTGCGGTGCCAATGAGGCTGTAGATCGCGGCGGCACGGTCGCCGCCGGAGTCTGCCCCAGCGAACAGATAGTTGCGTCGACCGATGGCTACCCCGCGTAGCGCGCGCTCGACTGGCAGGTTATCGATTTCGAGCTGGCCATCATCGCAATAGCGTGTGAGCGCTTCCCACCGGTTTAGCGCATAGAGGATCGCCCGACTCGTATCCGATTTGCGCGAGAGCGTCTCCAGCATCGTTGTGAGCCACGCGTGGAGTTGATCGAGTAGCGGCCGCGCATGCTCCTGGCGATGCACACGGCGCTGGTCGGGCGGCTTACCCCTGATTGTTTCCTCAATCCTGTATAGCGCGCCGATACGCTCAAGCGCCTCGGTGTTCAGCGCATTCGGGCGCGCCGCGTGCAATTCATAGAACTGGCGTCGAGCGTGCGCCCAGCAAGCCGCCTCCGTGACGCGCCCGGTTTCGTAGATGGCCTGGTAGCCGCCGTACGCGTCGGCTTGCAATGTACCCTTGAACGACTCGAGATGCTGTTGGGGACGGGTGCCCTTGCGATCTGGTGTATAGGCGAACCACACCGCCGCCGGCGTCATGTCGGCCGAGGCACGATCATCGCGCACGTACACCCACAATCGACCGGTCTTCGTTTTGCCGTTACCCGGTGCAAGCACTGGAACCGGAGTGTCGTCGGCGTGCAGCTTCGTCGCCGACATCACATGACGACGCAGTGTTTCAACGAGCGGCTGCAGCAGCGTCGCCGCGTGACCGACCCACTTCGCAAGCAGCGAGCGATCCAGCTCGACACCTTCTCGCGCATACATGACGGACTGCCGGTAAAGCGGCAGATGGTCTGCGAACTTCGAGACCAGCACGTGTGCCAGCAGCCCTGGTCCGGCCAGACCGCGTTCGATGGGACGACTCGGTGCAGGCGCCTGAGCGATGTGGTCGCAACACACGCACGCAAACTTCGGGCGCACATGACGGATGACCCGGAAGCTTGCCGGCACATACTCGAGTTGTTCTGCGACGTCTTCGCCCAGCGACTTCATCTGGCCACCGCACTGCGTGCACTTCCCGGCGGATTCGGGCAAGTGCGTATGGATCTCGCGCGGTAGATGTTCGGGCAGTGGCTTGCGGGGTGCCTGTTCCACGGCCGTGCGCGGCGTCTTCGGGATTTCGACTGGCGCCGCGCCTTCGTCGGCCTCAAGCTCTTCGAGGCGCAGTTCGAGTTGCTCGATCTGATGGTCCAGCTTCTCCGACTTGCGACCGAACTGCATACGGCGCAGCTTGGCAATGAGCAGCTTCAGGTGTTCGACTTCGGCTGTACGTGCAGCCAACGCGGCTTGTTGCGAGTCGACCGTTTCCTGCAGTTTGATCATCTGCGCGTCGCGCTCGCGCAGCGCCGCCTCCTGGCTGAGCAGCATCGCCTTCAGCGTTTCGACATCGTCGGGAAGTGGGCTCGCGCGCGTCATGCAGGCAGTTTACGCGCCGACAGCGACGTTTACAACGCTGAGGTCGGTCGCGCCGTTCTCGTCGGTTGCCGCCAGTCAATGCCTTCGAGCAGCATCGATAGTTGCGCCGGACTCAGGCAAATAACGCCACCGTCGGCTTGAGGCCACACGAAGCGCCCCTTCTCGAGTCGCTTCATCAGCAGGCACATTCCATCGCCACTCCACCACAGCACTTTGAGCAGGTCGCCAAACCACACGACATTCAACATACCGATCGCAAATTGTGGTGATCGCATACCGCTGGCACCCCGCCTACGGCCAGGAATACAGGCTGGTCCGCCGCACTGGGCGCCGCGGGAATCAGATGGTT
>NZ_JAYMRT010000059.1:0-8717 GCF_038900515.1 Burkholderia sp. JPY481
TGCCGAGGCCGGGAAAGTGGTTCTGCAGCACACCTATGGCGGAGAGCGCAACCATCGCGCCCACCATCAACACGTCGCCGTGAGCGAAGTTGATGATGCCCAGAATGCCGTAAACCATCGTATAGCCCAGTGCGATGATGGCGTAGACACTGCCAAGCACCAGTCCATTCATGATTTGTTGGACCAGAATGTCCATGTCTCTCTTACTCCAGTTGACCGCCTACGGGTTGATACGGGGTAACGGACAGTGCGATGATGTCCGTTACCTGTCAAAACATAATCGAGTGCGATGGCGGCTATCGCCGCAAATCGCACAGACCGTCACATGTGCGTCGATCCAGTCGCCTGTCCGATCGAATGCGACTTCCCGATCATGGTCGAGAATTGCATCTGCTTGTGCACTGTCACGAAATCACGCCAGAAATACTGCGGCCGATCGCCGTCGTGTCTCCCGAATAGACGAGTTTCTGAACGGAGTACGCGCCCGGTTCCCGACCCACTGCGTCATCCTCCGATAGCACTTCGAACGCAACCGAGCGACGATTCGCCGCTGCTGATGCTCTGTTCACATCTTCAACCGCGATTCGAACAGCGCTTTCGTCGTTCTTTCCAAAGGTAAACTGCCCGCCTGTCAGCGGTTCAGCAACTATCTCCGTTGCGAATTTAGGCTGTCCAGCCACGCGGACACCGGACGGTAGTGCCGCGACCGAAGCGGACGACTGATTGATGCCATTCATGGATGTCCCTCTCTTTGTATTGCTCAACTGATAACGGGCTCCCATCCGTTTTGCCCGATATGCACGCAAGCTTCAGCCAAAATCCAAATATTCCAAAAGTCCGCGCGTTCTTTTTTTTGCCGAGTGTCGACGCGACATTTGACAGCATTCATCGTGTTCTCGACCAAGCGTTACTGACGGATCAATACATTTTCTCGGAGCCGCACGGATCACGTCAGCAGTCGCATCGCATCCCGCTAAGGCTAGCGTCAAAAGCGATCACACAGAACCAGAAATTTCTGTTGCGTGGCCCCGGAATAGCACTATTCGACTGGAACTCTTGAATTGCAAGCGTCGCATACTTACCCTTTTTCCGACTCATGTGCATGATCTCTATGTGCCCGACAAGATGACGCATCAGATCCAAAAATTCCTGAAGCGAACATCAGCTTGATGATGCGTTTGATGGCGCAGCGATCTCACGTGACGCTATGTTGTTCAGGTACCTCTCCTGGACAATTGTTGAGCGGTGTCGCCTACCCGTCGTTGCGCGCGTCAAGCGGCAATCAGATCGCCACCCTTTTGTCAACGGCCGCTTTTTTGTGGATCGCCAATGCTGATGAATCGCCATCCCGAAATAACGATGTGCATTAGCCATTGCAGGAGGGGGCGCAGCAGCGCATCGACCGTCTACGCCTCGTCACGCCAACCGCCGGCTTGTCTACAAAACCGCGCTTTCAAATAGCACCAACAGCCTGATGGCCTAATGATCAGCTTCGGGGCTCGGAGCGGCCAACACCCTTTCGACGCTACGTTGCCTCCCCCCCCCTTGCGGCAGTGCCTTTCCTGTCAATCTACCCGACGCGCCCAACTGTCAGCCTCCTTCAGAAGGACCAAGGTACCCCCGGCACCGGCACAATACTGCGGTGGGCCGAGGCTGGGCCCTATTCTATTTTGCGCGATTAGGAATATGAAATAAATTCGGCTTATATCCGCGCAGCTCACTTTTCCTTGCCGCATAAATTCTGCTTATGCCGGCTTAAGCAAGTTATGCTTGTATCAGAGATGAACTGCCGTTAGGATTGCCGGGTCACACCTTCAACGATCCGAGTGGACTCCGTTTCGGTGGGTGTTTTCAGGGCTACGAAGGTCATCCAGTGATGAAGTTCGATCCGATCGATGAGCCATCAGAATGATCAGAATGAAGTGATCAAGCAGTTAAAGTGGTTGGTAGTTGGGGCCGTCGCGGAGCATGGTGAACGTGCATGGGAATCGGCGTCCGACTAAAGAAGAAATGACCAAGGTTTCGTCCCAATAAGGGACCTGCCATGTGGAGGCCCCGAAGACGGATGATCTGACCGATGAAGCAGAACCTGAATCGCGCGGTGGCGAAGGTGCTCAAGCGCCTACATTATCCGCTTGACGTAATCCTTCTCTGCGTGCGCCGGTACGCTGCGTATCCGCTGAGTCTGCGTTACCTCCAACAGACGAATGGCGAACGAGGAATTTCGGTTCGCCATCCGACTGTGCATCGCTGGACACTCAAACTGTTGCCGGTTCTAGAGAAGCCGTTTCGGCGCTGCAAGCCGGCGGGCAGCAGGAGTTGGGGTATGGACGAAACGTACATTCGCGTGAGGAGCGAGTGGAAATATTATTTGTACCGCGCCGCGGACAAGGCTGGCAACACGAACGCTTTCCTTCGGCGAGCCCGTCGTGACAAGGCTGCGGCCCGGAGAGACTTCGAAAAGGCGATGACCCTGAACGGTGAACCGTAGGCTGTGACGATTGATAAAAGCGGATCAAATCTGGCGGCGCTACAAGCGCTCACCGCCGAACGCGAGACGCCGATCAAGGTCTGCCAGAACAAATGCCCGAACAATTCAACGATCTGCTACTGAGCAATTCTACTCGCTGGCGAAATAAGCAATTCTATGCTATCGCGCTTTGCTATGACTGTGTCCTTTTCGCGACCAAATCGTGTTGGGACCGACAAGGCTTACGACATGTGCGACTCTGTTCGTGATTGCCGGACGCGCAACGTGACGCCCCATGTGGCGCGCAACGTTGCTCATCAAGACGGAAGCGCGATTGATGGGCGCGCTTCGCGGCACGCCGGTTACGGCATCAGCCAGGTGAGACTTAAACGCATCGAAGAGTACTCCGGTTGGGGCAAGACCATTGGCAGAATTCGGCAGACCAACTATCGAGGCATCAAGCGGGTCACCAGCACTTCAGACTGACCATGCTGGCGAGCAACCTGACCGGAATGGCCCGAATACTGATGGCCGTGCCGCGAGGAGCAGCGCAATGAGTCGCCGGACGCGGCCACCGGGCGAAAACGCGCCGGCTGGCTCACTCGCCTGTGGTGTGCCCCGGACGATCCATGTGCAACTCAGCGACGAATTGCATACGAAATCCCTTTAAACATTGCCGCGGTTGTCAAAACGAGGCGATTTTCGACAGCCTGTTAGGTCCTCGACCTCGCATCAAACGTGGGAAAGGCTGATCAATCGGCTAGGCGGTCGTCGGTGACGAGGACGAAGACGTTGTAGCAAGAGGCTCACGAAACGGTCCCACGATCATGAAGCGGTAGCTCGGTTTTGCAGAAGTAGGAAGTCTGGACAAGAAGCGAGTGATCAGGCGTCAGCGTTTCCTTGCAGAGATGGAGAAAGTGGTACCGTGGGAGCGCTTGCTGTTGGCGACCGGGCCGTACTACCCGAAAGGCGAATGGGGCCGCCCGCCGATGGGACTTGAGCGGATGCTGCGGATCTACTTTCTTGAACAGTGGTACGGCCTGACGGATGAAGTCCTTGAAGACGCGCTGAACGACAGTTTCGCGATGCGCGCGTTCCCGGGCATCGACTTGGCGCGCGAGAACCTACCGAATACCGCCACGCTGTGAAGTTTCGGCGCCTGTTGGTCGCAGCATGAGTTGACGCGAAAGCTGTTCGATGAGATGGGCATCGCGCTATGCGAGCGCGGGGATGAAAGAAGGCACGCCAGTGGATGCCACGATCGTCGCGACACCGCCGTCGACGAAGAATGTCGAAAAGAGCCGTGCCCCGGAAATACACCCGCACGGATGCTTAGAATCAGCCGTCGACGACCGTCCTGTTTTTAAAAGCCGCGAGTCGCACCGCCAAGCCATCGGCAATCGGCAATCGGCTCATTGATCAGCGTTTCGCAAGGAAGCAGTTCATGGACAGCAATGTAGTACCGACGTTCCTACGCGCTCAACTTAAGCGGGGACTTCTCGAGGTCAAAGTCGACGCCGCCGCCTTGCCCGCGGCTACCCTGTTCGGTTTCGCAGAGCGCCGGAATCCAAAGCGGGCATTCCTCTTCGTGTCAAAAGTTCTGGGGCGACTCGTGCCGACGCGGCCATCGATCATGGCTGCCAGTTTCGAGAGCCTCGTCAGCGAGATCCCAGCGGACCTGCCCGGCCCAGTGCTGGTAATAGGCGTCGCCGAAGCCGCAGTTGGCCTCGGTGCCGGCGTGCACCGTGCTTACAGTGCCACGCGTTCCGACAGCGTGTACCTCACCAGTACCCGTCATCCTTTGGGTACCGACCTCTTTTCTCGATTCGAGGAAGAGCACAGTCATGCCAGCACCCATTTAATCCACCTGCCAGTCGATCCCGAGGTTCGTGATTTGATGCTCCAGGCCCGATCTTTAATCTTGGTGGACGATGAGGCTTCGACCGGCAAGACCTTTCTCAACCTGCACCGCGCACTAATCGAAGCCGGCCTGAACAAGATCGAGCGAGTGGTCACGTGTGTCCTGACGGACTGGTCTGGGGGTGCTGTGCGTAAGGCCATCGGAGAGTCGACCACCGCCGTATCCTTGCTGAGCGGCTCGTATCAGTTCCACGAAGATCAGTCCGCGCCTCTGCCGGATATGCTAGGTGTCGGCGCCGTTTCTATAGGCGGATGGCCTCTCTCGCCCCGCAATGACTGGGGGCGCTTGGGCGTTCGCCACGTGGACGACACGCTCGCACCGAACATTCAAATCCAGCCCGGCGAGAAAGTCGTCGTAGTGGGTACCGGTGAGTTCGTCTGGCGTCCCTTCCTGCTGGCAGAGCGCGCGGAGCGAGCCGGGGCAGACGTCTACTTCAGCGCAACCACCAGGTCCCCTATAGCCATAGGCCACGCCATCGAGCACGCGCTGTCGTTTCCTGACAACTATGGCCTCGGTATTCCGAACTTCCTCTACAACGTGAAGCCCGGTGAATTCGACCGAGTTCTTATCTGCACAGAAACCCCGGCGCAAGCGCTCCCTGCAGAACTGGTTGATGTCCTGAATGCGGAGATAATTTTCGATGAGCAGTAATCGTCCGCTGATATTCGTGGACCTCGACGACACCCTGTTCCAGACCGCAAGTAAGATGGCGGACGCCACCCCACGAATCATCGCCACCCTGGACGTGCATGGGCAGCCCAACGGGTATATGAACCCGGTCCAGAACTTCTTCCTGAACTGGCTGCTGGCCTCGGCCGACGTCGTTCCGGTTACCGCACGTAGCGTGGAGGCCTACAACCGCGTCAAGCTTCCTTTCACCGAAGGTGCAATCTGCTCCCATGGAGGCGTGATGCTCCGCCCTGACGGATCGCTTGACCAGCCCTGGCACGCACAGATGGCCGAGTCGCTCCGGACCTTTCAAGACCGGCTGTCGACACTGAGGGAGGCCACCCTGCAAATCGGCAAAGAACTGGGCTACTCCCTGCGCAGTTGGGTAGTTGAAGAGGAAGGTCTGCGCCACTACGTGCTGACCAAACACAACGAGTCCAACGACTCGGTGCTCACCGAGTTGCTGACCGAAGTTCAATCTCGAAGCATGTTGGAATGCATGCACACCCACGTTAATGGAAACAACCTCGCCTTCCTGCCTGCGGGTTTGGAAAAACGCTTCGCCGTTCAAGAATGGTTGCGCCGCGATCGTGAAGTCCACGGCGAGCGGCCGGTCCTGGGCTTCGGTGACAGCATCTCCGACCTGGGGTTCATGGACCTCTGTCACATGTGGTCAACGCCGGCGCGCAGTCAACTGGCAACAGTAGTGAAGGGGCTCATCAATGAGTAATCCTCTCGCCACCCTGAGCACCGTCGGCAGCGGCAGCTACGCCCCTGAAGATGTGCATTTCCTTTTGCAACGCGTGCAGATGAGCTCCACTACCGTTGAGGAAAAGGAGCTTCTGATTCAGACGAACCGGAAGCACTACTCTGAGATGATAAGCTTCGAGCAGGCTCCTACCGACGTGCACAAGGGTCTCTACACCCATGCCTTGGCGCGGAACGGCGCTCGTATGGCTTCCAATGTTCAGGCCTTGGCATTGGCATTGAGTGCCGCTTACACCGGGCCGAGCATCGCCCTGGTTTCATTTGTTCGCGCAGGCGTGCCCCTCGGTGTCCTGCTGCGCCGGGCACTCGTCGAAATGGGCCGCGATACTCA
This sequence comes from Burkholderia sp. JPY481, assembly GCF_038900515.1. Taxonomy (NCBI): domain Bacteria; kingdom Pseudomonadati; phylum Pseudomonadota; class Betaproteobacteria; order Burkholderiales; family Burkholderiaceae; genus Burkholderia; species Burkholderia sp. JPY481. Next base: position 6,160 of record NZ_JAYMRT010000059.1, read on the forward strand.
CCACTACGGTGTCAGCATCATTCGCGATCGCGGGATCGACATGGTGGCTCTGGAAGCCATCATCCAGCTGCATGGGGCCGAAAAGATCGCCTTCGTGGATGGTTGGACCGGCAAAGGCGCAATCTCCGATGAGCTCAAGCGGACCTTGGACGACGACAAGCGCTTCCCAGCAGAGCCTCGCCTCGTTGTTCTAGCAGACCCCTGCGGCCGCGCTTGGCTGGCTGGCTCTGCAGAGGACTGGGTAATTCCGTCCGGCATCCTCGGTGCAACCGTGTCGGGCCTCGTATCCCGCACCATCTGGCCGACTCAAGGTGGGCTTCATGGTTGCGTGACATACGACCACCTGCCTAAGCATGACGTAACCCGAGAGTTCATCGATAAGATCGAGGCCGAACGTGGGGCGCTGGGCGAAGTTTATCCCGCAACTCCATGGACCGACGAACAGCGATTGGAGCTCCAAGCGTCCGCTGATCACGTGGTGTCCTCACTGGCAACGCGTTTTGGCACCTTCAACTTGAATCGCGTGAAGCCGGGTATCGCTGAGGCAACCAGAGCTGTTCTGCGTCGTGTGCCCGATCACGTTCTGGTACGTGATAGCAACGACAGCGACGTGCAATTGTTAGTGCATCTCACTGACCGCGCGGGCGTGACCGTAGAGGAAGCTGGCGCGGACCTGGGTCCGTATCGTGCCGCGACAATCACACGGAGTCCCAACTGAGGGGCGACATTTCTACGTTCGCCCTCGGGGCGACTCTGTAGATGCCGGCTACCCGCGGTGACATGCTGGACGTGGTTTTCGGCACCAAGATCTCAGAATTGTGCTCACTTGTGGTGTGCTTGGAAGACGCGGTGGCGGCGATCGACGTCGAAAGCGCGCTCGCGAACCTGCGGGCGCTCCTCATGGATGTTGAGGCTTGGGGCGGCCGCCCTGAACATGGTCTCCTGCTGTTCCTCCGGCCGCACGATGCTGCGATGGCAGCAGTGCTGAGTGACTGGCCGCTGATGAAGCACGTCGACAGGTTCGTCGTCCCTAAGTTGACACTGAAATCCCTCCAATCTTGGGAATACGCGGTGAGCACCTTGGATCTGTGCCTCATGCCCACACCGGAGACAGTCGACGCGTTCGACCCTGGCCCAATGGTGGAGCTTGGCCAAGCTCTGAAGGCGAACCCCAAATCAGCGCATCATCACGCTGCGGATTGGCGAAAAACCTCATGGGTTGTCTTGGTCTGCGACACAATCCGGCCGAGGCCGTGTAAAAACGTGCTTGATCGCCTAGACTAAATCAACCTGTTGGCGCGAGAGGGGAAGATGGGGCGATTTGTCGAAGGTGCAGACCGCAATCAGGCAACGCTGCTGCCGGAATGTCTCGATGACTTTATTGCAGAAGACAATCCCGTCCGGATCATCGACGCATTCGTTGAAGAACTCGAACTGGTTTCTCTGGGATTTGAAGGCGCCACGCCTGCAATCACTGGTCGACCGTCTTACCACCCCACAGTGCTGCTCAAGATCTATATCTACGGCTATCTCAATCGCGTGCAGTCGAGCCGACGTCTGGAGCGGGAGTGCCAGCGCAATGTCGAACTGATGTGGCTGACCGGCCGGCTTGCGCCAGACTTCAAGACGATTGCCGAGTTCAGGCGCAGCAATGGTGATGGTATTCGCAACGTATGCCGTCGCTTCGTCGTGATATGCCGTGACCTGAAGCTGTTCACACAAGCGGTCGTGGCCATCGACAGCAGCAAGTTCAAGGCGGTCAACAGCCGCGACAACAACTTCACGCCCAACAAGATTGCGCGGCGTCAGGAGCAGATCGAACAAAGCATCCAGCGTTATCTGGATGCGCTGGAGACTGCCGATCGCACTCAACCAGCCGAGGTAGAAGCGAAGACTGAGCGGCTACGGGAGAAGATCGAGACGCTGCGCGAATAGATGCGCGAACAGATGCGCGAGCTGGATCACGCGGCAGAGCTTCTGAACGATCTGCCGGAAAAGCAGATCTCGATGACCGACCCCGACTCACGCTCGATGATCTCGCAAGCCAAGGGTACGGGCGTGGTTGGCTACAACGTCCAGGTAGCCGTCGACACCCGACACGGGGGTGCGGCGGAATTCTTGGACTGATTTATGCCGCAATTCCGAGACTCTGCCGATATTCGACCGGGCTCAGGAAGCCGAGCGAGACCTTGATCCGCTTTGCGTTGTACCAGCGGATGTACGAGTCAACGACTTCGATGAATTGATCAACGCTCGTGGCCCGCCAGTCACGAGGATAGAATAACTCCGTCTTGAGGCGCCCGAAGAAACCTTCGCAGGCTGCATTATCCGGCGAACATCCTTTGCGCGACATCGAACGAATCAGCCTGGCATCCTGCATCCGTGAGAGCCATCCTGGCCAGCGATAGTGCGCACCGCGATCGGAGTGAACCACGGGCCGCTGCTCGCAGCCAGCAACCGACTCGATCGCCGAATCCAGCATGGTATTGACGAGTTCGGCATCCGGGCGCGTGCCGATTGACCAGCTCACTACGAGACCGTCGAAGCAGTCGATCACA
>NZ_JAYMRT010000060.1:0-8617 GCF_038900515.1 Burkholderia sp. JPY481
GGTTTCGCAAGGAGGTGCACAATGAACGCCCCGTCGCCCAAGGACGTATCTGGTTTTCGACCCAGTTGTTGTCTATGGGCACGTGACCGTCATCGAGATAGCGGGTCAGCGCATCCCATCGTTTAAGACTGTAATCCAGCGCTTTGGCAATTGCAGAACCTTCCGACACCAGCTTGCGCTGCGCCACCATCCATTCGTGAAGTGCGCCGCAGACCGGCTTGGCCCGACTCTGTCGAAGCTTGTGGCGTTCCTCGGCTTGCAGCACTGCAGCGTCGCGCTCGATGTCGTAAAGCGGAGCAAAGAACGGCAGCGCCTGCGCGGCGATCTGACTGCTGTGATTGGCGTGCAGATCGAAGAACTTGCGTCTCGCGTGCGCTGCATATCCAATTTCAGTGATGCCCTGCTGGAATCCAGCCTTGTACCCACTGTAGTCGTCGCATACCAGTTTGCCCTGCCAGTCAGCGAGGAACGCGCGGGCATGTTCGCCTGCACGGCTGTCGGCGAAGTCGTAGACCACGGCGCGCAGCTCACTGTAGTGCGTCGGCGTATACGCCCACAGATACGCGCGATGTGTCTTGCCTTTGCCGGGACCGAGCATCTGTACCGGCGTCTCATCCGCATGCAGCACACCCTGCTGCAGGATTTCCTGATGCAGCGCGTCGACCAGCGGTTGTAGTTGCACGCCGCACGTACCGACCCATGCGCCCAATGTCGAGCGCGGTATCGCGACGCCCGCTCGCGCAAAGATCTGCTCCTGACGATACAGGGGAAGGTGGTCAGCGTACTTGGCAACCAGCACTGACGCCAGCAGTCCCGCAGTCGGGATGCCCTTGTCGATGACGTGCGCAGGCACCGCAGCCTGCATCAGTGTTTCGCAGTTTCTGCACACCCACTTGCCACGGATATGCCGCTCCACGGTGAACACGCCCGGCGTGTAGTCCAGCTTCTCGCTGATGTCCTCGCCGATGCGCACGCGCTCGCAGCCACACTGGCATACGGTGCACTCCGGCTCATGCCGGATCTCTGTGCGCGGCAATTGCGCCGGCAGCGCTGCACGCTTCGGTTGCAGGGGTAGCGGCTCGGTTGTGGCTTGTGGCTGAAGTTGCTCGAGCTCAACTTCAATGGCGGCGAGATCCGCGTCAATTGCCTCGTCCAGCAGGTTCATCTGATCGCTGCTGAGCTGCTCGCTGCGCCTGCCGAACTGATGGCGTCTGAGAATCGATATCTCGTGGGTCAACTGGTCGATGCGGGTCTGCCGATAGCGTAATTCCCGCTCCTTCTCACCGACCTCCCGGGTCTTCTCTTCAATCTCCCGGTCCCGGTCTTCGACGCGTGCAATCAGTTGCGTGGCGAGCGCACGCAGTTGTTCGGGGCTAAGAGTGTTGAGGTCGGCGGGCAGATCCATGCAGACGAGTCTGCCAGAACCCCGGAGAGCGCGAAAGCGCGACCGTATACGTCCCGAACGTCCTCAAACGACACGGATCACGCCGTCCGCGCCGATGCGCTGCCATGGCAAACCCACCACCAGACCGGCAAGTTGTTCCTGCGTGAGCGCATGCTGCTTTGGTTCGCTACCCGCGCGCGGCCACGCGAACTGCCCCTGATTAAGCCGTCGCGCTGCCAGCCAGATGCCAATTCCATCGTGAACCAGCACCTTCAGGCGGTTGGCCCGCCGGTTGGCGAACAGGTAAGCATGGTGAGGATGCGCGGCGCCGAACACGGAGATCACCCGACCCAGCGCCGTATCGAAGCCAGCCCGCATATCCAGCGGGTCAACTGCCAGCCACACCTGGTCAATGCGGATCATGCGAGCCACTCGCGTAGCCACGCGGCGCACTGCGCTGCCTCCGAGGTTGGCCAGCTAACCGTGATCGACAGATCCGCGCGACGCACCTCGACGCGAATCTCAGTTGTACGCGTGTTTCGCGTCTCAAGTGGCAGCGGTACAAATTCCGGTGCTGGCGCCGCTGCCAATGGCGCTGCCAGGTCGCTACGCGCCACGAGCACGCAATCGTTCGTTTCGGCCTGCTCGACCCAACGTCGAAGCAGATTGGCGTTCAGTTTGTGGTGCAACGCGATCGCCGCGAGCGACACCCCGGGCCCCTGGCAAGCTGCCACAACCTGAGCCTTGAATTCGACGCTGTAGCGCCGGCGGCGACGGCGGCCAGGTGCCGCTGCTTCGTCAATAGTGTTCACGTGTCCACCTATTTAAGTGGACACGATGCTCCCAAGACTTTCACCGTGACTCAAGATGGGATGACCGGGCGCCTACCCTGATGCCGCACATGCGCAACATCAAGGATCTCGTGCTGTACGAGGCGGACCGGCTGCGCAAATACAAGCACATCGACAGCTTGTGCCGTCAGCCGGTGGACTGGCCACTCATCGAACGTCACTATGCCGACATGATGCGCGTTGCAGTGTCGATCAAGGCAGGCAAGATGACGCCGTCGACGGTCCTGCGCCGCCTGGGATCGGAGAGCACGAAAAACAAGCTCCGCTTCACATTCCGTGAGCTGGGGCAAGTGACGCAGACGCTGTTCCGGTTGAAACATCTCAGTGAACCAGACCTGCGTCGCACGATTCACGCCGCGACCAACAAGAGCGAGCAGTTCAACGACTTCGCGAAGTGGCTGATGTTCGGTGGCGAAGGCGCGATAGCCGAAAGCGTCCGTCACTGGCAGCGCAAGGTGATCAAGTACAACGACCTCGTCGCGAACTGCCTGCCGCAAAGGCATACAGCCCCAACGAGTCTTTTTGATTTCGTCCCTTAAACTACGCGTCGATCCGTCACCTTGCTCGAGCTAACGAAGACGCTATTTCGGGTATGCGGTAAGTAGAAAGCAGTCAGCGTCGTTTTTCTCGATTACTGCGACCCAGTTTCGTGTACCTTGGCAGACGAATCCCTTGTTTGCATTGCACGGTGAGCGGTTCTTACTGGGGTCTTTTCCAGTGAACGTCTTGACTACCAGACCAACTTTTTGTTCGCTTCGCCCGGTTAAGGTGGTTCTTCCGTTGGGGCCGGTCACCGCGCCGGGAGCGCTTGTCTTTATCGCGTCGGATATCGCCCTGAGCATTGTTTTCGCGTCTGTGAAGGAGCTTGCCGCTTCGGGATATGGCGCGCAAGTGTCACCCTTACCGCCGCCCCGATTGATGATGCGGCCGATTAAGCCGCTTTCTGATTTTCCGACGTGACACCTAACTGCGTGACCACCAGCGGATTCCTGCTGGCCAAGCCACTGCGCCCAGTTGCCGTTCGCCGGTGGGAGGCAGGTCTGTGCAGCCGCATTCAGCATTGTCAGTGCGAGTGCGCACGCTACCGCCGAAAAAACGGACGTCCTTAGTAGACGGATACGTATGTTGCGGTGAAGCGATTTTTTCATCTTGGTCCTTGTAGAGATTAGACGGTGTTAGGAACTTCGAAGTACCAGGATTGCACGGACAAGCACAAGCACGGCTACGACGACAAAATGCGGACCTGCGAGTGTTTCGGGCAAGCGTTCGTAGTCAAGTGGGAGGCGAAGGCGGTTGATCCATCCGAAGCTGCACTCGACTACCCATCGCCGCGGCAACAGCAGGAAACGCTTTTTCGCTTCGTCCAGCTTGACCACCTGGGGATCAATTCCTTAGGCGCGCGCAGCCTACGCAGGATGTTTGCCCGTGTCCCCCTGATCGGCAAAGACCACTTTTTCGGCTTCTCCCATTGCCTGCTGCACCTGACGCGCTAGCTCTGCCACCTGTGCCCGTTCCTGCTCGTTGGCCGGTGTCACGTGTACGGCGAGCAACTGACAGAATGTCGACCGCCATATGTACCTTGCTGCCACGCTTGCGCTTGTAGCCGTCATAGCCTGCGCGTGGGCCACTTTCACATGTCGATTGCAACGTGCGGCCATCAACGATAACCGCGCTCGGCTGCCCATGCCGCCCTTGCGCCACACGGACAATCGAACGAAGGTCACTCACCATGCACTCGAAACAGCCGCCGCCAGCCATCGTGCGTCTGCTGGTACACGAGTTTTCCCGACGAAAAAACGGTCAGCAGCACTCGCCACGCAGCCCCAGCGCGAGCCATCCAGCGCAACGCATTGACCGTTCGCGCACCTCGTACACTCTGTGGTGCACTCTCATCCATCAACGTTAGACGCTGCCACGAAGCTCCTTTCTTCGTCGAAAAACGTCTGTCGGATAGGCTTTACTTTTCGCTCTTGTCATGCCTCCCTTATGTTCCATGCTTGGCCCTAGAGAACCAATTTCGAGCACGCTTTCAATGTATTTCAGTACGACGAATGCATCGCCACTTTCTCAAGCCGCATGAACTTGGCCCCGCCATCGTTAGTGCGGTCGCGAAGATGGCAGTCGTCAGAAAATGGGATGCCGCACGTCTAACGCTCATCATGTGCCTTCCTTTCGGACTGTTCAAACATATTAAAGCAAATACACTTTTTGGAGATAAGTCAAAAATCCGTCGAGAGGACGTTGACTTCCTAGGAAAGCCATAACCTTTGCCATCTGAACAGCGGAACCACAAGGCAGGGCAGTCGTCCGTTTCAAACGTCCAAGATCCTCTACGCGATCGCGGCTACGATTCCGATTCCCGCAGTCCAGAACTGCGCCAGCGGGGTATCAAGCTAGGGCCTCCTCAAGCGTCGCAGAGGGTACGGCAGCCGGGTCGGAAAAATTCCGCTCGGTTCGATAAGCGAACTCACTCTTAGCTCCTTTGGCTGTTCTCCCGTCTGCTGGATGCAGAAGGTGTGGAACTGGGCCTCTAAAATCCCGGGGGTCGAACAGCGATGATCGTGCCAACAGCCAGATAACCGCGTGGATCGATATTCCTCGTTTTTAAACGACGAACAAGGTCGACAATGAAGATACGAAATGTCGTAAGTGCGACACTTCCCGTCTATCGTGTTCTGTATCCAGATCTATAAAGATAGATTCGACCACCCTATCTATTTGCACCGGAGCATTCGTGGTGACTTCCGCCTGCTTGAGCCACCGCGCGAGCTCGATACGCCGCGCAGACTCCTGTTTTCGACCGCGGTGTGGGCCGATGAGATGTTGCGTTGCCAACAGCAAAACTGAAACAACGGGCCGACTCCCCATTCGCCAAGGCCGACGCCCCGGATCCGGTCATAGGGACTGGCGTCAACCATCACCGTCGGCGCCGTCGCGAGCAACACGGAGCGTAGTTTATGGCTTTGCGCAAATTTCTCGCGACAGCCAACGAAGACAATCGATTCGCGCCGCGCGACCTATGTATCCAGAACGAAGTTGGCGACCTTACGGGCGAGCTTCTTCTGCGTCATCGGATCAGTCGTCGCGGGAATCTTCGCGGCGGACGTCTCGTCATCAAACAGCTTTGCCTTCGCGTAGTCGGGTAAGGGAAAGCCATTGCTGGCCGCCCCTCCCCTAAGAACCGGACTTGAAAGTTTCCCTTCATCCGGCTCAAGCCTCTCTAAGCCCCAGTCAAGGAGCCGGCTTGCGAACCTCGAGGTCTCGACTGTGAACCTGCCTATGGCAATTTGGATGCAGAAAGACGAGGTTTGAAATGCTACTGCTCCCGCCCCTCGATCTCCAGCGAATGTGATGAACATGCCATCCGCTCTGTTTGGTGATCTTCTCACCACAGTGAGCGCACTTGCCACCTTGGGAAATCCAAAGCGACAGAAGCACCCGCCGACCGGTCAGTGATCTCGCCATTCGAAGGCTGAGACGTTCTTCGAAGTAGCTTTCCCACTTTTGGTCGTAAGGATTCGCCTCGCCTTTTACAGCGGCGTGCCGAACGATGGTCAGTTTGCTCAAATGTTCAATCTTGAACAGCTTTGCATCGTCCGACTCGGGATCTCGCTCTTCTGCCGCGAAAATCCAGTCCCGGGAACCGATCCGATGGAAATATCGGTTCTTAATCCACGGGAGACGTTTCCGGGGGTGCCGGCGTTTAGCCCATCTCCATAGGCATTGCCAAATCAGGTAGTCCACTTTGTGAAATGTGTCTTTCGAGACAACGTGCCGGTGATAATTGCCCCAGCCCTTGATGATCGGATTCAACAGACGGATCAGCGTTGACTGCTTCACCTGCTTGTTGTTTCTGACCCACCTCTCGAATCTTTTCCATCAGCGAACGCACGCTTTTATCCGACGGCCGAATAAGGAGCTTCCCGCCGTACTTCCGGATATTCTGACCGAGAAAATCAAAACCTTGGTCAATATGCGTGATGAGGGTCTTTTCCTGCGAAAGCTCAAGCCCTCGTTCCCGGAGAAATGCTACAACTGCCGGGAGCACCTCATGTTCCAGGAATTCTTTCGAACGCCCTGTGATCACGAAGTCATCCGCGTACCGGACAAGATTGACACAACCCCTAAGCTTGTTTTTCGTGATCCACGTAAATCTGTCCCGAAGCATAGCCTGCAACCCATCCAATGCGAGATTGGCGAGTACCGGGGAGATGATTCCGCCCTGAGGGGTACCTTCCTCGGTGGGCGATAACACACCATCGCTCACAAAGCCTGCCTTCAACCATTTCCGGAGTATCGCTCGGTCCATTCGGACGTTCGCGAGGAGCCAGTCATGACTGATTTTGTCGAAACAAGCTTTAATGTCGCCTTCCAGCACCCATTGCGGCGAAGCCTTTTTTCCCAGCACACCGAAGCACCGTTCTATGGCGTCAGCCGTAGATCTGTGCGTACGGAAGCCATATGAATAATCATCGGCAACTGTTTCGGCCACCGGATCGAGCGATAGCAGGTGTAGCGCTTGCATCGCACGATCGCGGAGCGTCGGAATGCCCAGAGGTCTGAGCTTTCCATTGCTTTTCGGAATATAGATGCGCCGCAGAGGTGACGGTCGGTAACCTTGCCGCCTCATCAACAAAATGGCAGTGGACTTTGATTCCGGCGTAGACCAGGTTTCCCCATCCACACCCGGCGTGTTCTTGCCTTGATTCTCAGTTACCCGCTTCACGGCGAGAGCTTTGCCGTGAAACGAATGCGTTAGTAGCCATTGCAAGGCTTTCACCTTGCCCCAGCGACCTTCGCTCGTTGCCTTCACGATTCGCGCTTGCAGCCTTCTCACTTCTCGGTGGCAACGGGGCCATTCAATCTGGTGCCACTGTACCGGGTTGTGGGAAGGCGCACCCGCGTCTACCAACGATGCAGTCATCTGCTTTCCTCCCTCAAAAGGTTTATCAATACGTCTCGTGATGAAAGACCACGTGGAAGTGGGCGCCCTTTCGGGCCAGACGAAACAAACTGTCCGTATCTCAGTCATTACAACCGAGCCTTCGCTTTTTCCACGATCCCATACCCGCAATCCATCGTCACATCTTGCGATGCTCCTACCCTCGCGGGAGATATACGGGCTTACCGCGTTCCACGTAAGTAACGCGATCGGGTTAGGGCCTGTCTTTTCGCCGGTGACTTTGTGTCCGTGTGATCCGAATGATGAGCGAATCAACCAGTCACGTACCGTTTTGGTTCAAGCCTGTCAGCACATTTGGCTTGTTACAATTAACGACGTTTATCGACAGTTCACTTCTGTTACCCATACCGACCAGCCTAGCGACCGAACCCCAGTTGTGCTCGGAGTTCTCGGCTTCCCTCGCGGGGACACCTAGCCCGAAGGCGGTCTACATTGTCCTCAAGGCTTCTCACGGCACCGTTACCAGCATCGCGAGCTTGAGTAGGCTACTGCACACGGAAATGCAGGTTCCTTCGCTTAACATCAAGCTGGAACAATTACTTACGCGACTTCGCGTCGCACCATCATGAACTGTTCGACACACGTGAAAGAGACACCGCGGTAGGTGAAACGGCACGGATGCCAGTTGCTCAATACATCGTCCGCGCCGAAAAACCCGGTGTAATGCCCGATCGTGCGCATCGCACTAACTCCTTTCTGATTAACAGGGAATGGCCGCTTCTAGCGGCATGGTATCGATGCGCAAATGCTCGTTCGAAAACACTTGAGCAAACGTAAGCATCTGATCTGTACCGTTCCCCGCCTTGCGTAGAAGATGCAATCATCGGCTGCAACGGACACGAATGACTGACTGTGTCCACAAACAGCGGAGAATGGACACGGTGTCTCAGACAGTCGAATTACCTGCCAGGCGTCAGAACCAACGACATCCATTGGAGTGGAAGCGATCGGTCGTCGAGCAGACCTTTGAACCCGGTGCCGCCGTCGCCCGGATCGCCCGCGAGAACAACATCAACGCCAACCAGGTGTGGGCGTGGCGCAAACTGTACGCTCAGGGTTTGCTGGTGGACGACTCCCAGGCGCAGACGACGTTGCCTGTCGTTGTCGATGCACAGTCCGAACGGGCGATACCTCAGGAGCCGGATGCGCCACACACGCCTGCACCTGCCGTGGCTGCAAATGGCAGTATTCAGCTTCAGCATGGCAATACGTCACTTCGGATCGAAGGCGTGCCCGACGCGACGATCTTGCGCCGGTCCTTGAGCGGGTCCTCCGATGATTGGCCTGACCATCGCCGCCGGCGCTCCGGCCCCGTCAACACTTCCATCACTAATGACATGGTCCGCCCCGCCTCACCGGGCAGGTTACGCTGAAGGAGCTCACTCGTAACTGGAGACCATCATGGACCATGCGACGCTC
>NZ_JAYMRT010000061.1:0-8465 GCF_038900515.1 Burkholderia sp. JPY481
CGACGCCGGATAGATTCGAGCAAGCCAACACAGCATCAAGCGTCAGGGTTGCAAAACTGGGGCGGACCATAGATTCTTGCTTGTTGTTAGTCAAAAACACAGTCGTATGCCTACCCGCTATTTTAAGTGGGAGACTGTGTCCGGCGATTCAGGGGGCCGCTCCACGCTTTATCCAACGCGGACCGACCTTTAGCCATCACTTCATCGTACTCGGTCAGCAAACCCCGTATGCTGTTGATCTGCATCGTGCGGAACTTCACTAATTGCTGTCGCATCCGGCGCAGCGCCAGCACGGCCTGCTGCGCCTCGGTCTTGACCGCCACCGCCTTGCCCCCAAAATGCGGCTCACCCGAGCTGTAGCTCGAGATACGGACCAGTCGCTTTGCTTTTATCATTACAACCGGCAATTCAAGCGTGCTGAAATTCCTTGCCGGATTCTTGAGGACACGAGCAGCCAAACGCTATTCCTCCGCGTAGCCGGCTGCGGCCCGCAGAACCATCGACAGGTTGACCTTCTCGAGCGGGGTGCTGCCACCGCCCTGCTTGCATTTGGGCTGCTTGCCGCCGATCACCTCCAGCGGGGTAAGGCCACCCAGCGAGCGCCGCGGATTCGTGAAGAATGCCCATTTGCTGGCGCCCGGAAGCTCTTTCAGCGCCCTAGACACGCGAGCAACCGTGCGCCGGTCGAGGCTCTCGTCCAAAAAAAAGCCGGGTAATAGCTGACCCCGTTCGGACCGTCTACGGTGAACAACGATCCCGTCTTCAGCCGCTGGTTGATTGCCTGCCGCGTGACCCCCGCACGTCGCATGAATTCCGCAGGCTCAAGCAATGAGCCTTCCTTTGCGAGCTTCGCGCGGGCGGCCATCGCCTCTGTAAACATTTCCGCTTCGACGGAGGACATGGCCGCATCGCGCCCGGCCCTGTGATGCAGCGCCGAGCGAGCACGTTGTGCGGGCACACGGCGGCTGGATCCCGTTCCGGACTTCGTGGCCAGCGTCAGCTCGCCCGCCGCGTCGGCGACGACCGTCAGCGCATCATCGAAGCCCTGTGCGAACAGCGCGATCGACTGTGCGAATCTCTGCTGATTTTTAGCGGGAAGCTGACCGATATCCGCCTGCATTGAGCTCGCCACGACCTTGCGGATCGCTTCCGGAGTTCGCGCACCAGTACGATCCAGCATCTTCGCAGCACGCACAAGCAGCCGTGAAAACTCAGAGGCCTGAATGGTTGCCGTAGACATACAATCTCTTCCAAGGAACGGCCAAGCCTATTCCGAATATAGCGAAATTGTTAAGGAAGTAAAGGAAATAGCTCCGTCATGCTGCACCGCCCTACCAGCCGCTCGTCGCGGGCATCCGCGCAGCGGCGGTTCAGCATCCTGCGAACCGGATACCGGTCAAGCAGGGCCCGCGCATTGGTCAGCCCGTAACCAAAACGCAGCACGTTCTCGATGTCTATGAAGTCGGCGTAGCGGCCCGAGTCGGCCAGCCAGCATGCTTCCTCAAGGATGGCCGCTTCCCCCGGCGAAGGCGGCGCACCGCCGTCCTCTTCCGTCATCACCCCATTCTTGTCCATGTCGTCACCAGACCGTTGATGCATGCCTCCGGACGCGGCATCAAGAGTTTGTCCGACGCAGGTGCGTCGTACACCGGCTGGTATCGCTTGACGTGCCTACGCTTATTGAAAACGCATCACGCCATTTCGCGCATGATGGCATGCGAGCCAACGTGCGTCGTTGCGAAGCGATGTCTGGCGAATGATCCAAGGCGGGCCGTCTACGCTGACGAACGATTGTCGAAGCCGTCCTCTGGATCGCCTTCCTTGCCCGGCAAGACGTTTCATCGCTCAATAACGTTCGAATCATCTTGGCCTGCTCGCGCAAAAGACAAGATGTAAGCACATTTCATCGAATGTAAACGGCCCCTAGATGCTGTGTGGAAGGGCTGCGTCAGGCGTGCCCGTTTGCGTGCTCCCTCGGAGAAAACGAGTCTGGAAATCCCGTTTTACTCCAGTCCGGCTTACTGCCACTGCCCTCCCACATAGCATCTAGGTGGCATCGAAGTCATGCACATGATCGTCAAGGGGAAAGTGAACGATGGCGGCGTTTGGCAAACTCCCGCACATCAGTTCTATTCGCTGGCTGGACAAGGAATCCATGCCATATCGGTCTTGACCGACCTCTCGGTCTTACTGCGACAGAACCCGCTTGCATCCCCGCCCCTGTCAAGCAATGCGCTCGCGTTTAATGTGCAGAAACCTGCCGCATTATGATCTCCGTCATCCGCTCGATATGCATTAGCAATTCGGGCACCGCCGTCGCCTCCCAAAAGCGTCTTCTAAGCGCAGGGCCAATATAAAACAGAGATGGATTCGTACAGCTACTGACTCGAACCACGCGGTAAGACTCATCAACACACAACCCCGCCCAGTCAAATTTTGCAATCCCGTCGCGCCGTAACTGATCGAAAAGAGAATCACACGCGTGTGCTATAGGCCGGTGTATGCAATCTGCATGCAGCTCTGTATCTGACGCCGTAGCTCGATGAGCCGGAGCCATCCCGACACCGGTGCAATTCACGAAATACGATGCGTGCACAACGCGCGAGCCCGTTGCTGCGCGCGGGCGAATAGCCAGCAGCAGCCCGTCGCCATGTGCGCTGATTGTCTCGATTCGCCCCCCCATAAGCGAGAGACGCCCACTCATCCTGAGTGACGCGACAAGCGCTGCCGTGGAAGCTGGCTGTCGGTGACGATGTGTGTCCCAGTAAGGCGCAATATGGCGCACGAAAGCGCGCCGGTCGGCCTCAGACCAGTTTGACCAGATCTGCGGTACCGCTGGACGCAGGCTATCGATCACCTCGCGCCAGTCACCGCCTCTCGCGCGATGTTCAGCAATGACTTTGCGTACGACGGTGATGCAATGCCTAGGGCCGGCAGTCAGTTGATCGAGAAGCGACCGCCGCGCTTCTGGCTGAAGTCTCGGCGGTGACTGGCAGTGGTGTTGGGGCAACAAACCACGGCGGGACATAAGCGTGAAGCGCAACTTTTCGCTGCGCCGGTGCAGCGCGTAAACAACGTCGAGTGCCGTTAGACCGGACCCGCACATGAAGAAATGGCTGTCATCCGGCACGGTCCGCAGTTTAACTGCGTCCCAGGGATTCGCGAGGAAACGTTGATCGAGTGAAGCGCCACCGGTCGCTGCTACAGTGATGGAGCGGCGGCCATCGCTGTGCCCGGTCGCAAGGACGACGTGATCGGCAGAAATCTCCACACCTGTGTGCAAATGAACCTTCGTTCGGCCATCCTCGACGGGTTTCAGCGCGACGGCGTATCCGTCATGTTGAGAAAACTGATGCTTCCCGGGGTTTTCGACGGCTTGTTTTAGCAGATGTGCAAGATAATCACCGTACCACGCACGTGGCAGGAAATCGTCGGGTTCGACAGGACGGCCCCGCAGTCGGCAATAATCGACAAAGCCGTTGCCGTTGTCCCGCTCAACACTGAGGGTCCGTGCGGGGGCGTTCAGGAGCCAGCCCTCTTCGTCTGACCGATAAGCAATACCGCGCGAAACGCGATAGCTGTCATCGACCAGTGCGATCGACAGGGGCTTCGCGGTTTGATCCGACAGTAGCCATATGGCCGTCATCGTCCCGCAAAAGCCGGCACCCACTATCACGATCGATACAGTCATTGCCACGGCTCCGATGATTGCTCGTATCCGCTCACGCAGAAAATTAATTTTGACGTTCGGATGGATACCCGCTCCGATGGAGTCGCTTGCATCGGGGCACGTCAGGAAAGCTCTCTTTCTGGCGCGGATAGTCGAAAGCTGTGCCGCGCGTCGCAGGAAGCAACTATGCGGCATTTCGCCTCAAGCTACAAAATCGATTGTTTGGATAACACTGATTCGCATCGCAAATGAATGGGTTCGGGGCGGATGGGTGTGCCGCCTCGAGGGTGCCGTTCAAACCCAGTAGCGCACCTAATTCGCGTAGACCGCGCCACACCGCAATGGCATCGCAGCGCTGTCCACGAACCCTCAAACAGTGGGGCCGGCTAACGGGGCGTCAACAATACTCCGCAAATTGAGGCTCGGATAGTTGGGGCTATCCGGGCCTTCATTTCGGGACAGTATGTCCGTCGGTTTCCGAATTCACCGGACTTTCAGGCGTCGGGGTCGTGCACGACGGTCATCCGGCTGAGTGCGGCTGAAGGAGGCGCGATTCGCAGGTTCGCCCGATCGGGCCAGTTCCCGGCATTGATGTCGTTGACGGCCCGATTGACCCTCGCGCCGCGGCGTCAATCGAGCCGGGGTCGCGCAACCCGCAAGCTTTCGCCCGCGTCCGGCAGCGGGCCAGGCTCGGACGGAGGGAAAACAGCGCGAGCTGCGTCGAGGTGCCTGCCGATTGCGCACACACCGGTGGATCAGGTAGCGTGGCGGCATCTTCACAACGTCTGCGGAAGCCACCATGAACAAGCAGGAATTCGTCGATGCGGTCGCCGCTAAGACCGGCACCAGCAGGGCGCTGGCCGGTGAAACCCTTGAAGCGCTGATTGGGGCTCTGATGTGATGGACGACTCCCGCTACCCAGCGAGCGGTTTATGCCAAAGTGGAGAAGTCGTGACGTCCACGGCAAAGGAGCGTTCATCATGAATATAGCGACTGTTGGACTGGATCTGGCCAAGAGCGTGATGAAGGTTCACGCAGTGAATTCGCAAGGCGAAATCGTTGTACGCAAACAGCTCAGACGCGCGAATGTACTTCGGTATTTTGCTACGCTCGAACCGTGTGTAATCGGCATGGAAGCGTGCGCCTCGTCGCACTACTGGGGCCGTGAGCTCACCAAGCTCGGACACACCGTTCGACTGATCGCCCCGCAGTTCGTCCGGCCTTACGTAAACCGACGCGGCCGACGCCGAAGCAATCTGCGAGGCGATAACGCGACCGAACATGCGCTTTGTACCACTCAAGACGCAGGCGCAACAGACAGTGCTGTCGCTGCATCGCGCACGCGCCGGTCTGGTCAAATCACGCACAGCACTTGCCAACCAGATCCGCGGGCTTCTTGGCGAATTCGGCATCGTGCTGCCACAGGGTATCCAACTGCTTGGCCAACGGGCCATGGCCGCTCTTTCCACTCGTGACGATGGGCATTCTGAGCCGTTCCGGGCGTTAATCCAGATGCTCGTCGAGCACTTGCGCGAACTTGGCAGCAAGGTGGCTGAGCTCGAAGGTCGTATCCGCGCGATCCATCGCACGGATGCGCCCGGTCGGCTTCTCGAAACAATACCCGGGATCGGGCCACTTACCGCGTCGGCCCTTGCAGCCTCGATCGGCAACGCCGGATCTTTTCGCAGCGGCCGCGAACTTGCTGCATGGCTGGGTTTGGTGCCGCGTCAGCATTCTTCGGGCGGCACGCCGCGTCTGCTGGGCATCAGCAAGCGCGGCGATACGGCATTACGAACACTTCTGATTCACGGCGCCCGCGCGGTTATTCGTATGGCAGCCAGCAAACCCGAAATGGCTGATTCCTGGGTGATGAAACTGTGTCGACGCCGGCACAAAAATATCGCTGCTGCGGCGCTCGCGGCAAAGAATGCACGGACGGCGTGGGCCATGCTGATACGAAATCAGCCCTTTCAGGCGGACCATGTGCCCACGCGAACCAGCGTGACAAATTGACAGGTCCCGCTATTAGCAGTGAAACAGCGTTCACTTCCAGAGGTTGCTTGAGCAGACTTCAATTCGATGGCAGAACGGTCGGACCGTGGTGGGCCGAACCCGCTTTGCACCAAGGGCAACCAAGCCCGAGGCTCTGATCGGGTACCCATTCGCGGATATTCATCGTGGGCCCGCAGCGAGTGCTGCCAACTGAGCCCGGATACATGGCTGCAACCTCGACCTGATGCCAGAAAACTGAGACTGCTTGACAACAGGGAGTCGTCCATACATGGTGCAAATAGGTGGTCTGTGCGAGATCGTTGTTATGTAGTGTTCTGTCCCAGAAATAACTTTGCATTTAATTATGTTGCTCTATGATCAAGTGATGTTGAGTGGAGGCGATCATGGGGCGCAAGGGAATCGAGGTGGTGGTCTCGGAACTGGAGCGGGAGCAATTGCGGTCGATGAGCCGCTCGCGGTCGCTGCCTCATTCGCTGGTGCGCCGGGCAAAAATTGTGTTAATGGCCGCTGACGGCCATACGAATCAGGAAATAGCGATGCAATGTGAAGTAACGCCTCCTGCGATCACGCACTGGAAAAAGCGTTTTGTCGCCCAGGGGCTTGCCGGCCTGCATGACGAAGCGCGCCCGGGGCGACCGCGCGCGCATGACGACGAAGCGGTGGCCGAGTTGCTGGCGAAGGTCCTGCATGAGAAGCCGGGCGGGGCAACGCACTGGAGTGTGCGTTCTGTTGCTGCGCAAACGGGTATTTCGAAGAGCTCGGTAGCCCGGTACCTGTCGCTGTTCGGCGTGCAGCCTCATCGCTCGAAGAGCTTCGAGCTTTCTACTGATCCGTACTTTGTTGAGAAGGTGCGCGATATTGTCGGTTTGTATCTGAGCCCACCGACCAACGCTCTGGTGTTGTGTGTCGACGAGAAGAGCCAGTGCCAGGCACTCGAGCGAACGCAACCGGTGTTGCCGATGGGTCTGGTTACCTCGAAGGTGTTACGCACGACTATATCCGGCATGGCACGACAAGCTTGTTTGCTGCGCTCAATGCGGTGACGGGCGAAGTCATCGCGCAATGCAAGTCGCGTCATCGACATCAGGAGTTTCTGGCCTTTCTGCAGCACGTTGATCAGGCTGTTGCGGAGGAGCTTGACGTGCATCTGATTGTCGATAACTACGCTACGCATAAGCACCCCAAGGTCAAGGCATGGCTGGCGAAGCACACCCGTTATCACATGCACTTCACGCCGACGTATTCGAGCTGGCTCAATCAGGTGGAGCGCTGGTTTGGCCTGATCACGCGGCAGGCTATCCGGCGCGGCTCCTTCAGAAATGTACGCCAGCTCATTGCCAGCATTGAGCGCTATGTTGTGCAGTACAACCAGCACAACCGTCCGTTCGTCTGGACGGCAGCCGCCGATTCCATCCTTCAGAAAGTGGCTCGGCTATGCAAAGTTATTTCCGGGACGGAACACTAGTCTCGTGAGTTTAAAATTCGTTAAATAATTTGCTGCCTGTAGTACCGTGTAATGAATGCCACGGACTCGAAGAGGCGGCGATGAGCGGAAGACCCAAGGCGGGGCTCGTGCTGAGCGAAGCTGAGCGCGAGCAACTCACGGCCCTGACGATGCGCCGCAAGACAGCACAGGCGGCGGCATTGCGAGCGCGGATCGTGCTGGCCCTGCGCCGACGGCATCGACAACAAGACGGTCGCGGCGAAACTGCGGGTCACCCAGCAAACGGTATCGAAGTGGCGTGCGCGCTATGTGGCGCATCGGCCCGATGGTTTGCTCGATGCGCCGCGTCCCGGCGCGCCGAGAACGATTGACGATACGCGCGTCGATGCTGTTATTGCAAAGACGCTCGAGTCGGTACCTACGGGAGCGACGCACTGGAGTACGCGCACGATGGCTCGCGAGATGGACCTCTCGCAGACAGCCGTGTCCCGAATCTGGCGGGCCTTTGGTCTGCAGCCGCATCGGCAGGAGACCTTCAAACTCTCGAGCGATCCGCTGTTCGTTGACAAGGTTCGCGATATCGTGGGCCTGTACCTCGATCCACCCCTGAAAGCAATGGTGTTGTGCGTGGACGAGAAGAGCCAGATCCAGACGCTGGATCGCACACAACCCATACTGCCGTTGGCCTCTGGCATTCCCGAGCGCCGTACTCACCACTACATGCGCCACGGCACAACGACGCTGTTCGCTGCACTGGACATCGCCACGGGCGAAGTCATCGGTGAATTGCATCGGCTGCCATCGCAGCAGCGAATTCCTGCAGTTCCTGCGTACGATCGACACCAGCGTGCCCGCCGGAATGGACGTGCATCTGGTGATGGACAACTACGGTACGCACAAGACGCCTTCGATTAAAAACTGGTTCGCTCGTCATCCGCGCTTCCATGTTCACTTCACGCCAACTTCCGCGTCGTGGCTCAATCAGGGCGAACGCTGGTTCGCCACGCTCACTGAGAAGTACATTCGACGTGGCACGCATCGCTCGACACGGCAACTTGAAGAGGCGATCCGGCATTACCTTGATGTCTATAACGTATCTGTGTGGCGCGCGGCCTCCGTCACGGCCAAAGCTGGACGTGTGTTCTGGTGCTGTACGGTATCGTCACGCTGTTTCCGTCGCCGATCGCGGCGCTGCTCGAATGGAAGGTTATCGCGACCACCGTCATATCCGTCATGCCTCTATTGCTGGCGGTATTCGAAATTGACATCACGGATACGGTGGACTTCTCGGTCTATTCCGCGTCGGGAGCGTTGCTGGGCTTCACGATTCTCTTCGCA
>NZ_JAYMRT010000062.1:0-8007 GCF_038900515.1 Burkholderia sp. JPY481
CGGTACAGCCTCCGACTGGTGACTGTACCGGGCGATCTCCGCACAAGGAATGTCGTCGCCGTTCAGACTGCGATGCGTGTGGAAAATCGCCGCTACGAAAACGACTTCTGCAGAGCTTCCTTAACAGGAACGGCCAGAAGTAAACAGCCCCATTCATCATTTTGTTAAGGATTCTTATTCTTCTTTATCCATTTTCGAAATTCGCGTGCTGCCGAAACGAACTGTGCAAGCTAGCCGATCAAACGGTGATTCAATTATGCCGACAATTGACATAGTGGGACTGTCTGTTTTTAAGTTATAGAGTCGGCGCAGTGTTGGGTAGCCATTGGGAACCGAGAACACCTGCTGAGCTTCCTGCGAGGCCGGAGCCGCATCAACGACAAACGACATTTCGTTGACTGCGACCTTATGTCGCTTGAGAGCATCGATGATGAAGTGCTCTCCGAACTCGTCGACGATTTCGTCCGACATGTCGGTGGGAACGAATGAGGAATCGTACATGATAGGCACATCGTCGCCGTAAATCACCCTCCGAACACACAACAGCACTTGGTCCGGAGGATTGAAGACGCTTAAGGTTAAGTCCCTGATCCTTTCCTTTGTAAGCGAAACTAGCTGCACCTTTGGCTGAAAGCCGAGCGACCGTGCATTGTCTAACCCCGACATGCAAACATCCAATTCGCGGATGAAGCGAAACCGATCTTTCACATATGTCCCTTTCCCGGGTATGGACGTCAGCAGACCAGCTGATTGGAGCTCGCGCAAGGCCCGCTTGACCGTGATGGAACTCACGCCGAACTCTTCGGCAAGTCGGGCGGTCGACGTTATCAAATCGCCGGGTTTATATATTCCCGTAGTAATACGTCTTGAAATCTCAGCGCGCACAATCTCGTGAAGAGTTGAACCGTTAGCTGTTGAAGCACTTTTATTCATCGGTATCCGAGTTTCTTAACTGCGCTTGTGGCAGATTCAGGCTACTGTCATATTTCGCGCCACCTTACTTCAAGGTAAACGCCAACGGGATCCCCGCAAAGCGGCCGAAAGCAACGACGACAAGCCCGTTTCAGACCATTGCTCGAACCCGACGGTTAGGTTATGCACGACGTCCCCCCTGTAGCAGCGGGTTGCCGCCGCGCAGCAAATCGCCGCGGGATCGCGTCCATCGAGCCTAGACGACCTGGCGCTCAGCGGCTCACCGGAGTGGGAACCGCCGCTGATTGCCCTTTGCGACTGCCACCGTGCCGTCATGCGGACGCTGCGGCACGTACCTGCGCCTCAATAATCCTTACGCGCATGACGCGATAGGCTCGGTTGACGTTGACCGGAGCTAGCCTTGGCTTTCCGACGCACTTGGCAACCTGTCCCAAGTAGGCAGGTTCCCGGCCCAGAAAGTGAGGCAAAGATGCACCGAGCTCTCCGACCGCCTCAGTGTCGTTGATTTCCCGTTCCGAGCGCCCGCCACGTCAAAATCGACTGACCGAACGAGCTTCACGGTCCCGTTGAAGCGCGCTCCGCCGGAACCTTTGCGGGCCTCGGCAACGACGCCTGAAAGAGCTGCCCCCACTCCGATTGAATGTCCTCGCATCCAGTTAGCCGCAAAGCGTGCCAGCATAACGCTTGGTTTGAAGATATGACCTTCTTACCAGTTTCACGCTCCAAGGAGCCGATTATGGCCGCTGCGCGCATTTGAGTGCACGCGACGATGACCGTATCAACCTCGGCGCTTCTTGCGGTAGCTCGCACCGCATTGGCTATGCTCGCGGGCGATATAAACGCGGCTTCATCGCTAACGAACCCGCTATCGTTGTGAAAGGTGCAGATCGATTTCACCTTGATTCCCTCAGCCTCGATACACTCTGCCATTTGGCTCGCAACTTTGCGTGGATATGGGGACACCAATCCAACGCTGTTCGAACCAAGCGACCTCAGCGCAGTCTTTATCCCAGTGAAGGGCTCCGTAACGAGCGAGTCGGGGTGAACCTCGCGGACGCGCCGCTCCAACTCACGTAGCCCGATCACCATTGCCGCATACGTGCACCCTAGTGCAACGACGTCAGACGGGCGTATCGAATTTATTTGGCGAACCGCCGCATCGATTTTTTCCATCTGGCTCTTTAGCACTTCAGCGCTGACAGCCTGATTGCGTTGTCGAGAAGTCAAGATGCGACTTTCATAAAGAGCCACGCCAGGAATCTTCAGCATTGCGTGTGCTTCGTGCGAGAGAGTCTGATCGTTTGAAATGACGACCATGCCAATATGAGCACGGTTCCCGATACCAGCATCTACTTCATACGGGACGGCAAACCAGGAGTCACTTGGCGGAACTTCTCTTTCCATATTATCTCAACCTTGTCGAATCAGTTATACAAAAGTACGGTGCAAATACAACCCGAGATCGCACTCACCACTTCCCTCGCATAGATATTCCGCTCTGCCCCACAGACTGGATATCGTCTTTGCCAAAGCCTCACTCTTTTAGACACACTCCTGCGTCCCGCTTTCCACACTCTATTCCTCGCTTCGGTGGTTCCACATACTTCGCGTATCGCAGTTATTCGACTGCTTCAGCCTGCCTTGCAGATAAGCACAGGTAAAGCGCAGTTCCGATAATTACGACAAATCCGATCGCAGTTCGTTTAGAAATTGTTTCACCCCAAATCATATACTCCAAAATAATTGCCCATACGACGCCGGAGTAGCCGAATGGAGCCACAAGTGACGCGGCAGCGTTTGCTAGTGCGACGGTAAGCAACAATTGGCCTGCGCCGGCAGTCAGTCCTATAAGCGCCATGTATCCAAAATCCTTCGCGTTGGGCGTCTCCCACGCGACGAGAAGTGAAACCCCGCTGAGAATTGTGGCAATGATCGTAAAATATAGAACGATTGCCGCCGGATCTTCGGTTGTCGAAAGCCTCTTAACCTGAATGATCGAACCCGCGCCAAATATCGCACTGAGCAAGACTAGACTCACTGCAGTCAATGACCCTTTAATTCCGGTAAGCGGCAATGACACGAGGACGACTCCGAAAAAACCAACTATCGAAGCTAATGCTGTTGAAAGATGAAAACGCTCGGACAGGAAAACCATGGCAAGTAGGCCGATGAACATCACTTCGGTGTACTGGAGCGCCACAGCAGTTGATAGCGGAAGGTTAGGTAACCCAGCGAAGAAAAGGACTCTCGCAGTCAGTGCGGTGACCGCTCTCGAGAAATGTCCAAAAAAGCGATGCAGCGTCATTTTATTTTCAAGAACACCGTGACGTCTTAACATGTAGGCAGCGGGAATCAATCCAAACAGCATCCGGAAGAAAGTTATTTCGTTTGGGGGATAGTGAGTCGAAATAAGCCGCGCGACCGCATCTACCAAAGAAAAGAGAAATGCCCCGCAGGACATAAACACAATCCCGCGCATAGCGGGCTTGTTTGGGAAGCGGGAAAGCTGGTTAAATTGCTCTAACATCTGCTAAGCCTTCTTCAATCCGTCGATGAGATGCAAAGTGCACGAAGCGTTTTTTATCGCTTTCTGTATCGGTTGCGTAGATTCTCGATCGGATCTTCACGTTGGCATAGGCACCTTTTGTCGAGACCACCGTCTGCGGCGCCATACCAAGCTGCGTACGTCGACAACATTCGTTCGCAGTGCAGGCGACTTGGGCACGCCGCCGAAAAAATGCAGCACAATCACGTGTCGTTTTCTCATATCATGTTGATCTTGGTTTTGCATCTCAGCCGGTCAAACGGGATTCTGCAACGCTAAAGAACGACAACGAATCAGATTAGAACTACGGTGCATCAGCGAAGTTACCTTAGTTTGTATTCGAGAATTTCTTGGCGTCCGGTCGGTCCGCAATAGTTAATACCCGTTTCGTGAAAACCCGAACTCAGATAGGTTCGCTTGGCTATAACGTTGCGTCGATTGACTGCGAGCATAAGACGATTAGCATGGCGTCGATTCGACAAAACCCAATCAGCCATCAATCGAGACGCCGCCTTACCATATCCGTTGCCCTGATATGATTCGCCAATCCGGAAGCTATGCAAAGTAATAGCATCTGACGGCGCCCAGTCCGGCAAGGCCGCCTTTTCACGCAGGACAAAGAAGCCAACGATCTTATCTCCGACCGCAACCGAGCAGGGGTACTCATCCTCATCAAGAGAACTAGTTTGAAGCTCAAGGAACACTGTATACAACGGATCCACGAACTGTGTCTGCTCAGGCTTCAACTGAAGGTGGGAAACCGACGCGCGATCAAAGCGCGACAAGAATATCAGCCGTGCGTCTCGCGTTTCTCCGATAGGGGTGAGACTCTTGTTTTGTGCATTCAGATTCCGCCCGGTCGAGGCTGGGTCGGACACCTGTTGCGGAGATGCATGAAGAATCATGGGTGGCTCATGAATGAGGCTAGAAAGGACTTGATCAAGCGTTCGCCTGCGCCAAGCGTAGGTAGACCATACGGTCATCTCTTGGGTCGGCGTTTCTACAACCATGGGTTCGCGGGGCACCGATGCAGCCCATCCAGGTAGGGACGAAAGCCAGTTCTCGTCATAGACCGTCTCGACGTAACGGTGGCCCTCATCGGGAAAAATCGCGACGACCTTTTTCCCGGGGTTTTTTCTTGACCACCAGTCGGCCACTTTGTATGCCGCACCGCTAGTCGGACCCATAAACAATCCGTGATGCCGGTGTAATCGATGAGTTGCGTGGAACACCTCGACAGGCGTTAGCCAGTGAATTTCGTCAAACTGGGTGTGATCTACATTGGATGGAACAAATGCACCGCCAAGGCCGCTGAGAGGTATCGGCTTTCCGCTGTGTTGCCCAAACAGGACAGAGTTCGGAGTATCAACACCGACCGCGTGCAACTCAGGAAACAGCGTCCGAAGAAACGTTGTCGTACCGCACATCGACCCGCCTGATCCAACAGGGCCAACTAAACAATCTATCTTTCCAACTCTTTGGATCAGTAGTTCCGCAAATTTTCCGTACGACAACGGATTATCCGTATTGGAGTACTGTGAGGGCCAATAGCTGCCAGGGATCTCCTTTAGATATTTGGCGAGTCTGTTTAACCGCGCCTGCTGAAGTCCGCCGATGCGCGCTGGCCTGTCCACAATTTCGACCTGCACCCCCAACTCGAGAAGTCTTTTATGAAGATGCCGGTCGAGCGCCCAGTCACTCACGAGTATTAACTTGTATCCATACTGTACGGCAAGCATGCCCAAGGCAAGACCAAAAGTGCCGGATGACGACTCGCAGATAGTGGCCCCGGGCCTTAACAAGCCTTGTTCCGAAGCCCGCTCCAGCATAAATCGCGCCGGTAGGAGCTTCATGAGGAAGAAGCTGGCGCCATACAAATCGTCAGTCAGTCTGACGATTCGAGGATTCTCAAAATCCTCTAAATTTCGCATTTGAATGCGATCAAACATTAGGTTCTCCATCAACTAGTGTTCTGTTGTTAACTCGATCTCTGCGCGCGTAGCGTTGATCCCATCAAGGGAACGGGAGGCGTCGCATGCCCATGGGAGGACTGGCCCTACTGATCCACAAAACCTTACATACGAACCGGCGGACGGTGCCACGCGCACTGGAGCGTGCCCCCGATCGGCGTGGAAACAGCTACATCACCGACGAATGTGCACCGTTACTTCAAGCTGTTGGGTTTGCAACCGCATCGCAGCGAAAGCTTCAACCTCTTGACCGATTAATTCTCCATCGAGAAATTGCGCGATGTGGGTGGTCTGTAACTGATCCCACAGGAGACGCCTAGTCCCGTGAGTGGACGAGAACAGCCAGTGTCAGGCGCTCGAATGATCCCAACCCATGCCGCCAATGAGTTTTCGGCTGCGCCGAATCCGTCACGCACGACTATGTTCCGTCATAGCTCCACTACATTGTTCGTCACGCTTAATGTCCTCAACGGGACCGTACTTGCCATCTGCAGCCACGTCATAGACACCTAGAATTCCTGTCGCTCCTGTGCGAAATCGATAAGGCCGTACCGGCCGAACTCGACGTGCGCTGCATCGTCGACAACGACAGTAGTCGCAAGCATCCGAAGGTCAACACGTGGCTGGCACCTCGCCCCCCAACTTGCACATGCATTTCATTCCTTCCTACATTTCATGGCTTAGTTGAGCGTGTACGCTACACTGCTCAAAGCCTGAACGCCTTAGATCACGCATAGCCAACTCTATATGATCTGCGTTTCGATCGTCCGCTGGGTCGAACATCAAACCAACGACTGTTCCACTGTGGGCAACTTGGACACCAATCGCGCCGTGCCGGACACCGATTTCTTCGATGCGGTCCAAGTGGGGCTTTCGCAAGAATCTTTGGTTGATTCGGGCGCTCGCCGTAGCCACGCGGCCCAGCAAGTTGAGATTGGACGTGTTAATCGCGTGGCGCAGGAGAGCCAGCAGCGAACGAAAGGTTTCAATCTCCACGTGGCTATACTCGGCCGGTTTAAATGTGAGGGTGTTGACGGGCTCCGCTGCCGCTGCATCGATGCTAATGAAGTCAACATTGGGCAGTGAGTTTGTGAAGGCTTCAATTACAAGCCCCTCGCGTTGTGCAAAGAGCACGGCGTTCTGGGAAAACAGCGTGGAATCACATGCCATCTCGGCGTTCACGGCAATCTGCATTACACGGTCAATTGAGGTTTGGACGTTCAAGCAGTCCAGCACGGCTAAGATAGTGGCCACAACGTCAGCAGTCGATGATCCCATACCGCGCCCGACGGCGATATTGCTATTAATTGTCACATGTCCGCCGGCTACTGTTTGCGCGAAGGTATTGAGCGTAAGCTCGGCAGCCCGTCGTGCCTTTTCGCAACGTCGTGGACTAACAGAAACCTGCATTTCGCCATCGACTAAAAATCTCGCTTTTGACGTTAGGTTAGGACAAGGCAGCGAAACTAAGCCACGGCGCAGGCGACCTCCGTCGCTTTCGAAAACTCCCTGCAAAAGCTCACCGTGATGTCCAATCGCTTCACCAAATCCTTCTCTACTGTGCATAAACGAACCTATCAGTGCGGGTTTCAGGTTTTTCACGAGCGACGAGCGGGTGTCTCACAACTCGGCCGCGGTGAGAACCGCGCCTACGTTAGCCAACCGCATCATAGCTGTAGCCGCTGTTGGGAACGGATATATCGCCATCGTGTCCGGAATTTCGAAAACTTCATTAGGTAGCTCCCGCAGAATTCATCATTTGCCGCAATACTTCCCGGTCGGGTGGTAGTGATAGCAAAGGCCAGCGCGGGCAGCAGGCGTTCGTACTATCAAGGATTTATTTTCCTCGCAACCGGCAGCGATCGCGAGGTAGGTTATAGCGAGATCCATGCCTACTGGCTTGAAGTCCGGCAGTACACCAGCCGGGACAGACTGGGGTGATATTTGTCTGCCTAGACCGACAATTAACGCCAACAATTCCGCCATATTTTGTCGTTGTTTCGACAAGCTTACGTACGCGCCTCGGTGGCACAGAGGTATTGACTCTACTAATGAGACAGCCCTGAATAATGTTGGAAGGATTATGCAGAAATGCGGTGAGGGCGAAACGGCGTCGTTGGTGGATTTGCAGGAGGTAGGCATATTGCTGCAACTGGACTTTCCCCTGCATCCTTCGTAAGCGTGGCCCCAGCGACGTCTTGACTGGAGACTGAGATCTTTAGGCCGCGGTGCGGAGTTGATCGGCGACGACCCACGGTGCGAGTTCATCGATGCGGTTGATCGCATGCTCGGCGATGCGCGCGAGCACGAAGCGCAGATATGCCTCTGGATCGATGCCGTTGAGTTTTGCGGTGCCAATGAGGCTGTAGATCGCGGCGGCACGTTCGCCGCCGGAGTCTGCCCCAGCGAACAGATAGTTGCGTCGACCGATGGCAAGTTCGCGATCATTCTGCCCATATCGGGCAGGAAGTTGAAGTCCATTACCGTTGGCATCCGTTGTATGGGCGTCGCGTCAAGGTACGAGACGTCGAGGAGCGAAGCGGCGGTCGCGTGGTGCAC
>NZ_JAYMRT010000063.1:0-7630 GCF_038900515.1 Burkholderia sp. JPY481
TGAACTGTAACCTTGTAACAGTTACGCAAAAGAGTGCCTCGTAGCCTATATTTTGTGGCAGTAGTGTTGTTCAGGAGTGCTTTTATGGGACCGTGGACTCGCGACGAGATCGAAACAGCGCGAGCTGTTCCCTTCCACGTACTGCTCCGTTTCATTGGCGCGTATTGCAAGTTGGATCGGGACTACAAATCGGCCGTTTCGTCCAGCAGTGTTCGCGTGCACGTGAACCACGCTGGCCGCGACTTCCGATTCGTGTTCACCGGCGAGCGTTGGGTTAACGAACTCCTACCGCCGGCAAATGGCGGAAGAGGCGGTGCAGGCGCGATCGACCTTGCAGCACACATCATGGGCCTGGACTTTGTGCGGTCAGTAAAAATATGCATTGACGCGCATAACAGTGCCGAAGCGGTGCCCAAGTGAGGCTCTTCTACGCGACGAACGACTTTGTCTACAAAGGGCGGCCGCGTCAGGGCATTCCGTTTCTTTGTTACGACGACATGGAGCTGGTCAAGCCAGCCAGCGACTACCTCTTATGGCTCGCCCTCGAAAATCCTCGAATCAAAAGTCCTGCAACGTGGAAGAGCTACGCCGAGGCGATCTACGATTACTTTGCATGGCTCGACGCTAACTCTTTAAGCTGGGACGCGTTGCCGTTACGCACCGATGATGTCGATGAGATTTCGAATATCGCGTTGTATCGCAACTGGTCGCTTGGCGTGAGCGGTCGCTGCTCCGGGGAACACGCCATGCAGCCCGCTACGGTGCGCAGAAGACTGTCCCAGATCATGCGTTTTTATGAGTGGGCCGTTGCGCGAAATCGAATCGCCAGTGTTCCATGGGACGTCTTCATGATATCGCGTGCCGAAGACTCGTCGCTTCGAAGCGTGATCCGGGAATCAACGCTTCCTAAAGTACCTCGTCACGGCATCCGGTTTCTCAACATCGATCAGTGTCGCTTGCTTCTCCAGAGCTGTGGCAGCCCCACTATCCGGTTGATGACAAAGCTGATGCTTCAGACCGGCTTGCGGAACGAGGAGTGTAGAACGTTTCCGATGAAGTATCTGTTCGATCCATCACCCGATAGACGTTCACACCGAATTGCGATCGACCTCTCTCCGTCTGACATGATACTGAAGGGAAGTCGCCCCCGCCGGATCTACGCCTCCGGGCAACTCATCAAGGATCTGTTCGACTTCGCCAACTTCGGCGAGGGGGCCGTACGAGCCAAGCTCTATCGCATGACAGAGGGGAAAGCCTCTCCATTCGTGTTCCTGAATCGGCTGGGGACACCCTGGAGCGAGAAAGGGCTATGTAACGTCTATCGAAAGCTTTGGTGCCCAGCCTCTCCCGGGAAGCCGTCGCTTGAGTTCAAGGTCACGCCACACATGCTGCGTCACACCTTCGCCACGCTCGAACTGTACGCGGAAAGTCAAAACCGTAACATTGGTTACGCGCTCGCCTGGGTGCGTGATCGGCTCGGGCACGCGTCGATATCAACGACGACCGCGTACGTTCACTGCCTCGATTTGCTCGGCGAACGACATCTTAATCAATATGAGCGAGAAATAGACGCGCTTCTCATTGGCGGAGACGAACGGTGAAACCGAATCGTTATAAGCTTGATCGCGCTGCTGAGCGCGCTGTGGCTTCCCACACTGGAAGTCGCGATCCCTGGGTCGTTCAGACGACAACAGCCCTGGACTTCCGTCGCTGGCAATGTCATGCGAAAACGGGAGCAGACGCAGGCCGCGATGATCTGATCCTGGCGATGGCAAGGGGCCTGAGACGGCTTCAACCTACACTTACAAACACCAGTATCACGGCTATATATCACGGCGGAGTGTCGGCATGGTTCGGGTTTCTAGACGCGGCGAGAGGCGCATCTAAACCTGTGCGGCGAATATCGGATATTGACCGAAAATCACTTCAAAGCTTCGTCGTCTGGCTGCGAAATCGACCGGCAAGGACGGAGAGCGGTCGACTTTCTTACGGGACTGTCCGCTCGTTATACGTGAGCCTGAAAACAGTACTAATGCAGTGCGTTGCCGCTGGCGAACTTAGTATGGACTGCTTCCCGCCCCGGCTGTTTCCGTACGCCACACGCGCCCTCAAGTCGCCCGCGCCCTACACGAAGGACGAAATGCGGGCACTTATGACAGCGCTAATGAATGATCTTCGGGCTATCCGCGCCGGAACATTTGTTGGCACCGAGCCCGATCGCCTGTTAACGTACTTCCTTCTCATCGCAGCCAGAACCGGCAGGAACCCAACCTCTCTCTGCGAGATGAAACGCGATGCTATCCAGCCACATCCGCTCAAACCGGATACACATTCGCTGCTGACTACTTATAAGCGACGCGGCAACAGCATCTCCACCCTATCGGTTCGCAAGCCACGCGACGTCGAGGAGATCAGCGTGCTTGCTGCCGATACAAGCTCCTTGATATGCGATGTCCTGGAGCTTACTGATGGATTGGTCAATGAGGCGCCCGCTGATATGCGAAATCAGCTCTGGTTGTATCATCGGTCTCGCCGGTGGGTAAAGCTCGGTTCGGTGGCTGCATTCTCCAAAAAAATTATCTATACCTCCATTGAACGCTTCGTGACGCGACACCACCTGATTGCAAGTGACGTATGCGTCGGGTCCGAAAACCCGTCCCCACTGGCAGTGACGGTCATGCGACTGCGAAAGACGTTCGCATCTCGAATGTGGGAATTGACAGGGGGCGACCTTGCCATGACTGCGGTCCTGCTCGGCAACCGCCCCCATGTCACAGACAGCCACTATCTTGCGGTGACCCCCGAGATGATGCGCAACCACCACTTTCTCGGCAAATGTCTGGAAATTGAGCTTCGGGGAACGTCAAGGGACACAGCAACGTTGACGCGCCTGGCAAGGGAGATGCACGTCGAGATCGACGACATCAGGCGTACCCTCGCAGGCGAGAGCAACACAGGTGTTGGCCGGTGTTCTTCGCCACTCAATGGTCGGTATGCGCCGAAAGATGGCCATACAGCGTGCTCTGCGTTCCTTCATTGCTTCCGGTGCCCCAATCAGGTCGTGATGGAGAGTGATCTGTACCGCATGTACAGCTTTTACTGGCTGCTTGTGAAGGAGAGAAACCTCATTGGCAGAAATCGATGGCACAAAGTTTATGGCTGGGTGATCCGCGAGATCGACCGGGTCATTGCACCCCAGTTCAAAGCTTCAATCGTGAAGCAGGCGAAAGAGCAGGCCTTCGTTGATCCCCATCCGATGTGGCGCGATCGAGCAATGCTCCTAGGGCACGACCATGGCTAGTTTGACCAATCATCTGGTGGATCTGGCCTGCGTTCGAGCGGAAGATTTGCATGCTGTCATCGTCTGTCGGCAAGGCAACACGATTGTTTCCCGTTACGGCGACGACGCCTGGAAGCTCGTGCAGTGCTTTGCTCCAAGAAATCGGCCGGTACCGCACATCGTATTCTCCCGCCCGTTCAAAGGAGGGTGTCGCCTCACGGACGCTAGATATGAGCCGCTGCTCGCATCGGTGAAGCGCTTCCTCTACACGCGTTGGCGCGCAGCAGGTGGACAACGTGGCAGGCCAGTATCAGCAAGTACGCTACAGACGAACTGGATTCAAATCCGAAGGGTGGTTGCATGGATGATCGACGAGGATCTGACGACATTCAGCGAACTGACGCCGAACCACTGCGCCCGGTTTGCCGCAAGTCTGACGGGAGACCTTCAGCCCTCAACGGCTGCGGGCGTGTTGGGTGCAATCACAAGCTACTACGAACTTGGGGATCATCTTGTCGACCGGATTCCGGAATATCCATGGCAACCCGATTGCGGCGGCCCAACAAACCTCGCCCGGGCCGGTCGTCAGCCAAGACTGCAAAGCTGGAAGCAGGCAACGACTGAAGTCATCCCGCAGCGACTGATGTGCAAGCTCGTACGTATGGCACTCGATTACATCGAGAACCGCTCAGATTCTCTTTTATCCCTGCGTGATCTACTGGCCGGGTACGCAGACCGCAGGCTTGCCGAAGCCAGACGTGCGCACCGGAAGAATTATCCAAATGGCTTCTCGAGTGTGTGCACAGATGAAGAAAAGTACATTCGTTTGAAGGCGTCCCATCGACGCCTAAAAGAGGAGAAACAGCTTCTTGCCGAACACCGGTATGAGCGACGCCGGCAGGTGGACATCGATCTCCTTCATCTAAGGACTGCGTGCTATATCGTATGCGCAGTCTTCTCTGGCATGCGCGACTCTGAACTGGCGTCGCTGGAAGTTGGATGCTTTGTAAAAAGGGCGGGATTCGACGGCGACACGTTCTGCTGGCTCCGTGGGACGACCTACAAGCTTGAGAATGAGCCAACATCCGCAGAATGGATGGTGCCGGAAGTGGTTGGCAAGGCAGTTGTCGTTGCGACGCGGCTTGGAGAACCAGAACGAGCGATCATTAGCGAACGGATCAAGGTTCTGGAGCGTGCAGCATATGTCCGTCATCTCGACGAGCGTTCTCGTGCAAAGATCAAGGTCGAGCTTGAACGGCTTCGGCGTCATCGTAACGCGCTGTTACTCACGCGTACGAGACGTGGGATGGTCTCCGTCGTCGGCCGCGACACCGCCCGAAGCGCGTTGAGCGCATTCGGCAGGTTGGCAGATTTGAAAGTCGAGCAACAAGACATGGATGGCGTGATCAAGCGGGAGCGAGTTCGCCTCGGAGAAACGTGGCCACTCACTCCTCATGAATTCAGGCGCACATTCGCGGTCTACGTTGCCCGACACGTGTTGGGCGATATCCGTTACCTGCGAGAGCACTTCAAGCACTGGTCTCTCGACATGACGCTCTACTACGCGCGGCACGATACTGGCGCGGACCGATCATTGATAAACGACATAATGACAGAGCGTGACGAGTTGCAAAGTCTGATCATCCAAAGCTGGATGAAACCGCATAGCAGCCTCTCGGGTGTCGGGGGGCAACGTATCATGGCGTTTCGGAGTCGGGGCGAGCTTAAAACCGTCCGCGATATGCGGGACTTCTGCCGCAAGCTGGGCGAAAGTGTCTTCATTCGCGGAACGGGTCACTCGTGGTGCATGGCAAGTGGAGATGGTTGCGGAGGCCAGGGGCTTTACGATGCTGTCAGATGCGCGTCGTGCGGCGAGGCTGTGATTGATTCGACACATGTCGAGATCTGGAAAGGAATACGGCAACAGCAGATCGACGTACTGCGGTGCGCCGACCTTGGACTACCTTCCCGGCAGCGGTGCCTCGATCATCTTCGAAGGGCTGAGCGTGTACTCGCCGACCTGGGCGCCGACACTTCGCCATGCCTGCCTCCTGCAAAGGTGCGACGTGGCTGCTGAACAGAAAAGCACAACGCGCCGTCGGCTCGAGCTTGCGCTGCGCCGACTGCAGCACGGGAAGATGCAATCTAGCTCCGACGCGAGGATCAGCATTGCAGCTGTTGCCCGAGAAGCAGGCGTGAGCAATGCAACCGTTCATAACCGTTATCCAGACATCGCCGAGCGCGTTCGGAGGCTTCACGCCAAGGCAAGCCGTTTGAGCACAAAAGCGATGCCCGACACGGTGGACATCCTTCACCGAAAATTGCGGGAAGCGCACAAAGAAATCGATCAGTTGAAGACCGATCTGGCGAGGTCGCAGTCGATCAACCTTCGCCTGACAAGGGAGCACGAACTCCTCCACGCACGCCTGCTGAAACAAAAGTCGGATCAACACTAGCGGTTACTGGTCCATGGCGAATGCAGTGCTGAGTTGCTGCATCCTGAGCAACTCGTTTCCATGAACGTACCGCGAGGTGGTCGCAATCGACGCGTGCCGGAGGTTATCGCGAACGCTGCGCAGTTCAACGCCGCGCGCGAGCGCGCATGTGGCATGCGTGTGTCTAAGCCAATGTGGGCTAGCCTGCTCGAATCTGTGCGCGGCAACCGAATCGGTAGCGCGGACCTGCTCAGCGACCAGGCGGAAGAACCGCTTCAATACAACACGCAATCGTGTCCCGGAAACGCTCACCCTTAGGTCTGTGCTTAACGCCGGCACGAGCGGAACGTCCCGGTTGCATCGACGAGGATCTGCAGGCAAGCCTCGCTGCGAGAGAAACGTCTGCACTGCATGCATCGCCAGTGGTGGCAAGGCGACCGTTGCGGCACGCCGGCCCTTCCCGCGCAGACGCAGCCAAACGTCCGCAGCATCGCCGAAATAAATATCACCCGTCTTCGCCTCGACCAGTTCGGCTGCGCGGAGTCCAGTGGCCAATTCGAAGTCCAGAATAAAGCACAGCCGTTGGGTCGCCTCCAGTGACCAGCCGTGTGCTGTCGACAACTCGCTGGCGACGCGTCGCGCAAATCGCCACTCCTCATCGCCGAGTGCTCGCATTCGGGGCGCTGCCGTGGATCGATTGCTGCGCGCGGCCAGACCCGCAAACGGGTTTGCGACGACGTACTGCTGTTCAACTAGCCATCGGAACATTGCAGACAGCACCGAGAGTGCATACGCCACGGAAGACGGGCGCAGCCGGCGGAAGAAGGGTCTCCAGCCCTCCGAATCACGACTCCGCCGCGGGCCCACCCATCGCTCCCTTGGTTCGGGACGATGCAGAAACGTCCTGTAGGCGATCGCATCTTCGGTATTCAGCGACGAGAGCGCGCGCTTGCGTTCCAGATTTGCCCAAAGGAGCAGACGCTCCGCCTCCCTGCGGTACGCCCTCGACGTAGCATCGGTCTCATGCAAGGCAAGCCAGTCCTCGATTGCCTCCCGGTCGGTGATGGCGTTTAGCAGGCATCTGGCCTTCGGCGCGCGATACCTGCCGCGAGAGCCGTCGAGCCTGCGCACACACGAGACCTGCCACCAAACGAAGTGGTCGCGCGATTCAAGGCGTTCCACGAGCTGGCGTGCGGATTCTGTCAGAGCAGGATGGTGCGCGAAGAATGCCTCTATATCGCGTGCCGATGCCGGCCCGATGCCTGTGATGTTCGCCCACCAGAGACGGCGCCGGGGAACCTGCAGCGTCAGCTCCGCGAAAGTGGCAATCCCCTGAGCCTTCAAGGCCCGGATTGTGCGTGCCGGCAACCAGAGACCGATGTCGTCGTTGATCCGTGGTTCGCGGGCAATCAGCTCCCGCAATGCCTCAATCGCCCGGTGTACCGCTATCGCCTGACGGGTGCGACTCGTGCCGTGAACCGTGAACACTGAGGCGATGTCGTCGCGTCCGTATGCCTCAGCGATCCGTATCAGACGTTGTTTGATGCGGCCGACGATTCCGCGGGAAGACTGCGCATAGGCCCGCGCGTGAGGCAGGTAGCGGTCCACGGCCGCGCGCGCGGTTAGTCCCTCATACCACGCGCGCAACGCCGCGAGTGACGCGTGATCAGGAAATGGAACGAATGCGTCGGGTCGGGATCCGTCATCCTGTTTGGAGTGCTTCACATTGGCCTCCGAACTTCGCCAGCAGTTCCAGAAGCGTAAGGCACGGACACGGACATCGCCTAGCCCGCACCTTCGATGACGCTATTCCGCTAACGAATCTTATCAATATGGCGTGCGCGACAAGAAAAGTGACTGTCAGCGCATCGCGTGAGACGGCGACCACAATGTAACAGCCCGAAAGGTTACGGTT
>NZ_JAYMRT010000064.1:0-7234 GCF_038900515.1 Burkholderia sp. JPY481
ATGCCGGGCTATGCGACCGGCGGCTTCTTTTTGCCATCTTTGGGTTCCTTTTGCTGGTCCCTATGACCAGCTCAGGCCCCGACCGTTCCACTTACCGACCTTGTCCGAAATTCCGGCGCCACCTCTCAACGGCAGAGGCACGGACTGCCGTCCAGCACGGCACGGGAGCGCAATGATGCGCCACGACGCTTCCCGGCTCATTGCCGGTCGATCCACTCTGGCATCGCCGGGGTGGCCTTATCAGTCCCCGCTTCGTGCGCGAATGCGATCCTCGCCGTGCTCCGGGCCAGCGCCTGACGTCGCCATGCATCCGCCAGCGTGCGTGACGACGATACGAGATCGTCGTCGAGCCGCTCCTCGATCTGCTTCAGGGCGACGTTGGACGCGATCGGCGCAAGTTGCAGCGGCGAGCCGTCCGCGCCGGTTTCGAGAAACACGATGGAGCGTTCCCACACGTGCATGCGCGACCAGAACGTCGCATCGCGCTCGCCGCATTCCGATGCGGGTACGAACAGCGTGTGCAGCGGCGTCATCATCTGCACCGTTCGATGCAGGTCGGCCAGCTTGAACCAGAATTCGTGCATCATGTCGGCCGGATGCATCGGAAACCTGACCAGCGCCATTGCCTGACGCGGCCCGAACGACAGCGACAGCGTCTCGGCCAGCGCGTTAAAGCGGTCGGCACGGGATTGCGGCCAACCCACGTGCCACAACGTGTCGAAGTAACCGGGCTGGATGACGACGGTATCGAGCCCGGCGCTCAGCCTGATTCGCCGTGCCACGAGTTCCTGTGCGAGCACGGTCTGTAACCCGCTGGACGGATCGATGCCGAACGTGATGCAAAGATGCTCCAGACTGGAAATGCCCGCGACGATCCGGGTGCGCAGCCCGGCACCGTGTGCGGCCTCCAGCACGAAGCGCGTCACGAGGTCCGTCACCATCGCACTGCCCGGCTCGATCAGGACCACGGCGCCCGACTCGCGCGCCGCGCCCACCACCCGGGACGCCATCGCGCGGTACATGTCGGGCCGATACTGGCCGACCTGATAGTGACCGGTATCGATGTCGACGACGTCCGCGTCGCCGGCGAGATCGGCCAGCCAGCGGGCAACGCCCTCATGACATCCGGCGTGAAACACGACCTCTGCGTGGCGAATCGCCCGACATGCCTCGACGCTCGGATCCTTCGAAAAATCGAGCCCGCCGCCAACGATGGTCACTTCCGCTTCGCTATGCATCTGATGTCTCCTCTTCTCGATCCCAATGGGTGGACGCAATCGGGCGAGACCCGATCCCCCACAGCAGCGCGCATGGAAACTTGCTCGGATACGCGAGGCGGAGCAATTCGTAGCCAATGCCCGCGACACCCTGGAAAAAACCGAGGTTCTCGTTGTCGCTGCCGAACGGCCAGCTAAAGCCTTCCACCGTGCGATCCAGACGAGCAGCGGCGCGTCGGCGCGCCAGCGCGACGAGCGCCGGCCTCCCGAGCGTGACGCCGGCTTCCAATAGCAGATCGAGCCGTCCGAAATTGCCGCAGCACAGGCAGTCGAGCGCGCTCATCGGTTCCGCCACCGTGCGGGCGATTGCCCGCTCCAGGTCTTCGCGCACGGCGCGTGCGGACGCGCCGTGCAGAACCATCCCGAGACGCGCCAGTCCGATCCCGGATGCGCCGTGGCACCATCGGCAGCTCGCGTGTTCGGACTGCGGTCGTTCCTCGGCCTCGAAGCGCAGGTCCGGCCAGTTGCCGGTTGCATCATCGAAGAGCGCGTGCTCGTATGCGACCCATTCCGCAGCGGCGCTAGAGCATTCGCGTCGCGCCGACGCGGCCGCGAGGCGTTGGAGCGCATAAGCGAACCCCGCCGCGCCGTGAGACATCCCCGCGAGTGGACGCGCATGGCCGACGGTATCGTCCGCCGGAGCCGGCCGACAGTGTGCGAGCAGATGCGCACCGCAGGCCATGGCGCGGTCCAATCCGATCGGCCGGCCGGCCTCGTGCAAAGCCAGCAAGCCGAGCATGGCACCCGCCGCCCCGCCGATGACGTCGTATGCGGTATCCGCGCCGATCCACGCGTCACCGATGCATTGCGCGATCTCCTCGGCCCAGTCCAGCAGCATGTCAGAGTCGGCCAAGTGCGCGCCCAGCACGAGCGGATAGATGCAGGACGCCAGGCCTTCGGCTCCGCCGAGAATCCGGTCCCGGTCGGGAAAGCCGGCATGCCGTTCGCGGACGAAACCGTCGCGCAGCGTCGCAAATGCGTTGAGGCCGGTCTGCCTGCAATCGTCGCGTCCGGTCGCGCGAGCAAGGGCCAGCAGGAAGACGGCAATGCCCGCCGTCCCGTCATAGAAGTTCTCGCCTAGCACCTGGATGTGCGGCGCGGCATCGATGGCGGTCGAGGGCAGGCCGATCCATGTCGCACCGCCGTCGCTGACGACGGCCAGCGACAGCAGATGCTCGCCGATGCGGGTAGCACGCTGCACCATTTCCTGAGGACGCCAGGCTCGATCGCTGTCCTCCGGCCACGCGTCGCTGGCGAACGCGGGCGCGATGCCATCGCGCGAGAACGCGAAGCGCAAGAGTCGCCGCTGCTGCTCAAGGTGTGCGTCGTCGAATGCATCGAGCCGTGCCGCCGCGTGCGCCATCGGCGACAGCACGTCGTCTTTCAGGTAGAAGAATTCGACTTCCTCGCCGCCAACCTCATGCAGTGTCGTGCCGTCGCTTCTCATCCGGAACAGCGGCGTATCGAGGCGCAGCATGGCCGTCTGCTCGCAACGCACGCACGTTATTGCGTTCGCGTCGACCGGATGATGGAACCGCATCAGGAACTCCAACTCGAGGCTGGCGCTCAACCCGTCCACCAGCCGCGTCGGCTGCATCGCACGCCGGCTCAACATCTCATAGAAGCGCGTGTCGCGGAGCACGACCCGCACGCTGGTGTCGCGAAACACGGCGAGCGCGTCGCGGACCGTCTCGCGATGGGCCAGAACGAAGCGCCCCATGGCCACGAGCCCGGCATCGATGTCTCCGAGATGGCCCGAAGGATCGGCAATGGATTCCGCGAGCCTCGGCAGATGCCGCACGGCGTCGATTGCAAGCGGCTTGCGGCCGAGCATCATCGCATCGGTATTTGCATGCAGCCAGCCAGTCACCTTGACCTCCTCGGGAGCCGACCAGCTCAGCCCGCCCGCGGTCCATCTCGTACTGCGAAACGTATTCCAGTACGGGAGATAGCCCGATTCGAGCACCGATGCGCTCATGATCCGCACCGCGGCGGAGATAGCCGGATGCCAAGGCCGGTCGTCGCCATCTAGCCTGCCCCCGGGGCGCAGCAGCGTTTCGAGGTCCACCGGTATTGGATGGCTGCCGCATGCAATGACGTTCTCCTGATGGAAATCGCAACTGCCAAGGATCTGGAACAGCGCGAGAAGCGCGCCTGCGCGCAGGTAGAACACGCGTACTTCGTCGAGCGACGCGCACGGCTCGGCGTTGACAAACGACGTCCAGCCATAGCCGTCCCGGC
Organism: Burkholderia sp. JPY481; assembly: GCF_038900515.1. Lineage (NCBI taxonomy): Bacteria > Pseudomonadati > Pseudomonadota > Betaproteobacteria > Burkholderiales > Burkholderiaceae > Burkholderia > Burkholderia sp. JPY481. The sequence goes on from NZ_JAYMRT010000064.1 coordinate 3,519, forward strand.
ATAGTACGTCCGGCGTCCGGAGTTCGCCCGGTGCGCCGGCTGCCTGGATGCGTTGCAGGAATGTCGCCCACGCACCATCGATGCCCAGATCCCGAGGCTTATAAACCAGCTGCTGCCCGCTGTCGAACCGCACGATCGCGACGCCGCGCCCGTCCCGGTGCCGATCCGACATGCCGAAGTCCAAGCCGGCGACCGCACCGGGCGAGCGACCGCCGAAGAACCGCGCGACAATCACCTGCCGATCATGCTCGAGACGCTGCGCGAGCTCCGTCACATGCTGCTCCCACTGCAGGACGGAGATCGCGAAAAAGCGGGCAAGGACCGGCTTTCGATCGAGCAAGCGAACGAAATGCCCGCTGCGCAGCCACGACAGGAAATCGGTGTAAATTCGGTTCGACGCGGCCGCAGCCTCGTCCGCCGCAAGCTGGCCGTGCGATTGCCGGACCGACCGGAATGCGTCGAACCAGACGTAAAGGCTGTCGGCGAACAGGGCGGACAGGTGTGTGGCTAGCCCAGCGCTCACGTCGTCTCGAACCGGCGCGGCCCAAAGCGAGCCATCCAAATGGCGGGCGATGCGATCCCATATGGCACGGCCCAGCGGACGAAAGAGATCGGCAAACGGGACATTGCCGTTGTCGCGGCCCTCCGATGCCGCGTCGCCCGTACAAACGAGCGCAATCCACGCGGGCAAGCGATTCGCCCAGTCAGGCAGCGCAGCGCGGCCGGCCTGCCTAGTAGGGCCGAGGCGCAGCACCGCCTGGTGCTCGCTCAGCCCGAGCCGTTCGAGATAGGTGTCGAAATGGTGCGCGTGATCCTTCGCGGCCAATCGGCGCCAGGACGCAAAAGCGGTAGCCTCCTTGTCGCCCCCGACGCCACCGGCGTCGGGGGGGCAGGTCAGGCGCTCGCCTAGCCACGCGCTGCGAGCGACCCAATCGCGCAACGTCGATTCCGCGAGTGGAGGAAGAAGCGTGACGACTTGCGCGTCCATCGCGAACCTCTCCGTCAGCCCCGACACCCGCCGCAGGTGTGCTCGCAACTTTCGGTGATGGTCTGCGTCGTGCGGCCGAATCGCATTTTCGACCGCGTGCCGGAGGCAGCGGCGCCGATTGCGTGCAAGTCGCAGGTCTCCAGATCCTCGTCCAACGCCAGCGACGGGTCATTCACGGCCGGTGCGGTGTCTGTCGCTTCGACGAGCATCGCTTCCAGCATTTCCGGATCGATCGCGTGCACTTCCGTCTCGGCGCCGTTCGGCCGTGCACCTCGCAATGATGAATTGCTGCTTGACGTATGGTCATTCATATCAACTCCTTCAAAAATATCCAACAGGTTTATGACGTTCACGCCCGTATCGGCGATACGGACACTTATTTTCCTGCGGTTTCGATTTCTTGAACAATGAAATCGACCAATATCGTTAAGTTATTCCTGTTTCAAGAAAACCTCTCATGAAAGGACAAGCCGATCCGTACTGCACGAAAATTTGTATTCAATGCCTTGTCGTTCGGAGCAAGAACGCCATGTCCATCGACATAGTCGGCCAGTCTGTTCAAAGCGCCCAGAGGAATTCCCGTTCTGGTTACGGGTCGAGATAACGCACTGAGTGGGTCGGAAAAACCTGCCCGCGCTGCTTCGCACGCTTCGCCGCTGAACAGCAAGCGATAGTCATCAATGGAGTTGATCGCCACCGTCGTTGAGATAGTTTCACCGGGTCTTGAGTCGGGCAACATCATCCCCCGGCAATTTATGCTCGATCTCGAGAATTCATTTCGGATGCAATTGTGGGCATATAAATAAAATTGTCCATCGCAGAACACGTCGAAAGCGTCCCGAGCAAACCAACTAGGCAACCGGCCTGGCGAATGTTGTTAAAGGAACACGCATATGGAGTCATGGTGTCAAAGCGCGGCGGCGCGGGTATCCGTAAGACGGGCATGTCCTTTTTCCTGAGCAGCTCGCATGTTTATCAAAAGCGAGTTTCATGCCAACTCACTCGTTTCCGCCCACATTCGCGACCGTCGGTCAGCCAACGCAATTTTTACGTGGAGGCCTACATTTCAAACCCGACAAACCCGCCGTTTATCGTCTTAGTTGCGACGAGGCCAATTTCGGCGCTGTCACGTTAAATTGTTCGCGGCGCAATAGCGGAGAGGACTCAGATCTGTTCAGAAAACGGAACCCGGCACCTCAATGAAAAGATGCCAAGCGGCGAAGCGTGCGGCGAGCTGATTGCGATAGAGTGAGGTGAGCAGTTCTTCGACGCCGGCTTCGCCCGATCGCTTGCGCCGCCGCGTGAGTACTTCGGTCCCGCTTGTGAACATACAATGTCGAGAACCCAACACCTAGGACAATCACCCTCAAAGACTAATGTGTTGTGTCGGCCATTTCTCGTGTTCTCGGGTCACCTGGCACGTAAGCTGCTTTGGCTAGGCGAACGTACAAACGTTCCACCAACCGGAAACGTAGTACCTTACTCATTTACTTCGTAGAACTTTCACACCTTGATTGAGCAAATCGTTCAGATTTGCCGCCAAGGGCAGGATAAGTTATCCATCAACTCTTGAAATAAGTGAATGCACTCATGTCTTCTTACACCATATCCGTGCTCAATGCCAGCGGCGCTCCCGCGAATGTCGCTATCTACCAGACGTATCCTAATTTAAAAGCAGGATTGCCACTAGTGTGGCTTCTGCAATCGGTCAACAATGGCAATACCAATATCTACAATTGGACAGTCGACTGGGCGCTCAACTGGGGCACCTCCGAGCAACCGCTTGTACCGGGCGTCCAGTGGAGTTCTGGCGGCCCGCTCCAAAGGATGGATCCAACCGCTGCTGGCGGCAACAACGAGATGGGCGTGACTTATGCTGATGAGCAGTTTGAGACTCGTCCTCTGGCATTCAACGACCCGCAGGTGCCCAACGGTAGCATGCTGGTCACGACAGACGCGTCGTTTACAGTTTCACAGTCACAAGCAATGAGCCTTGCCGTGTACATGAATTCTCTGCCAACGTTTGCAATGCAAGGCAAACCAAATGGCAAATTTTTGTTTGACACCCACCCGATTTACTGGATCTGCACAACTGAGGCCAAGCAAGGCGTTGCTGTCTCTGGCAGCTTTGTCAGCAGTCCGACACAATTCGAATTTGCGGGAGGCGCGACTTCGTTGAAATTCAAGCTGACTGATACGTTACAATTCGTCCCGGGCCCGGTATAGCCGGAGGCTGGCAGCCTGCTTTTCGGTGGCTCGGTAAAACCAGTCTGTTTTCAAACAGACTGGTTTTTATTAAGCTCGGCGACAATAAATTGCCAATACGCGCCATCACCGCCAATGGCAAATCAATAAGCGCATATAATATTCATCTATATCAATTCCCTTGAAGCATTCATTTTCTCCCGCGAAGAAGAAGGATCGACATTTTATCGTGACCTATTCCGTGACCGTCGCCAATAGCAGTGGCGCACCGCAGAACGTTGCGATATTTCTGGCGGACACTTTCGGCAAATGTTGCTTTTCACTGGTCTGGCTACGAAGCAGGATCAATGACAAAGGCAACCACCAATTCAAGTGGGACGATACTGCTTACGGACTTTGAGCTTCCCTCGGTTTTTCGCCTTCCAGAGGTCCGGGGTTATGCAGCCGTATCCTTTGTCCGCTGAGCCGCAAGCCAGTCTTGCATGAACTGAGTTGGCGACGTGAAGCCGAGCGATGAATGACG
>NZ_JAYMRT010000065.1:0-5808 GCF_038900515.1 Burkholderia sp. JPY481
CGGCCTGCTCGACCCAACGTCGAAGCAGATTGGCGTTCAGTTTGTGGTGCAACGCGATCGCCGCGAGCGACACCCCGGGCCCCTGGCAAGCTGCCACAACCTGAGCCTTGAATTCGACGCTGTAGCGACCGGCGGCGACGGCGGCCAGGTGCCGCTGCTTCGTCAATAGTGTTCACGTGTCCACCTATTTAAGTGAACACGATGCTCCCAAGACTTTCACCGTGACTCAAGATGGGATGACCGGGCGCTTACAGCGATTCAACGAGTATTGGATCGCTTTGGTGGTGTCCGATTTCGCGGAGAGCGCGAGAAGCGTCGCCTCGAACCACTGCTTCATGTCGTCAAGCAGCTGAGCGGCTTGTGCCTGGCGGATACGCCGTCGCTCTTCGGGTGGCTTGCCCCGTATGTGCTCTTCGATGCGATAGAGTGCGCCGATACGCTTCAGTGCTTCGCCAGTGATCGGCGATGGCCGGACAGCGTGCAGATCGTGCAGCTTCCGACGTGCATGGGCCATGCATGCTGCCTCCTGAATCTGACCGCCCACGTACAGCTCCGCATAGCCGGCGAACGCGTCTGCCTGAAGCACGCCCTTGAAGTTGGCAAGATGCCGCTGTGGGTGTTCGCCGCGACGATCCGGTGTATAGGCAAACCAGACCGCAGGAGCCTCGGCGGAACCACTGGGCCGGTCATCGCGCACATACACCCAGAGCCGGCCGGTCTTCGTCCTGCCATTGCCCGGCGCGAGTACCGGCAGCGGCGTGTCGTCACCGTGAACCTTGGCGCCGCCAAGCGCGTGGCGGCGCACTGCGTCGACCAGCGGGCTGAGCAGCCATGTCACGCTGCCCAGCCAGTGGCCCATGGTGCCCGGTTCGATCTCGACGCCGTCGCGCGCGTACATGACAGACTGCCGGTAGAACGGGATGTGGTACGCGAACTTCGATGTCGCGATATGTGCGAGCAGCGCCCACCTTGGAAGGCCACGATCGATTGGCCGGCTCGGTGCTGCGGCCTGCACGATGCAGTCGCAACACGAACAGGCGAATCTGGGACGGCGATGATGGATGACGCGGAAGTGTGCGCGCACGTATTCGAGCTGCTCGGACACGTCTTCGCCCAGAGGTTTGAGCGGGCCGCCGCATCCTGGGCAGTGCTCATCGAGGGGCAGATGTAGGCATTCTTCCCGCTCAAGGTGACCGGGCAATGATTTGCGGCGGGGACTCTCGCGACGTTGCTGCGCCTTCCTGGCGTCAGCCTGAGCGGCCGCACCTTCGTCGGTCTGCAGATCCTCAAGTCGCAACTCAAGCTGCTCGATCTGACGCTCCAGCTTCTCGGACCTACGGCCGAATTGCATGCGGCGCAGCTTTGCGATCGTCAGCTTCAGATGTTCAATCTCGAGCGCGCGAGAGCTGAGCTGGTCCTGCAGTTCTGCGACCCGCTGGGCGTTTGCCTGGGCCGACGCAGCATTCGTGCGGACCAGCGCCTTCAGCGCATCAATGTCGTCGGGCAGGCCGGCATCGATCAGGTCCATTGCTGCAGTTTACGACCATCTGCTGCGCGTGGATCATCGGGTAACAGACGTTTACAAAGCGCTGCGCGGGAGAGCCGCATCGACCGGCTCGCGCCAATCACACCCTTCGAGAAGAAGGGCAAGTTGCGCCGTTGTCAGCGCAACAACACCGGAGTCGGCACGGGGCCATGCGAAACGTCCCTTCTCACGACGCTTCGCAAGCAAGCATAGGCCACCATCGCTCCAGTACAACGCCTTCAGGAGATCACCGCCTGCCCCTGAAGATAAAAACGTGGCCCCCGAACGGGTCACGTTCCAGAACAGTCTGCACCTTCGCAGCAAGGCCGTTGAAGCCTGCGCGCATGTCGGTGACGCCGGCGGCGATCCAGATCCGTGTGTTTGCGGGCAGGCCAATCATCGGAGGACCCGCTCAAGGACCAGGCGCAAGATCGTCGCGTCGGGCACGCCTTCGATCCGAAGTGACGTATTGCCATGCTGAAGCTGAATACTGCCGTTTGCAGCCACGGCAGGTGCAGGCGTGTGTGGCGCATCCGGCTCCTGAGGTATCGCCCGTTCGGACTGTGCATCGACAACGACAGGCAACATCGTCTGTGCCTGGGAGTCGTCCACCAGCAAACCCTGAGCGTACAGTTTGCGCCGCTGCGTGTCAGCCAGTTCAAGAAGACAGCGAAAGCCTACGTCTCTTACACCGATATCCGGATCGGGCCTGCCGAAGTGATCGACGACGACATTCATGCCGGCGTCCAGAAGCGGCTCGACGATGTCCTGCAGCCGCGCAACTTCCACATGCACTTTGACATGCCATCTGAGATCGCGGACATGGGCGAGCGTTTGCGCGCTCACCCATCTGTCGAGCGGCTGATCGGCATGTCCGATCAGGTTCAGCCGAATCCCTGCAATGCCCGCATTCGCCATCTCCGGCGCGCGGGGCGCGGCGCATCGAGCATATAGCTGCAATCGGTGCCGAGAAAGCTGGGCTGCACAAGCACGCCGTGTGATACGCCGTGCGTGTCCAGTTGGGCAAGGTATGCGTCGAGCGTGGCGTCGTAGTCGGGCACGTAGCGCCCGATCCGTCTCCCTGACCGCCAGCTCCAGTTCACCATCATGCTTTACGCGCACGCGAATGGGCGAACGGCCCAGCTGAGTCGCTTACCTCGCTAAAAACGTCCTGTTCGAAGAAGCGCGCGCGGCGCGTGACGCGTAGCTTAACTGGCCCTCGAAGATCGGGCCGATGGTTACCGCGGACCTGGGCATTGACGCGGCTGACAAAGTCACCGAAGTGCTCGCGAACTACGTCCACAAACAGATCTCAGCTCTCGGCGAACCGGCTCCGCAGTTCACGGAATCGCATTGAACTCCAACCACCCCAGGAGAACCATGGAACCACGCACCCAGCAGAGCGGCGCCGTCGCGCCGGCCGATGTAACGACCGACCTTGGGCTACACGCGCCACTGACAGCCGAAGCGCGCGCGATCTGGGATCGCAGTCGCGAAATGTACGACGGCGCTTTCGCGCGGCAGCCGAGCAGGCTAGCATCGAAGGGCTCTCATTGCAGCGGCAACAGACACCTGGCGAGGCACCGACCAAGGCTCCATCAGAGCTCCAACCGAAGCGCAAACAGACGTGCTATTGCTGCGGGCACCCGAACCCCGCAGCAGCGTTTGAGTGTGAGAAATGCTTTGCTTTGTGAGGCCCTAGTCGTCATACCGCTTGCGCAAAATGTCCGAGACGGTCTGCCGGCAGTTCGGCTTGTCAGGGGCTGACGGATGCTGCCCGACTCCGTGCGGCCGAGACCTGGGCACACACTTTGGGAGCCCGGGTCGCGCGAAGAACCAGATACCCCACTGAGCTAGACTTGACCTATCGCTTGTACCGCCGAGACATGACATGTTCGATAGACAGACGCACCGAGGCTTCAGCATCACGGTGACAGCGCACGACGACGTACGCGGCGGCTCCAATGTCACGCTGCTTGTCGAGCGCATCTTTTCCCACCGGGACGACGTGCGCACCGGCGCGCCGCTCGCGAAACCGGAGCATTACCACTCGGTGCACCCCGCAACTGCGGCCGTCGGCGAAGCCATGCGACGAGTCAGGCGGCTAATTGACGAGGCACTCGGTGAACCCGATCCGCTGGAAGGCGAGTAATTTTCAATTCGCAACTCTCCAGCCCGGTCTGCAGCGCGCCTTGCCCGGATTTTAAATCTGACCAAGCCAACGACTGGCTCGCCCTTTCGGCAAGCCGGACAAAATCGATCGCTGCGAAGCGTGAAACCACGGCGGACACCCCTAGGGAAACGCTGATCAATGAGCCCGCCGCCGGTGATCCAGCGCATACGGCTCGCGATTTTTAAAACAGGAAGGCCGTCGCAGCAATTTCTGGGCACCTACGCGACCGACTTCCTGCATTTTTCACACGCCAGACGGACTGCTCCCATGACATGGGCGCAACCGGTTACGCGCCATCGCCAGGTTCGCCAGCGCGAACAGGCTGAACAGTTGTGCAGTGTTCTTGAGCAACCCCTTGTAGCGCACCTTGCGGTGCCGGAACAGGTTCTTGACAACATGGAACGGATGCTCGACGCGCGCACGAATTTGCGCCTTGGTCCGCTCGACCGCGACCACCAGCTCCTTCGGCGCCCCATCGGGCATCGCCTTGATCTTGCTGCGCCTGAGCGCCACGTGCCACTTCACCGTCTTGCCCTTCATCTCCTCGCGCTTGCCCACGCCCGTGTAGCCTGCATCGCCAAACGCTTCGCGCTCGTAACCGTGCAACAGCGCATGGGCCTGCGAGACATCCGATTCGTTGGCCGCCGTGGTGACCAGGCTGTGCACCAGCCCCGAGTCGGCGTCGACACCGAGATGCGCCTTCATGCCGAAATGCCCGTCGTTACCCTTTTTCGCCTGGTGCATTTCCGGGTCACGGCTGTTCCCGGCGTTGTTCGTGGACGGCGGGGCCTCGAAGATCGTCGCATCCACCGGCGTGCCTTCCTTCATCATCAGCCCGCGCTCGCACAATTCGATGCCGATCTCGTCGAACAGCTTTCGCGTCAGCTCGTGATCGACCAGCAGACGCCGGAACTTCAGCAGCGTGGTGGCATCCGGCACATTCTCGCGCGCCAGGTCGATACCGGCGAACGCACGCATCGCAATGCTGTCGTACAGCGCGTCTTCAAGCCCTTCGTCCGACAGGCCGTACCACTGTTGCAGAAAATAGATTCGCGGCATCCGCTCCAACCCGACCGGCGGGCGGCCCCGCTCGCCTTTTGGGTAGTAAGGACCAGTCGCCAACAACAGGCGCTGCCACGGCACCACCTTTTCCATTTCCGCCAGGAAGCGCTGCCGTTTCGTCACGCGCTTCTTACCCAAGCTTTCTGCTTCTGCAAAACCGATCTGCCGTTTCATGATCGTCGCGCCGTTCCGTAAGCTTCTTACTACAACGTCCTCGGCCTCCTCAGCGATGACTGCCGAGCCGAATTGATCAGCGTTTCCCTGGGGCAACGATTTCCGTCCCGCTCCGTCTTCGTCGACGGAATTCGCCATGTTGAACGAAACGAGAGCCCCAAAGTGAGGGGCTCGACAATAAGGGAGATTTCCCCGCTTAATCCACTCGCGTTTGAAACGCGAGTTGGCCAAGACGCCTCAAGGCGGTGGCCGGCCCGTCGAACTGCCATGTTCAACGAAAAGCATTTACCGGCACTGGGGCAGGCTGAGAAGGTTGTCCGCAGTGGTCACGTCGTGCCCCGTCCTGAGGAATTTTTGGCCTTGCGGGGTTTGCCAGACGAGCACATCAGCAGTCTGGCCACCTCCGACAACATAGAAGCTCCACCTGCCCGTCTCAATCCCGTTAATAGCGTCTTTCTCGCTGATCTTCCACCGGCTCCCGTCGGGGTTCTTTCCGCCGATATGCGAAATGGCCTCGTGCCTACTTTGCTTTTTTGTCTTCCTGATGCAGAGAACCTGAATACGCTGCGCCATAAAACCCCCGCTCTTTATGATGGAGTTTGATATTGCACGATCCATCATATTAAGAAATTGCAGGTTTACCCGCGATTTATGCGATATGTATTGGCGCAGATCAAACGGATCTGGATTTACTAAAACACAAGTCATTTCAATTCCTTCCGAGAAATCAGATTTGAAAGCCGACTTAGAGCCGCTAACACAAGTCATCAAGTGCGACGCGTGTCGCCGTCCGCCGGACGTAAATCGGCAATGTAGTGGATGGCAAAGCTCTTCTCTGCCTTGTCACATTCAACAACCTGAATATGGGAATTTG
>NZ_JAYMRT010000066.1:0-5402 GCF_038900515.1 Burkholderia sp. JPY481
TGGCCAGATCCAGTCCAACAGTCGCTATATTCATGATGAACGCTCCTTTGCCGTGGACGTCACGACTTCTCCACTTTGGCATAAACCGCTCGCTGGGTAGCGGGAGTCGTCCATCACATCAGAGCCCAAATAGGTAGCGTGGTCGAAATAATCTTTATAGATCTGAATACCGTCAATTTTCTCATTGGACAGAAAACGATAGACGCGGAGTGTCGCACTTACGACCTTCCGCGTCTTCATTGTCGACTTTGTTCGTCGCTTTCAAACGAGGAATATCGATCCGCGCGCTTATCTGGCTGTTGGCACGATCATCGCTGTTCGATCCCGGGATCTTAGAGGCCCAGTTCCACACCTTCTGCATTCCAGAAGACGGGAGAACAGCACCGTCACGATCCGTGCATGACCAGCACACACTGCATTCACCTATGGCGTGGATAACACACGTACAGGTAATAGTGCATTTTCTTTTACATGTTTGGACAGTCCGAAAGGAAGGCACATGATGAGCGTTAGACGTGCGGCATCCCATTTTCTAACGACAGCCATCTTCGCGACCGCACTAACGATGGCGGGGCCAGTTCATGCGGCTGGAAAAAGTGGCGAAGCATTCGTCGTACTGAAATACATCAGTAGCGTGCTCCGAAATGGTTCTCTAGATCCCAGCATGGAACACAGGGCGTTCTGCGCCAAGAAACTGAGCGAACCGGCCACTCACTATCACGACATGAAGGTCGCGACCAAGTACGACGTAGTCGGCGACGAGCAATCGGCGAAGTCGAACTTCCCTTCGCCTGTGAGCACCCAGCCGCTGGAGCTGACTGTCGCTTTACATCCACTTGGGATTGAAGGGAAATATGCATTCGGAGCCTTCAGACCTTCGCCTGTTCCGGATGACTACGTCCTCTTTTCGATGTCGCTGGAGTTCAAGGACCCAACGAGCACCTTCCTGATCATCAATGAGAACAAGCCCTTTAATTGCGTGATCTCAAGCGCCTCAGACCCCTTCACGCGGATCGAAAGCGGCAAGTTCGCTGTCGACTCGAAGTGAGAGGTATTCTCGGCTCTGGTTTAGAGCGTTTGCGGGGCTGGCAATCCAGACCCGACTGCCGGAATGGCATCGAGCGTGGGCCCGAATGCCATCGAGTCGTATCGGTTGGCGCCCGTGACCGTGATGGCCAGTGGAATGCCGCGCGCGTCTACAACGATGTGCCGTTTCGACCCGAGCTTTCCCCGGTCTGTCGGGTTGGGGCCGGTTTCCTGGCCCCCCGGGGGCTGGCAACACTGGCAGCATCGAGGCTCGCCCGTTCCCAATCAATCTGGTCGTGCTCACGCAACCGGCGAAGCATTGGCAGATGCAGTTGCTCCCACACGCCTGCGGCCTGCCAGTCTCGTAGCCGTCGCCAGCAGCCGCTGCCGAAACCCAGTTCCTGCGGCAGGTCTTCCCATGGGATGCCCGTTTGCAGGACATACAGGATGCCGTTCAGTGCTGCGCGGTTGTCAACTGTGCGCCGACGGCCGCCTTTGCGGTGACGGCGTAAATGCCGGAATCGACAGTTCCAGCGCCGCCCACAGCTCGTTCCTGATTTTTCTTCTGGACATGCGCCCAGGATACGAAACCTATGGCTTGATGTCCAGGTTGTGTTAGCCGCTATAAACGATGCCGACGTGTCGGCGCCGCGCTGGAAGAGGAGGGAATGGCTTGATCCAACAGCTGACTATTGAGAGGCACATCACACTCCGCTCGAGACGATCCCAGTGGACTTGCCCCTGCATGACCGGAGACACGGTCACGCTTAGGTTGGAGAATTTGCTTGCTGGCGAAACTCGCGTGGCGAGCGGTATTTCAGGGCGCTGTGCGGATGTGACTCGTTGTAGTGGTCGAACGCAATGGCCAAGTTCTGCAACGCCGTTCTGGCGTCGGGCTTGGGCATCCACGAAACGTAATCACGCTTCATCGTTTTGACGAAACTCTCGGCCATTCCGTTGCTCTGCGGACTTCGCACAGGTGTCGTGACGGGCTTCAAACCGATTTTCTGCGAGAACGTCAGCGTCTCGTCGGCAATGTAGCAGGAACCGTTGTCGCTCAGCCACTCGATTTCGCTCTCAGCCTTCAACGCACCGGCGAAACGGTTCTCGACAGCCTGAAGCATCACGTCGCGCACCACGTCGCCGGTGTAGCCGCCCGTCGTCGCAGCGGAATTCGAAACCGTCCGAACACCAGCGGGCGTTGCTGCTGTCTACCGCGACCTTGCCGTCGACGCGGTCGGCGTTCGAGCAGCAGGCCGTGGCTACGCATGACGCGATACACCCGCTTTACATTGACACGCGGTTGGCCCAGCGCATTCCGGTTTCGCCTCAGCAGCGCCCATGCGTGCCGGTAGCCGTAGGTGGGCAGGTCGGCGACCAGCTCTTGAAGTTCGGTGACGAGCGGCACGTCATCCAGAACGGGCGTCTTGCGCCGGTCGACCCATTCAGCGGGGCGCTTCGATTTGACCGCGAGATTCGAGCGCGACACACCCAGGACTTCACAGACCGTCTTCATCGGTCGTCCCCCGGCGGCAATGGTGAGCGCGCAATCAATTTTTTTGCTCGACCGTACTCCACTGCTTCACGGAGAATTTCCACTTCCATTGTTTTCTTGCCCAGCAGCCGCTGAAGTTCGCGAATCTGCTTCATCGCCTCGGCCAGGTCCGAGGCCGGCACCACCTGTTCACCGGCGCTGACAGCCGACAGGCTTCCGTCCTGATAGAGCTTGCGCCAGGCAAAGACCTGATTGGCATTCACTTGGTGGCGACGGACAACTCCCGAAACCGTGGCTCCGGGCTCAAAAGTCTCGCGCACTATCGCGAGCTCCTCTTCGACAGAACGCCGGCGGCGCTGCTCCGGCTGGGTCAGAACTTCGACAGGTTCCACGTTGTGACTGGGCTTAAACATAGGCAGAAGACTACCTCATAATTTAAGCGTTACCTCGTGTCCGGTTTTCGCAGGGGGCGACCCACCCAGGATCTGCTTTACGCAATGCGGCAACTTCGCTACCGATCTTCGATCGATAAATCGTTGTTGCGAGGACTGCAGGTATCGTTATTCCCTCAAGACGCGCTAGCCGAATTAGGTGTGCACATTAGCGCATCTGTAAGGAACTTTAGCGGGAACATGTGAGCATGCGACATATGCTTGGTGGAATCGAGACCATGCATATGATCCGCAAAGCTCAGGTGAACGATGGAGATATGGCACACTTTCTCCCGTCCAGCAACTCTACTCGCTCTTTGCATAAATAGTCCTATTTTGTTCGTCTACCCATGGCGCGAGAAGATGGTGACCAAGGCGTCAAGCCGACGTTGTGTTAGCGACTCCTCGCGGAAATGAAGCGATTTTGTTGCGGTAACGACAAATATTGTCCGGTTTGTCTGCCTTGTCTGTTGGCGCCATCGGTGAATGGCTTTAAGGGTGTTTGACGGTCTCTGGTTTTCTACTGGCACTGGCTTATTGGTATGGATTTCGCGTACAAGCAAAGGACTTAAAGTACTTTTTCGGAAATATGTTAATTGCGTGAAAATCAGACGGTAAATTCGCCTGCATGCGGAGTGCTCAATGAAACCTGGCAGCACGGCCCAGCGGAATTTACCGAAACCACCGCCATGTCCAGTTCGACGCCAGGCAATCACCGGGCTAATTAGGATCCCGCAAGCGCTAGTGATGTGTGTCGGAGTCTAGTCGTGATCGCAGTAATAATGACCTCGGGCTAGGGCATATTAATGTTCAGCGGGGACGTCGCCAACCCGTACGCCATGCGCCTGTCCTTGATAACCATGACGAAAATCTGGCGATTTCTGTGTCACCGCCTCGTTTTTGCGAAAAAGCACGAGGCTCAACCACTCAGGAGATTACCGTGTCATCTATCAACTGGAAAAATGGGCAACTCATTACCCTTGATCCTGGCGATACCGCGACGTGCCAGACCCTCACCGGCGGTCAACTCTACGGGCTCATCTTTTACAACGCGGCGGCAAATGACGCTGGCGCGAACATCTCCGTCGTGTGGAGCCAGTCGCAACCTCCCGTAACCGTAAGCGTGCCAGGCACGACGGCAAATCAGGGCCTTGCTTCAGTGCTGTTCGTAAATGGCTCTGACACCACTACCGTGTCGGCTGCGATGCTTGAGGGTCAATTGGGCGCACGGGTCGAGGCCTATATCGCCAGCGTCTCAATGCCCGAGGACACGACCGGCATCATTAACAAGCCTCTGCCGGCAGATGGCAAGAACCATTTTTTCGAGAAGTTCAGCCGTTACTACACGGTTCCGGCCTCGCACTGGTATCAGGCGCAGATTCATAGCAATATCAACCAGTTCATTTCGATTCAGTTCGCCGAGGAGTCTGCCGTGGTGAACGTCGTGAATTCGGAGGCCGATCCGGCTCCGCGAATCCTGGCGGTGGGCCGCGCCAAGAGCCAGTACAATACGAACGTCAGTCAATATCAGACAATCTCGTGGTCTCTCCAGGGCAACGGGCAGCAGCTGGTCTTCGTCAATGCTGATAGCGTGCAGGACTCGCAAGGCACAAGTATCTCCCTCCAATCGCTGAGTGCTCAATACGCCTGATCTAAGCATGCGGACTGCGTGAACGCTGGAATACGCAGTCCGAAGTCATGTGGTTGTGCTATCACTGAGCGCAACGGATTTCCACTTATTTGAAATCCCAAGGTACTGTCGCAACATGGAAGCTGACCCACGAGAGCGCGAAATATAGAAGATTACTTATGCAACGAGCGAGTGGAGTTGCTGGACGGGGCCATATGCATTGGTCTTGATTCCCCAGAATGATGCGCGCGGCGAAAATTCTCAAGTCCCGTCATTGGACGGATTCGCCGCTTGATGGCCCGGCGATCTTGTTCGGCAATGTTATTCAGGTACTTCTTCCACGGACCCTGATCGAAACATCCGCTTGGCGTTGATCGCTTGTAAGGCAGCCAGATTCGATCCGTTCTTATCGATCGTCGACCGGCCGGCCCTCAGCGGGTGCGGGTAGTTATGGGCAGCTCATGTAGGCACGTCAATCAGCAACGGGCGCCCAGAGGGCATCGTGATGAAGCCGACGGATTTAACCGGTGGTGCAACACAACGAGCGCTGCATGAGCGGTGGGAGTGTTGCAAATGAAAGGGCGGCAATGCTGTTCCGCTTACCGGAGGACTGGCGCATCTCGGGAAGGACATCGAGAATAGCACGCGCCTCGCAATTGAAGGAATAAACAAAGCCGGCTTAGAAACGGTTTTATAAAGACTGCTGGGCACGCTTGAGCGTGTTCCAGCAGATCAAGGAACAACCGAGTTTGAGAAACGCCTCATGAATGTCGGCTCGACGTTCAAAACGGATGCGAAGACGGCGGAAATGATGCAACCA
>NZ_JAYMRT010000067.1:0-5317 GCF_038900515.1 Burkholderia sp. JPY481
CTGCTCCCGTTGAACGGCGAGGCGAATTACCTCGCCCATCAACATGAGAACAGAGTCGGTTTCCTCTCCATTGCTACTACCGCCGGCCGCAGCCCCTTACCGCGCGAGCGGTTTAGTCCACCGACCCTGAGCAGCCGGTGGACGGCTTCCAGCGCGAGCGGCCAATTGAAAGAGTAGAGCGGACATCCGCATTGGCGAGATCGATGCCCGTTCTCGGCCGAAAGCTAACCACCAAGTGCGTCCGAGGCACGGCGGCTTGATTGACCACGCGGGCATTTCTATTCGGAATATGGGTTTGCCAATCCCTTGGCTTTTATGATATCGCGACTGCATGAGCGACATGCCCGCCAATGTCGTCGAAAAAATTCCTCAAAAACGTTAGTGTATTCCTGTTTGTTTCGAGCGATGCATTCATTTATTGTCGATGTAACTTTTTGTCTTTCGCTCGAATCTCGAATTGCTGCGATATAACCTATCCCACTGTTATCCGGATGAATGTCTGCCGTTATGTTGTCGTAGCGTGCCAATCGCGTGTACATGAAGTAGTCCTCTTTCCATGGGAAAGATTTTCCTTGCGATATCTTGTACATGAAGCTTTCGACGGGTGCGATGAAGTAGTCCAGCCCAACTTCCGCCGTTGCACACGGCCCCCCGTCGCCACGCACATAGGCACTCGCGGGAACGTCGGGATTATCGTCTATAAACTTGAAGATAAAATTGTGTATTTGATCCGTCCCACCGTCTGAATTCCCAACGGCTTGATCATGACTGGACGATGAGCCAACCTGGCGTTGTTCGCCTGATGATTTCGATGTCACTTCCGTCGGAGTGCGAGCCTCCAATCTCTGGGTCATCTGTTCAGTCAGGTTTTTGGCACCCGGCAAACGGTTCTCCTTCGTTGGCTTACACGGGCTGTTTTTCCTAGCGTCGCATGCGGATATAATCGCGCCAGCTGCGAAGTCCGAATAGTTTTTCGACTTTGTGTACTCAGCAATATCATTGAAGATCGCTAGGGTCTCACCGGCCTCTATCAACTTGGACGTCCTTACACCCTCTCCATAGCACGTCTGGACGATGTCAGGATGCTCCGTCGGATAAGTAACGACAAAACAATATCTTAAGCGGATGGGAGTATCACACGAATTTTTTGTCATCCAGCCTGTGTGATAATAAAAATTATTCTTGATTATTGTCGCGCATGTACTCGGATTGTCCGAATTAGGATAAACGACAGCCGCTTCATCAGGATACGCTAGAGGAGAAAGAAGCAATGCACATATCGCCCCGAGCAGTTTATGCATGTTGTACCTCCAATGGCCGGTGAGCGGTGTTAATCGACGCTCATCGCTCTGCCTTAAAAGCGTCTGACGATCAAATTACAATGCGTGCCGCTGGGTTGAGTGTGCGCTACCGCACCTCCGATTGAGCGGCACTGTGCGCGCGGGATCCCGGTCCCGAGGCAGGCATCGCACGCGTGAAAGCGGGCAGACCGTCCACGCCCCTTCGATTGCCAGTCTTTTCGGATCGAGGCGACCACATTTAGGATCGAATGACCGCTTCCACGGGCGCAACGGTCGTCCCAATGCTGGAGCGACGGCGCGGGCGGACGACGCTTCGTGGCCGCGTGCGGAAGTTCGCGGGGTGCGCACGGCCACCGCGGACCTTGCACCGGTGAGCTTCCCTAGTCGACCCATAAGGGACCTTCAAGCTACGCAGCAGCGGTCATTCAAACGCTGTGACTTTCTCGCCCTGTCGACGATAGATTCGCGGCATCCTGTCGACGACGAAAGTGTTTTGGATGCCAGTCACCAAGTTCTCAGATCGGTTAGTTCGTATGGGAGGACTTATAGTCTGGATCATGCGCACTGTGCTCGGGGCGAACGACCAAATTGAATCTTAGTGGTGCGCCTTCGGGTGGCTTTGGTAGCCCGGCCTTTCTGATGATCTCCATACTGGCCGCGTCGAATTTCGGGTCGCCACTTGACGTTTTCACCGAAATCGACAGCACGTTGCCCTCAGAGTCAATGACCACGGGGAACACGGCTTCCGTGTTCTTGTCGCCTTCTGTGACCAAGGCGTTTGTTCGAGGCGCAATTCTTTTCTGGGTTGCTCGGGCGAAAGCTTCCACCGCACTCTTCTGCGAGCCAGTTTGCTCGGGTGATGAACTCAGAGGTTCAACCGACCAACAAGGATTACTCAGTGTCACTGCTATAGCGGCAAGGAGAAGTGACTTCATGTTCTTGTGTACTTGGTTTTCCATCGCTAACAAACTCCAGTGCGCTTTCGCATGCCGTAACGGTGTACTGCCGATTGTCGGCAATCTAGACGGCCGTGTCGAGTGACCGCTCCTGGCCGAACGGGGACGGACGACCTGACACCGTCAGTCACAGCTTCTACCGCTTAGCGGTGTGCGGCCTTCTTTCTTCATCGCCGTCGTCCGCGCCCGTGGCCCGTCTTCAATGCACGCAGCCGCGCGGTGGCTGTGCCCGTCTGCTTGCTGCCGTCGCGGACGCGGAACCTGGCGTCCATCAGTCCCGCCACCTGACCGGCGCCAGACTAGGCTTCGTCGTACCGATCCCGGTTTCCTCGAGCGCCAGCGCGATCTTCGCGAGTTCGCCCGAAAAGTCGAGCGTCCATGATTGGCCCTCCGAGGTCACCTTCATGCCGTCGTGAATGACCAGTGCGTACTGGGCGATGAGCAGCGCCTGAACGAGCGGCGACTGCTTGAATGGGTCGATGGGTTCTGTCATGGCGGGCCTCCTGGTGCGGTTTAGCATTCGGCGCGCCAATGGCTATCGCCGCGGCTTTGCGTTCTACGGCGCTTCGTCATCGCTCCGGTGACCCGCACCCCGGCTAAGGCCGACAACGACCCAACGCGGTCGGTCGATCTGTTCGTGCGACCGTACGGTGAGTGCATAGGAACGGCCGCTCGCCAACTTTACAACTTCACCGGAATCGTGAATTTTGGAGTTGGAGGCGCCACGACGATTACGACGCTGGCTCTGATTGGCTGCCGGATTTAACCGGAATAGTTTCAGAAGTTAGCGCTCGCGCGTATGCCGCGCACTGGTCAGCTATCGAGCATCGATATTCAACGTCGCTGTCGAACCACTCTCTCGCCTGGCATCGCCCACTTCCACTATTCAACCCCGCCTCCGCAGACACGTATCTGGAATAAGCGCGACCTTTGTAAAATCCACAGAAGTGGATTTTTTCGACCGGAACAAGCTGAGAGTAAAGTTCCTCAAATATTCGTTGATGGAGCGCGTATACGGCGTTCGCGAATCCTGTGGTCTTCACCACGATATCGTCGATCCGCCTCCCGCCATTGCTCCCCATGTAAGAGACAATCTGCGTTTGCATATCTAGGCGACACGTGCCCAACGAGCCGTGCGTAAATGCAGTTCTGAGCTCGCGCAGCTCGGGAAACCACTCATCGTATGCAGTTGCGAGCGCATCTCGAATACTCTCCGGTAACCCTGCGTCGTATGACCCTTCTTTGGCGCGAACAAACAGCTTCTCAGTCGACTTCTTTTGCAGCTTAAACTTCCCGTCGTGCAGCCAGTAGAGCGAGTCGCGTACGCCGTCGAGCACCGAGTAGAGTTCACAGATTAGGGTTTCGAATAATGCAGCCACTTCCTGCGAACGAGCTCCTAGCGTATAGCCGTTCGCATGAAGTTCAGCCACGTCTTCGGCCAAGGTTGGCAGCAATCGATTCGCCAGCACCACCAAGACTTCGTACTTGTGCGTGTGGTCAATGACGGTTTGGATGGCATGTTGTGCCTTTCGTATGCCGTTTGCATCCGTTGTGAAGGGACGCCCGAGGAAATGTTTGAATTTGCCCGCCGCGGTCCAGCGCTCTGGGGCGAAGGCTAGGAGAAGTCCGTTATGGCCGGCGACTTGCATCTTGTTTTTCGACTGCATTGCGAAAGGGCTCTGGAGGAATCGGCATGTGTTGTTCACATTACCACGAGGCTAGTTCGCATCTGCCATGTTTCAGAAGCGCGGCACCCTTCAACGCCCTAGCTCCCGCGGTTGAGCCCTCCAACGGCGCGGTCGGTCGTATGTAATATGGTCGATGCCCTCTAGGCTAGGGCGTGGAGTGAAGTGGCGCAAGCGGTCCCGTTAGTGACATACGCGGAACGTAAGCGTGTGGGCCTGTCGGCGAATAACGCCAGGGATTGTAGCCGAACATTAGCCCGCCTAGGGTATAGTCGCTGCGGGGCCAAATAAACAACCATAATTATGAGCATACATACAGCTGGCTGGGCAATTTTCGGGTCCGCACTTACCGCTATCATCAGCGTCGTCTCAACGTCCTACTCTAACTACAAGAGCCGCAGCCAGACCGTCGAGGCGGCCTCAGCAACGCTCCGACAAGCTGTCGCGTCTCTTGACGTGCAGCGCACCTCCACGGTTCGCACAGCGGCAACTTTCATCGCTGACAAGCGCCAAAAGTGGATAGACGAATTGCGAGCGGACATGGCGGCTCACCTCGCAGAGTCTCAGGAGTATTTGTGGAAATGGGATGGCGTACGAGAACGCAGTGCAGAGTTGATGAGCAACAAAGCCATTGCGCTCAACGAGCGCACAGCAAAGATGAAGCAGTTGGCTCTGGACTTCTCGAACGAGAATGGAGTCATCGACCGCTCTCATCAGGAGCGTCATCACCGCCTGCGCTTTCGCCTCAACCCCAACGAGCCTAACCATTTGAGGTTGCGTGATTATCTGGACGAGATTCGCAAAACTTTTGACGATACGGCGCGTGCGAAGGATAGAGAAACGGCCATCGCGCTGATTGCCCGCGTGGAAACGTTGGTCGGCGAGGCCGACACGTTGACGAACGAGATTCTGAAGACAGAATGGGAGCGCGTTAAACAGGAAGTTGCGTACCCAGAGCAGATGATCGCCAAGATTCCCCGACCTGTCTAAATTCCCACGGCGCCGATAGGCGCGCGGTTCGTGCCCAACATGTTGCGCTGAGCGGAGCACAATCACCCTGACTTCATATCAGTGCTTCGTGAATCAGGTGGAGGGGGAGCGCGGTGACGCGCATGTGAGGGCGGAGTCCGTTCGAAAGCGAAGCAGGCGTGCGCGCTGCGAATTACGGCGCGAATCGACGTGGCGGTCCGCTGCGGGGTGAATACGGGACTCTCGAACGCAAGCGATGAAGGTCCGAAAGTGGCCGAAGGACTAAACCGCTCGCGCGGTAAGGGGCTGCGGCCGGCGGTAGTAGCAATGGAGAGGAAACCGACTCTGTTCTCATGTTGATGGGCGAGGTAATTCGCCTCGCCGTTCAACGGGAGCAGAGTCATGA
>NZ_JAYMRT010000068.1:0-5258 GCF_038900515.1 Burkholderia sp. JPY481
TCAACCGTTTCCGGCGTCTCGCACGTGACTATGAACGGCTCCCCGAAACTCTCGCCGGGCTTCATTTTGTCGTCTTCGCAATGCTCATGCTTGTCCACGCCGTGCCAGTACTTCAAAGTTCCTAACACGCTCTAAAAGCTCGTTTGCGATGCGCTCACAACGTCCGGCGCAGCTTTCTACTTGAGTAGACCGCCATGTTGATTACTATGTATTCCTCATCAATAAGAGAGAACATTCTCAAACTCAATATTCTTTACAATCCGTTATGACCTTTCCGTCAGGCTTGGTACCCATGGCAAGAAGAAGAAACCCAGACCCCAACGGATGCAACAGATGAACACTGGTACCTCGCCGCTCCGTACGCTGACCTTGATGAGTAAGGGCCCACCACGGCGCTGCTACATGCTGCGCGAAGGGCTCAACGCGTTGCGCTGGATTATGAGAGCGGGTGGAGCGTCGCATTTGTTACCCAATAGCTGAGGGAGGTGGTCTACCAGCAGACGCAGCGCAGCGCTGAATCCAGGCAAGCTGCTTCGGGGCTATGTCAATGACCTGCGTTCGATCATCCGGGTTGCGCAGGAACACCGCCGTCAACACAGCGCGGTCATTCTCGACGCGCGCACCTCAGTCGAGCTGATACTGGCCCGCACGGCGGTTGATACCGTGGGCAGTCGCTTGCCGTGCACGTGGGGCTGGCCAACCAGCAGGAGCGCGCCCCGGTCGGGAAGCTGGCGCATCGGGTTCTGCAGGCCGCCGGTCGGACTGCCTTTCGACGACCGGAGGTGCACAGACGAAGAACCTGCGCACGCTACACTCGACGAAGGCATTGACCTCTAAGTCGTCAAGCCGCCGCAGGCTAAAAGGCGCTCCGTGTATTTTTGGCGCCGCTGGTCAAACGCAGCTTTGACTGGCTCAACCGCTTCCGCAGAAAGCGGCAGACGCTACAGAGCGATGGCGCGAGGCCCTCGCTGGTTGCGTTTCGTCGTATTCTCCGTGCTTGTGCTCATCCACATTGCAGCCTTTGACAAAGGGGCATAACACAACCTAGCTGCGCCCCCCTATTTACCAGCCGTGCGGGGCAGATGAACCCCCGAGAGAACCCGACGAATAGCGAGCGGGGAAGGTCGGAACACTACACTCCCGAGTGCGGCAACGGTATCTCTTCGATGATTGATCCATGTTAAGCCCGCTGTTGACCGATACGCCTATATTGAACACGCAATCATGGCGTGCGCGTTTGCAGCTGCTTCCAACCGGATAATTGCGGATCGCTTTATCGCGTCAGGAAATCCGTCATGCGAGGAAAATCCGTGACACCATTCAATCCGTAGGGCGCGAACTTACGTTTGCGCTGCGAACGCATGTGTTCTTCTGCGAAGTTCTGCAACGAGCCGGCCTTGCCGTACCGTCGCATAAAACCGGCGGTCGACATGGTTCCTCGAGGGGAGTGTCGGGGAGCCGAAAATCTCCGGACAATTCAGTAAATCGACTCAATCACCGGCCGCCGACGGCCTCGCTCACAAGGGGAACATCATGTCAGCCAAACGCGTTGCTTTCGTTACTGGCGGCATGGGCGGTCTCGGAGCCGCCATTAGCCGACGTCTCCACGATGCAGGCACGGTGGTCGCCCTCTCGCATTCCGAGCACAACGATCACGTTGCCACGTGGCTCGTCCATGAACGGGATGTAGGTCGCCGTTTCGTTGCGTTCGAGGTCGACGTCTCCAGCTTCGATTCGTGTGCGCATTGCGCGGAGCGCGTGCTCACCGAATTCGGTATGGTGGACATTCTTGTGAATAACGCGGGCATTACGCGCGATTCAAGCTTTGCAAGAATGACCAAGGAAGATTGGGATAAGGTCTCACGCACCAATCTCGATTCCATGTTCAACCTGACGAAGCCATTTCTCGGTGGAATGGTCAAGCAGGGATTCGGGAGGATCGTGAATATCGGCTCAGTGAACGGTGCGCGCGGTGCATTCGGGCAAACCAACTACGCCGCAGCAAAAGCGGGCATTCACGGTTTCACCATGTCGCTCGCGCTGGAGACGGCGCGATACGGCGTTACTGTCAACACGGTGTCGCCCGGTTATCTCGCCACGACCATGACTGCGGCGATTCCCAAGGACGTAATGGAAACACGAATTCTTCCTCAGATTCCGGTCGGCAGACTCGGTCAACCGGACGAAGTCGCGGCCGTGGTGGCATTTCTCTGTTCCGATGAAGCCGGCTTTGTCACGGGCACCGATTTCTCCGTCAACGGTGGTATGCACATGCGATGAAAAGCGACAATCTAGCGTCAGACAACTTTCGGTTTTGTCTGGCGCAGTCTGCGCGGGACATTCACTTCAACGACAATTGTCCATAAGAAACGCATGGCGTAGCGGATGGGACACGATGCGCCAATTGCAAGACAGCGACAATCCAACATCGCCGCCGGGCCAAGGTTCGCGAAGGACTAAATGTTTCCGATAAGCTAAGCGATGTAAATTGTCGTAACTTTGAGGGTTCGTCGCTGACGAGCCAGCCTTCTACCCGAACCAGCGCAGAGGGACCGCTTCCGAGAATGGCAAACCCGCGTCACGCGGGCCGAGGTAATTGCAGGGCTGAGCCTCTATGGTCGTAAATTTTACGATTGCGCATCCCTAGCCCAGGCATTATCGTCAGCAGGCCGGTTTTCTCGCCAACGGGCACACCAACAAAAACGAGTCGTACACGTTATTGTTTTTCCATTTTTTGAGCGTTTTTTGACGCCATCCCAAAAAGGACGACGATACAATCCCATCCGGCATGCGGGGCCCATTCAACGTAGGAATTTAAACGCGTCGTTTTGATAGAAAATTGGGAAACATACAAAGATGGTTGCAAACTTTTATGGCGCATCGATTCAGCTCGTCTGTCAAAATCCGTATCTGGCAAAGGCAATTGTATCGATGGGGGCAACGACGGGCTGAAAGGACCACACCGGAGTGAATTTATGAGCGCGACGACTGCGGTGCAGACTGATAAGCAACGTTCCTTCGTGCGGTTCATCACGAGGAGCTACGCGCAGTTGGTTTTCGTCGCCTTCGCTCTTGTTCCGGCCTATCTGATTGGCTACCTGTATTTCTTTCAAAACCCGGGTCTCAAGTTCGAAAACTACCCATTTCATGAAATTTCGATCACAGGAGCGACGTTTGTGGGTCTTTTTGTCGCCTACTTGGCGTGGCAATGCTATCGATCCTCCGGCGAGCCGTTGCTGCGATGGATGACGCTAGGCTTCCTCGGATCTGTATTGATCTGTGCGCTCCATGGCGCATTCACCAGATCCGCTCATCAAAACATTTGGCTATTCCTGTTGTATGGTCCGGCGTCGCGTCTAACGATGTCGATTCTGTTGTTGATTGGGCTTCTGTCGTATCAAAGGCCGTCTGATCCCGCTGAGCGCCGCGCCGGAGCCAAGTACTTGCTAAGTTGGGCCGCAATATTCCTCGTAGTGGACGTTCTGGTTGCGCTTCTTGCCCATTCTACAGTTGCTGGCGTTATCATTCTGCGGGTCATGGACACTGCGGCGCTCGGGTTTTCGACGCTCAGCGTCGTTATCCTGATACTGCGTCGGCCTCGGTCCCCGCTGATGCTGGTCTGTGGCATCTCCGTCATGTCCTTCGCTCTGTCGTCGGTGGCTTTTCTTCTGAGCAGCCCATGGAACCACATGTGGTGGCTTGCTCACGTCATTTTCGCCAGCGGCCTCTTCCTTCTCAGCTATGGCGTGGCGCAGGCCTTTTTGACGACACGTTCATTTGCGACGATCCATAGTCGCGAGGAGTTGAACGCGCGACTCGCCCAAGAAATGGATCGCGCCAAAAACGCTCTGAAGGAAGTTCACCGCGAGAACCAGAAGCTGGCGCACCTCGCGGCGACCGATCCATTGACCGGAGCTGCGAATCGGCGTCATTTCATTGCGTGTGTAGAAACGGAGGTCGTTCGCGCACAGAGAGACGGCACTCCATTCTCACTTCTCGCGCTCGATCTCGACAACTTTAAATGGGTCAACGACGCTTACGGACATCAGGTCGGCGACACAGTGCTCCAGGGATTCGTGCGAGTATGCCGCGACGCGATTCGGCCCTACGACGGCGTAGCACGCGTGGGCGGCGAAGAGTTCATGGTGCTGCTGACCCGCACATCGCTGGATGCAGCACTCGCAATCGGCGAGCGCATTCGCGCGACAATTGCCAGCACGACTTTCGCCGGTGAACTTGGGTGCAAGGTATCGATAACTGTCAGTATCGGCATCTCGCAGTTCGGCAGGGATGGTCGCACGATTGACGCACTACTTCGGTCAGCAGACGAGCGGCTTTACCACGCGAAAAGTCGGGGTCGCAACCGAGTGGCGATTGTTTAGCGGACCGAACCCCGCAGATGTACGCAAGCGCAACGCGACTGACGCGGCTCTTCAAGGGTAGTTCGTTGTCCCCTTATTTCGCTCAATGGCGTTGGATTGGTCCACATGATCGTCAGAGATAGAGAACCGGGCCTAAAACAGTCACCAGCCCACGCACAGCCACCAACGTCAGATGCAAGGTTTTCGCAACCCGGGGCGCACGCAGTCGCTTCTGTCGGAAGTCGAACCGAGTTAGTGTGGCCGCTCGACGAGCTCAAAACAGCTTGTCGTCGAGCGCCGCGTTGAACACCGTCGGGGCACTAATCGCCCCCGCTGAGCGCCAACGCCCGACCAAGCCCTTTTTCCATCTACTCCATCGGTTGGCAGCGTGTGGCACCTGACACAGGCATGACGGCGTTCTGCTTGCCTATCTGCCCGGACTGGCGATGCGCCGCATTGCCGACCTGCATGCCGGTGAGGCCAAGACAGACGCCCGCGACGGCCGCAATCATCGCCGAGGCCGCCGGTTCGAACCCGCATACGCTGCGCTCGCTTCGGTTAGCTGATGAACCGCTCGCCGAGCTGCCCATGCTGTGCGGCTTCGACGACGATCTCGCCGCTCAAATTCCCCAAACCAGTAACGGGATTCGCGGCCTGCTCACCCAGATCCATCCCGCGCTTGAGCGCGTTCTCGGACCGCGCCTCGAGCATCCCGCCGTGCTCGATCTACTCGAGCGCTACCTGTCAACGCCGCTTGAATTCTGACCCGCCGGGGGTGCGGCGGAATTCTTGGACTGATTTATGCCGCAATTCCGAGACTCTGCCGATATTCGACCGGGCTCAGGAAGCCGAGCGAGACCTTGATCCGCTTTGCGTTGTACCAGCGGATGTACGAGT
>NZ_JAYMRT010000069.1:0-4638 GCF_038900515.1 Burkholderia sp. JPY481
CATTCAAAACTAGATAGTAAGTAAAATGATTTTGCGTCGCAAAACATAAATTTTGATTAAGTCTTCGATCGATTAGTATTCGTCAGCTCCACGTGTCACCACGCTTCCACCTCGAACCTATTAACCTCATCATCTTTGAGGGATCTTATAACCGAAGTTGGGAAATCTCATCTTGAGGGGGGCTTCATGCTTAGATGCTTTCAGCACTTATCCCGTCCATACATAGCTACCCAGCTATGCCGTTGGCACGACAACTGGTACACCAGAGGTATGTCCATCCCGGTCCTCTCGTACTAAGGACAGCTCCTCTCAAATTTCCTACGCCCACGACGGATAGGGACCGAACTGTCTCACGACGTTCTGAACCCAGCTCGCGTACCGCTTTAATGGGCGAACAGCCCAACCCTTGGGACCGACTACAGCCCCAGGATGCGATGAGCCGACATCGAGGTGCCAAACCTCCCCGTCGATGTGAACTCTTGGGGGAGATAAGCCTGTTATCCCCGGGGTAGCTTTTATCCGTTGAGCGATGGCCCTTCCATGCGGAACCACCGGATCACTAAGTCCGTCTTTCGACCCTGCTCGACTTGTAAGTCTCGCAGTCAAGCTCCCTTATGCCTTTACACTCTATGAATGATTTCCAACCATTCTGAGGGAACCTTTGAGCGCCTCCGTTACCTTTTAGGAGGCGACCGCCCCAGTCAAACTGCCCACCTGACACTGTCTCCCACCACGATAAGTGGTGCGGGTTAGAAAGCCAACACAGCTAGGGTAGTATCCCACCAATGCCTCCACGTAAGCTAGCGCTCACGTTTCAAAGGCTCCTACCTATCCTGTACAAGCTGTGCCGAATTTCAATATCAGGCTACAGTAAAGCTCCACGGGGTCTTTCCGTCCTGTCGCGGGTAACCTGCATCTTCACAGGTACTATGATTTCACCGAGTCTCTCGTTGAGACAGTGCCCAAATCGTTACGCCTTTCGTGCGGGTCGGAACTTACCCGACAAGGAATTTCGCTACCTTAGGACCGTTATAGTTACGGCCGCCGTTTACTGGGGCTTCGATTCGTAGCTTCGCAGAAGCTAACTACTCCTCTTAACCTTCCAGCACCGGGCAGGCGTCAGCCCCTATACATCACCTTACGGTTTAGCAGAGACCTGTGTTTTTGATAAACAGTCGCTTGGGCCTATTCACTGCGGCTCTTCTGGGCGTTAACCCTAAAGAGCACCCCTTCTCCCGAAGTTACGGGGTCATTTTGCCGAGTTCCTTAACGAGAGTTCGCTCGCTCACCTTAGAATTCTCATCTTGACTACCTGTGTCGGTTTGCGGTACGGGCACCTGTTATCTATCTAGAGGCTTTTCTTGGCAGTGTGAAATCAACGACTCGAGGAAACAATTTCCTCTCCCCATCACAGCTTGACCTTATGAGTGCCGGATTTGCCTAACACTCAGTCTTACTGCTTGGACGTGCAATCCAATAGCACGCTTCGCCTATCCTACTGCGTCCCCCCATCGATTAAAACGATACTAGGTGGTACAGGAATATCAACCTGTTATCCATCGCCTACGCCTGTCGGCCTCAGCTTAGGACCCGACTAACCCAGAGCGGACG
This sequence comes from Burkholderia sp. JPY481, assembly GCF_038900515.1. Classification (NCBI taxonomy): domain Bacteria; kingdom Pseudomonadati; phylum Pseudomonadota; class Betaproteobacteria; order Burkholderiales; family Burkholderiaceae; genus Burkholderia; species Burkholderia sp. JPY481. Next base: position 1,612 of record NZ_JAYMRT010000069.1, read on the forward strand.
AGCCTTCCTCTGGAAACCTTAGTCAATCGGTGGACGGGATTCTCACCCGTCTTTCGCTACTCACACCGGCATTCTCACTTCTAAGCGCTCCACATGTCCTTGCGATCATGCTTCGACGCCCTTAGAACGCTCTCCTACCATTGTCCTACGGACAATCCACAGCTTCGGTAATATGTTTAGCCCCGGTACATTTTCGGCGCAGTGTCACTCGACTAGTGAGCTATTACGCACTCTTTAAATGATGGCTGCTTCTAAGCCAACATCCTAGTTGTCTGGGCAACGCCACATCCTTTTCCACTTAACATATATTTTGGGACCTTAGCTGGTGGTCTGGGCTGTTTCCCTTTCGAACACGGACCTTATCACCCATGTTCTGACTCCCAAGTTAAATTGATTGGCATTCGGAGTTTGTCTGAATTCGGTAACCCGAGAAGGGCCCCTCGTCCAAACAGTGCTCTACCTCCAATAATCATCACTTGAGGCTAGCCCTAAAGCTATTTCGGAGAGAACCAGCTATCTCCAAGTTCGATTGGAATTTCTCCGCTACCCTCAGTTCATCCGCTCACTTTTCAACGTAAGTCGGTTCGGTCCTCCATTCAGTGTTACCTGAACTTCAACCTGACCAAGGGTAGATCACCTGGTTTCGGGTCTACGACCAAATACTAAACGCCCTATTCAGACTCGCTTTCGCTACGGCTCCACATTAGCTGCTTAACCTTGCATCAAATCGTAACTCGCCGGTTCATTCTACAAAAGGCACGCCATCACCCATTAACGGGCTCTGACTACTTGTAAGCACACGGTTTCAAGTTCTCTTTCACTCCCCTTCCGGGGTACTTTTCACCTTTCCCTCACGGTACTGGTTCACTATCGGTCACTAGAGAGTATTTAGCCTTAGGAGATGGTCCTCCCAGATTCCGACGGAATTTCACGTGCTCCGTCGTACTCAGGATCCACTCAAGAGAGTATATATTTTCGACTACAGGATTATTACCTTCTTTGATTCAACTTTCCAGATGATTCGTCTAATATATACTTTTGTAACTCCGTATAGAGTGTCCTACAACCCCAACAAGCAAGCTTGTTGGTTTGGGCTCTTCCCGTTTCGCTCGCCGCTACTCAGGGAATCGATTTTTCTTTCTCTTCCTCCGGGTACTAAGATGTTTCAGTTCTCCGGGTCTGCCTTCTGATATGCTATGTATTCACATATCGATAACATGACATAACTCATGCTGGGTTTCCCCATTCGGAAATCTCTGGATCAACGCTTACTTACAGCTCCCCAAAGCATATCGTCGTTAGTAACGTCCTTCATCGGCTTCTAGTGCCAAGGCATCCACCGTGCGCCCTTAATAACTTAATCTATGTTTCCATCCTACAGGAAACGCGTTATTAATCTTGTGAGTGTTCTTTCGAACACTAGCGATTATTTCTTATGAATTCAAGCTTTAAAACTCTAATTCACTCGGTTTTGCTTGGTAAAATCTATTTTACTTACTTATCTAGTTTTCAATGTACAAGTTCTATTTCCAGTCAAGCGTTTGCATACTGCTTTGTTATCATTACTTTAAATACTCATTTACTCTAGTAAACTCCGCTTTAAAGTAACTCAACGCATTGTCTGCGAATCGCTTTCTTTGAAAAAGAAGATATGTTGAATGTTATATAAACATTCAAAACTGAATACAATATGTCAATGTTATTCCTTCATCTTCTACGAAGATGTTCCGAATATATCCTTAGAAAGGAGGTGATCCAGCCGCACCTTCCGATACGGCTACCTTGTTACGACTTCACCCCAATCATTTGTCCCACCTTCGACGGCTAGCTCCATAAATGGTTACTCCACCGGCTTCGGGTGTTACAAACTCTCGTGGTGTGACGGGCGGTGTGTACAAGACCCGGGAACGTATTCACCGTAGCATGCTGATCTACGATTACTAGCGATTCCAGCTTCATGTAGTCGAGTTGCAGACTACAATCCGAACTGAGAACAACTTTATGGGATTTGCTTGACCTCGCGGTTTAGCTGCCCTTTGTATTGTCCATTGTAGCACGTGTGTAGCCCAAATCATAAGGGGCATGATGATTTGACGTCATCCCCACCTTCCTCCGGTTTGTCACCGGCAGTCAACTTAGAGTGCCCAACTTAATGATGGCAACTAAGCTTAAGGGTTGCGCTCGTTGCGGGACTTAACCCAACATCTCACGACACGAGCTGACGACAACCATGCACCACCTGTCACTTTGTCCCCCGAAGGGGAAGACTCTATCTCTAGAGCGGTCAAAGGATGTCAAGATTTGGTAAGGTTCTTCGCGTTGCTTCGAATTAAACCACATGCTCCACCGCTTGTGCGGGTCCCCGTCAATTCCTTTGAGTTTCAACCTTGCGGTCGTACTCCCCAGGCGGAGTGCTTAATGCGTTAGCTGCAGCACTAAGGGGCGGAAACCCCCTAACACTTAGCACTCATCGTTTACGGCGTGGACTACCAGGGTATCTAATCCTGTTTGATCCCCACGCTTTCGCACATCAGCGTCAGTTACAGACCAGAAAGTCGCCTTCGCCACTGGTGTTCCTCCATATCTCTGCGCATTTCACCGCTACACATGGAATTCCACTTTCCTCTTCTGCACTCAAGTTTTCCAGTTTCCAATGACCCTCCACGGTTGAGCCGTGGGCTTTCACATCAGACTTAAAAAACCGCCTACGCGCGCTTTACGCCCAATAATTCCGGATAACGCTTGCCACCTACGTATTACCGCGGCTGCTGGCACGTAGTTAGCCGTGGCTTTCTGATCAGGTACCGTCAAGATGTGCACAGTTACTTACACATTTGTTCTTCCCTGATAACAGAGTTTTACGATCCGAAGACCTTCATCACTCACGCGGCGTTGCTCCGTCAGGCTTTCGCCCATTGCGGAAGATTCCCTACTGCTGCCTCCCGTAGGAGTCTGGACCGTGTCTCAGTTCCAGTGTGGCCGATCACCCTCTCAGGTCGGCTACGTATCGTTGCCTTGGTAAGCCGT
>NZ_JAYMRT010000070.1:0-4562 GCF_038900515.1 Burkholderia sp. JPY481
TTCAGGTAGCCACGCGCCACCCCCGCCCCGCCAATGTAGAGCTCCCCAGCCGCCCCGAACGGCACCGGCTCGCCATGACCGTCCAGCACGTACACCCGCGTGTTCGCAATCGGACGGCCGATCGGGATAGAGGCGGATCCATCGATAACTTTGGATATTTCAAATGTGACGCTTCCAACTGTCGCTTCTGTAGGACCGAAGTGGTTGATCAGACGCACATTCGGGAAACGCTTTCGCCAAAACTGAATATCCGCAGGTACTAACGGTTCCCCACCAACCATCAGTACCTTCGTCGGAGCCGGACCTTCGTAACACTCCAGTTGCCGGTTTAACAGGCTCAGGTGCGAAGGCGTCAGCTTGATCAAATCGTAGACCCGACCATCGTTAGCAGGAGAAAGTAAATCAGTTTCAACAGGAGGTTTTAGAAGATACAGCGCTGCACCTGCCAACAGGGGCCCGAATAAAGTTGTAACGATGCCGTCAAAGCTCAACGAATGTAATATCGGCGAACCATTCAACGCTTCTTCGTAATAACTGCGATGTGACCATTGCAAATAATTCAACAGGTTTCTGTGCTCGACCATGACGCCCTTGGGCGTGCCGGTGGAGCCCGACGTGTAGATCACATAGGCCAGATGGTGCGGACCCAGGCCCAGCGCGCGCACATTCGGATCCGATGACGGCTGCCCGGCCCACGCCGGCGACTGCGCCTCCAGCTCCACCAGCCCCACCCCAGCGAGCGCCTCCCCGCCCAGCGCCGCACGCCCCGCCGCATCGGCCAGCACCAGCCGCGGCGCCGCCTCCCCCAGAATCTGCCGCAGCCGCGCGCCCGGATACGCCGCATCCAGCGGCACATACGCGCCCCCCGCCTTCAGGATCGCCAGCAGCCCCACCACCATCGCCGGGCTGCGCTCCACGCAGATCCCCACCGGCTGATCCGGCCTGACTCCGAGTGCGATCAGATGATGGGCCAGCCGGTTGGCCCGCGCGTTGAGCTCCCCATAGCTCAGTCTCTCCTTTTCATGCACCAGCGCCACCGCCTCCGGCGCCCGTCGCACCTGCGCCTCGAACAGCTCATGGATGCACCGCTCCGACGGATACGCCGCCTCCGTGCGGTTCAGCTCCTCCAGCAGATACCGGCGCTCCGCCGCCGGCAGGATGTCGATGCGGCCCACCGGCTGCCGAGGCTCAGCCATCACAGCACCCAACAATTTTTCCAAATGCTGTGTAATACGTTCGACATTCTCCGGTGCCAAGCGGCTTCTGTCGAAGTGCCATCGAAAGCTACCGTCCAAAGAGCACACTTCAAGCGTCAGCACGTTGCCCGAGCGAAGTATTCCAGAATTCGGCGCTGATCCCAGCTCATGCGAAGAAGCACCTTCCCTTATCGTGATACCAATCGGCCACGGGCACCGCGATCGAAGTGCCTCTATGTTCTTTAACGCCGGGTAGCGTGCAACGAGATCCCCAGCAAAACTTTTGTGTGCTCGAAGCAGAGCGAATTCGGTCTCAACTGTCCTACGCACCTCTGCAAAAGCATCATCGAGATCAACTACAATTTTCATCGGCACGACTGCGGCAATATGCAACCCTGTTGCTTCCGATGCAACTCCCGATACATTGAGCGTAGGACTCCATCCCAACTGAAGCTCAGATTCACCTGAGATGCGGGAAAGATAGATTAGCCAGCCGACCACTATGTGTACCATGCGCTCGATCGGTGCGAATTCAGCCAAAACGCTAAAAGCATTCTCCGAACTGGACTGCCATTTCGTCATGGCCAAAGCCGACGACAAAAAAAAGGGAAGCTGCAACGATCTGAACCCGGCAAGCCGCTGGCGCCAAAATGACTCTTGCACGGCTAACATTTCGAGCTCGGAAGTAATGCTCGACGCCTGTTCTACACCGAATATGTGAAGACGGTCTCCGATATCCAGACCGTGATGCTTCGCGAGCGCCGACGCGTCAATAGATTGACCGTCCGGACCAGAAAACCAAACATCGACATCTTGCGTAGCTGTCGCGACACGCCAATTCCAACGGTGGATCCCCAGCAAGGAACCCGGAAGCTCATCCGAGCATCGATCCAGAACCTTTACGCGTTTGACTGCCACAAGATCATCGACCAAGATAACCTTTGGCATTCCCAACGGATTTGGATAATTTGCTCCGAAATCCAAGGCCCGCACCATTGCAGACAAATCTTCCGCAGATCGATCCCAACGTAAACAGCCCCCGACATCGGGCCTTCGATATCTCGGAAAGTAGCTCCTGTCCAGCATCCTTTGCGGACGTATATCGAGGGCCCCATCGGTCAATCCAATTAGCAACTCACGGAACCCCTCGATAGCAGCTTCATAACATCTAATGTTTAGGGTGAATGCAGTGTCGGTCGGCGTTATTAAAACCTGACGCCGAACGACCACATCACCAGTATCGACGCCTTGATCCATACAATGCCACGTAATTGCATATTCGCTTTCACCAGCAAGCAAGGCCCAAGAAGTGGCATGAGTTCCCGCATATTGAGGGAGGGGTCCATCGTGATAATTGAAAGCGCCTTGACGTGCCTGCCTAAGCATACCCACTGGCAATATGAACGGATTGGCGACAGAAAATATATATTCAACGGGCTCAATATCTATAAATGTCGAGAGCTCGTCGACGCTGCTACAACATAGGATATTGGCACCGGTGGCCCACTCGGAAAACCGGGAGTCCGCACAAAGTACCGCGCGGATCACGTGCCCCCTTTCTTGGGCTAGCTGAGCACACCTAATGGCTAGCGTACCGCTACCGACAATAACGCTAGACACCTTTGATAAGGCTAACCGCTTATTCGCCCCATGATCCGGGCGCGCCAAGGAAATACGATTTAACATCTTAATCTCCCAGCCAAGACCGAAGTCATTTGGCCAAGCGTGCCGCCGTTACGACGACACCGCCACGGAAAGCATCGAACGCAATGCTGCCGCTGAATGCGGGTTCGTGAACACGCGCCCGCCATTTGACACAGCCGGCGCGTTGACGAGCTCCCTGCGACTCACGAACAAAGATCCGGTGCTGCTGATGTCGCGATTTCTCCCGTACACGTCAGAATGGCAAGCGTTCCCATCCGCATCACGTCGACGCCTACTGCGAGCAGAAGCTGAGCGCACCGCTTCATCACGATTCCCGCCCGCAGATGTATCTCTGCCCCCTTTGCTCCAGCCCAAACTACCGCTCATGCATTTGCGTTTGCGCCGATCGGCGACGTAGCCAAGACAACGCAACTACTTTTTGCAAACCCGAATAAAGTACCCGACCTTCTGGAATTCGCCTGCCAACGCACGAATGCGCCCCTATCAGTGAAAAACCTTGTGCACGCAAAGCAAATCAGACACTGCAGCCGGTACGGAATGGGTACTATCATGCCACCGTTCGTGCACCGCATTGATATCAAATGTTTTTTCGATGTCCTAGCGATTTTCTAATATCCCCCAGTTTCTGAGGCTTTGAGCGGCACCGAATTTGGCGGAAGCTCCAGAGCGTGGGGAGTTATTCATCCGGTAGTGCCCGACCCAGAAGCATGAATCGAACGACTTCTGCGGGCGGATCAGAGGAGGAGTGCGAATACGAGGCGGCGCTGGCTGAGGTCGGCCGATTATCTAGTGCACCGAGCCCAAGATGCATGGTCGCGGGTTTGAAGTCGCGCGATCGTTGCCACCTGGCGAGGGTGCGCCAGTTCTGCAGGGAGGCGCCATCTGCAGTCGTTGTGGTCGCTTTTCCGACTCCGTTACGCTACGCGGAAGACAGGAAGCCTAATATGTCTGCGATCAAGCACAAGACGCTCTTGGAGAACCTTGCTGCCAGTCAATTGACGGAGCGCCGATCGGGTGAAACAGTTTACGCGTTGATCGTCGCGTCGATGACTCCCGCTGCCGATGAGTTGGCAGGGCAGATGCGCAGGGAAATCGAAGCGCGTCACGCTGAAGCCGATCGGTTACGCCTGCGCGCTATAGAACGCGCGCAGGTCGACGCAGATCTTGCGCAACGGCGCTTCATGCTGGTCCATCCAAGTAACTGACCGGTCACCGACACACTCGCGCAAGAATGGAACGACAAGCTGTCGCAGATTGCAGTCTGAAAGAGTTTCTCAAGCAATCGAACGCTGAGATGAGGTGGCCAGCTAGCTAAGATCGGCCAGCCGTGCATACGGTCACGCAGTAACGGGCTGCATCACGTCTGTAGCCGGCGCTGTCCCTGATTGGACAGCAGCGGCAGAAATGGGCGTTGCCAGATGAACTATGGATTGCCCAAGCTATGAGACCGGCCAAGACGCGTTCTGGATCTGTCATGCCTTGCAAGGTCGCGGGATCGAATGCTGTCTTGTCGATCCCACAAGCATCTCTGTGGAACGCCAGAAGTAGCGCGACAAGACGCACCGAATGGAAGTAATGAAGCGCCCCGGGTTTTCCGGAGACCGTTTTGCTTGCGTCATGCCACAGTGACAGACTCAGCGAGATTTGCATAGTAAGCGGCTTCTGCCTCGGCAGGTGGAATGTTGCCGATGGGGCCGAAGA
>NZ_JAYMRT010000071.1:0-4559 GCF_038900515.1 Burkholderia sp. JPY481
GTCCTGATACAGCTTGCGCCAGTGAAACAGCTGATTCGGATTGACGCCGTGCTGGCGTGCAACCATCGAGACCGACTTGCCCGGCTCGAAACTCTCCCGCACCATCGTCAGCTTCTCTTCAGCTGACCACCGCCGCCGGCGCTCCGGCCCCGTCAACACTTCCATCACTAATGACATGGTCCGCCCCGCCTCACCGGGCAGGTTACGCTGAAGGAGCTCACTCGTAACTGGAGACCATCATGGACCATGCGACGCTCGTTGGGATCGACCTTGGCAAACACAGCTTTCACATCCATGGTCAGGACAGCAAGGGTAACGCTGTGCTGCGGAAGAAGCTTGGGCGCAAGCAACTGATCGAGTTCTTTGCAACCTATGCGACCTGCACGGTCGTCATGGAGGCGTGTGCAGGTTCTCACTTCATGGCACGCAAGCTGGCCACGTTCGGCCACGAAGTCAGACTGATTTCGCCGCAGTTTGTGAGGCCATTCGTAAAGTCAAACAAGAACGACTTCGTCGATGCCGAAGCGATCTGCGAAGCTGCATCGCGCCCGGCCATGCGGTTCGTAACGCCGAAGACCGAGTCACAGCAAACGCTTTCGGTGCTACACCGCGTGCGTGAATCGATGGTGCGCGATCGCACGAGAACGATCAACCAGATGCATGGCTTTCTGCTCGAATTCGGCATCAGTCTGCCGGTCGGCAAGACTGGCGTCGAGCGACTGTCGGAGCTTCTCAGCTTCCATCCGTTGCCGCCCCGGCTTGTCGCGATCCTTGAGCGGCTTCACGAGCACTACAAGTACCTGCAGCAGCAGATCGGTGAGATCGATCGCGAGGTGGCGCAGCAGCTCGCCGACGACGACGTCGGACAAAGACTGTTGAGCATTCCTGGTATCGGGCCGATCACTGCAAGTGTGCTTGCCTCAGAAATCGGCGATGGCAAGCAGTTCAGATGCAGTCGCGATTTCGCGGCCTCGCTTGGCCTTGTTCCCCGCCAGTACAGCACAGGCGGCAGATCCAAACTTCTCGGCATCAGCCGACGGGGTGACAAGAAGATCCGCAGTCTTCTCGTCCAGTGCGCCCGGGCCTATATGCGATGCCTGCAGAAGCGAGCCGGCCACCTCGCGGACTGGACACGTGCACTACTGATGCGACGCCACTCAAACGTGGTGGCATGCGCGCTGGCCAACAAGCTGGCTCGCACCGCCTGGGCTATCGTGGCACGTCACACCACCTTTGATCCAAGGGTTGCGACAGCATCGGCTTGAATCAACGCAGGCTAACCCTCTCTGCTTTTGCGACGACTGAAACCTGATGACGTGAACGGCACACCGGCCTGCGGAACACCCCGGCAAGCAAAGAGGCTCCTGAAGCCGCACAACTTCATGGGGGCCGCGGGCGCGAACTTCATCGAGGCGCGGGGAACAGTCCCCACAACGACGCCGGATAGATTCGAGCAAGCCAACACAGCATCAAGCGTCAGGGTTGCAAAACTGGGGCGGACCATAGATTCTTGCTTGTTGTTAGTCAAAAACACAGTCGTATGCCTACCCGCTATTTTAAGGTTCATCGAGGATTACCGGGGAACGCGGCGCGGATTTTGAGGAAGAAGTACTCCTCGTCGCGGTACCCGTAAGCCCGGCGCTTGATGACCTTGATTGTGTTGTTGATCCCTTCAACGACACTGGTGTTGAGTGGGTGGCGGCAGCGCGCCAGGATTCCATGCCAGTAGCCTTGCAGGCGCTGTGCGAACAGTTGCAGGGCGGCGATACCGCTTTGCCTGGCCTGCTCAAACCACTGCTCCCAGGCCTTTTGCGCCCAGGCAGGCTTGCGGTAGAACCAGAGCCGTTTCAGTTCGTCGCGCAGCACGTAGACGCATAACAACGGCTGGTTTGCTGCCAGCAGTTCCTTCAGATGCACCGACTGCTCGGGTTTCAGGTTGCGGCGGTTGCGCAGCAGCAGCCAGCGACTGGACTTCAGGACCTTGCGCGCTGGTCTGTCATGGCGAAGCTGGTTGGCCTGATCGACGCGCGCGCGATCGATGACTTCACGCCCGTATTTGGCGACGACGTGGAACAGGTCGTAGACAACTTCGGCCTGTGGGCGATGCGGGTTGATCTCCAGCTCATAGGCCGTCGTCATATCGATGGCAACTGCCTCGATGCGCCCAGCGACGCCTTCAGGAAGCTGCTCGAAGAAGGCCCGGGCCGTTTCGCGCGAGCGCCCCGGCCCGATCCATAGCACCTGGGCGGCCGATCGGATCGACCACCACCGTGGCGTAGCGGTGGCCCTTATGCAGCGCGAACTCGTCCATCGCCAGATAGCGGATCGCCGACCAGTCCGGGTCGGCCACACGGGCACGCAGGCGCATCTTGTCGATCGACTTGACCGTGTGCCAGCCCAGATCGTAGAAGGCGGCCACCGCCTGTACGCTGGCCGCCTGCAACAACTTCTCGCACGCCTTGGCAAAGCGCTCCGTTACCCGCTGGTAGCGGCCCAGCCACTCCAGCTTCTCCAGCCGTGGACCACCACAGCTCTCGCACCAGACCCGGCGGCGGGGCACGTGCAGCACTACCCGATATTCGAACAGTGGCAGATCACGCACGCGTCGCACTGTCGTCTCATGAATCTGCGAACAACGCGCTCCGCATTGCTCACAATGCATGACCCGGCCCACCGGTTTCAGATAAAGCGAAAGCGTGTGGTTCTCGCCCTGTGGCCACTCTACGCGTTCCAGCCGGTAGCCCTTGCAGCAACCCAGCGCCTGCAGTGCCTTGCGATCGAGCAATCTCCCCCCTGATGTCCCCTGAATTCAGGTATCAGGTTACGCAATTGGTGAAAATCGCTCCACGCTTTTCTACGAAGAACTTTTTTTTGCAGCGCGTTGTCCTCGCGCAGTTGCCGGTTTTCCGCCTCGATCTACCGGATACGCTGCTGCTCAGCCGTCAGCGGCTTGCCCTCGCCGGGGCCGCCAGCACGCTCTGCATCGTACTGCGCCACCCAGCGGCGCACGGCTGTCTCAACAAGGTCCATCGACCGGCACACTTCGCTGACCGATAGCCCTTGGTCTCGCACCATCCGTACTACTTCCAGCTTGAAGCTGGCGTCAAATTGTCGGCGCCTTCTTGTCATCTTGCTCTTTTTCCTCGTCGATTCTGGATTGTCCTCCTATCGACCCGTCCGAGGAAATTAGACCACTACATCCTGCAGCCTTACTTGCAACCCGATAATTACTAAAGCTAATTGAGGGATGTTGTACTAGTCCCGCTGATTGAGGCCATCGTGCCGATCGGCGGCAGGCGCAGGCGGCCTTTGAGCCGTCCCTCGCCGCGCCAATGCCGAACGCGGTTACGACCACGACAAATACTACGCGCTCTTCGCGCGCGCACTATTCCAACTTGCATCGCGCGGCGTGGTCACCCGCATCGCAGTGGACCTAGGAAAGTCCGTCGGGTTGCCGAGCGTACGCATGCCCGACCGCATCATTTCCGTCGTCTGCTATTCGCTTCGAACGTCGCGCTGCTATTCACGAAACGTTCCTCAAACTCGGCTGTTGCTCGATCTGCTGGAAGACTCTTCAGCGCGTTCAGCAGTCCTTATGCAACCTTCTCTTAGCAATAAGCACGGAACTCGTGAATACGTGGCCACGACAGAAAGTCGATGCTGGATCGGTCCAGTCGAGTTAAGCGCGCGAATAGCATCGTTCGAATCGAATCGTGCATCATGCATGATGTAGAAGACGCACAACCCGCCGAGGAGACTTCCGCCTACCAAGAGACAGTAAGAAGACCTGTGCTACGCGGTCGACAGGGGGTAAAACAGTCGATCTCCTGCTGCGTGTGCCCATCGCGACAAGACCGCCGCGCGATGTTACTTCGAGAAGGCGAGCAGACAGAAGGATGAACCCGGAAGAATCCTAGAGCGCCATCCGGTTGCGCTCGAAACGCTCGATGCCGGCCCGCGCACGACAGAACAAGCGGCCGAACAAAATCATCGAATAGTCGTGGTATCTGACCAGCTCCGGCAAGTACGCAGAGTGCTTTGCCCCATACGATTCCGTAACTGCTCCAACGACATTCCGGAAACGCTTGTATTGCGTAAACGTCGCTCTTAAGGGCCCATTGGCAGTCAGCACTAGACGGCCGCTGATTTGTAATATCCAGATTGAACGCGTCTGGATCGAACCTACCGCGCAACACCGGTGCGGAAAGTGATCCCGCTTAGGCACTGTCGACCTTAAAGCGATGGTGCGAGAGATAGCCATAGTCGTAGATGCCTGTAAATGATCTAACGTGCCAAGCGCGCTTTTTGATCAGCGTGACCTCGGCATCGGCGGATCGTTCGGGAAGCCGGGACCCGACTTACCATAGCCAGTATCACACAACAGCATTATTCTCCGAGGTAAGCGGCCCGAACCTTCGGATCGTCGAGCATCTGTTTCGCGTCGCCCGACATCGTGATCAGACCGGAGTCCATCACGTAGCCACGATTGGCCGCCTGCAGCGCGAGACGCGCGTTCTGCTCGACGAGCAGAACGGTCATACCTTCGGCGGAAATCGAGC
>NZ_JAYMRT010000072.1:0-4326 GCF_038900515.1 Burkholderia sp. JPY481
GGCGGTGGGTGGTCGAGCGCAGCTTTGGCTGGCTCAACCGTTTCCGGCGTCTCGCACGTGACTATGAACGGCCCCCCGAAACTCTCGCCGGGCTTCATTTTGTCGTCTTCGCAATGCTCATGCTTGTTAGCGCCGTGCCAGTACTTCAAAGTTCCTAACACGCTCTATCTGTCATGATTGAACCATGTCGAGGACTGGTTGCCCGCATCCAGCGCGACTCATCACGCGCGCGGTGTCACCAGCCCCCTGGACCTCGATAACGATTGTTTCGCCTCTCCGCTCTCGATCGGTCGCGGAGCTCGGTCCGGGGCATACTGGTAGTCGGCGATGCGTACCTCGCTATGAGGGAATCGGCATACCCATGCGCAAGCACTAGCAAACCCTGCAATCCCATCATAGACCGCGATATCAGTTTTATTGAATCCGATTTGCTTGCGTCGTAGCAGAAGCTCCGGCGACAATCGCATGCGCGTCGCACTTGGAAATGATCCGCCCACATTAGAAGCGTCCGGCAGGTATCCGGCTTATTTGCTCGCGACCGGTGGGATCAACACCATAGTGACGGACTCTTATACGGAGATATATCGTACCAAGGCTCTGCGATCTCTTCCGGGGCCGCGCATATTTTGCGGCAAATTGACTTTGAGGAATCATGGCAAAGCTCGTAAGCATTAACGCAATACCCCGAATGTCGTCCAAATTTGGGATTCCATACTCCATGCAACGTTACAGACGTCGCCGCGATCTCTTAAAGAGATCGCGGTCGAGTTAAGCGTTGACGGCAACATCGTCCCGCAACCGCCGTCTGTCCACGCCGCAGTCAAGCCCTTGCGCATTGCCTGACGAGGGGCCACGTGTCTAGGCCGCGCGCCAGCTTCGTTGAATTTTCGTAGGTCACAATGCAAACAATTCATTTCGGCAATCGCAAATTCCCAAGAGCCTTTGAATTGGCGGCCCTTTCCCTTGGCGTAGCGGTCACGATGATCCCGCTGTCCGCCCGAGCGGAGACCGACTGGGTCTCGACCCGCACCCAAGCGTTCCTCCTGTCGAACGCGCCGGCGCCGGCCGGAACTTATGCCCCGCAGAGCTACTCGCTGAACAGCCTCGGCAATCCGGCGCTGACCGATACGAATGTGACGCCGCTCGAACTGAGTCAGCCGCTGCACATTGCCGTGGCCCTGAGGCACCGCAACGAGGAAACGCTCGACAGGTTCCTTCGCGACCTCAATCAGCCGGGTAGCCCCAGTTACCACAGGTACCTCACGCCGGCCGAGTTCAAGGCGCGTTTCTCGCCGACCGACGCCCAGGTCGCGGCCGTAGTCGCTCATCTGAAGGCGAACGGCTTCCTCAACGTCTCCGTGTCGGAGAACAACATGCTAATCTCCGCCGACGGCAACGCAAACAACGTGCAAAGCGCCTTCCAGACGAGCATCAAGCGCTTCAACTATAAAGGCAAGCCGGCCTATGGGAACGATTTGTCAGCCCGTGTCCCGTCATCGCTCGCCTCGAGCGTTGGTTCGGTACTCGGTCTGCAGAATGCGGTCGTGCCGCACAGCATGCTCCAACGCTTCGCGCCGGAAGCGGTCATCGAACCGGACTCCATTGAGAAGAACACGACAGACGCGTCGAAGCTGGTTAGCCACCAGCCAACCGATTTCGCGAAGATCTATGACGCGAGCAGTCTGCCCGCTGCGACCAACACGACGGTGGGCATCATCGCCTGGGGCGACATGACTCAGACCATTGCCGACCTGAACACCTTCACGCAAAACGCACACCTGCCGAAGGTCAACACGGCGGTCGTCGAGGATGGATCGGGCATCCCGGTCCCCGACGCCGATATCGAGTTTGCTCTCGACAGCCAAGTCATCATCGGCACATCCGGAGGCGTCAAGGAGCTAATCTTCTATCCGGCCATGAGCGGTCCCGGCACCGACCGTGCCACCGACACAACGGTGAACGCTGCTTACAGCAAAGCGGTGACTGATGATAAGGCGACCATCATCAATGTGTCCCTCGGGAACGACGAATATACGTCCTATAAAACCGGCGCGCTCGCCGCCGCCGATGCCGTGTTCAAGCAGGCTGTTGCGCAAGGACAGACCTTCTCAGTCGCTTCAGGCGATGCGGGCGTCTATGTTGGATCGTATTCGCCGCACGGAAACCAAGGGTACATCGGCACGTCCGACGGCGCCTCGATCACCACGATAAACGATCTGTCCAAATACAGCGTGCAGTATCCCGCGAGTTCGCCCTATGTCGTCGCAGTGGGCGGTACGATGCTCTCCACGACCGGCACCATGACGTAGGCCGGCGAAACCGTATGGAATGACGGCGCCGCGTACGCGGACTTAGACGGAACTGGGAAGCGGGTCGACAACGTGGTGCGCATCTGGGCGACGGGAGGGGGCAAGAGCGTGTACGAAGCCGCGCCCAGTTGGCAAACCGCGGCGCTCGGCAGTTCGGTGACGAAGTGTGTCCTGCCGGACGTGGCGTTCGATGCTGCGCGATCGACTGGCGCCTACATCATCTTCAACGGGCAGAAGATGAAGTCGCCAAGCGGCGGCACGAGCCTCGCGTCACCGATCTTCGTGGGCGGCTGGGCGCGGCTCGAATCGGCCACGAACAACAGCCTCAGCCTGCCAACGCCGGCGTTCTATGAGAATCTCCCGGGCAATACGGCGCTGCACCACGACGTGACAGCAGGCAACAACGGCTACCATGGCTACGGCTTCACTGCGACGTCAGGCTGGGACATGGCTACGGGCTTCGGCAGCTTGGACTTCGCGAAGATCAGCGCGGCAATCCCAAGTTGGCGCGCGCAGTAAGGTTCCGTCGCGTCAGCGGGGTCGAGCAAAGTCTTTCGAATCCCAATGTGTGACCTGCATGACGCCAAACACGAAAACACCGCGCACGAGGCAGTCCGCCGGTATTGGCAAGGTGTTTAAAGCGGCTGCGTTATGCGTTGGACGTGATTCTGATGTGTGCGCTGGTGCGTTGCGTACCAGCTGAGTTTACGTAATCTGGATTTGAAATGATGGACGAACGGAGTATTCAGGTCGATCCTCAAGCGTGCACCACTGGATGCAAGCTTGTACGGTTGCTTCAAAAAAGAGTTTCGCGAATGCAAACACTCGATGGGCGGGAGCCGGCGCATGGACGAAACCTATGTGAAGGTCAAGGGCACAATGGATGTGCCTGCTCTTCGTCATCGGTAAGGCTGCTAACACGGTCGATTTCCTGTTGCGTGCCCATCGCTACAGGGTCGCCGTTCGACGTTGCTTCGAGAATGCGATTGCACGGAAAGGTGCGCCCGAAACGGCTGCCGTTAACAGAGGCGGCAGTCGATCTGGGTGCGCTCAAAGTGCTCAACGCCGGGCGGCCCACACCGATCAATGTCCGTCAGAACAGGGGCCTGACAAAATCATCGAGCAGGAAGGACCATCGCGCCATCAGGCGCATCGTCGCACTGATGATTCGATCGAGGATTTCCGGTGCGTGCGCATCATCCGCTCCGGTCTCCACAACATGCACATGATCCGAAAAGGGCAAATCAGAGTTCGTTTGCGGGTGGCCATTGTGGCCGGAACTTTCTCTTCTACGAGCAGATACGCGCGACGGACTTCATTCGGGTCGAACAACAAGGCGGCAACCAAATTCCATCAGCGTTGGCATTTGCGCATCAGGTAGGTCACGCGCCATGCCACCACGATAGGCAAGGTCGGCGCGCTCAATCCGGCCGACGGCAGCCAGTTGAAGGTTTGACTCTGCAGCCGTCATTGGCAATGCCCAATTCTCCCTGATCCGGGAGCGCCCGAAAGGTGCGCTTCGTTGTTTTCTGGCCGTCCTTCCATCAAAATTATGCAAGGGCAAACCTGCCGTTTCTTCGCACCCACATTGAATTCTAACCAGAATCAAAAAAATTTCGGATAACAAATCGTATGGCTTTATCTCGCGTCTTAACCGCATTGCTGCTAGCTGGACTGATCACGGGGACGACCGCACACGCACAGGTGACACTCAACTTCGTGAACGCCGATATCGACCAGGTCGCGAAGGCGATCGGCGCGGCCACCGGCAAGACGATCATTGTCGACCCACGCGTCACAGGTCAGTTGAACCTAGTATCGGAAAACGCAGTGCCTGAGGATCAAGCGCTGAAGACGTTGCAATCGGCGCTTCGCATGCAGGGCTTCGCACTCGTGCAGGATCATGGCGTGCTGAAAGTGGTGCCCGAGGCCGACGCCAAGCTGCAAGGCGTGCCGACCTACGTCGGCAACGCGCCGACGGCGCGCGGCGACCAGGTCATCACGCAGGTCTTCACGC
>NZ_JAYMRT010000073.1:0-3198 GCF_038900515.1 Burkholderia sp. JPY481
ACCCAGCTGTCGGATGGTCGCCCCGAGGCGCTTTCCCAACTTTAGATAGAGCCGAACCGCTCGAAGACGCTCTTCATACGAGTACATGAACTACCTCCAGGTAGTCCAAGTTTTCGTCCGCACCCCCCATCAAAAATATTGCCTCCGGCATAAATAGTCTTTATTTGATGTGGTCGCCGCTATTGCGGTATAAACCCGAGTACTAAATTTTATTCGCGAAGAATTTCAGATCATCGAAAGTGACAATTGACTATCCCTTACACGAAATCACTTTCACATCAAGATCTATTATAAAATTCATTATTTCATGTATAAGTGATTTATGGATGCCCCCCCTACAACATAGAGGATTCGAGACAATGAAGAAGAGCCTTTTCGTTCTTACGTTTGCGCTCGGCGCATCTTATCACGTGTCTGCTGCAACGTTCGAAGGCTGCCCGATGCGCGGCGAGATCAAGATGGCAGGGAGTGTGTACACCGCAACAGCCAGCGATAACGAGGGTATATGGCTAGGTATTGTGAAAGGGCCGGACGAAGGTAGTTTCAAGGAATTTTCCTCGGCCACGTTTTATCCAGCGCAGCTTGATAATGCCGGCACCGGTCAATCAGCGTTAGTCAAGTGCTCCTACGAACTTTCCAGGGGGGCTATGTAAATCTACAGTACATACCTAGGTCCCCGCTACCGGCTTTGGATTTGCGCGATCTGAATCAATGGCGCAGAAAAAATGGCCCGTACAACCCTGACTACTACGAGTGCACTGATCCGGCCGCTTGGCGTTGTAGGTTCGTTGTCGTTCGACCGTCTTGAGCAATCGGTGAAAGCTTGAGCAGCTTCCAGTAAAAGACGTGTTGGTGCAATCGCAGAAGCCGTGACGTCTAGCGTATCTCGCAGCACCGTCAACTTGTCGGCAGTAGCGTGGACTGCGCCGAAGAGTCAATCGCTAACAAGACAGTCAACGGATTTTGAGCCATGTCGGCGAATTCCCGCCACGCAGCGAATCGGGATGCGAGTTGTTTGCGATCCAGATTCATCCAACTCATCCAGCAACGTGACAATATCGTTAGAAATATTTAGGGAAAGTCTGCAAAAGTCCTGGCGTTGACGTCCCGGTGGACTATCCTGGGAGAATGCAGGTTTAAGGGGTACCTCGATGACACAGCCCGGTCTTGGTCTGGATCTGTCAACGAAACGCACGCGCAAGCGGAAACTTCTCGATGAGATGAGGCGCGTTGTCCCATGGTCGAGGTTGATTGCGTTGATCGAACCGCACTATCCAAGGGGTAAGACTGGAAGGCCGCCGTTTCCTATTGCGACGATGCTGCAGATCCACTTCATGCAGCAGTGGTTTGGTCTGTCAGACCCGGCGATGGAAGAAGCGCTTTATGACGTGCCGCTGTATCGTGAATTTGCTGGGCTGGACGAGGGTATGACGCGTTTGCCGGACGAGAGCACGATTCTCCGGTTCCGTCACCTTCTCGAAACGCACGGCCTGGCTGCGCAGATGCTCACGCTGGTCAATGAGATCCTGAGCGAGAAAGGCGAGAAAGGCTTGATGCTGAAGGTGGGGTCGGCGGTCGACGCTACCTTGATTTCCGAACCCACTTCGACGAAGAACGGCTCTGGTACACGGGACCCGGAAATGCACCAGACGAAGAAGGGAAATCAATGGTACTTCGGGATGAAAGCGCACGTCGGCGTGGACGCAGAGTCGGGCCTGGTCCACACGGTCATCGGCACAGCCGCCAACGTTCATGACATCAATGCGGCCGAAGCGCTGTTGCACGGCCAGGAAATGGATGTGTACGCTGACGCCGGATATCAGGGTATCGAAAAGCGCTGCCAGGTAAGCGCGGTTCGCTGGCATGTCGCGATGCGACCAGGCAGGCGCAGACAACTGGACCTAACCGATCAGCTGGACGCGATATTCGATCGGATTGAACGCCTGAAGGCCGGCATCCGCGCCAAGGTTGAACATCCGTCCCGCGTCCTCAAACAGCAGTTTGGCTATACAAAGAGCCGGTACCGAGGGCTGATGAAGAACACCGCCCAGATCACGACACTATTTGCTCTGGGCAACCTGTGGATGGCACGCAAGGCTTTGTGGAACCCTTGAAACGCTCGCAGATTCAGGCCGCGAATCTCGGCAAACAGTGGTCGTCACGCTTCAAAAGCTAGACGACCAACCTGCCAGCAGACTCTTATGGCTGATACGACGCAAGTGGCAAACGGCCAACTCTCTGAAAACGATTTGTGCAGACCTTCCTTAGATTAGCAGACCGTTGTGCAATATGAAGGATTTAACCGATGAAGAAAGGTATTTTTGTTTTTACGCTCGCGCTTGGCGCATCGTGTCATGTGTTGGCTGACACGGCCGAAAGCTGCCCGAGTGTCACCGCAATCGAAAAAAATGGGGACACGTACATGGCAATGACTAGCGATGGTGAGGGTACATGGTTGGGCATTGGGCTGGACGATGACGGTGGCATCACTAAATTTAGCTCTGCCAAATTCCATCCAGCGATGGATAGTGGATCGCGAGCGGCAGTGAGCTGCTCATACGAGCTTGGTGACGGCGACTACGCAGATTTAGAATTCTTGCCGAGGCGTCCAGAACCGGACTTATCGGTGGACGTAAGCACGTGGCGTCAGAAACATGATCCTTACGGTCCTAGCTACTATGAATGCACTGCGCAGTCCGCGTTGGATTGTAGCTTCGATGTTATCCGACGGCCGTGAACAATCTGTGGAATCTTAAGGAAGGTTTCGAGTGAGGCCTGTTGGCAGATTGCAGAGACTTCGACGCGTGAATCGCGGAAACCTGGCGCCCGCGCCGGGGGGGGGCAGATGACTGTTTTCAGTGCGGTTGTTCACTTCTGCCGACGCTTTGACGAATACATGCTTTACGCCAGCGAGTTCCGGCACTTCCGCTTTCGCCGTCGAATAATTTCACACCGAGTTCCTACGGCGTAGACGCCTTGCCTGTTCGCCAGATATTCGACCTCCGGTGCGGGCAGCGCTTAGAAGCGGTTTCAAAAAGCCCGTGAAGGGGCTGTTAACTTTTCCATCAAGCTGTTAAGGAAGCTCTGCAGAAGTCGTTTTCGTAGCGGCGATTTTCCACACGCATCGCAGTCTGAACGGCGACGACATTCCTTGTGCGGAGATCGCCCGGTACAGTCACCAGTCGGAGGCTGTACCGG
>NZ_JAYMRT010000074.1:0-2959 GCF_038900515.1 Burkholderia sp. JPY481
CAACAAACACCAATGAGTAAACAAGACAATCCATTTGGCAATGCAAATAATACAGTTGATATAGATGATTCTACACTCCCGTTTTAGGAGGTACTAGATGAACGAGATTTGGAAAGATGTTGTAGGTTATGAGGGCATATACGAAGTCAGTAATAAAGGTAGAGTCAGAACTCATAAAAATAAAGTTAGTTGGTCTAATCGTTATCAAAAATGGCGACATTGGAAACAACGCTATTTAAAAGACAAAACTCCAAATGGTAGAGATGTAAGAGTATCCCTTTGGAAAAATGGTAAACATAAAGATTTTTTAGTCCATAGATTAGTAGCTTTTGCTTTTATACCACAAATAAAAGGTAAAAATTGTATTAATCACATCGACGGTAATCCTAAAAATAATAATGTAGAAAATCTTGAGTGGTGTACACATTTAGAAAATAACAGACATGCTTTCGAAACTGGTCTTATGAAAACAAATATGAAAGTTAGGTTAACTCAAGTTATAACAAACATGCAATTAGAATTTATAAGTATGGCTAAAGCTGATAAATGGCTAGGAAGATCTAATGGTTATGTAAGTGGTCGTATGAAAGCTGGTCATAACACTGCAATAGCTAGTAATAACACTAAATACAAAGTGGAGAAGTTGATTTAAATGCAACGCATTACAAGATACCAGAAAGATAACGACGGTACATACTCTGTCGTTGCCACTGGTGTTGAACTAGAGCGAAGTCACATAGATTTATTAGATAACGGTTACTCACTTAATGCAGAAGTGGAAGTGCCAGATAATAAAAAAATGTCTATTGAACAACGCAAAAAGATATTTGCGATGTGTAGAGATATTGAGCTGCATTGGGGCGAACCAGTAGAGGCGTTAAGAAAAAGATTTCAAGCAGAATTGGAAATAATGAATGGTTATGAACGTATTAGTTTACGTGACTGTTCCATGAAAGTAGCAAAAGAGCTAATTGAATTAATTATTGCATTTATGTTTCGTCACCAAATACCTATGAGAGTAGAGACAAGCAAGTTACTAAGTGGAGACCAGGCAATGTTGTATTGGGCAACTGTTAATCGTAATTGTGTGATATGTAGCACTCCAGGTAGTGACTTAGCTCATTACGAGGCAGTTGGTAAAGGTATGAACAGGAATAAGATGAATCACTACGACAAGCATGTACTAGCTTTATGTAGACGCCATCATTCAGAACAACATGCGATTGGTGTTAAATCGTTTGATGAAAAATACCACTTACAAAACAGTTGGATCAAAGTTGATGATCGTCTTAATGCGATGTTGAAAGGAGTAAAACAATGAAATCAAGAATGATTACGCTTGAAGATAGAATGCGTATCGCTCACAGAATAAATAGTTTAAGAATGAATGAAAAATTATCACAAGTTGAATTCGGAGAACGTGTTGGAGTTGGACGTATAGCAGTTAATCGCTGGGAGAATAGATGGCAATTACCACCGATGAAAACTGTTAGGAAAATAGCAGAAGAATACAATACAACTCCAGAATGGATATTGTACGGGGAGTGAGAAACATGGTTAAATCAATATTTTTACAAGATGGAGAAGAAATTTTTGTTGATGATGATGATTACGAGAGAGTGAATCAACATATTTGGCGCAAATATTTTAAAGGTAATACAAGATATATCCATACTAAAATCGGAGTTAAAAGAAAGGACATTTTGTTAACGACATATATACAAAATGGCAGTTTTCAAAAAAATAAAAACAACGATTTTACTAAGAATAATTTAACTACAAAAGGTAGTCGATCAAGATGGGGAAAACCGAAAAGTAACGGTTCTTCTAAATACAAAGGAGTGAATTGGCGGAAAGACGCTAATAAATGGGTTGCAAAAATAAATGTTGAAGGTAAACAAAAGCATTTAGGATTTTTCGAATCGGAAGATATGGCAGCTAAATCTTATAATCGGGCTGTTGATGAATTTTGGGGAGGTAATGGATTTAAAAACATTATTGGCAATGACTCACGTCAAAAAAGAGACTATTTCCCTCATAAAGGATTTAACAATACAAGAAATACAAATAAATACGGTTACAGAGGTATTGGTAATCATACAGATATGCCTTCTAAGTTTTCTGCTAGAAAAAAATATAAAGGAAAACTATATAGCACAGAGTACTTCGACAGTAGAGAAAAGGCAGCTTTAGCATATAACAAAATAGTTGTTTTTCTATATGGATCTGATGCCATTTTAAATAAAGTGTCTATAACTGATGAACTCAAAGAATTCATAACTAACTGGGAAATACCAGATAAGATAAAAGCACTGAAAGATGGTGCTGATGATGAATAATAGAGATTACATTTCATCAATTATTACTCAATTCAGTGGCCAAAACAACATTATTCCTATACCTGCCATATATCTAAAGATTACTGAAGATTATCCAACTGCTGCATTACTCAACCAATTGATTTATTGGTCGGATAGAACTCATAGAAAAGATGGTTACTTTTACAAATCTTATAAAGAATGGGAAGACGAAATACATTTATCTAAATACCAAGTAATGCGTTCAATAAAAAAATTGAAAAGCATGGGGATTGTAGAAACTGCTTTAAAAAAGGCAAATGGGGCACCTACAGTCCATTATAAAGTCGATAGTGAAGTTACTTCACGATGGATTGTTAAGTTTCTTAACAATGGAAAGTCAACAAACTTAACAATGGATAGTGAAGAAACTCAAAAATCCTTAACAGAGATTACTACAGAGAATACAACAGAGATTACTACAAAAGATATATTGTCGGGCAACCCGACTGTTTCTCCGATTCCCTATAAAGAAATTATTGGTTATTTAAATGAAAAAGCAGGCAAACAATTTAAACATAATACCGGTAAAAGCAAAAGATGTATTGAAGCAAGATGGAATGAAGATTTTAGATTAGATGACTTTAAAAAAGTGATAGATA
>NZ_JAYMRT010000075.1:0-2926 GCF_038900515.1 Burkholderia sp. JPY481
CCTTGACTCGTTGCACTGCAGCTTCCTTGAACTCCGCCGTGTACACCTGGTGCGGTACCCTAAACATTTCTTCTTTCCTTCCTTTCGGTCGAGTTTATACCCGACCTGCTGGAAGGCGAAATTTCAGAGGAAGCTCAGGACATGCGCCCAGGATACGAAACCTAGGGCTTGATGTCCAGGTTGTGTTAGCCGCTCTAAACGAGATCTGGACGCCCGCTAGGCGGAAAACGTTGAAGGCGTCGGAATCGACAGCACCGATGCACAGCAAGCCAATTACTGTGCATCGGCTAACCAATTACTTGGCGTCGGGTTTGACGTAGTTGTAATTAACGGCCGTATAGGCGTACGAGTAGGATTCGTGCTCCACGCTGCCGCAATTGACCTTGACGAACCATGAGCTCGCTTGAGAGTCCGAGTAGGCGTAGACGAAGTTGGTGACCGGAACGTTAAGCACAGGCATGACTGAAATGGTCCCGATCACCGTGCCGAATTTCGACGCGACAGTGCTCTTTTTCGTTTGTGCCTGTACATCGCCCATCTCGGTCGTGAGATAGTCGAGCATCGGTGCCACGTCTCCGCCGAGACCGCCGAGAATTGCAGCAAAGAACTCCTCGGTAATGGAGACCGCGGTACCGGAACCGCTCTCGCTATTCTGGTCAACGCTCGTAATGCCCATGCCCGCGACGGAATTCATGGCTTGCGTCATCGTGCTCTGGTCGACAAGGTACAGCCCCGATTCCACTGCCTGTCCTGAGGTATTCAGAACGGCTGTTTTGATGGTCGAGGACATTGTCAACGCCTGCTTGAACGCGTCCACCACCTGGGTTTTCACGTCCGCAGGCCAGGAGTTTTCGAGGTACGCGAACAGAAAGTCCGAGCCGGCCGCGTGCATCCACTCCCCGTCATCCGTCAAGGTGACGTGATAACTGCGATAGGCACGTCCTTCACGTTCCATGCGGCGGACAATGTTGCGATGTGCAAGGTAGTTACGAACACTCATGGCGATTTCCTTTAAATCAGGTTGTTAATGCGAAGAAAGTTAAATGATTTAATGACAAATGGATTTAATGTCTAACCATCCCTGAAGGCTACTATTTTTCATGTAAAATATTGCAATACACTGCCGCATTACTTGCTTTCGTTAACTGGCCGATCACTTTGTGCAGCACATCGCTGCTCGCTGCCCCGCATTGATATGCTCGTCGATGGTGCTCGCCGCTAGCAGCTGTCGCCCCGTCAATGGCCTAATGAAAGCGACAATATCTCTCTGGAGGGTCGCGATGTAGGGGGATAGAGTTCCCTAGCAGGCTGTTGAATTTGGGTCCCGTGTAAACGGGGTTTGAGGGACGGGCGTTATGGATATCGTGTTCATGATCTTTGGCAGCGGATGCGATGCGCGGAATGGATGAGATGCAGGAACCCCTGTTCACGACGGTCAAGCTCGAGGACTTCGTCCCGGCAGATCACCCGTTGCGACCGATCCGGTTGCTGGTGAATGATGCGTTGAAACGGCTCAATGGGCTGTTCAGCGTCATCTACGCGGACACCGGCCGTGCCTCGATTGCGCCTGAGAAGCTGATGCGGGCGCTGCTGTTGCAGGTGTTCTACTCGGTGCGCAGCGAGCGCATGCTGATGGAGCAGATGCGCTACAACCTGCTGTTCCGCTGGTTTGTCGGGCTGGCGATTGAGGACGCCGTGTGGGACCACTCGGTGTTCTCGAAGAACCGCGACCGGCTTCTGGAGCATGAAGTCGTGGAAGCGTTCTTCACCGAAGTCATGAGCCTGGCGGACAAGCGGGGCTTGCTGTCGAGAGAGCATTTCTCGGTGGACGGCACGTTGATTCAGGCGTGGGCCAGTCACAAGAGCTTCCGCCGCAAGGACGGCCCGGACGATGGTCCGCCAGCCGGCGGTGGCCGCAACGCCGACACTGACTGGAAAGGCGAGCGACGTAGCAATGCGACGCACGACTACTGATCCGGAGGCGCGATTGTTCAAGAAGAGCCACAAGAGCCCGGTCATCCTGTGCTACCACGGGCACATCCTGATGGAGAATCGCTCGGGGCTGGTGGTCGGCGCCGTGGTCAGTCACGCAGATGGTTTCGCCGAGCGGGCCAGCGCATTGCAATTGCTCGATTGCGTGCCAGGCGCTCATGCGAAGACAGTTGGTGCCGACAAGGCGTATGACACCCGCGACTTCGTGAACGATTGCCGCGCTCGCAACGTGACACCGCATGTCCCGCGCAACGATGAGCGTTGGGGCGGCAGCGCAATCGACGGTCGCACTTCGCGGCACGCGGGCTACCGGATTAGCCAGATCATCCGCAAACGAATGGAAGAGCATTTCGGCTGAGGTAAAACGGTCGGTCGGATCCGGCAGACGGTCTATCGCGGTATCAAGCCCGTCGACCAGCACTTCAAGCTGACGATGGTTGCGAGCAATCTGACCCGCATGGCCCGAATGCCAGGGGTGGTGCCGCAAGGAGCGGCGCGACGAGCCGTCACGGCGGGAAGACTGCGCGCCAGCAGGGCTGCATGCGTGCGCATGCCCCGCGCGGATCGCGCGGCAAACCGGTAATTCAGCGGGAAATTGCACGCGCAAGTCTCCTGAACGTAGCTTCGGTCGTCATGACGGGGCGCTTTTCAACAGCCTGCTAGACCGGTTGCGCGATTTTGGAGCCGGGTAGCAGTTGGAACGGCGAATGCTGAGCGGATATTTTCGGTGCCGAGGACCGATCCGCGACAAAGCGCGTGCATGGGCAGGGCGTAAGCGATGGAAACCCTGTTGGCTTCCGGTTCGAAGGGCGAGCCTCGATGCTGCCAGTGTTGCCCGCCCCCGGGGGCCAGGAAACCGGCCCCAACCCGACAGACCGGGGAAAGCTCGGGTCGAAACGGCACATCGTTGTAGACGCGCGCGGCATTCCACTGG
>NZ_JAYMRT010000076.1:0-2816 GCF_038900515.1 Burkholderia sp. JPY481
CTGCTGGCTGCGATAGGCCTCGGTATGCAAGAAGTGGGGGAGGCCGCACTCATGCAGTTCGGTCCATCAATTCGGACTGAATGGTCATAGCCGTGAAAAGTGAGGCGTCCACGGGCAGATCGCCAAACGCGACCTGACAAAGAAGATAGTTCGCCCTGGCCTCTTCCAACTGATCAAGCAGAGTTCGCCGCACAAGAGCCGCTGTTCCTACTACGCACAATTCACTCTCTATTGCTGCGTCTAAATTCAGTGGCAGATTTGGTGGAAGGGGAATCGCATTGAGGTCGTACAGGTATTTGAAGTTTTTAAGCCATCGCTCGAAAGCAGGTGTCGCGAGCGAGTATGCATGACTGGCAGATTGACCGACCACAATCATGCGAAGCAACCCGACAAAGGATGGTTGGCCGTCGGTGCCCGTCTTGTATCGTTCCTCGGCACGGTATTCGTCAGTAATCTTGCGAACAAACGAAGCAGGTCCTACGGATGCGATGTTTGCGCCGTTTGCAGCGGCCCAGCGGGCGGACTCGGGTCGATTGGTGGCTATCCATGTCGGCGGATGCGGCTGTTGATGGGGCCTCAGTGTCAAAGGGACATTGTCTAGCTGAAAATGGTGACCCCGATAGGAAAGGGCGCCCCCCCTCATCGCCTCCATTAGAATCTCGCTGGCTTCGAGATAGCGTGCTGGCACCGTGTCCGCATCGATCCCGAAGTAACTTAGCTCGAGCGGAAGGCATCCGCGCCCCATGCCCATCTCGACCCTACCACCGCTCAAGTGGTCAAGCATGCAGATCTCTTCAAACGCACGTAGCGGATGATTAAGGCTCAGGAGCATCACCAGGGGGCCGAGACGAAGTCCCCGGGTGCGCTGTGCGACGCTCGACAAAAAGAGATTCGGCGATGGGCTCCTTCCGTGCGGCGAACAATGGTGCTCCGCGAGATGGTAAGCGTAAAAACCTAGCCGGTCATACGCTTCCGCCAGCGTAAGGCGGTCCGCGTATTGTCGTCGAATGGCGCTTCCGTCCTCGTCCAAATGATCGAAAATGCCAAAGGCTAGCTTAGAAGATAAGGCGTATCTCATCAAATTTTCTCCAACTTACACCCGGGTACCGGTCTTGATGACGTGAATTACGACTTGCTGGCGCGATTGCCCTTTTGGTCGTCGCGCTCCAGTCCAAAGACATCACCCTCAGCTCCCTCGCTTCAGCCAGCACTGCGCTGACGAGGTCGAGATTCCCAGCGGTCAGGGCGAGACCGGAGATCGCGACGTTCGAGGCGAGAGCCGCTGAAGAAGTGAAGATTTATATACTGCGGCACCGCAGGCCAGGGTAAAGCAGGCATGTGTTGCGCTCGCAAAGATCGTCGCAATCCAGACAACCGTCTGTATGCCCTGGATGTACAGGGCCTGGCCACCCAGCGTGTGGGCCAGGGCGTGCTGCCAGTGGCTCTCCGCCTGAACCTACATGGCCGCCCGCGCCGCACGCACATCTGCCTCAATTCGACCCAGTTCGCCTTGGACCCTCTCCGAGTCGCGCATAGGAACCGGCGCTCGAAGTTGTTTCCGGCCGCTGTGGGCGAGGTCGGCAACATCCGATAACGCGCCCTCGGCGATGCCCAGGCAGACGGTCCCCAGAAGCACCGACTGAAGGTGCCCCCAATCTTGGTATAGCGCGGACTCGGTTCGCATGATGCTCCAGCTGGAAAGTCGAAAATTGGCCTCCGGCGCGAATACGTTTTGAAGGGCTATGTGGTGACTGCCAGTACCTCTGAGGCCGCAGGCGTGCCAGGTGCTTCGATCTCCTAGGCTGATGCCGGCCGGGCGACGCACCGGACCAACGGTGGGGCGGCATCCCCGCCGGCCCAGAGAGAGGTTTTCCTCCTTCCGACATGACACAGATACCCATCATCCAGTCGGCATGGTGGCAACAACTGGCCAACGGCCGCTGACGCGCCACCCGCCCGGCATTCTCTCGGTGGCGCCTCCGGGGGGAGACACTAGCTATGATGACGTCCGACTTGTCCCGGGACATTAGATCGTAAGTCTGTCGCGGCAGTCGAGGGCTCATGATGGCCGATGCACTGCCGATCATCGCGGTCCAGCCGACTGAGCCGTCGAGCCGAGCCAACGCGCTGATCACTTCCATTCCCCAAGATAAATCCAGCCCCCGTCGCCCACGGCTGCGCGGAGCGAACATACGGACTACTCCGATCGATCGCAACCTCGGACTGCATGCGGCGTTCCGCCTCGATCTCGGTTGCACGAGCAAGAAGGGCGGCCGCAAGATCGCGAATGGAGTCAAGGATCCGCCCAACAGCCGAGATCCCCGGCCGTCGTCGCCAGAGGGAGCGCGAGTTGCCGTTTGATGTCCCGTGCTCGCCGGACGATTTGTCCCGTTGGAAGCATCACGTTGATTCATCAGTTTCCGCATGTGTTTGACTACTTTAGTAAGTGCGCATGCCGTCTCCCTATGACAGATGCAGTACGGCGGTGGTTGTTGCGCGCCTTACGGCGCTATGGGCCAGCATTTCGTTGCTTTCCTGTCGCTCTTCCCAATTGGCAGTTCTCTGGACGACTGCGGTCGATGCGATGCTGGTTCTATGTTAGACAGCCCACGGCCACGCTTGACGCTCGTCGCAGAGGTGGATGCACGTAGGCGGGAGAGCACGGGATTGGGAGCCGTACCATGGAATTTCCTCGTGGAGGCGTAGCATGATGGGGATGCTGCAAGTTTCGAGCCGATCCCCCAAGTCCTTGCAGGACAACGATCACTCTGCAACGCGTTGGCTTATTCCCGACATTGTCGAACACCTGACAAGTT
>NZ_JAYMRT010000077.1:0-2772 GCF_038900515.1 Burkholderia sp. JPY481
TTCAGGTAGCCCCGCGCCACCCCCGCCCCGCCAATGTAAAGCTCCCCAGCCGCACCAAACGGCACCGGCGCGCCATGACCGTCCAGCACGTACACCCGCGTGTTCGCAATCGGACGGCCGATCGGGACCACTGATCCATTAAAATCAGCCGGGCAATTCCAGGCCGTTACGTCGATAGCAGCTTCCGTGGGACCATATAGATTGTGCAGACCGGTCCAAGGTAATACGCACCGAACCTTCTGCGTGAGGGAAGCAGAAAGCGCCTCTCCACTACACACGAGACGCTGCAGGGAGGTGCAGCGATCAACGCCCTTCGTGTCCATGAAGCTGGCCAGCATGGATGGTACAAAGTGTGCGGTGGTGATGCGTTGGCCGACTATCAGGTTTACAAGCGCATCCGGGTCTTTGTGTACACCAGGAACCGCCAGCACCAGGGTTGCCCCTTCAAGCAAGGTCCAGAAGAATTCCCAGGCAGAGACATCGAAGCTAAACGGGGTCTTCTGCAAGACGACATCAGCCGTATTGAGTGCATAGGCCTTTTGCATCCAGATCAGGCGATTAACGATAGCCCGATGCTCATTCTGTGCCCCCTTGGGCGTGCCGGTGGATCCGGAGGTGTAAATCACATAAGCGAGATGGCGCGAGGTCAGGCCGAGCGCACGCGGGTCCGGATCGGAGAACGGCAGGTTCGCCCACTCCGGCGTCGCCGTCTCCAGATCGACCGCTATCACATTAGTCAGCACCTCGGGGCCAAGTGCGGCGCGGCCGGCCACATCGCAAAGCAGCAGCTGCGGAGCGGCATCGCCCAGCACCTGGCGCAACCGCGCCGACGGATAAGCCGGATCCAGCGGCAGATACGCGCCCCCCGCCTTCAGGATCGCCAAGAGCCCCACCACCATCGCCGCGCTGCGCTCCACGCAGATCCCCACCGGCTGATCCGGCCTGACTCCGCGTGCGATCAGATGGTGCGCCAGCCGGTTGGCCCGCGCATTGAGCTCCCCATAGCTCAGTCTCTCGTTCTCATGCACCAGCGCCACCGCCTCCGGTGCCCGCCGCACCTGCGCCTCGAACAGCTCATGGATGCACCGCTCCGACGGATACGCCGCCTCCGTGCGGTTCAGCTCCTCCAGCAGATACCCGCGCTCCGCCGCCGGCAGGATATCGATGCGCTCCACCGGCTGGCCCGCGTCCGCAACCATCGCCCGCAGCAGCGCCAGCAGATAACCACGCTGCCGCTCGATCGTCGCCTGATCAAAAAGTGCCGTGGCATAGCTCAGTGTTCCAGCGATCTCCTCGCCATGCTCGCTAAGGCTCAGCTCCAGATCGAACTTGACCTGATCGAGCCCGTCGGCGGCAGCCTCCACACTCAGTCCGGGAAGGTCGAACGACGGACCTGCGTGGTTCTCCCAAGCCAACATCACCTGGAACAATGGCGTGTGGTCAAGCGCCCGGGGCGGCTGCACGATCTCCACCACCTGCTCGAATGGCAGGTCCTGATGCTCCTGCGCCCCCAGGGCCGTACGCCGTGTCCGCTCCAGAAGCGTCGCCACGTTCGGCCCGCCCGACAGGTCCACCCGGAGCGCCAGCGTGTTCACAAAAAAGCCGATCAGCTCCTCGATCTCGCGCCGGCCGCGGTTGGCACTCGGCACCCCGATCACAATGTCGTCCTGCCCCGACAGACGCGAGAGCACCGCCGCCCAGCCCGCCAGCACCGTCATGAACAGCGTCGTGCCATGCTCACGGCCCAGCCGCCTGAGTTCCCGCGTGAGCTCCGCATCGATCTCCACCGGCACCGTGGCGCCGGCAAACGACTGGCGCGCCGGGCGCGGCCGGTCCGTCGGCAACGCGAGCATGGACGGTGCGCCTGACAGGGCCTCGCGCCAGTACTGCGCCTGACGCTGCAGCCGCTCCCCGGAGAGCCATTGCCGCTGCCAGGCCGCATAATCGGGATACTGGATCGCCGGCACCGGCAGGGCATCGGCCTGTCCGGCCACGAACGCCCGGTACAGGCTGCCCAGTTCCCGTACCAGCACCCCCACCGACCAGCCGTCCGAGACGATGTGATGCTGCGTCAGCAGGAAGACATGCTCCTGCTCCGACAGCCGGATCAGGCGCCCACGGACCAGCGGCCCGCGCGCCAGATCAAAAGGCATGCACGCCTCTTCGGCGCACAGCGCCACAAGCGCCGCCGCCGCATCCGGCCGCTCCCGCAGGTCGTGCTCCAGCACGGGCAGGCCCGTGCCGGGTGGCAGGATCTCAACCCGGGGCCCCTCCTCCGCATCAACGAAGACGCTGCGCAGCGCCTCGTGGCGCGCATACAGCTGATCGAGGCTGCGTCGCCACGCCGCGCGATCCAGCCTGCCCTGCAGCCGCCACCCCAGCGGAACGTGGTAGCGGACGCTGTCCTTGTCCAGCTGTGCCAGAAACCACAGCCGCTGCTGGGCAAACGACAGCTCAAGCGGCGCCTGGCGCGATACGGCCACAATCGCCGGCAGCGCCTGCGCTGCCGCGCCGCTCACCGCTCCGGCCACGCCTGCGGCCAGATCAGCCAGCACCGGCCGCGCAAACAGCATCGCCAGCGACAGTTCCACACCCGCAATCTGCGACAGCCGGCTGAGCAGCCGCACGGCCAGCAGCGAATGACCGCCCAGCTCGAAGAAGTGGTCATGCCGACCGACCCGCTCCAGACCCAGCAGCTCCGCCCACAGCTGCGCCAGCACCGTCTCGAGCTCCCCGCGCGGCGCCTCGTAGCCCCGCCGCGCATACGCATCG
>NZ_JAYMRT010000078.1:0-2688 GCF_038900515.1 Burkholderia sp. JPY481
GCAAGTTCGCGATCATTCTGCCCATATCGGGCAGGAAGTTGAAGTCCATTACCGTTGGCATCCGTTGTATGGGCGTCGCGTCAAGGTACGAGACGTCGAGGAGCGAAGCGGCGGTCGCGTGGTGCACGTCGAGGCCAGCCCAGGCGTAGTGAGGGTTGTGTCGGCGTGGATGCTGGATCGCGTCATGTGTTCTGCCATGGCGTTGGGCGAGCCGCGCGTCACAGTTGCGGTACTGAGCGAGCTCAACCGGCTGCTGGTTGACTGGCGCTTGCGAGCACACTCGTCGGACGGTTCCACTACCGTCCGGGAGAAACGCAATGGCCAAGCTGCCACGGGGCGTACTGCCACGCCCGCAACTACCTGCACTGACGCTGTCTCAGATGAGTCTGAGGTTCGACACCGCCGAGCTTCAGGGCATGAGCGCGGCACAGCGCGCAAGAGTAATCACGCACCTTGCGAAGCTGCTTCTCCAGGGCGCAGGCGTCGCCATCGGCAAGGAGTCTGACGATGACGACCGCTGATCGTCTGCCAGCGCCTCTGCTCCAGCGCAAAGCAGTGGTATATGTCCGACAGTCGACGCAGGCTCAGGTCCAGATGAACCTCGAGAGCAAGCGTCGCCAGTACGAGCTAGTGGGAGAAGCAAAGCGTCGCGGATTTCGTGACATCGAGGTGATTGATGATGATCTCGGCCGCTCGGCCAGCGGTACGGTCGCGAGGCCCGGTTTTGAGCGGCTGGTAGCGTTGCTGTGTGCCGGCGAAGTCGGCGCTGTCCTCTGTCTGGATGCGTCCCGTCTTGCCCGCAATGGACGCGACTGGCACCACCTGCTCGAACTGTGCGGTCTCGTTCAGGCGAGGGTTATCGATCTTGACGGTGTGTACGATCCTTGTCGACCAAACGACCGGTTGCTGCTGGGCATGAAGGGTAGCATCAGCGAATTCGAGCTCAACGTACTTAGAACAAGGATGTTGGATGCAGCTCGCGCCAAGGCTCAGCGGGGCGAACTGCGCATTAGCGTACCGATCGGCTATCTCTGGCACAGGGATATTGGGCTAGGCCTGGATCCAGACCAGCGGCTTCAGGAGGTCATACGCCTGATCTTTGCCCGCTTTCGTGAACGGGGCAGCGCGCGCCAAGCCTTCCTGTCGTTGCTGGCCGAACAGATCCACTTTCCACGACCGACCGACGGCAGGACGTTGACGCAATTCGACTGGACGTTGATACGTTATCGCAACGTCATATCAGTGCTCATGAATCCGTTCTATGCGGGAGCTTATGCATATGGCAAGAGTGGCAGCCAGACGACCATCGTTGATGGCCGTGTACACAAGACGTACAAGCATCGTAAGCCGTTTGATCAATGGGAGGTCGTGCTCAAAGAGCACCACGAAGGTTACATCGACTGGGCGGAGTTCGAACGCAACCAGAAGGCGCTTGCCGCCAACGCCTATGGCAAGGCGGGCGACGTAAAATCTGGACGTGGCGGGCGAGCCCTGCTTGCAGGGATGCTTGGATGCGCACGTTGCGGCCGGCGCCTATCGGTGGCCTATACTGGACGCACCCCGCGACCGGTCTATCGATGCTATCGCTTTGACCTGCCACCGAAGTGCATGAGCTTCGGCGGCTCCCGGATAGACGTCGCGATCGCAAAAGAGCTGATGCGTGTCGTCGAGCCGATGGCGATAGAGGCGGCCTTGCTGGCCGAGCAGATGCGTATGGATACCATGAACGAGCAGCGGCGGATCATCGAACTTGAGCTGCAGCAGGCCCGATACGAAGCCACGCTGGCAGAACGCCGCTACGCTGCCTGCGACCCCGATAATCGTCTGATTGCCGCGCAACTGGAGAAGAACTGGGAAGCGGCCTTGCGTCGTGTGCAGGCCTGTCAGACGCGCCTTGACGCGGCGCATGCACCGGCAGCGTCGCCCCCCGCTCCTGATTTCACGAAGTTGGCCGAGGACCTCGATGCTGCCTGGAACGCTCCAGGCGTCAACATGCGAACGCGCCAGCAACTGGTTCGGGCATTGATCGTTGACATAGTCGCTGACGTGGACGAGTCGACGCGTGAAGTCATACTCACGATTCATTGGCAAGGCGGTCAACACTCGCAGTTGCGGATTCGCAAGCCCAAGACTGGCGAGCACGGATGCAACACATCTGCCGAAGCGCTCGCAGTCATCCGCAGCATGGCAACCCGATGGTCTGATCAGGACATCGCCGCCTCACTAAACCGGATGGGCATACGCACGGGCCAAGGCAAGACCTGGACTGCGCATCGTGTGAGTTCTGTACGACGCGTGCGCGATATTTATGCGTACAAGTCGGCAGAGAAGGACGGTGACTGGTTGACGATGTCCGAGGCCGCGAAAGCGCTTGGCGTTACCCACTACATGATCCGGCGGCTGATTAACGATAAGGTTCTGCCCGCCGGGCAGGTAATGCCCGATGCCCCGTGGCAGATTCGCGCGAGCGATCTACGCAGTGAGGCAGTTACAGCTGCGCTGACGCGCAAACATCGCCCGTGTCGCAACGAAGTTGAAGGGCAACTCCCAATGTTTACCGAGGTTTCGCAAGGAGGTGCACAATGAACGCCCCGTCGCCCAAGGACGTATCTGGTTTTCGACCCAGTTGTTGTCTATGGGCACGTGACCGTCATCGAGATAGCGGGTCAGCGCATCCCATCGTTTAAG
>NZ_JAYMRT010000079.1:0-2666 GCF_038900515.1 Burkholderia sp. JPY481
GAAGAATTCAATGGATTGGAAAGTCAGTGGTTCGCAAGACGACATTGAATTTGGGCCTTTCAAGCTCTTTGTCCTGGAGCGACGCCTTGAAAGAAGAGGCGTTCCTGTCAAGGTCGGGAGCCGAGCGCTCGAAATCCTGACCGTGCTCACCCAGAACGCCGGCCAGATCGTCGACAAGCGCGTGCTGCTGGACCGTGTCTGGCCGGGCATGATCGTCGAAGAGAATACCCTCAGGGTGCACATTCGCGACCTTCGCAAGACGCTGGAGGACGGGGTCGGGGACAACCGCTACATCGTGAACGTTCCCGGCCGTGGTTATGGCTTCCTGGTTCGCGAGGCGGATTCGCCCGCTGTCACGGAAGCGCCGCTCAGCCATGCGACGGTGTCGGAGCGTCTGCCTCCGCGTCCGCAAGCGGTGGTCGGGCGCGACGACGCGGTCGCAACGGCCGCGGCGTTGCTGCTGGGGAAGCGGTTCGTGACCTTGCATGGTCCCGGGGGTGTCGGCAAGACCACGATCGCCACGGTGGTCGCCCATGACCTCGATCGCCACTTCGACGGCGCGACCTTCTTCATCGACCTGGGTACGATCACCGACGCGGAGTTCGTGCCGGTTGTGCTTGCCTCGACGCTCGGGCTGCTGTTGCCGTCCGAAGATGCGGCCACGACGTTGATCCGCTCGCTGAGGAATCGCCGGCTGCTGCTCATCCTCGATAGTTGCGAGCATGTAATCGACGCGGTGGCGGACCTCGCGGAGCGCATGTTCCGCTGGGCACCCGATGTCAGCCTGCTGGCGACCAGCCGTGAGCCCCTTCGGGTTGAAGGAGAGCACATCGTGAGTGTCGGCCCGCTGGAGCTGCCCACCGATGCTGGCGAACTTTCAACGGACGAGATCCTGGCCTCACCGGCGGCATCCTTCTTCGTGCAGCGCGCGCAGGCAAGCGGGCCATGGTTCGAGCCCAGCGCCTCGAATGCCAGACTGATCGTGCAGATCTGCCGGAAACTGGACGGCATTGCTCTGGCCATCGAGCTGGCTGCAATGCGCGCCGGAATGCACGGCCTTCATGAGACCGCAGAGCTGCTGCACAGCAGTCTGCAGCTCGAATGGAAGGGGCGGCGAACCGCGTCGCGCCGCCATCAGACGCTGAACGCCATGCTGGACTGGAGCCATGACCTGATCAGCGAGGCCGAGCGGCGCGTGCTGCGGCGGCTGTCGATCTTCGTGGGCAGGTTCACCCTTGAGGATGCCCAGGTCCTTGCGGCTGACGACCAGATTCCGGGCCTGCGGGTCGTGGACCTCCTGGATCAGCTCGTCGCCAAGTCACTGGTGTCCTTCCATGCGTCGGAACAGGGTACCCGCTACCGGCTGCTGGATACGACGCGTGCGTATGCGCGGACGAAGCTGGTGGAGTCCGGCGAGGAGTCTTCGACGTCCTGCCGTCATGCGGCCCACTGCCTGGTATTTCTGCGCAGGACCTGTGCGGGCCCGTCGGCCGGGCCGGCGCTAGCCCGGCATCGCAATGCGCGCGCGGCGTGGCTGGGCAACGTGCGGGCAGCGTTGCAGTGGTGCTTTGGGCCGGACGGCGACAGGCAACTCGGGGTCGAGCTTGCCGCGGCCGCGTCATCGCTGTTCATCGATCTGTCGCTGGTGAGCGAGTGTCGGCGTTGGGCCGAGCAGGCGTTGAGATGGCTGGACATGCTGGATCGGGGCAACCGCCTGGAGCTGGATTTGCAGGCCGCGCTGGGCCACGCGCTGATGTTCACGATCGGCAACGACGACCAGGTCCAGACCGCGCTGGACAGGGGACTGCAGATCGCGCGCGATATCTCGGACCCGTTCGCGGAATTCAGGTTGCTTGGCCAGCTGCACATATTCTGCAGCCGCACAGGCCAGTTCGAGCGGCTTCTGCCGATCTGCGACCGGCTGTGGGAGCTTGCCGCGCTGCTGCAGGATCCCGTGCCGGTGGCGGCCGCGCACGTGATGTCTGGCGTGAGCTTTCATCTGCTGGGCGACCAGCAACGGGCCCGGTCTCATCTGGAGGATCCGGTTCATCAAACTGATGTGGTCCGGCAAGTTGGGCCGGGACACTTCGCGCTCCACCATAACCCACAGATCATTATCATGAGGGCGCTGTGGTTGCAGGGTCACCCGGACCGGGCGGTGCACACGGCAAGAACGCTGGTGGCGCAACTCGCCCCGGAGCGCGATGCGGTCAAGTTCGCCATCGCGTTGATCTGGGCGACCTACGTTCATAAATGGCTCGGCGACTGGGCGGCGGTGGAAGCGAACGCGAGCCGCCTCATCGATCACGCGGAGCGATACGGGCTGCAGCCGTATCTGACGGTCGGTGCGGCGCTGCGCGGCAAGATCCTGATTGCGCGCGGCGACCTCGATGGCGGCATCGATCTGCTGCGTGACGCGGTGAGAAAGCTGCGGGCGGACCGGTACGAGTTCTACACCCCGGAACTGTGCTGTGCGCTGGCGCTCGCGCTTGCGGCGAGAGGGCGGCCCGACCAGGCGGCACCCATCATCGACGAAACCTTCGAGCGGGTGCAGCGGCATGGTGGCGCGTACAGCATGCCGGAACTGCTGCGTGTGCGGGGCGAGGTTCATGCGGCGGCGGCAGACGAGAGCGGCGCCGCGCGCCTGTTCGAGCAGGCGATCACGT
>NZ_JAYMRT010000080.1:0-2634 GCF_038900515.1 Burkholderia sp. JPY481
TGTCAGCGGGCGGCGTTATAGAGCCAATCCGGGGGCGGCGTAATCGGGCCACCTGAGGGGCGGCACAATGAAGCCAGTCCAGGGGCGGCGTAATCGAGCCACCTCATGGGCGGCGTAAAGAAGCCAGCCCGGGGCGCCAGCGGTAGCGGGCCCAAGCGCAGTTCGAACTTTCCAAGTCGGTACGCTCCGTTTTTTGAGCGGAGCGCCTATGGCCAACAGGAGGTTCGAATTGTTTGAGTATCGTCATATCCTTGTGCGCATGCGACGCGGTGATTCCGACCGCGACATCGCGCGGCGACGCCTGATGGGCCGAGCCAAGCTTGCAGCACTACGGCAGGAAGCCCAGTCGCGAGGCTGGCTCGATCCGGCGCAGCCCATGCCGGAAGACCCCGAGATCGCCAGCGTCCTCAACAGCGTTCCGAGACAGGTGCCACGCAGTAGCGTCTCGACGGTTGAGCCGTACCGCGAGCAGGTTCGCGAGTGGCTCGCCGCCGGCGTCCAGGGCACCACAATCCATGCAGCCCTTCAGCGCAATCACGGCTATACCGGCAGTTACGATGCCGTGAAGCGCATGCTGCGCCGTCTGGCGGCCGAACGCGTCGTCAAGGCAACGACGATCCTCGAGTTCGCGCCCGCCGAAGCCGCCCAGGTTGATTTTGGCGCCGGCCCCGTGCTCACGCACGAGTCCGGTATCCCGCTCAAGACGTGGATCTTCGTGATGACCCTGTGCTGGTCCCGGCACCAGTATGCCGAGGTCGTCCTGGACCAGACCGTCGAGACGTGGCTGGCCTGTCATCGCCGTGCCTTCGAATGGTTCGGGGGCTGTCCTTCCCGGGTCACGATCGACAACGCCAAGTGCGCGATCATCCGGCACTGCCTGCACAGTCCTGAGGTTCAGCGCTCCTACGCGGGGCTCGCCGAAGCATACGGTTTCCGCATCGACCCATGTCCGCCGCACGACCCGGCCAAGAAGGGAATCGTTGAATCCGGAGTCAAGTACGTCAAGAAGTCCTTCGTACCACT
This sequence comes from Burkholderia sp. JPY481, assembly GCF_038900515.1. Lineage (NCBI taxonomy): Bacteria > Pseudomonadati > Pseudomonadota > Betaproteobacteria > Burkholderiales > Burkholderiaceae > Burkholderia > Burkholderia sp. JPY481. Next base: position 1,024 of record NZ_JAYMRT010000080.1, read on the forward strand.
ACGCGAGTTCCGCGATCTGGCCGACGCGAACCGGCAGTTGCGCGAGTGGATCATGCAGCACGCCGGCGTGCGCGATCACGGCACCACACACGAGCAACCGCTCACGCGTTTCGCGATCGAGCGGCCGCTGCTCACGCGCCTGCCCGATGTGCCGCCGGTACTGGCTGTGTGGTCCGAGGTCAAGGTGCATACGGATGGGCACGTCGTCTACAGGAAGGCGCTGTACTCCGTGCCCTTCACGCTGGTGGGCAAGCAACTGTGGCTCAAGGCCACCGACACGGTCGTGCAGGCGTTCCACCGGCACGAGCTCGTCGCCACTCATCCGAGACTACGCAAACCCGGCGACCGCCATACCGTGCGCGATCATCAGCCGCCCGAAGCGCAAGCGTGGCTCGAGCACGATCCCCAGTGGTGCCTCGCGCGCGCGAAGGATATCGGCCCGGCCTGCCACGCCGTCATCCTCGCGATGTTCAACAACACGGTGCTTGAGAACCTGCGCGGCGCCCAGGGCATCGTGCGGCTGCGCGAGAAGGTCGGCGATGCCCGGCTGAACGCTGCGTGCGAGCGCGCGCTCGCGTTCTCCAGCCCCCAGTATCGCACCATCAAGACGATCCTCGACAAGGGACTCGACAGCGCGGCGGCGGCGCCATCCACGACTACGGCGCCCACTGATACCTACCTGAACGGTGGCCGCTTCGGCCGCGACCTTCAATCCCTTCTGATCCATTGAGCCGACCATGAATCCGAGTCCCGAACTGAACACCATCCTCAAGCAGCTGCGCCTCTCGGGCATCCTCGACTCGCTCGAACAGCGAAACCGTGAAGCCATTGACGGGCAGCTTGCCTACACCGAGTTCCTCGCCATGCTGCTGCACGATGAAATCGCGCGGCGCGACACGAAGAAGCTGGGCGTACGGCTTGCCCGCGCCGGCTTCGCGATGGGCAAGACGCTCGAGACGTTCAACTTCGATCTGGTGCCCAAGCTGAATCGAACCTACCTCCACGATCTGGCCACCGGCCGCTACATCGACGAGAAGGTCTGCGTTCTACTGGTCGGCGGAACAGGCGTCGGCAAATCCCATCTGGCGCAGGCACTGGGTCACTGCGCGGCCCGGCAGGGGCGTGACGTGCTGTTCATCTCGCAGACGGATCTGCTCAAGAAGCTGCACGCGGCCCGCGCCACGGGCTTGTACGAGCGCAAGTTCCAGCAGTTCGTGCGCGTGCCACTGCTCATCATCGACGACTTCGCTGTCAAACCGCTACACCCGCCCCACGACGAAGACTTCCACGATCTGATCGCCGCCAGGTACGAGCGGGCGGCTTCCATCGTCACGTCAAATCTGGATCTGAGCGAATGGGGAGACGCGTTCCCCGACAACCGCATCCTGGGCGCCGCGACGCTGGACCGGCTACGCCACGGCGCCTATCGCGTCGTGATCGAAGGTGAGAGCTTCCGCAAACCCAAGCCGATGCCAGGAAACAGTGAAAACGCGGTTGCCAAACCGGGCAAAAAACCGCATTCTTGAGCCCGTTCGAATCTGCGCTTTACCCCCGTTTCTGCTGGCTCCATTACGCCGCCCATCCCCGGCTCGATTACGCCGCCCCGTGACA
>NZ_JAYMRT010000081.1:0-2621 GCF_038900515.1 Burkholderia sp. JPY481
GGGAGTCTCGTGACATAGTGCATCCTTTGGTTAGAAGCCCGGCAACTTGAGTGACTTCTCTGCTTCCTGTCGGGCCTTGAAGTGAGGCGGTCGCCTTTCCTTGATAGCCCGTACACCTTCCCTGACGGCTTCAGAATCAAGCTCAGCAACAGGGACCTGCCAGGGCGCCGAGGGCATGAGTTGAGTCGCAGGCAGTATTCCTTCACGGATCAGGCGGTGAATCGAGCTGCCGTAGATTCCCAGTCGCCGTGAGGCCTCTTCCACGCTGATCGTCTCCGCATGCGATGCCATCGGATCGAATGGCGCAATGCCCAGCCGTTCACGCAGTTCGGTAACACGAACCGTGGTCCAGGTCTTGCCGTCTGGCGATTTGCATCGCATGCGGTTCATGGTCACCGCAAGCTCCCTGTCCGGCCACTGCCCGCCAAGCTTGCGCATAACCTCAACAGCACTGAAGTGTTGGCCAGATGGATATCGACCAACATTCACGCGTGCGACGCGCAGCTCCGTGTGCCGACCACCGGTCCAGTGAACCGTTGCGACTGCTTCATTCGTATTGTCGTCCAGATCAATCACGACTTCCTGAATGAGAATACGGGTCAGCCGCTGCTTTGTTCGCATATCGGTGCCCGGCGCATTCCACGCCGCCGGGAGATCGCGTGCGAGCGTCATCAACTGCGTCTGGTCGATCGCGGGCCGGCTTGCAACCTCGCGGTCCAGAAGCGCAGCGCGCTCTTCGAGGTGAGCGACACGTTCGAGGGCCGCATTCCAACGCGCTTCAAGCTCGCGTGCAACCAATCGTTTCGTCGGATCGACAACCTCATACCGGCGTGCGGCAAGAGAGGCATCGTAGCGCGCTTCCTCGAGCTCGCAGGCTAACGCGCGACGCGCATCATCGCCTGCGCGCGATGTTCGCTGTGCAGCGCGAACGGCCGCTTCCACCGCATGCTCCGAAACCGCTTCGAGAATTGCGGCCGCCACTGCTTTGTCGATACGTATTCCGCCGATTCCGATACAGCGGAATGCTCCGACATGTGCTTCGTCGCCACGGCAGTAATAGCGATGCGCGTGGCCGGCTCTCATGCCGTAGTTGACTCGCATCATTCGGCCGCACCGGCCACATCGCGCCAGGCCAGTAAGCAATGCCCGCCCACCACGAGCAGATCGACGGGAAGCCCGCTTCTTCATGTGTGTGTTCTCGGCAATCATCCTCTGATGCTCCTCGAACTGATCCCACGTGATGTACCCTGGGTGATGATCGCGCAACAGGACGCTCCAGTCCTTCATTGGCTTGGAGTGGCCTTCAGTCTTACGAGCCCGTCCGTCGACGACCGCGGTGCGCTGGGTCGTCCTTCCAAACACATACGCCCCAGCATAAACCGGATGCTCCAGGATCTGGACGACCGTGTGATATGCAGGCCTGCTCCATTCGATCCGGATGCCCGCGAGGCCGTGCCGTGTCACCGGCAGTTTCACGTCGGATTGTATGGCCCATAGCAGCACCTGACGGGCACTGCCGAGTTCGCGAAACTTACGGAAGAGCACCCGGATGGACTCGGCAACCCGTTCGTCTGGATCCATCTCGATCTGCCCAAGCTCATTCCAGCAGTAGCCCGGAGGTAGCGCAAAGCGCAATTCGCCACGCTGGGCCTTCGAATCACGCGCGGCAATGCCACGCTGCCGCAGCAGACTGAGTTCGTACTCCGACATCGTGCCTTTGAGTCCAAGCAGGAGCCGATCGTTGACCAGCCTGGGGTCATAAATACCGTCGTGATCAACGACGACCGTGCCGACCAGCGCGCAAAGATCAATGAGATGGTGCCAATCGCGGCCGTTGCGCGCAAGTCGTGAAGCCTCGAGACAGAACACGGCGCCGACGGATCCTGCACACACTGACGCGACCAGCTTCTGGAACCCGGGACGTTCGATACTGCCGGAGCCCGAACGTCCAAGGTCATCGTCGATCGTCGTCACTGAAGCAAAGCCCATGGTTCGTGCAGATTCAGCGAGCGCGTACTGACGATTCTGGCTCTCCGTGTGCTCCACCACCTGGCTCATGGTTGATTGACGGACGTAGACCACCGCGCCTCGGCAGAGATGTTCAGCGGAGATCTTCTGGTTCATCGCGATCTCCTGGGTCGGTTATGTTCGCCGGCTTGCCCAGCGCTTCCAGCAGAAGTGCTGCGAGCGCGTCGATCACTTCCTCCCGTCGATTCCCCACTATGGCTGCGTCGAAGGTGGGATCTAGGTGCAGTTCCAGCGGAAGCTGTACGCCGCGTTCTCTTTGCAGTCGTCTCATCGGAATGGCCCTCCGTTGACAGAGGCTTCGATGATCCTCCTGCGGCGGAGTGGCGCTTCCGATCAGACAGGACGCGGCACAAGAAGGCCAGCGCCTCGGCGCTCACTCGCGGTTCGCCAAGCGACATCGCCGAGCATATCGACGCATCGAGCATCCAGGCTGGCAGTTCGCGGGAGATCTGTTGCGGGACGTCGAGGTGAACCATCTGATTCCCGCGGCGCCCAGTGCGGCGGACCAGCCTGTATTCCTGGCCGTAGGCGGGGTGCCAGCGGTATGCGATCACCACAATTTGCGATCGGTATGTTGAATGTCGTGTGGTTTG
>NZ_JAYMRT010000082.1:0-2577 GCF_038900515.1 Burkholderia sp. JPY481
CCAGTACCATTCGCACAGCCCGCTCACGAACTTCCGGCGAGTACCTCGGGGACTTCTTCTTCGTGTTTTCCATAGCTCCATTTTCTCAAGAAGTGGAGTCTCCGGAAAACCCGGGGCGCTTCAGTGTTAAGTCTTCGGCGAGGTATGCGATGATCACTTGCCACGATATCTGCATCGATCAGCAAGGCGCTTTGAGCGCAGCTGCCGTGGAGTTCATTGAACTGTGACGGCATGCGCGTCGGCATTTCGGACAGTAAGCTCAATGAATGAATGGCAGCGGGTTAGCGTGGTGGCAATCCGGTGAGCAGGTTCACAAGGGTTCCGTAGGGCCAGAATGTTGCTGGCGCTGTATGCGAGGAAGACTCTGTCAAAGGGCCTGGTCAATAGTGACTGGCGTGACGCATTTCTTCCAATCTCGCCGACGGATGTAGGCAATGGCGATTTCCAGACAAACGGTGTACGAATGCAGACAGGCCAAGCGCTGAGAGAACTGAGCCTCAATCCGACTTTCTGGAAACATCCTTCCACCCCAAGGGCCCCAACAATCTCACAACGGTGGTCGCGAGTCAGCGAATTGAGCGGCAGCTGACGTTCCAGAGTGTGTGGAAACTCCATTTCTACCGCTAAGCGGGTGATTGCCGGTCAGGTTGATCGAGGTTGATACGACGAGTTTGCACTAATCGAACATCACGAGCCCAACAAAGCCCCTCGGGGCTCTAGCTTCCGGCCATCTTCATGGCCTTCAACGTCCCCGCGATGCCAAGTATGTTCATGACCCGCTTCAGGTTGTAGGTCAACACCTGAAGGCTCATCTCCGTACTCACTCGCCTGAGCGTCCTGGTCAGGAAGTGTGCAGGACCCATCCAGTGCTTCAGCGTACCGAAGACATGCTCGACGGTACTTCGGCGGATGGTCATTGCGTCGGGTTTCCGGTCAAGCCGGCGCTGCATGGCTTCCAATGTGTTCTCGTGTTCCCAGCGTCGGATGCGGCGATAGTCGCTGGGTGAACATCGCTCCTTCATAGGGCAACGCGGGCACGCGCTTGGCCAATAAACCCGCAGATTCATGTCATGCTCAACGGTCGTAAATCGATGAATGGCTCGCTCGCCCGCAGGGCATCGATACACGTCGCTTTTTGCCACGTAGACGAAGTCGGCCTTGGTGAAGAGGCCTTTCTTCCGGGATGCAGAGGTGAGTGGCTTGGGAACATACGCGCTGATGTCGTTCAGATCGCATGCACGTATCTCTGGCCCGCTGAAGTAACCCCGATCAGCAACCACCTTCAGCTTCGATCTGCCCATCGCGTCCTTCGCAGCTATCGCCATTCTGCTCAGTTGTCCGTGATCGTTTCCGACATTGGTTACCTCGTGCTCAACGATCAGATGATGTTTCGTGTCTACGGCTGCCTGAACGTTGTAGCCCACTATGCCGGAGCCTTTTCCGCTTGTTGCCATGGAGCGTGCATCGGGATCCGTCATCGACAGCTGTTTGTCCGGTTGCTTCTCTAATTGCTTCCTGATCTGTGCGAGCTCACGCATCTGCTGACGCAAGCGGGCGATCTTCTCGTATAGGCGAACGGTCTTCACATCGAAACCTGTTGGACTGGTCCGGTCTGCGGTTGCAATCAGGTCGAGATACCGCTGCACGCTTTCTTCGATCTGCTGCTGACGCTTGTCGATCTTGCTAGCCGTGTAGTTCCTATCGCGGCTGTTTGACGCCTTGAACTTGCTACCATCAATGGCCACCATGTCACTGGACAGCAGCTTCAACCCACGGCACAGTTCGACGAAACGCCGGCATACATTGCGAATGGCTGCGCCGCTGTCACGGCGAAAGTCGGCGATCGTCTTGAAGTCCGGAGCCAGACGTCCCGTTAGCCACATCAACTCGACGTTGCGCTGGCATTCACGCTCAAGACGCCGGCTCGAAGGTATCCGGTTCAGGTAGCCGTAGATATAGATCTTCAGCATCACACCCGGATGGTAGGACGGGCGGCCCGTCATCGCCGGCGTGGTACCGTCGAAACCGAGTTCTGCAAGATCCAGTTCGTCGACGAAGGCGTCTATGACCCTGACCGGGTTGTCCTGTCCGATGTAGTCATCGACGCATTCTGGAAGTAGTGCGACCTGCTTGCGGTCATCGCCTTCAACGAATCGCTTCATGAGTCACCCGGGCTCAATGCGTTGATTCAGTTTAGGCGATCGATGCGTTTTCACACACTCTGGTTCCTGAAGCGACCTGTGAAGGAACGTGCTGAGGCGCTCTTGCCTCTCGTCCTTGAACAGGTCTTCAGGCTGTTTAGCTATGCCCAGTCCTGATATTACGCCTCGATGATCCGCCGAATGGGGTATCTCGGAGCGAGACCTTCGTCAAGATGGTCTCGAGTTGCTTGCAATTACCCACATCTTTGCCGCGAAACCTGGTAACCTGGCATACGTCACGTTCCATGCGTAAGCGAGATGGCCGGCAAGCGACGGGCGGATGATCGGTCGTGGATGAATCTTGGAGTCCAGGGAAGCGAATTCCAGGACACACGGTTGCGCCGTCGCTTCGCAACGCTGCTGGAAAAGCTCTGGG
>NZ_JAYMRT010000083.1:0-2532 GCF_038900515.1 Burkholderia sp. JPY481
TCAAATTTGTTGAGATAAAAGAACTCCGCTTTGAGGGTGCCGAAGAAGCTCTCCATGGCGGCATTGTCATAGCAGTTGCCCTTGCGTGACATGCTTTGTGTGATCGAACGGTTCTCAAGAAGGCGACCGTACACCGCCATCTGATATTGCCAGCCCTGGTCGGGAGGTGTCAGTAATTTTGTGTGCCGAGGTCGGTTAAAAGATCTCAGCTCATGGCGTTCGTGAACCGCTCGCCGAACATAATGGCGAACTGATTGACTGCCTGCCGCCAGGTAATAGGCGGCATCTTCCAATCCTTTTCGATGTTGCGCAAGGCCAGATACAGCAGCTTGCTGGCGGCTTCGTCGCTGGGGAAGTGGCCGCGATTCTTGACGATCTTGCGCAACTGTATGTGCATGCTTTCAATCGCGTTTGTCGTATATATGATTTTGCGCACCTCTGGCGGATAGGCAAAGAACGGGATGACTTGCTCCCATTGGCGTTGCCACATCGGCGCGACGGTGGGGAATTTGCGGCCCCACCCGCTTTGTGCGAAGACCTCGAGCGCCGCTGCCGCCGCTGCGGCCGTGGCGGCCTGATAGATCGGCTTGAGCGCGGCCGCCAGCAGCTTGCGGTCCTTCCAGCCCGGCAGATTCAGCGAATTGCGGATCAAATGCACGATGCAGGTCTGGATCTGCGCGGCCGGATACACCGCCTCGATCGCTTCCGGAAAGCCGCGCAGGCCGTCCACGACCGCAATCAGAATGTCGTGCAACCCGCGGTTCTTCAGCTCGTTGAAGACCTTCAGCCAGAACTTGGCGCCTTCGGTCTGTTCGATCCACAAGCCGAGCACTTCCTTGCGGCCGTCGGCCCGGATGCCCAGCGCCAGATAGACGGCCTTGTTCTTGACCGTGCCTTCGTCGCGGATCTTCAGCCGAAGCGCGTCGAAATACACGATCGGATACATCGCTTCGAGCGGGCGTTGCTGCCACTGCTCGACCTCGGCCAGTACTTCATCTGTGACGGTCGAAATCAGATCAGGCGACACCTGCAGACCGTACAGCTCCAGCAAATGGCCCTGGATCTCGCGCACGCTCATGCCGCGCGCATACATGCTGATGACGTGGTCGTCAAAGCCCGGCAGGCGGCGTTGATACTTGCCGACCAGTCGGGGCTCGAACGTCGCCTCCCGATCGCGTGGAATGTCCAGCTTCAGCTCGCCGTTGGGCGTGATGACCGTCTTGGGGCTGGTGCCGTTGCGGTGATTGCTGCTCCTGCCTTGTCCGGCCTCGCTCTCCAGGTGGTGCGTGAGTTCCGCCGCGAGCATGCGCTCGGCCAGTTGTTTCTTTAGTTGGCCGGCCAGGCCTGATTCGCCCAGAATCGACTCGGCATCCTTGCTTTGCACCTGCGCCAGCAGTTGATCGATCAGCTCGTCGGGGAACAGCCTCGGCGCCTTCGGGTTCTTGCTCTTCTTGGTCACTGTTGTTTCGGTCATAGGACGCGTTATTTCCGTTATCGTCCATGACCTCGGCACACTAAAAATCTGACAGGCTCCCTGGTCGGAATGTAAGATTGGCTTGTCGCTCTGCTTGAGCCGACCAAATGCCTTTTTTAGCATAGTGCCTACCATGTCAAACAAAGGACGCCGGGCCATCTGGTACGCAACGATCTCACCGTTGTAAAGGTCAAGCACTGGGGAGAGATAGAGCTTCTCCCCACGAACGTTGAATTCGGTCACGTCTGTGACCCACTTCTGGTTCGGCGATTCTGCGTCGAACTTGCGTTCGAGAACATTTGGCGCAATTTTTCCCACTTCGCCCTTGTAGGCGCGATATTTCTTGATCCGCACGCAGGACTTCAGTCGCAGATCACCCATGAGACGCTGGATCGTCTTGTGGTTGACGGCGAGGCCCTCTTGCCGAATCGTAGCGGTGATGCGACGGTAGCCATATCGCCCTTTATGCCTGTCGAAGATTGGTAAGCGTTGCCTCACGACCGTCTGTTCATCGGTTCGCAGAGTCGGCAATCTGATTCCCACTAGATCAAGTGGGAATCAGAACGATGGAATCGAAGGCAGTGGGCCGGCGACTTGGGTCCAAGAACTACCCGAAGGAATTCCGGGCGATGGTCGTAGCGCAATCAAACGATCCGGCCCGCTCGATCGCGGATGTGGCACAAGAGCACGGCTTGAACGCCAACATGGTCGCCCGCTGGCGGCGCGCTCATGAGCGCGCCGAATCGACTGCGAATGTCCAGCCTACCGAGACATTCATCCCCGTGCATGTGCACTCGCCGGCACAACCGTCCTCAAGTGTCGTCGTCGAATGTGGCGCTGTGCGGGTACGCTTCGACGGGCCGCTGGACCTGAGCGTACTGCGAACCGTACTTGCAACGTTGCGGTCGCCGTCGTGATTGGCCTGCCGTCCGGATCCCGAGTGTGGCTGGCCGCAGGAGTCACCGACATGCGGGCTGGATTCAACAGTCTCGCCGCGAAGGTGCAAACGGTCCTTGAACGCGATCCCTTCTGTGGTCACGTGTTCGTGTTTCGCGGCA
>NZ_JAYMRT010000084.1:0-2528 GCF_038900515.1 Burkholderia sp. JPY481
CGTTAAGCGTTGTTCGACGCCTGCCCATGTCTGCTGCCGCGTGAGTAAGCGACGGCGTATGCGGGCAGGCGTTGGACAACGCTCGAGGGAGGAAACCGCGGGGTGTACCGAGGCGGTTATGGGGATTGAAGTGATCGCGTGGCCCGGCTGATCACGCGTTGATCGGACGAAGCCGAGGCTGGCCTGATGCCGATGAAGTTGCGATGCCGTCGCACAGCGCATTGGTCGCGACTGCCGACAGGCGGCAACTTCTGCCTGGCGAGATGCACACAAACGTCTCCTGCTGGCGCTCGTTGCCGAGGAGCCGACAGTCGGACTGAAGATACCTGGTCATTCTGGTTCACGCATCACCTCTGCAACCAGGTGGCGCGCGAATCGGGTGGCTACGCGGCAGGATATCGACGATGACCATCGGTGCGCCGCAATGCCGGCAGACAAATGTCGGTGCCGTTGTCTGGGCTGACGCGTCTTTACTGGCGGCAATGGTTGCCGGAGCGTGCAACAGCGCGCGTATCGTCGCCAGGTTCTGCCGGCGCACCGGGTTGGCGAGCAGACCGTAATGGCGGATGCGGTGGAAGCCCCCGGGCAGCACATGCAGCAGGAAGCGTCGCATGAATTCCTGGGGCGCAAGCGTCATCGTCTTGTGGCGTGTGCGGCCGCTGGCCCGATAGTCCTTCCAGCGGAAGGTCACGCCGCGCTCGTCGAACGTGACGAGGCGCTGGTTGGAGATGGCCACGCGATGCGTATAGCGCGACAGATACGCGAGTACTGCCTCAGGACCAGCGAACGGGCGCTTCGCATACACCACCCATTCGCAGGCGCGCAGTGGCGCAAGCCACCGGGTAAAGACCGCGGGATCGGCAAGTGCAGCGTACTCGCCAAAGAAGCGTAGCTGGCCCCGGCGACAGGCATGGGTGAGTTCTTCCAGGAAGCGCCGCCGGAACAGCCTCGAGAGCACACGTACTGGCAGGAAGAAGCCGGGCCGGCATGCGACCCACCGTTCACCGTCAGGCGCGAGGCCTCCTCCGGGAACGATGCCATGTACGTGAGGATGGTGCGTCAGCGCCGAACCCCACGTATGCAGCACCAGCGTGGCGCCAATCCGCGCGCCCAGATGCTTCGGATCGGCGGCGATGGTACGCAGGGTTTCGGCGGCAACGTCGAACAGCAGCCCGTAGATGATCGACTTGTTGTACCAGGCGATCGCGCTGATCGCCGCAGGCAGCGTGAAGACCACGTGGTAATACCCGACCGGTAGCAGATCGGCCTGACGTGCCTCGAGCCACCGGTGCGCGGCGCTCCCTTGGCACTTCGGACAATGGCGGTTACGGCAGGAGTTGTAGGCCACCTCGATCTGTTCGCAGCCACAACAGCGCAACACGTGCCCACCCAGCGCCGCGCTGCGGCACTGTTCGATCGCCGACATGACCTTCAGCTGTCCCAGGCTCAGCTGTACGGTCTGTCGCCACGCGGGCCCATGCGCGCGGAAGACGTCCGCGACTTCGGGCACGGCAGTGCGCCGTGTTTCAGCTGTTGTTGTGCAGCTTCTCCAGCGGACTGATCACTTCGCGCAGCAGGTCCGTCGCGACCTGGGCATAGAGCGCGGTCGTCTCCAGCTTCTTGTGGCCCAGCAGGACCTGGATGACACGGATATCAACCTTCTGCTCCAGCAGGTGGGTCGCAAAGCTGTGTCGCAATGTGTGCATCGAGACACGTTTGTTGATGTCTGCAGCGACGGCGGCGGCGTGGATGGCGCGGTTGAGCTGCCGTGTGCTGAGCGGATCGACCGGGTCGAGGCCTGGAAACAGCCAGCCGCCCTCCAGCATCCGGCCCTGCGCGTGCGCCACGCGCCACCAGACACGCAGGCGTTCAAGCAGTACCGGCGAGAGCATGGCGTAACGGTCCTTGCGGCCCTTGCCCTGCTCGATGCGCAGCGTCATGCGCTGGCCGTCCACGTCGCCGACCTTCAGCGCCACCACTTCACTGGCACGCAGGCCGGCGCCGTAGGCGACTGACAGTGCGGTCTGGTGCTTCAGGTTGCCGGTCGCAGCGATCAGGCGTCCCACTTCGTCCGGACTGAGCACGACCGGGAGCGTGCGGGGCACGCGCACCGGCTGCATCCGGGCCATCCGTTCGGGTTCGTGAAGCGTGATCTCGAAGAAGAACTTCAGTCCGGTGATCGCCGCATTGAGCGACACGGGCGACGTGCCGTGGTCGACCAGATGCAGCTGGTAACGCCGTAGATCCTCGACGGTGGCGGTGTCGGGCGGGCGCCCCAGAAACCGGGTGAACTCGCGTACGATGCGCAGATAACCGGCCTGCGTCTTCGGCGCCAGATGGCGCATACGCATGTCGTCGATCATGCGCTGGCGCAGTGGGCTGACAGTCTGGAGGGTATCAGTCATGACTCTGCTCCCGTTGAACGGCGAGGCGAATTACCTCGCCCATCAACATGAGAACAGAGTCGGTTTCCTCTCCATTGCTACTACCGCCGGCCGCAGCCCCTTACCGCGCGAGCGGTTTAGTCC
>NZ_JAYMRT010000085.1:0-2500 GCF_038900515.1 Burkholderia sp. JPY481
TTGCACTGCAGCTTCCTTGAACTCCGCCGTGTACACCTGGTGCGGTACCTTAAACATTTCTTCTTTCCTTCCTTTCGGTCGAGTTTATACCCGACCTGCCGGAAGGCGAAATTTCAGGGGAAGCTCACGCGCAACTGGGCCATACGCCTCTCCATTGTTGGACCCGCGGGATCGATCGCCGGTATGCCTTGCGCTGACGGCACGCGATATCGTTCGTACGCAAGAAGATCTCGATGCGCTGTACGCCCATCTCGTGGAGTACAACCTCTACATCTATACCAAACTGCATCTTCCGACACGCAGTTTCAGGATCGGGTGCATGGGATGTATTGATCCGATGTGGATCCGCCTGCTGGGAATAGCATTTGAAGACTTTTTTTCAGCTTCATTCGATGAATCCGGAAGCCACCCGGGCCGCCGTATAACCGACTTATGGAAAAAGGCCATTTGACATGTCAAGAAACAATGCCAACGCCGAAATGAACCGCGAGACGTCACTTCTACACGCTGGCTATCGTCATGACCCCGTCACCAAAGCGGTGTCTGTACCGATTTATCAATCTACCGCCTATGAACTTGACGGCGATCTTGAAAAATTGCCGATATCTACAACGTCCGACAAGATGGGTTCACGTATAGCAGGATCATCAACCCTACAACGCGCATCCTCGAGAAGCGATTCGCTGCAGTAGAGGGTGCGAGCGACGCCCTGGCGGTAGCCTCAGGGCAGTCCGCAACCTTTCTCGCTATCGCTAACCTGTGCAGCGGAAGGCCAGGCGATAACGTTGTCGCATCGAAGTATCTATATGGCAATACGTGGAATCTGCTCTTCAATACATTCAAACGATTGGGTATCGAGGCACGATCTGCGGATCCACGAGACGTAACATCGTTCGAGCGGATGTTGGACGACAGGACGATTGCTATGTTTGGAGAGACGTTTTCCAATCCGTGCCTTGTCCCGTTGCCTGTTCCGGCGCTGGTGGAAATCGGTGAGCGGCGCGGGATTCCTGTTATTGTAGATAACACGACAACCCCTTTGATTTGCCGTCCGAAAGCTCTGGGCGCGGATATCTCCACGTATTCCGCGACAAAGTATCTATGCGGCCACGGAACGACACTTGGCGGACTGATTGTCGATAACGGAAGCTTCGCGTTTGACGACGCGGGCCGCTTTCCGTTGTTCAACGACGGAGATGAAGCGCATGGCGACATCCTCTGGAAAGAAGCTGTTCTGAAACTTGGCGATCTTGGCGCAAGTCCCTATTTGCTTAAATCCCGGATGACTTGGCTTCGTGACACCGGCGCCGCGATCAGTCCCCTCGCCAGCTTTCAGCTGATACAAGGACTCGAAACCCTTCATCTGCGCATGCAGCGGCATTGCGAAAATGCCGTCGCGGTTGCGGAGTTCCTTAACGCCCATCCGAAGGTCGCACGTGTCTCATATCCATCACTGTCGTCAGGATACGAACGTGAGCTTGTCGACGAGTTAGTTGACGCTCGCTCACTGTCGTCAGGATACGAACGTGAGCTTGTCGACGAGTTAGTTGACGCTCGCGTCGGCTACGGCGCAATGATTATGTTTGAACTGGGCGATGAAGCGGCAGGGCGAAGATTCATAACCAACATCGAGCTAATGTACCACGTATCGAATGTCGGTGACGCGCGAACGTTGGTCACGCATCCCGTTTCGACAACGCACACAACGGTTCCCAAGGAAAAGCGCGAGGCCGCTGGTATTTTCGACGGTTCGATTCGGCTTTGCGTTGGCATTGAGAACATTGATGATATCGTCGCCGATCTTCAACGCGGACTTGACGCTGTCTGACGTCGATCTTTCTGGGAGGGAATTTGATCATGGAAATTTATGACGCTTGGCAATTGCGAGGCAAACGTTTCACCACCTGGCGATTCTCGCGCGACATATGCGAGAGCTGTCCGAATTGAGGCCAGATAATTTGACCGGCGCACTTTACATTGTGAAGGACTATCTTGTCATTCTTGCGTGTGCTTATGCGACGATACGAATCTCGTGGTGGCTCTACCCGCTTGCAGTACTCATAATCGGCGCTCAACAACGCGGACTGACAACTATCGCGCATGATGCCGCGCACCGGACGCTTGCCAGGAGCACCGGATGGAACTACGTGCTCGGCATCGTCTTCGCCGCATATCCTGTTTTTCAGCGGCACTGGGCTTATCGCTACTCGCATGTTCATCTGCACCATCCATATCTCGGCGACCCTGAAAGGGATCCTGACCTGAAGTTCTTTATATCATCGGGCGTGTATGATGTGCGCCCGCCACGTGAATACGCGTTTGCCATTGTCTGGAAAGCGATGTTTGGCGGAGCGACGGTACGCTATCTCAAGTATCTATGGTCCGCCCCAGTTTTGCAACCCTGACGCTTGATGCTGTGTTGGCTTGCTCGAATCTATCCGGCGTCGTTGTGGGGACTGTTCCCCGCGCCTCGATGAAGTTCGCGCCCGCGGCCCCCATG
>NZ_JAYMRT010000086.1:0-2379 GCF_038900515.1 Burkholderia sp. JPY481
GGCGTGTGGCCGACAAGCTGCACACGCCAGCCAGCCCGCCGAATCCCGCTACCTGACCGGCGGTTCCAGTTCACCATCATGCCTCACGCGCATGCGAATGGACCAACGGCCCAGCTGAGCCGCTTACTTATCTGCATTCTTCCGCAGCTGATAATGATCATGCCACAGCGAACCCCCGCACCAATACGAGTTCTTCTTATGCAGACCGAATAAACGCTAATACTGCCGTCGTTCCACTGAGGAACCTGATATGACCACGGCGCGAACTGGTTTGCGCCGTGGTCACACAAGGCACGTGGCACGTGGACAATTTGTGAATCGTCCATGACAGCATCCGCGACGAGACCCAAACGCCGTCGTTGTATATCAGTATCGAATATCCGTTGCTGGCAACCTTCCTCGAACCGCTATGCTCGTATTGAAGTACACGCAACTTGGCGCTAGCCCTGTGCGGCACAACGACGGTATGCGACAGATCTTCCCCGCCGTCTGTCATCAAGCATATGTGCAACCGACAACACTCCAAATGCAGCTCGGGGCCTTCGGTTGATCGTGGTCAACGACAGGCCCTCTGTTGCTGCGGCAAACTAAACCCGTATTGTCACGTTGCAGCGTGGTACACCAACCCTACATCTCGCAGTTGCTCGCTCGCACCGTACGCGACAATTTATCAAGATGTTCAGCAGCTCTCGGGCATGCATGGCCCGAGGCCGCCACTGGTAGTCAGTTCCCCATCTCTGATCTTCATGAATCGCGACACACAGTTAGTACAGGCACAGCGCTCTCCCCCGTGAGATATCTCAGGCAGAGTGACGGTCCTTGTCGCGATCGTTTTGATAGCAGCACATCGACGAACGATGCGCATACGCTGGGAGATGAGAAATCAGCGAGTGATCCGCGGCGAGGTTCGCCGTTTCCTACGTCAACTAGGCGTGGAGAATATGTGTTCGGAGAATTTTCATGCGTCTTACCGTCCAGCTCGACATGTTTAATACTACCCGTCCGATGGCATTCGCAATCCTCTGGCTCGACACAGAAAAGCGGCAATGGTCGCGCGAGGCTCACTCCGGACTGGACTTACCCGAATGGGGCTCGTTGCATGTGGATTGCGGCAACACGTTAGTGTGCGGGCCCAGCGAAAACACACTCGCGTATGTTCTCGAAGGATTGAATCTCGACTGTCGTTACAGACTTTTCGAAGGCGACTCCGGATATGCGCTGCGGTATACAGAAGGACGTTGGGCTCCATCAAACGGCCACTGGCATATTCAGTGTATAGATAACCAACGGGGACAGCCTGAACATGAACTGTTCACCACCGGCAAGGATTCCTGACACCATCTGCGTTAAGCAAATGAGGCAATCGAACGACAGCACCTGCTCAGGAATCTGACCACTGTGATCGGCATGCGTCTCGAACGGAGGTTGAGCCCCCATAAGTTTGCGGCTTGACCGATCGAGGCTCCATCATCAACGATCACCACCCGTCAGCTCGCCGTACCAGTTGAACGTCTCGCATCTGCGACGGATCTTTCTTACTCCCCATGCCGCTTCACCGTGACGACTCCCGGTGTGTACGCCAGCTTCTCGTTGATGTCTTTCCAAATATGCGCCCATCCGCAACTGCACCGGCCTGCGTCGATAGCCCCGTCTGTCGGACTTACCCCTTCGCCGTTGAGCTGCTCGTTGCGCCCGGCCAAATTGCTCACTGGAGGACAGGGCCGCTTTGCCTAACTTGATACACCGAGCTTTGTCGCTAATTCGCGCGTTGTCGAATAGCCCGTCTCGCATCGGCATCTTGCAATCCAATTGCCTATCATCACGCCGCGGCAATCTTCCGTGCTCGAGCAATATGTCGCCAGCGCGCGCGCAATGGACGTCAGGGTCGCAGCCCCCTACAACCGACGTTGCGAATTAACGCGAGACCCCACGCGTTTCACGCTTGCCAAGACAGATTGCGGATCATAGTGCAGCGAAGAAGATGCGCATCAATTTCAGACAGAGATAATTTGTCGCTCCACGCCTCGTGGTTGCGCTTTCGACAACGCAGATGCGGTGGGATGGGCCGCGTTCGTTGATCCTGTAGCGTCGTAGCTCGGGAAGAAAGAAAGGCTCAATTGTTTCAATCGTCCGACTGATGCCGCTGGCCCTCAATGACCGACCAGCCTACGCATGTCGAGCTCTATTCGACGCAGACTGGCTCCGACGCGCGAACGGCTACCCAAAGCGCATCATATTGCGCCAACTGCGGACCTAGAGCGTGTTAGGAACTTCGATTGAGACCTGTTATCCTGGCGGGATGAAAAGAACAGACCGCAAAGGGTATCCGACTGATGTGTCGGATGAGGAATGGAGTTTCGCGGCGCCGTATCTGACGCT
>NZ_JAYMRT010000087.1:0-2260 GCF_038900515.1 Burkholderia sp. JPY481
TAAGAGACGGATTCAAAAAGGCTGCTCCGTCCGTCTGAAGATGTTCCAGCAGACGAGGGAGCAACCGAGTTTGAGAAATGCTTCGTGAATGTCAGCGCGATGTTCGAAGCGAATACGAAGACGACGGAAGTTGTGAAGCCACGCATGAGTACGTTCGACAACCCATCGGAACTTGCCCAGACCACTCCCGTGCTCTGTCCGGCGCTTGGCGATCACCGGAATGATGCCGCGCTTGCGAAGCTTCTGACGATGCGTCTCGGAGTCATAGCCGCGGTCTGCGTAGATGACTTTGGGCTTCTGAAGAGGTCGGCCACGCACGCCGCGCATCGGTGGAATGGCGTCAACGAGTGGCAGCAATTGGGTGACGTCGTTGCGATTCGCGCCTGTCAGGATCGCGCTGACAGGAACGCCGTTGGCGTCTACCAGGATGTGGTGCTTGGAACCTGGTCGCGCGCGATCCGTGGGGTTCGGTCCAGTTTTTCGCCCGCCCCAACGGCTCGCACAGATGAAGAGTCGACGGCTGCTCGCGAGAAGTCCAGTCCGCCTGCCTCGCGTAACTTCGCCAGCAGTAGTTCGTGCAATCGCTCCCACACACCCGCCTTCTGCCAGTCGCGCAACCGTCTCCAGCAGGTTGAGCCCGAGCCAAATCCAAGTTTTGTCGGCAGTCGCGCCAACGAATACCGGTCTTGAGCACGAACAGGATGCCGTTCAGCGCAGCCCTGTTCGCAACCGGCAACCGTCCCGGATACTTCTTGCGCCGGGGTTTTGGCGTCGGCAGCAATGGCTCGATCAGTGCCCACAGTTCGTCCTCAACAATCGGCGCGCCCATCCTTGGTTCCAGTTGTTCAGATGGTCAAGGTTAATCTATGGTCACCCCCATTTTTGCAACACAGATCTCGATTGGTGATGGTTAGCGCAAATCTATCCGGCGTCGTTGTGGGGATGACTCCGCGCGCCACGATGAGAATCGCGCCTGGCAGTGCTGATAACAGGGGCAGCTTCAAGAGCTCGTTAACCTTTCAGCGTGTCCGCCAGGCCGGTGTACCGTTCACGTCATCGATAATCAGCGGTCGCAAAACCAGGTGGGTTAAGTTTGTTTATACGGAGCGTGGTAGCGCCCGTCAGGCGACGGTAACAGCCGTCCTCCGCTCAAATACGGTGTTGCGGCTCGAGATAGCCCACGCAATTCGCGCAAGCTTGTTGGCGAGTGCGCAGGCGACGACATTCGAATGTCGTCGCGTCAACATTGCGCGGACCCAATCAGCCATGCAACCGGTCTGCTTATCCAGGTGAAGCATGAACGCCCGCGCGCACTGGACTAGCAGGTGGCGAATGTTCTTGTCGCCTCTCTTGGAGATTCCGAGCAGGTTCGATTTGCCACCCGTACTATATTGCCTTGGTACGAGCCCCACTGCAGCGGCGAAATCACGACTGCATCGATACTGCTTGCCATCGCCGAGTTCTGAGGCGAGCAGACTTGCGGTGATGGATCCGACGCCGGGAATCGTAAGGAGGCGCTGTCCAAGGGCGTCCTCGGCAAGCTGCCGTTCAAGTTCCTTCTCGATATCGCTGATCTGCGTGGTAAGGTACTTGAAATGGTCGTGCAATCGCTCAAGGATCGCGATAAGTCGTGGCGGTAACTGGTGTTCGGCCAGTACGACAGGAAGGCGCTTCACGACGCCATGGCCTACGGGCAAGCTGATGCCAAATTCGAGCAGGAATCCATGCATCTGATTTGTCGTGCGTACTCGATCCCGAACCAGGGCCTGGCGGACCCGGTGCAGCGCCGACAGGATCTGCTGCGACTCGTTCTTCGGCGTGACGAACCGCATCGAAGGCCGTGATGCAGCCTCGCAGATCGCCTCAGCATCGACGAAGTCGTTCTTGTTGCTCTTCACGAATGGACGCACGAATTGTGGCGAGATCAGCTTGACGCAGTGTCCGTACTCGCCGAGCTTACGTGCCAGCCAATGCGCACCGGCACAGGCTTCCATCACGACCGTGCAGGCGTGGAACGTTGCGAAGAACTCGACGAGCTGCTTGCGTGAAACCTTCCTGCGAAACACTGCCTTGCCGGCCTTGTCCTGGCCATGCAGATGGAAAGAATGCTTGCCCAGATCAATTCCTACCAACGTGACGTTCTGCATGACAGTGGCCTCCGAAGGAAATTACCGGCTGCGAGGTGGGGGTGACCATCCCATTACAGCTTGCCGAAAAGGTTAACAGCCCCCAGCGGTGTCTTTTTGATTCCGTCTCTAAG
>NZ_JAYMRT010000088.1:0-1970 GCF_038900515.1 Burkholderia sp. JPY481
GTGACGTTCTGCATGACAGTGGCCTCCGAAGGAAATTACCGGCTGCGAGGTGGGGGTGACCATCCCATTACAGCTTGCCGAAAAGGTTAACAGCCCCCAGCGGTGTCTTTTTGATTCCGTCTCTAAGTAGCGCTTCGCGGCAGCCTTGTCACGGTGGGCGCGCAGCAGGAAATCGAGCGTGTCTCCCGCTTTGTCCACGGCCCGGTAGAAGTACTTCCACTGTCCCTTGACCTTGATATACGTCTCATATTGGCATTTTTAATGGCGCCCCTGCATTTGCTGACATCCAATCTTCAGTCAATGACAATCACGGAATTGTAACGTTATGGTGTTGGAATGGCGGAGGCGGGCATTTTGTCCTAGTCAATGGTTACGATGTTCGATAAATGGGCTCAGTGGATCGAAATATTTAATCCTTGGCCGGGCAAGGGCGAAGAATAGATGACTTATGATGAGTATGTCGGAGGTGCGGGCCCTTGAAACGGCGTGAAGGCGCCCCGCCTCGCAACGAATCGAAGGACGGTCGAGCATGAAGTCGGTGTGTGTCTTTTGCGGCTCCGCGATTGGGGCCAAACCGTTGTATGAACAGGCGGCGCGCGCGTTCGGCCGCGCCCTCGTCGAGGTCGATCTCGCGCTCGTGTTTGGGGGCGGCAAGGTAGGGCTGATGGGCGTGATCGCCGATACCGTAATGGCCGAAGGCGGCCGCGCGATCGGCGTGATTCCCGAGCTGCTGGTCAGCAAGGAAGTGGGTCATAACGGCCTGACCGAGCTGCACGTGGTGCCCGACATGCATCATCGCAAGAAGATGATGGCCGAGCTGTCCGATGCGTTCGTCGCGATGCCGGGCGGCGCGGGCACGCTCGAGGAGCTGTTCGAGGTCTTCACGTGGGCGCAGCTCGGCTATCACGGCAAGCCGGTCGCGCTGCTGAACACCGGCGGCTTCTACGAGCCGCTGGTCCGCGTGCTTCAGCACACGGTCGACGAAGGCTTCCTGCGCAAGACCTATCTCGACATGCTGCAGATCGACGCCGATCCGCTCGCGTTGATTGGCAAGCTGCAACGTTACGCGCCGCCCGCTCACGACAAATGGGCACACTACCGGCCATAGTCTTGCGATAAAGTGAATTAGGGGTTCTGTCGCAGTAAGAGCGAAAGGTCGGGCAAGACCGATATGGTATGGATTCCTTATCAAGCTAGCGAATAGAACTGCTGTACGGGAGTTTGCACCAACGCTGCAATCGTTCAATTGCCTCTTGACGATCATGTGCATGACTTCGATGCCACCTAGGAGAACGCGGGCGCAACGAAATTTCTGGAACCTGAGCGTCGGGCGGGTCCGGCGCTTGATCGCGCGGTGGTCCTGCTCGACGATGTTATTCAGATACTTCGACTGACGGATCGTGATCGGCGTCTCGCGCCCGGCGTGGATAGCCTCAAGCGCAGCGAGATTCGCCCCAATTTTGTCGATCGTCACCACCTCGGGTTCGCCGTTCCACTCGATCGACTTTTCTAAGTAGCGCTTCGCTGCAGCCTTGTCACGGTGGGCGCGCAGCAGGAAATCGAGCGTGTCTCCCGCTTTGTCCACGGCCCGGTAGAAGTACTTCCACTGTCCCTTGACCTTGATATACGTCTCATCCACGCGCCAGCTCCTGCCGACTGCGCGCTTGCGACGTCGAAATGCCTTTTCCAGAACGGACAGCAACTTGATCGCCCACCGGTGCACGGTTGAATGGTCGACATCGATGCCGCGTTCAGTCATCATCTCTTCCAGATTTCGCAGGCTCAGCCCATATGCCACATACCAGCGCACGCACATCAGCATGACATCGAGCGGATAGTGCAGTCGCTTCAGAACCTTCGCAAGTCCTGGGGCAAGGGCCGTTCGTGGCGTCGGTGCCTTCTTCATCATCGGGTCACTACCGGTTCGTCAGACGCGCATTCTAGCGTCCCCGCACTAATGCGACACATCC
>NZ_JAYMRT010000089.1:0-1565 GCF_038900515.1 Burkholderia sp. JPY481
TTTCCTACGATTAGTCAAGTACTTATAATTAAAATAAGCATTACTTAACTAAACCGTTCAATTTAATTTTTTTGAATAAGGTGTTAAACTGTATTTGATTGTACGTTTGGCTAATGTGGGGACATTTGATAATCGTACAATTTCTGATTCATTATCAAGTAATGAATCGTTTTTAATAGTCGATTTATACAAGCGATGACGGCAGTCTTATGAGATTTCTCATTAGGCTGCTTTCTTAGTTTGTAATAATAATCGACGACATGATTATCATAATGATGTTGACCCCTTATAATATTCATAACCACCCAAAATAAAAGTCTTCTCGCTTTTTTATTTCTACGCTTGTTGATTGTATCTCTACTAGAAGTACCACCTGATTGATATCGTTTGATATCAATACCTACAAAAGCATTGAGCTGTTTATGTGATCTAAATCTTGTAATATCTCCAATTTCCCCAATAATCATCGCTGCGCTTAGTTCACCAATACCTGGTATCGAATAAATCTTTTCAAAACAATCGAGTTGTTTTGCTAATTGAATCATGGCATCATCTAATTGTTTAAGACGTTGGATAGATTGTTTTAATTGTTGAATAAGTAAACGTACTTTTTCAACTAGAAAAGAATGTCTATCGACATTAGGATAGCTTTCCGAAGCGATATTTATTAGTTGTTGCGCATATTTTTCAGCTTTATATATTGATAAACCTTTATCTGTAGAATTGAATATATGTGTAATCAGTATGTCTCTATCTAAATCAATAACCAAGTCTGGATGAGTGAATATTTCAGCGATGTTAAGCGCAATGATTGAATATCGACTACTAAATAATTTTTCTAAACCAGGAAATGTTTGATGGAGTAGTTCAACAATCTCAAATTTAAAATGATTTTGTTCACTTTCAATCTCTAGATGAAAACGGGCACGTTCTCTTAATTCAAAGAATATTGATTCATGAGTAGGTAAGCTGTCCGTTTGTTTGAGAGTAGGCGCTAAATGAGCGAGTTTGTGAGCATCAGCCTGATCAGTTTTCCATGATCTTAAAGAACTCGTTCTAAATTTAGCTTCTAACGGATTCATTTCTATATAGTTAATTTGATTTACACGACAAAATCGTACCATAGCTCTTGAATAGATACCTGTAGATTCAAAAATGATTTTTGGATGGTTTAAGTCGTTCAAATACTTTAATAAATAATTGTAACCATTTTTATTATTCTGAATGGTAAATTCCTTTTGGAATTTCTCATCTTTATAATGGGCGACGACACTATTTCTTTTACTAATATCAATCCCTAAATAATCGATAACTAAAACCTCCTTGCTTAATTTGAGAAGTTTAAACTTTACTTAACCTTTCTCATTTCATTTTCCTATACACGGTTTCAAGAACCCAACATACTACAATCGAATTTCAAAAGGCGAGAGTAAAGCTGACTTGTTTTATAAACGGATTTAAAACCCAAGAGCCTGCACAGTCTACTTCTCTCTTTACAACTATAAAAAATAGCTGTGAAAAAATCTATCGTCATAGATTTCTTCACAGCTAATCTTAGTATGTTT
>NZ_JAYMRT010000090.1:0-1471 GCF_038900515.1 Burkholderia sp. JPY481
GCGGCCGAGCGACTGGATCTGTGTACGCGTCAGGTCAGCCGGCTGTGCCGGCGTTACGAGGCCTGTGGGCCGGCGGGACTGGTGTCGGCCAAACGGGGCTTGCCCAGTAACCGGGAACTGCCGGTCGATCTGCGCGCGCGGGCCATGGCGCTCGTGCGTGAGCGCTATGCCGATTTCGGGCCGACGCTGGCGTGCGAGAAGCTGTGGGAATGCCACGGTATCCGTCTCGCGAAGGAAACGGTGCGGCGCTGGATGCGCGATGCGGGCCTGTGGATCCCGCGCAAACAGCGCCCGCTCACGATCCACCAGCCCCGGGCGCGGCGCGCCTGTTTCGGTGAACTGGTACAGATCGACGGCAGCGAGCATGCGTGGTTTGAGGAGCGCGCGCCCGCGTGCACGCTGCTGGTGTACGTCGACGACGCGACCAGTCGCCTGATGGTGCTGCACTTCACGGCCACCGAATCGACCTTCAGCTACTTCGAGGCGACGCGGGCGTATCTGGAACGCTATGGCAAGCCGGTGGCGTTCTACAGCGATCGGGCGAGCGTGTTCCGGCCAACGTACAGCCGGACCGGCGCACGCGGAATCACGCAGTTCGGCCGGGCGATGTACCAGCTGAACATTGACACGTTCTGCGCGAACTCGAGCCCCGCCAAGGGCCGGGTCGAGCGCGCGCACCTGACGCTGCAGGACCGCCTCGTGAAGGAACTGCGGCTGCGCAATATCAGCACCATCGAAGCCGCCAACGCGTATGCGCGCGCCTTCATGGCCGCCCATAACGCGCGCTTTGCGAAGCCACCCAGAAGCACGTTCGATGCGCACCGGACGCTGCGCGCCGACGAGGATTGCGACGCGATCCTGACCTGGCGGCTCCAGCGCAAGGTGTCGGACAAGCTGACCGTACTGAATGACCGCATGATCTATCTTCTGGACGACATCGAGGCCAACCGGAAACTGATCGGCCACTATATCGACGTCTGGGAGTACCCGGACGGTCGCCTCGAGATCCGCGCCGACGGCGTGGCGCTGCCCTACATACCGTACGACAAGCTCGCGGAAATCGACCAGGGGGCGGTGATCGGGCACAAGCGGCTCGGCCATGCACTGGCGGTCGCGCAGGCGCTGCAGGCGCAGCGCGACAACCGCCGGATCTCGGGCTCGCCGTCACGCACGAATCGCGGCGCGGCGGTCCGCAAACCGGAGCGTCTGCCCGGCACGAAGAAGCAGCGCGAGTTCACGCGGGCCGATCTGGATCAGGCCATCATGCAGATCGCGCAGCAGTCGAAGCCGCCTTCAAAACCAGGCCGCCGGTCTGCCAGGCTGAACTGAACGGACTGAGGCGCCCTGCCCATTCAAACCGAATCCTTCAACACTGCACGGAATGAAAACCATGAAAGACAGACCTTGAACCCCTACAACATCGGACATTTCTAACGAGCCGCACAGCGGACATTTCAAAATGGCCTCGACA
>NZ_JAYMRT010000091.1:0-1389 GCF_038900515.1 Burkholderia sp. JPY481
CCCCGCCAGTACAGTACGGGAGGCCGGTCGAACCTGTTGGGAATTTCCAAGCGGGGGGACAAGAACATTCGCCGGTTGCTCGTCCAGTGTGCCCGTGCCTTCATGCTGCATCTAAACAGGCACACGGGCAAGATGGCCGACTGGGTGCGCTCAATGCTCGCGCGACGACACTCAAACGTAGTGGCCTGTGCGCTCGCTAACAAGTTCGCGCGAATAGCCTGGGCCATTGCGAGTCGCGACGCTGTATTCGACCCATGCACGCGAAGCGCCCCTCGATGAGCCACCTCCCGCCGAACTGCTTTACCGAAGTCGATCCATCTGGTTTTGCGATTGCTGAATACTGATGACGTGAACGGCAAACCGGCCTGACGGAAACCCTGAGAGGTTAACCAGCTTCTGAAGCTGCCCCTGTTATCAGGACCATCAGGCGCGATTCTCATCGAGGCGCGACGGCTCATCCCGCTCTGACGCCGGATAGATTTACGCAAACCCAACGCGCCAAAAAATTCAGCATTGCAAAAACGGGGGTGACCATAGATTAACCTCGGTCGTTGTGACAAGTGGATCGAGGAGATGGGAAAACCAATCGTTGACGACGAATTGTGGGCACTGATCGAGCCACTGCTACCACCACCGAAGCCACGCCGCTTCAAGTATCCGGGCCGCAAACCGGTACCGGATCGGGCAGCGTTGACCGGCATTCTGTTCGTGCTGAAAACCGGCATCCGCTGGCGCGACCTGCCCGCCGAAATGGGTTGCGGTTCGGGTGTGAGCTGCTGGCGTCGGCTACGCGACTGGCAGGAGGCAGGCGTCTGGGACCAGTTGCATGCGGTCCTGCTGGCGAAGCTGCGTGCAGCCGAGAAGATCGATTTCTCGCGCATGGTCGTCGATTCTTCGTCGATTCGCGCGGTTGGGGCGGGCGAAAAACTGGACCGAACCCCACCGACCGCGCGCGACCCGGCTCCAAACACCACCTCCTGACCGATGCGAACGGCACACCGCTCGTCGCCATCCTGACCGGTGCCAACCGTAACGATGTGACGCAACTGGTTCCGCTGGTCGATGCCATTGTGCCCGTCGGTGGCTTGCGTGGACGACCACTGAGCCGACCCGGTCGTGTCTATGCAGACCGGGGCTACGACCACGACAAGTACCGCCGCATCCTGCACGAGCGCGGCATCCCAACCAGCATTGCCCGACGTGGCCAACCCCACGGCAGTGGCCTCGGGAGAGTGCGTTGGGTTGTCGAACGTACGCATGCCTGGTTGCATCATTTCCGCCGTCTTCGCATCCGTTTTGAACGTCGAGCCGACATTCATGAGGCGTTTCTCAAACTCGGTTGTTCCTTGATCTGCTGGAACACGCTCAAGCGTGCCCAGCAGTCTTTAT
>NZ_JAYMRT010000092.1:0-1229 GCF_038900515.1 Burkholderia sp. JPY481
GATGTCGCGACTGGAGACGGCGACCACCAACATCATGACGGTGGAAGACCCGATCGAATACGACCTGTCCGGCATCGGCCAGACCCAGGTCAACGAGCGGATCGGCATGAGCTTCGCGCGCGCATTGAGCTGATTCTGCGTCAGGACCCGGACATCATCATGATCGTTGAAATCCGCGACCTCGAAACCGCGCAGATTGCGGTGCAGGCGTCGCTGACCGGCCACCTGGTGCTCGCGACGCTGCACACGAACGACGCGGCATCGGCCGTCACGCGTCTGACCGACATGGGGTACGCGGGACGCCGCGGCGTCTACGAGCTGTTGCTGATCGACGAAACGATCCGCTCGCTGATCCACCGCAACGCGGCCGATGCCGAAATTCTCGAAGCGGGCCGCGCCCAGGGCATGCGCACGCTGCGCGAGGATTCGGAGCGCTGGCTCGCGTCGGGACTGACGTCGCTCGAAGAAGTGATTCGCGTGACGGGCGGAGCATAAGCGCAGGCGGCATTCCGTGGAGAATGACATGAGATTCTCTTTTTCTGATGCGCGCCGTGCGGCTTCTGCGTTGCCTGCGGAACGCGGCTCCCGCCGGAAAGTGCAGCTACGGCAGCGCGGCGCCGCCATCATCGGCGCGTTGCTGGTGGTGACGCTGTCGGCAATTCTCGTCTCCAGCATTTTGTGGCGCCAGCAGGTACAAATCCGCCGCATCGAGAATCAGCGGCTGCTGTCGCAGGCGCAATGGGTCGCGCGCGGCGCGCTCGACTGGACCCGGCTGATCCTGCGCTCCGAGGGCGATACGTCGGCGGGCATCACCTATCTGGGTGGCGTGTGGGGCGAGCCGATCGCGAAAACGCGGCTGTCGGATTTTCTCGGCCAGATCGGCGAGGTGCGCGCTGAGCAAGGCGCGGCCACGTACCTGTCGGGCTCGATCGAGGACGCTCAGTCCAGATTCAATCTGCGCAATCTGGTCGCGAGTCCGGCACCCGGCGTGACGCAGATCAGCGCCGAGCAGATGGCCGCGTATCAGCGCCTGCTGGTCTCGCTCGGCCTGAGCGGGCAGCTGGCCAAAGTGACCGCGCTGCACGTGCGCGCGGGGCTGTCACAATCGGCGACGCGCTTTCAGACCGGCACGTCGATCAGCAGCTCGCCGCAGGTCGGCGGCGGCGGTATGACGGGTGGCAACTTCACGAACCAGCCCGGCATCGAGGACGGCGAGGACAACGTGGCGG
>NZ_JAYMRT010000093.1:0-1201 GCF_038900515.1 Burkholderia sp. JPY481
GTGCACCACGCGACCGCCGCTTCGCTCCTCGACGTCTCGTACCTTGACGCGACGCCCATACAACGGATGCCAACGGTAATGGACTTCAACTTCCTGCCCGATATGGGCAGAATGATCGCGAACTTGCTATCGGCAGGTCGAACTGGTTGTTTGCCGGTTCGCTTCGAGCCGGCAAACGAGCCGCAGCCATCATGAGTCTGCTACGTTCAGCGCAACTGAATGGGTACGAACCGCATGCCTACCTGAAGGACGTTCTCACCCGATTGCCGACTCAAAAGGCCAGCGACATCGCAGCATTGCTGCCTCATCGCTGGCAACCGGCGGATCCCATCCGCTAGTTCAGTTCGCCAAGACGGGTTTGCTGGCCGCTTACCGACTTTCGCCGATCGCCGCCACTTCGATACTTGCGGCGCTGCCAAGAGCAGAACGCGACTCAACTCGGCCGATCGACTTGTCGGCGGTTCAAGGGCAGGTACGCTCGGCGCGAACTCTGATCCAATCTGCAATTACTTTGAGACTTCCGGGATCCCGATAGGGAACTCCGTGCATTAAACCCCACGGATCCCGATCATGGTGCGCAAATAAATGCTGTGTTGTCCACTCGCCGGGAGGGGTCGACTCTGCCGATATGCTGGTAAGTAATGAGGCCATCGCCAAGTCGGCTCCAAACGGCATGGAAAGTGTCGCCAGCAGGAGCGCAATCAGCCCTCCGGGAATTCCCACCATAAAACCGAACGTAAGCATCAGGGGGCGCCGGGCGCGCATAAGTGAGGTGAACAGTACTATGATCCATGCTGCCTTGACAGACCATTCGGGATGGATGGGTATGAAAGCAAAAAAGCCTAGAATCATTAAAAGAATCCACAGTAGCGGATCAAACGCTCGGTCGATGCTATCGAAAGGTCTGCCAATCTTATCGATAATCATCCAAATGACATCCAGAACGCCCCCGATTGCGCGCCAAAGCTTCGACACGAGAAGATTCAAAATCTGCGAGACAGCGAGAATTGCACTTGCTTCATCCGCCGGCGCTCTGACGATCAACACCCGAAACGGATCGATGGCAGGGAATTTAGAGGTGGCGCCGGAATTTCGGACAAGGTCGGTAAGTGGAACGGTCGGGGCCTGAGCTGGTCATAGGGACCAGCAAAAGGAACCCAAAGATGGCAAAAAGAAGCCGCCGGTCGCATAGCCCGGCATT
>NZ_JAYMRT010000094.1:0-1187 GCF_038900515.1 Burkholderia sp. JPY481
AGAGGTGGCGCCGGAATTTCGGACAAGGTCGGTAAGTGGAACGGTCGGGGCCTGAGCTGGTCATAGGGACCAGCAAAAGGAACCCAAAGATGGCAAAAAGAAGCCGCCGGTCGCATAGCCCGGCATTCAAGGCAAAGATAGCGCTGGCAGCCCTAAAGGGCGACAAGACGCTGGCAGAGCTGGCGCAGCAGTACGATGTTCATCCGAACCAGATTACGGACTGGAAGAAGCAACTGCAGGAGCGCGTGTCGGAAGTGTTCGAGACGGGCAAGTCGACGACAGGTGAGCCACCAGTGGACGTCACGGTGCTCCACGCGAAGATTGGCCAGTTGACGCTGGAGAACGATTTTTTAAGCGGAGCGCTCGGCAAGGCGGGGTTGCTGAGCGGAAAGCGATGATCGACCGTGCACACGCGCTACCGATTGCGCAACAGGCGCGACTTGTGGGGATCGCCCGATCAAGCGTCTACTACCAGCCTCAACCGGTCAACGAGACGGAACTGAAACTGATGCGCCGGATCGACGAGCTGCATCTTGAGTTCCCGTTCGCGGGAGCGCGCATGCTGGTACGTCTGCTGCGCCGCGAAGGCATCAAGGTGGGCCGACGGCATGTGGGCACGCTGATGAAACGCATGGGTGTCGAAGCGCTGTACTGCTGGCCGAACACGAGCCGCCGCCACAAGCAGCACAAGATCTGGCCGTATCTGCTGCAGGGAATGAAGATCAACCGCGCCAATCAGGTGTGGGCACTCGACACCAGCTACATTCCGATGGCGCGGGGCTTCGTGTATCTGACGGCTGTGGTGGACTGGGCCAGCCGAAAGGTATTGGCACATCGCGTGGCGATCACGCTGGAAGCGATCCATGCGGTCGAGGCGCTTGAAGAGGCATTCGCGAAATACGGCCAGCCTGAAATCGTCAACACCGACCAGGGCAGTCAGTTCACTGCGACCGCTTTCACCGACGCGGTTCTGGATCGCGGCATCAAACTATCCATGGACGGCAAGGGAGCCTGGCGCGACAACGTGTTCGTCGAACGAGTGTGGCGAAGCGTCAAGTATGAGGAGGTGTATCTGAAGGCATATGAGTCGGTCAGCCACGCCCGGCGCTCAATCGGCGATTACATCAATCTGTACAACCAGAGACGACCTCATTCGAGTCTGGAAGACCGCACGCCGGATGAGGCAT
>NZ_JAYMRT010000095.1:0-1179 GCF_038900515.1 Burkholderia sp. JPY481
AGAGCCGCTAACACAAGTCATCAAGTGCGACGCGTGTCGCCGTCCGCCGGACGTAAATCGGCAATGTAGTGGATGGCAAAGCTCTTCTCTGCCTTGTCACATTCAACAACCTGAATATGGGAATTTGAAGCCGTGACCTGCTGTACGACCAGCAGTTGCCTACCCGGACGCGCGCGATTGGTAACGGTCGGGTGCGAAGCTCCGGGGACAACGTACCCTCCGTTAAGGCGGTTCGCCCGGGCAACCGGGAAGGAATCGACACTGCCAGCAGCCGTGCGGTGTGGGGGCCAGGCAAGTTCCGCATGCACAACGTACGTGAACTGCTGACAGAATCCTCGTTATTGTGAAAGAGCCCAAGCTGCTGTTGGCTCTGACCAAAAGGTATATGGCTGGTTGCGCCTTTTTGATGTGGGCGCACGCCCGTCGTCAAAACGCCATCGGGGAAGAGGCAGGTGCTAACCGGACAGGCCCAGAAGTGCTCGGATCGGTGGAGATGGAAACGCGGGAACCCCGATTTCCCTTGTCTCGGTTTCGGGACGAATCGACGATGCGACGCTAGCGAAGGTTGCGTATGCACAGACGCAGCCGGCAGCAGCACGATGCTTAACGCCGTGCGCGAGCCGTATGCGGGGAAACTCGCACGTACGGTTCTTCGGGGGCCGCGTTTCTGAGAGGGAACGCGGCTACCCTCTCGAAGCGCGAGCAGATAAGGGCAGCAGCCAAGGAAAGCAAAGCACTATGAATGTCGAGACGCCGTTCGAAACGAATGCGCAGTTTGCCGAAACCGGCAAACCATGCATGCGTGCGCTCGACCACCCAGCGATGCTGCCCGGGCCGCTCCTTGCTTTCCACGCCGCGACGGGCAATACGGGCCGTGATTCCGCGCTGCTTCAGGTAACGCCGACAGCGGGCAAAGTCATTGCCCTTGTCCGCACGCAACTTGCCCGGGCGTTTGCGGGGATGGCCATTCAGACCCGAGACTGCCGGAATGGCATCGAGCGTGGGCTCGAATGCCATCGAGTCGTGTCGGTTGGCGCCCGTGACCGTGATGGCCAGTGGAATGCCGCGCGCGTCTACAACGATGTGCCGTTTCGACCCGAGCTTTCCCCGGTCTGTCGGGTTGGGGCCGGTTTCCTGGCCCCCGGGGGCGGGCAACACTGGCAGCATCGAGGCTCGCCC
>NZ_JAYMRT010000096.1:0-1165 GCF_038900515.1 Burkholderia sp. JPY481
AGCAGACCGTGCTTGGTGCGCACATGACGGCCGACCATCACGTTTTCGAGCGCGGTCATGCCGCCGAACAGGCGAATGTTCTGGAACGTGCGCGCGATGCCCGCCTTCGCGACCTGATAGACCGCGGTCGGCGTGTAGTTCTCGCCGTCGAGCTTGAACTCGCCCGAATCCGGCGTGTAGAGACCCGTGATCACGTTGAAGAAGGTCGTCTTGCCGGCGCCGTTCGGGCCGATCAGACCGTAGATTTCGCCCGCGCGGATCTGCAGGCCGACCTCGGAAAGCGCCTGCAAACCGCCGAAGCGCTTGTTGACGCCCTTCACCGACAGACGGATCGCCGCGTTGTTGCTTACGTTATCGCTCATGTCTTTTTCTCCACCGGACCTTATGCGCGCACCGGCTTCTTGCCGCTACGCTTTGCCAGCTTCGCAATCTTGTCTTCGTGCTTCGGCGCCGGCCACAGGCCTTCCGAGCGATACAGCATGATCACGACCATCGCGAGACCGTACAGCAGCTGACGAATCACTTCGGTATCGACGACTTCATGGCCGAAGATCATGTTCTGCAGCGGACCCATGGTGGAGCGCAGGAACTCGGGGAACACCGCGAGCAGCACCGCGCCGAGGATCACGCCCGGAATGTGGCCCATGCCGCCGAGCACCACACAGGCGAGCACCACGACCGATTCCCAGAACGTGAACGATTCCGGCGACACGAAGCCCTGGAACGCACCGAACATCGCGCCCGACAAGCCGCCGAACGACGCGCCCATCGCGAACGCGAGCAGCTTCACGTTGCGGGTGTTGATGCCCATCGCCTTGGCGGCAATTTCATCTTCGCGGATCGCGGCCCACGCGCGGCCGATACGCGAATGCTGCAGACGCGTACACGTCCAGATCACGAACAGCGCACACAGCACGAACAGGTAGTAGTACAGGTACACCGCCGGGAACTGCATGCCGAACAGCGAGTGCGACTGCGCGAAGCTGAAGCCGCCGATCTGCACCGGAGCGATCCCGGTGATCCCCTTCGGACCGTTGGTGATGTTTACCGGACGGTCGAGGTTGTTCATGAAGATCCGCACGATTTCCCCGAAGCCGAGGGTCACGATCGCCAGGTAGTCGCCACGCAGACGCAGCGTCGGCGCGCCGAGCAGAATCCCGAACAT
>NZ_JAYMRT010000097.1:0-1109 GCF_038900515.1 Burkholderia sp. JPY481
TTGCACGGCCGCCGCCCGGAACTCCGGCGTGTACGCCTGTTTTGGTACCTTGAACATCTCTTCTTTCCTTCCTTTGGGTCGAGTTTACACACGACCTGCTGGAAGGCGAAATTTCAGGGGAAGCTCAGTGATTCATAGTGCTTCGTCATCTTCGCGCCGTGACGTGTCTTGGATTTCAGCTTGAACGACGGATGGAAGAAGTTGATGTAGAGCCGCGAAACCTGGTAAAGGGAGGCAAGGATTTCCGTGGCCTCCAGACCTTGCAGCCTTCCGTAGCCGACCAGGCGGCGAACGATAGCGCCATTCTTCTGCTCGACCCATGCCTGGTCGTTCTTCTTGTATGCACGCGACCGCGTCAGCTCGATATCCGTCGCTTTGCAAAAGTCGAACACCGTCTCGTTCATGAAGGCGCTATCGTTGTCGCAATCCAGACCGCGCAGCGGAAACGGCAACGCCCCGCGGACCTGCTCGATATGCTCCAGAACGAATGCGCCACCGCGAAACGGCATGGCCAGGCATTCGGTCCATCCGGTCGCGATATCTGTCATCACAAGCGTGTGCACGAGCTCGCTGTCGACCTTGCCGCCACCACAATGCTGGACGAAATCGATCTCGAAATAACCGGGCAGCGGATCGTTCCAGTCCGAGAAGGTCCGGATCGGCACGGCACGGCGGATAGCACTGCCGACTCCGCTGGCGCGTCGGTGTTGGCCACCCTGGATCTCGCGCACGCTCATGCCGCGCGCATACATGCTGATGACGTGGTCGTCAAAGCCCGGCAGGCGGCGTTGATACTTGCCGACCAGTTGGGGCCCGAACGTCGCCTCCCGATCGCGTGGAATGTCCAGCTTCAGCTCGCCGTTGGGCGTGATGACCGTCTTGGGGGCTGGTGCCGTTGCGGTGATTGCTGCTCCTGCCTTGTCCGGCCTCGCTCTCTAGGTGGTGCGTGAGTTCCGCCGCGAGCATGCGCTCGGCCAGTTGCTTCTTTAGTTGGCCGGCCAGGCCTGATTCGCCCAGAATCGACTCGGCATCCTTGCTTTGCACCTGCGCCAGCAGTTGATCGATCAGCTCGTCGGGGAACAGCCTCGGCGCCTTCGGGTTCTTGCTCT
>NZ_JAYMRT010000098.1:0-1081 GCF_038900515.1 Burkholderia sp. JPY481
ACCGCACGGAGGCGGCGTATCCGTCGGAGCGGTGCATCCATGAGCTGTTCGAGGCGCAGGTGCGGCGGGCACCGGAGGCGGTGGCGCTGGTGCATGAGAACGAGAGACTGAGCTATGGCGAGCTCAACGCGCGGGCCAACCGGCTGGCCCATCATCTGATCGCACTTGGAGTCAGGCCGGGAGATCGCATTGCGACAGTGCTTGACCGCTCCGTCGCTCTTGTGGTGGCGCAACTGGCGATCCTGAAGACGGGCGGAGTATATGTGCCGATCGATCGCGGCCTTCCCTCTGCACGACAGGAATGGCTGTTCGCTGATTGTGCTGCCCGTCTGGTGCTTGGCCAGATTGACGGCGACAATCTGGTTGAGGCGACGATACCGGTTCTGGCTATTGAGCCGCTCATAGTTGGAACGGGATGTAGTTCCGATCCTGGCCTGGCATTGACCGCTGAGGCTGCCGCATACGTAATGTACACCTCCGGCTCAACCGGCCTTCCCAAAGGAGTTCTTGTCTCTCATCGTGCCGTCAACCGGCTCGTGATCAACAATGCATATGCGAAGATCGAGGCGGGGGATCGTGTGGCATGGGCCGGCAATCCCGCCTTCGACGCAAGCACATTCGAAGTGTGGGCACCACTACTTAACGGTGGTTGCATTGTTGCAATGCAAGCTGTCGCAGACCCTTCCAGCTTTGCCCGGGCGCTTAAACAGCACCGGGTGACGTCACTTTTTCTAACAACAGCATTATTCAATCAATTTACATCATCGATTGCTCCCACGTTAGCCCAACTTAAGTACCTCCTCTGTGGAGGGGAGCCCAATGATCTCCGCTCATTTCTGAGATTGCTGAAAGAAGAAGGCCCCGTACGTCTCGTTCACTGCTACGGCCCGACCGAGACGACGACCTTCGCGACAGTCTGGAATTGCCCGGCTGATTTTAATGGGTCAGTGGTCCCGATCGGCCGTCCGATTGCGAACACGCGGGTGTACGTGCTGGACGGTCATGGCGAGCCGGTGCCGTTCGGGGCGGTGGGCGAGCTCTACATTGGCGGGGCGGGCGTGACGCGTGGCTACCTGAACCG
>NZ_JAYMRT010000099.1:0-1041 GCF_038900515.1 Burkholderia sp. JPY481
CACGGGCCGCTGCTCGCAGCCAGCAACCGACTCGATCGCCGAATCCAGCATGGTATTGACGAGTTCGGCATCCGGGCGCGTGCCGATTGACCAGCTCACTACGAGACCGTCGAAGCAGTCGATCACAGGTGACAGATATACCTTGCCGTCCGGGATCTGAAATTCGGTAATGTCGGTGAGCCATTTCTGATTTGGAGCGTCGGCACAGAAGTCACGATTGATGATGTTCTCCGGCGCGGGGCTTATTTCTCCGCGATAGGAGCCGTAGCGACGTCGTCTGGTCGTGGCAGCGGCCAGACCTTCCTGTCGCATCAAACGTCGCACTACCTTCTCCGAGATGAAGATCTGCTGCCTGCCCAATGCCGCGCGGATCCGGCGATATCCATAGCAACGGTGATTGAGTTCGAAGATGTCCGCGATGACGCGACGCGCGCCAGCGTGCCTGTCAGCAACCAACAGACGTGCACGGTGATAGAAGTACGAACTTCGGGCAAGCCCCATGGCGGCTAACAGCTCCGGCAACGCATAGGTCTGTTTCAGGGCATCAACCAGCATCGTCTTCTCCCGGTTGCTCAGGAGTTGCGGGTCGACGCCCATTCCTTTTTTTATCAGTTCGTTCGCCTTCTTCAGGATATCGTGCTCAAGCTGCAACTGCCGGATGTCGCGTCGAAGCGATTCGACCTGTTGTTCCAGTTCCGCACGTTCATGGTCCGGCGCTGGCTGCTTTTTGCGTTTCATCGATGCTGGAACCTCTCGACCGAGTAGCTGGTTCTTCCAGTTATACAGCGTCGGCCTACTCACGCCTGTTCTCTCGGCAACCACGCGTGCGCTTTGCTCTCTGGTGCACAGCTCGATGACCGCCGCCTGCTTCACTTTATGTGATTTTGGAACGCTACCAACTGATCTGCCAACAGTACGTTTTCTGATCCCAGGGCACAGTTCTTCGATCCAGGCTGCAAGCGTCTCGCGACTCGGATAGCCCAAAGCCCTCAAGGTTGCGGCAGCACAGCGGTCATGGCTCAAATAATGATCGACGGCAAC
>NZ_JAYMRT010000100.1:0-1041 GCF_038900515.1 Burkholderia sp. JPY481
GCGGCAAGCCGCGGCACGATTTCACGTGCGTGCCCCGCGCTCGAGTCGAGCGACTCCGCGTGCGTGTCGAGCCATACGGCAAGATCGGCGGGGACGAAAGAAGCGGTACTCATACTGTTTGCGTCCCGGGTTCCCAACGATAGTCGGCCAACTGCGGATTGAGATCATTGCGAGCGAGGTTGTTCGCGAAGTTGCAGAGCGTCGCAAGACTCACGCCGAGGACCACTTCGAGCGCGTTCGCATTGGTAAAGCCAGCCGCCAGGAACGCCGAGAGTTCCGAGTCGGCGACAGCGCCGCGCGTGGCGATCACCGCGCGCGTGAATACAGCGACCGCGTCGAGCCGCGCGTCGGGCAGCGGCTGCTGCGCACGCAGCGCATCCACCAGCGCCGGGGCAAGTTGTGCTTTCTTCAACGCAACCGCGGTGTGACCCGCCACACAGAAACCGCAACCGTGAATCGCCGCAGCCGTGATCTGAACCGTTTCACGCTCGGCCAACGTCAGTCCGCCGCGCGAGTTGATTTCTCCGACGCTCAGGTACGTTTCCAGCGCCACAGGCGCATTCGCCAGCGCGGCAACGAGGTTTGGCAGGAAACCATTTGCAGCCAGTGAGCGCTGAAGAAACGGGCGGCTCGCCTCGGGCGCGCTCTCGACAGTCTGCAGGGGCAGGCGGCTCATATTGCACTCCTTTCAGTTGGAGACGTATTCTGTGCGCCGTGCCCGATTGCCAACAAGTCGAAACCATCTCTAATTTCTGCCCGATTGTCTTTGACCGCTGCTGCTCAATGAATCGCGCCGCTTTGTATGGAGCTTGTCTGTTGGTCGCGCACTACGGGATGACCGCGCCGCCATGATCCGGGCTGTACTCCGATCACGCGCTGGAACGCACGCGCGAATGCCGACTCGGAATGGTAGCCAACCTGCTCGATCACTTTCGCGGTCGATGCGCCATGCGCAAGCATGGTGGCGGCCAGTTTCATCCTGACGAGGGCGACGAACTGTGCAGGCGGCTGACCGGCAAGCTCGCCGAACAGCCGGCAAAA
>NZ_JAYMRT010000101.1:0-1006 GCF_038900515.1 Burkholderia sp. JPY481
GGCGATCTGGTAAAGATTCTCTGGGCCTCGGAGGACGGAATCTGGCTGCTCGCGAAGCGGCTTGAACGAGGCCGTTTTATATGGCCCAAGGCCGACGGTGGCAAGGTCCATCTGAGCTCTGCACAACTGTCGATGCTGCTTGAGGGCATCGACTGGCGACAGCCCCGTCGCACTGCCGCACTATCGATGTTGTAAACCGCGCGGCAGACTCGTAAACTACGGCGCATGTCGAACGGCGCCGATCTTCCTGACGATGTCGAGCTCCTGAAGGCCTTGCTGGTTGAGGCCCGTAGCCTGCTTGCCGAACGCGATGTCGAGATTGAGCAACTCAAGGCGCAGATCGACAAGCTCAGGCGCATGCAGTTCGGTCGCAAGTCCGAGCAGTTGCAGCGGCAGATCGAGACGCTCGAGACTCAACTTGAGGATCTGGCCGCCGGGCGCGGCGTTGTGGATGTGCAGCGTGCGCAGGCCCGCGGTGCAAATGCGTCCACCTCGAATGCGACGACGGACGAAGCGGCTTCCAGGCAAGCGCTTCCCGCGCATCTGCCGCGCGAGGATCATGTGCTCAAGCCCGAATCAAGTTGCCCGGATTGCGGTCAGCCAATGCAGGTGCTCGGCGAGGACGAATCCGAACAACTCGCCCGGGTCGCAGCGGCGTTCAAGGTCATTCGCACGATCCGGCGCAAACTGGTTTGCCCATGCTGCAGCACTATCAGCCAGCCGCCGATGCCCGGCCTGCCGATCGAGCGGAGCATCGCCCATCCGAGCTTGCTGGCAGACATCCTCGTCTCGAAGTATGCAGACCACCAGCCGTTGTACCGGCAATCGGCGATCGCGGCGCGCGACGGCGTGACGCTTGACCGGGCCAGTATGGGCCGATGGGTCGGCCAGTGCGAGGCACTGTGCGCTCCGCTAACAGAGGCGCTGCGCCGCTATACGATGGCCGCGACCAAACTGCACGCGGATGACACGCCGATCCCGGTGCTCTCACCGGGCAACAGGAAGA
>NZ_JAYMRT010000102.1:0-991 GCF_038900515.1 Burkholderia sp. JPY481
CCGCGCACAGTACGGCGATCACCCCCGGGATGCTGCCGCTCATCGGGCTGAGCCAGGCGGAGATCGACCGGGTGGTGGCCACGGTGCCCGGAGGGCTGGCCAACATCCAGGACATCTATGCCCTCTCGCCGCTGCAGGAGGGCATCCTGTTCCATCATCTGCTGGCCAGCCAGGGCGATCCGTACCTGCTGGTCTCGCAGATGGCATTTGCCGGTCGTGACCTGCTGGAGCGCTATCTGGCGGCAGTGCAGCGGGTGGTGGACCGGCACGACATGCTGCGCACGTCGTTTGTGTGGGAGGGGCTGTCCAGTCCGGCGCAGGTGGTGTGGCGCCAGGCGCGGCTGGAGGTGGTGGAGGTTGAACTGGACGAGGCTGAGGGGCCGGCTCCCGAGCAGCTGCGGCGCCGGTTCGATCCGCGCGGGCAGCGCATCGATCTGGGGCGGGCGCCACTGATACGGTTTGTGACGGCCCGGGAGCCGGGCAGCGGGCGCTGGCTGCTGCTGGCGCTGCAGCATCATCTGATCGGCGATCACACGACCTCAGAGGTAATGCATGCGGAGGTGCGGAGCGTGCTGGCGGGACGCGGGCACGAGCTGGCCGAGCCGCAGCCATTCCGTAACCTGATAGCGCAGGCGCGGCTGGGTGTGGGAGAGCAGGCGCATGAGCAGTTCTTCCGGGAGATGCTCTCGGGGATTGACGGGCCGACGCTGCCGTTCGGGCTGGGCGAGGTGCGCGGCGACGGCAGCGGGGTGGACGACGAGGCGCGGCGGCAGTTGCCGCAGGCGCTTAACGACCGGCTGCGGCAGCAGGCGCGGCGGCTGGGGGTGAGCGTGGCCAGCCTGTGCCATCTGGCGTGGGCGCAGGTGGTGGCGCGCAGCAGCGGGCGCGAGCAGGTGGTGTTCGGCACGGTGCTGTTCGGGCGCATGCATGGTGGCAGCGGCGCGGACCGGGCGATGGGGCTGTTCATGAACACGCTGCCGGTGCGGCTCGA
>NZ_JAYMRT010000103.1:0-947 GCF_038900515.1 Burkholderia sp. JPY481
TGAAGCGCCCCGGGTTTTCCGGAGACTCCACTTCTTGAGAAAATGGAGCTATGGAAAACACGAAGAAGAAGTCCCCGAGGTACTCGCCGGAAGTTCGTGAGCGGGCTGTGCGAATGGTACTGGAACATCAAGGCGATCGCGAATCGCAATGGAAGGTGATCGCGTCGATCGCAGCGAAGTTTGGCTGCTCGGGCGAGACGCTGCGTAGCTGGGTACGCAAGGAAGAGCGGAATCGGGGTTTGCGCCCGGGCACGAGCACGCAGGAGCAGGATCGGATCAAGGAACTGGAGCGGGAAGTGCGTGAGCTTCGGCAGGTCAATGAAATCCTGCGCAAGGCGTCAGCGTATTTCGCACAGGCGGAGCTCGACCGCCGACCGAAGTGATGATCACGTTCATCGATGATCACCGGCACGTCTACGGGGTCGAGCCGATCTGCAGGGTGCTGCCAATCGCCCCGTCGACGTACTACACGCATGTGGCCCGCCGCGCCCATCCTGAGCTGGTGCCGGCGCGGGCCCAGCGCGACAGGATGCTCAAGGACGAGATCCAGCGTGTGTGGGAAGAAAACTTCCAGGTCTACGGCGCAGACAAGGTCTGGAAGCAATTGAAGCGCGAAGGCATTGTCGTGGCGCGTTGCACGGTCGAGCGGCTGATGAAGCAGATGGGCCTGCGCGGTGTGGTGCGGGGCAAGACGGTCCGCACGACAGTGAGCGATGGTTCGACGCCGTGCCCGAAGGATCTGGTGAAGCGGCAGTTCACGGCCGAACGGCCCAATGCGCTGTGGGTGTCAGATTTTACGTATGTATCGAGCTGGCAAGGCTTCGTCTATGTCGCGTTCATCATCGACGTGTTCGCCCGGCGCATTGTCGGCTGGCGCGTCTCGAGCTCGGCGCGAACGGACTTCGTTCTGGACGCACTGGAGCAGGCCTTGTACGAACGACAGCCGG
>NZ_JAYMRT010000104.1:0-942 GCF_038900515.1 Burkholderia sp. JPY481
CCGACACCTATCTGAACGGCGGCCGCTTCGGCCGTGACCTCCATTCCCTTCTGATCCATTGAACGCCCA
Organism: Burkholderia sp. JPY481; assembly: GCF_038900515.1. Taxonomy (NCBI): domain Bacteria; kingdom Pseudomonadati; phylum Pseudomonadota; class Betaproteobacteria; order Burkholderiales; family Burkholderiaceae; genus Burkholderia; species Burkholderia sp. JPY481. The sequence goes on from NZ_JAYMRT010000104.1 coordinate 70, forward strand.
TGCATCCCAGTCCAGAACTGAACACGATCCTCAAGCAGTTGCGCCTCTCGGGCATCCTCGACTCGCTCGAGCAACGCAACCGTCAGGCCATCGACGGGCAACTTGCCTACACGGATTTCCTCTCCATGCTGTTGCACGACGAGGTCGCACGGCGAGAGCAGAAGAAGCTCGGCGTGCGGCTCGCCCGCGCTGGCTTCGCCCTCGGCAAGACCCTCGAGAACTTCGACTTCGACCGCGTGCCCAAACTCAACCGCGCTCACATCCATGATCTCGCCACCGGCCGCTACATCGACGAGAAGGTCTGCGTGCTGATGGTCGGCCAAACCGGCGTTGGCAAGTCGCATCTCGCGCAGGCGTTGGGCCACTGCGCCGCGCGTCAGGGCCGTGATGTCCTGTTCATTACGCAAACCGGATTGCTCAAGAAGCTGCATGCAGCAAGGGCGACCGAACTCTATGAACGCAAGCTCCAGCAGTTTGTGCGCGTGCCGGTGCTGATCGTTGATGACTTCGCACTCAAACCTCTTCGTGCGCCCCACGACGAAGACTTCCATGACCTGATAGCCGCCAGGTATGAGCGCGCGGCGACGATCCTGACGTCAAATCTCGACTTCAGCGAATGGGGAGACGCGTTCCCCGACAACCGCATCCTCGGTGCTGCCACGCTCGATCGGCTACGGCATGGCGCCTACCGTGTCGTCATTGAGGGTGAGAGCTTCCGCAAGCCGAAACCGATGCCCGAAAACGGCGAAAACGCGGTTGCCAAATCAGGCAAAAAAACGCATTCTTGAGTCCCTTCGAAATCGCGTTTCGGGGCCATTCCAGGTGGCCTCATTACGCCGATCATCCCCGGCTCGATTACGCCGATCCGTGACA
>NZ_JAYMRT010000105.1:0-905 GCF_038900515.1 Burkholderia sp. JPY481
AGGACGTCCTCACGCGATTGCCGACCCACAGGGCCAGCGACGTCGCAACATTGCTGCCTCATCGCTGGCAGCCGACAGTTGCGGTCGCTTAGCTCAATTCGTCAAGACGGGTTTGCTGGCCGCTTACAGTTAAGCGAATTATTGTCGCACATGAAGAGAGCCATCGTTGCATGAGCCTTTGTCCACGCAGGATGCTCCAACGTAACAATGGAATCAGGAACGTGACGTTAAGAGCACTGAACTGTCCCAATGGATGTATCCAGGGAAGGGACAGTCAGCGCGTGTTCAAGGAAGTTCTTTACCAGGACGTCCGGTCTGCTGTGCGACATCAACCGCCGACGCTGCCCCGGCGGGCGTTTTGCGCGCACATCAGGAAATCAATCGCACCTCCACTCAGTGTGATGTCGTAACGCATCGGCCGAGAATCGGTTGGCATGGATTTAATTGTCAACGCCGGTTGAATTCTGACCCGCTCAGTTTTACATCGGCGCTAACATTTAATCATGCGGCCACCCGTCATAAGGTGCCGTAGTCGTAACCCCATACCTGTGGTCGCCCCTCAGACGCGGCGTGGGCCGACTGTGCGAGCATACCGGCCACCATGACTTGACGCATCAGTTCTCCTAGCTGCGCGTGCACCTGATCACTGGCCGGCGTCACATGCACCGCGAGCAACTGCACTAGGGTATCAATAGCCCATGTTGACCTTGCTAAGGCGCTTGCGCTTGTAGCCGTCGTAACCAGCGCGAGACTCAATCTCGCAGGTTGGACTTGCCCCAGAGGTGGCGCCGGAATTTCGGACAAGGTCGGTAAGTGGAACGGTCGGGGCCTGAGCTGGTCATAGGGACCAGCAAAAGGAACCCAAAGATGGCAAAAAGAAGCCGCCGGTCGCATAGCCCGGCATT
>NZ_JAYMRT010000106.1:0-900 GCF_038900515.1 Burkholderia sp. JPY481
CAACTGCTATGACAATGCCGCCATGGAGAGCTTCTTCGGCACCCTCAAAGCGGAGTTCTTTTATCTCAACAAATTTGATAATCTTGACGAGCTGGAGGTCGGCATAAAGGACTATATCCGGTACTACCACCATGACCGTATCAAGCTAAAACTGCAGGGCATGAGCCCCGTAAAATATCGGACTCAATTCGGTCCAGGCGTAGCCATCTAACCGTCCAACTTCTGGGGGTCAGTCCAAATTGGTGGACGCCTATGCTCCTCGCTCCTGGCGATCACTGCCAGACGCTAAAGATGGACCGCTTACGTTTAATCTGCTTCGGGTCTGGGTAGCGGAACCCATCCTGCTCGCCCATTCGTTTGAAACGGGGGGAACTCGGCCCGCTTGTCAAAGAAGTTGGTGTAGACGTGCTCAAGGTCCTTCAAGGCCTGCTGGAGCAGATGGACTGGCGCATCGTTGAGCCACGGTGCTTCCGCGCCGTTGCGCCACTCCGTGAGCAGCTTGCACAGGCCGGCGTAGCCGAGCTTCTTATCGCCGCCCTTGTGGCGTTCGACCTGCAACGCCAACGCCTCGTTATAGACGAACCGGCACGCGCCCGCCAACTCGCGCATATTGCGTTGCGTTTCGCCGTTGGGCATCGGTTCGAACTTGAAGGCCTAGAGTCGTTGCATGGCTCACGCGTATCAGAACCGAAGCGTCGTCAAGGACGCCTTTGGCGTCCGCGCTTTCCTTCCCCGCCGTGAACGACTGAGCTTTACCCACAAGTCCGCTTGTAAAGGAAGGTCTGCAAAAGTCCTGGCATTGACGCCCCGTTCAGCTATCCTGGAAGCATCGCGAATTAGTTGAGGAGAAGAGTAATGTCGCAATTGGGTCTTGACCTGGATCTGTCAACCAAGCGCACG
>NZ_JAYMRT010000107.1:0-898 GCF_038900515.1 Burkholderia sp. JPY481
GAGCCAGTTGCGCAGCGTCTGTATCGACATACCCAATTCGCCGGCCACGGCGCTCACGCCTTGCCCGTCCTTGACTCGTTGCACTGCAGCTTCCTTGAACTCCGCCGTGTACACCTGGTGCGGTACCCTAAACATTTCTTCTTTCCTTCCTTTCGGTCGAGTTTATACCAGACCTGCTGGAAGGCGAAATTTCAGGGGAAGCTCACTTGGTTGGGGAAATGCCACAAAATCAATTGATGTAGGTGCGCAATTCCAGTACGGGCAAATGACGTCAGCCTTCCCATTCACCGCAAAGGGCGAAAACTCGCTTCCAATTGGATATCAAAACGGCAGCTTCTATTCTGGACGGCCATATTTTGATAACCACCTTATGGGTAAACTTCGAATTAATACAGATAGAAGTTTCACGGTAAGCGATGCGTTGACCATGGGTGTTGCGCTATACATTGACTCTAGTCCCGCGCTAGGTGCACAAGGCGCCCCGAATACACAGTACATTTTCAATATTGTTCAGTTTTCCTACTATTTAATAGTCACCGACTGCGCACTGGGAACCGTCCTGCCACAGTCAGATGGGCAAGGCAGAATGAGCGCGCCGACGTTGGAATTAGACAGCATGACCCCCGCGACGAGGGTCGATTTCGGCCCCGGGGCGACACGCCTGAAATATGATCTGAACGGGACTCTCGATTTTCAAAAAAGCATAATGTGCTCATAGCCCATCTTGGCGGCGACGCAAGCCGGTCGCGTAGAACGTATTACAGTAAATGGGTTCTTCGTAGAAAAGCGTGGAGCGATTTTCACCAATTGCGTAACCTGATACCTGAATTCAGGGGACATCAGGGGGGAGATTGCTCGATCGCAAGGCACTGCAGGCGCTGGGTTGCTGCAAGGGCTA
>NZ_JAYMRT010000108.1:0-879 GCF_038900515.1 Burkholderia sp. JPY481
CGCGGCGATGGTGGTGGGGCTGCTGGCGATCCTGAAAGCGGGGGGCGCGTATGTGCCGCTGGATGCGGCGTATCCGGGCGCGCGGCTGCGGCAGATTCTGGGGGAGGCGGCGCCGCGGCTGGTGCTGTCCGATGCGGCGGGGCGTGCGGCGCTGGGCGGGGAGGCGCTCGCTGGGGTGGGGCTGGTGGAGCTGGAGGCGCAGTCGCCGGCGTGGGCCGGGCAGCCGTCATCGGATCCGGATGTGCGCGCGCTGGGCCTGGGTCCGCACCATCTGGCCTATGTGATCTACACGTCGGGTTCCACCGGCACGCCCAAGGGCGTGATGGTCGAGCACCGCAGCACCGTGAACCTGCTGCACTGGAGCCGCCGCGTGTTTGCGGAATCCGAGACCAGCCGCATGCTGTTCTCTACCTCGATCGGCTTCGACCTGTCGGTCTATGAGTGCTTCGTTACGCTGTCGCAGGGAGGCACACTCTATCTTGTCGAGGATGCGCTGGCACTGACGCAGACACCCCTAGATGTCTCGCTGATCAACACGGTTCCCTCGACGATGGCGGCGCTGCTCGACCAGCAGGCCGTACCGGCATCGGCGCGCGTAATCAACCTGGCGGGTGAGCGGTTGCCCGCCAGCCTGATTGGCAGAGTGTTCAGCAGCAGTGGCGCAGAGAAGATCTGCAACCTGTACGCTCCGTCCGAAACGACGACGTATTCGACCTGGACCTGCATGGCAAGGGCGGAGGCGGTCGTTGAAACGATCGGCCGTCCGATTGCGAACACGCGGGTGTACGTGCTGGACGGTCATGGCGAGCCGGTGCCGTTCGGGGCGGTGGGCGAGCTCTACATTGGCGGGGCGGGCGTGACGCGTGGCTACCTGAACCG
>NZ_JAYMRT010000109.1:0-876 GCF_038900515.1 Burkholderia sp. JPY481
GTTCTGGCAGACTCGTCTGCATGAACCTGCCCGCCGATCTTAACGCCCTCAGCCCGGAACAATTACGCGCGCTTGCCGCGCAGCTGATTGCCCAGGTCGAGGACAGGGAGCGGGAGATTCTCGAGAAGACCAGGCAGGTCGACGAGACGCAACGGGAGCTGCAGTACCGACAAACCCGTATCGACCAGCTGACCCAGGAGATCTCGATTCTCAGGCGCCAGCAGTTCGGCCGGCGCAGCGAACAGCTCAGCAGCGATCAGATGAACCTGCTGGATGAGGCGATTGACGCGGATCTCGCCGCTATCGAACTGGAACTCGAGCAGCTTCAGCCGGCAACGCCAGTCGACGAGCCACGTCAACAGTCCAAACGCGCATCGCTGCCTGCACAGTTGCCGCGTACAGAAATACATCACGAGCCTGACGGCACCGTATGCCAGTGCGGCTGCGAGCGTGTGCGCATCGGCGAGGACATCAGCGAGAAACTGGATTACACGCCGGGTGTGTTCACGGTAGAGCGGCATATCCGTGGCAAGTGGGTGTGCAGGAACTGCGAAACGCTGATCCAGGCGCCGGTGCCCGCACACGTCATCGACAAGGGCATCCCGACCACGGGACTGTTGGCTTCGGTGCTGGTTGCCAAGTACGCTGACCACCTTCCCCTGTATCGTCAGGAGCAGATCTTTGCGCGAGCGGGCGTCGCGATACCGCGCTCGACATTGGGCGCATGGGTCGGTACGTGCGGCGTGCAACTACAACCGCTGGTCGACGCGCTGCATCAGGAAATCCTGCAGCAGGGTGTGCTGCATGCGGATGAGACGCCGGTACAGATGCTCGGTCCCGGCAAAGGCAAGACACATCGCGCGTATCTGTGGGCGT
>NZ_JAYMRT010000110.1:0-848 GCF_038900515.1 Burkholderia sp. JPY481
GCCTCGAGTATCGTGCTTCGGTCGCGCAGTGGAAGGCGGAACGGTTCGCTAAACGACCAAAGCCAGCGAAGCTGGCGACTAATGCACGGCTGCGTCAATATGTACAGGAGCGCCTGGAGGGCAAAGTACATGACGTTGATGGTCGTGAAATTGCCGGGCCCAGGCAGGCGCCGTTCAAGGGGCGAAATAAACCAAATCGCGGTGACCGAAAGTGGGTCAACGGCTGGTCACCTGAACAGATTGCCAATCGATTGCAGGTAGATTTCCCGGACGATGAGTGTATGCGCATCTCTCGCGAAGCCATTTATCAAGCGCTCTATATTCAGGGGCGCGGCGCGCTCAAGCGCGAGCTGGTGGGCTGCCTGCGCACCGGTCGTGCGTTGCGCGTTCCCCGAGCGAGAGCGCGTGCCAAGGCGTGGGCGCACGTAAGCGAGGAGGTGATGATTTCCAGTCGGCCTGCAGAGGCGGAAGATCGTGCTGTGCCGGGCCATTGGGAAGGAGACCTGCTCATTGGCCTGAACCGATCCGCCATTGGGACGCTGGTGGAAAGATCAAGCCGTTTCACGATGCTCGTGCACTTACCCCGGGAGAAAGGCTATGGACTGATTCCGCGCACGAAAAACGGACCCGCGCTGGCCGGCTACGGAGCTGTCACGATGGCCAACGCACTCAAGAAGACCGTGGCGGACCTGCCTGCCCAGTTGTGGCGATCACTAACCTGGAGAGGTGGCGCCGGAATTTCGGACAAGGTCGGTAAGTGGAACGGTCGGGGCCTGAGCTGGTCATAGGGACCAGCAAAAGGAACCCAAAGATGGCAAAAAGAAGCCGCCGGTCGCATAGCCCGGCAT
>NZ_JAYMRT010000111.1:0-833 GCF_038900515.1 Burkholderia sp. JPY481
TCCAGTACCATTCGCACAGCCCGCTCACGAACTTCCGGCGAGTACCTCGGGGACTTCTTCTTCGTGTTTTCCATAGCTCCATTTTCTCAAGAAGTGGAGTCTCCGGAAAACCCGGGGCGCTTCAGTTCGTAAACCGGGCCCGGTGTCCGCTCGGCTACGTCGAGTATGCGACCACGAAGTATGTGACGAGGTACCTGTTGTGCGTGGGCCGCATCATCGACCGCTGGAGGCGCGGTGGCAGTAAGCGGCAGTGATTTGAACGGCTCTGATGTGATGGACGACTTCCGCAGTTCGGGGCCCGGCATATTCCAAAGTGGAGAATTGTCAAAGCCAGATCCGAATGTTGGAGTGCGGGCGATTTACAGATGTTGGGGGTGAGGTTGGTTTTGTGGCTCCGGTGCAAATAGGTAGCGTGGTCGAAATAATCTTTATAGATTGGGGTACCTGATCGATTGAACAGGACGGCGTTCCAAACCGCGGGCGCGGTGGTGTCGCTGAGCCTGAGCGCGCAGAGGTCGAACTGCGCCTTGCGAATGCGATGCATCAACTGGATGCCTGAAATCGTGATCGCGGCACTTCGGAACCGTTTGAATCCAAGCATCACGTTCGTTCTTGACTTGATGTGACGATGGTCCTGTTCGATCAGATTATTGAGATACTTCCGTTGGTGAGCACGAAATAGCCCACGCCGGCGACGGGATGCGCATTAGAAGCGGTTTCAAAAAGCCCGTGAAGGGGCTGTTAACTTTTCCATCAAGCTGTTAAGGAAGCTCTGCAGAAGTCGTTTTCGTAGCGGCGATTTTCCACACGCATCGCAGTCTGAACGGCGACGA
>NZ_JAYMRT010000112.1:0-784 GCF_038900515.1 Burkholderia sp. JPY481
CGGCTGGTGCTGGCCGATGCGGCGGGGCGTGCGGCGCTGGGCGCGGAGGCGCTCGCTGGGGTGGGGCTGGTGGAGCTGGAGGCGCAGTCGCCGGCGTGGGCCGGGCAGCCGTCATCGGATCCGGATGCGCGCGCGCTGGGCCTGGGTCCGCACCATCTGGCCTATGTGATCTACACCTCGGGCTCCACCGGCACGCCCAAGGGCGTGATGGTTGAACATCGTGGAGTGGCCAATTATCTTGCGTGGGCCTGTGAAGCTTACGCGCCACGATCATCCTCGATCGTTTCTTCTTCCCTGGCGTTCGATGCGACGATCAACAGCCTGTTTGCACCGCTGATCTGCGGTGGTCATGCACGGCTGGTACGGGAACGCGATGAGGTCGCGGGACTAAAGGTACAGGCCAGTTCGGCATGCGGGCTGGTCAACGTTACCCCGAGCCATCTGGACGCGCTTGGACAACAGCTGCTGGCGGGCCCGATGGCCAGCCAGGTTGACCTGCTTGTTATCGGTGGTGAAGCGCTGTCGCATTCAACAGTCGAGTTGTGGCGCAGGGTTCAGCCTGGCGCCAGGATGGTGAATGAATACGGGCCGACCGAAACGGTTGTGGGTTGCACCTTTTACGAAATTCCGAGCGAATGCGCTGTATCGACGCACGTTCCGATCGGCCGTCCGATTGCGAACACGCGGGTGTACGTGCTGGACGGTCATGGCGAGCCGGTGCCGTTCGGGGCGGCTGGGGAGCTCTACATTGGCGGGGCGGGGGTGGCGCGTGGCTACCTGAACC
>NZ_JAYMRT010000113.1:0-769 GCF_038900515.1 Burkholderia sp. JPY481
GAAAACTCCCGCGTCACGCGACCGCCCTCGAAGCTCTGCTCACGTACCCATCCGCGAATAGGGTTGCCTCGCACATCCGCGCTGTCCACCTTCCACCAGCGCCGTTTCGTCCCGTCGCTGCCTGGGTCTTGTTCCATGAACACGTGACCGTCATCCTGCGGCAGCGCGGCAAATCGATAAGCCTGGACCACATCGGTCTGTTTCGGGTCCTTGCCGGATCGCCCATTGGCATGGTCATGGTAGAGGGTCGTTCCACGCGCCACGCGCAGAATGGTGGGCTCCGGTGACAGGCCCAGCTCGCTCCACCGGTCCTCGTGCGCACAGTTGGCCCGAACCCAGTCGCGTCCGGACTTGATGAACTGCCTGATGCCCCCGTCGCAGAACACCTCGATGTGCGCCAGCCGCGTTCCGCTCGTACATGCGTTGAGCGAGTCATAGCGGCCAGGGTGGCCGATCAGGTCACCGGCCTTGACGGGAAATCCACCGGCTGTCCCCTGCGGATCGCCCGCGCTGCACGTCCGGTTGGTCGTGACAATCACCCGGTCGAACATCGAATCCGGCATGCGCTCTTTCGCGACCGGCCCGCCATTCTGCGCGCCCAGGCAAATCCATCCGCCCACCGCCGCGGAAGCTGCGACGTAGCCGCCCGCCTCGGGCGCATACAGCGTTGCTCCGTTCAGGTCCGTTAGCTGGCCCCACGTTGCACCATGCACCGTGTCAGTCTTGCCGATGCTGACACTTGCCCCCTGCGGCACGATGCCAACGATGG
>NZ_JAYMRT010000114.1:0-761 GCF_038900515.1 Burkholderia sp. JPY481
ACCAGTCCGACGGCAGCGGCAATGTCGCGGCCGCATCGATACTGCTTTCCATCGCCGAGTTCTGAGGCAAGTAAGCTTGCGGTAATCGGTCCAACTCCCGGAATGGTAAGCAGTCGCTGGGCTATAGCGTCATCCGCAAGCTGCCGGTTGAGCTCCTTCTCGATCTCGCCAATCTGCTCCGAAAGATATTTGAAATGCGCATGCAGGCGCTCAAGAATCGCGACGAGACGTGGCGGGAGGGAGTGCTCGGCCAGCAACGCGGGCAGGCGCCTGACAACGGCATTGCCGACAGGTAGCGTGACGCCGAATTCAAGCAGGAATCCATGCATCTGATTGGTCGTGCAAACCTTGTCCCGAACGAGTGAGTCGCGTACCCGGTGCAGGGCAGACAGTGTCTGCTGCGATACAGTCTTCGGCGTTACGAAGCGCATTGACGGTCGGGAAGCTGCTTCGCAGATTGCCTCGGCATCGACGAAATCGTTCTTGTTGCTCTTCACGAACGGGCGTACGAACTGCGGCGAGATCAGCTTTGCCTCGTGCCCGAGTTCGGCGATCTTGCGTGCCATGCAGTGCGCACCAGCACACGCCTCCATGACTATCGTGCATGGATGGAGCGTGGCGAAGAACTCAATCAGTTGCTTGCGCGATAACTTTCTGCGAAACACCGCTTTACCCGCCGTATCCTGACCATGAAGGTGAAAAGCGTGCTTACCCAGATCAATACCGACCAATGTGACGTTTTGCATGGCAGATCTCCCAAG
>NZ_JAYMRT010000115.1:0-697 GCF_038900515.1 Burkholderia sp. JPY481
AGGCTCAGGTTGTGGCAGCTTGCCAGGGGCCCGGGGTGTCGCTCGCGGCGATCGCGTTGCACCACAAACTGAACGCCAATCTGCTTCGACGTTGGGTCGAGCAGGCCGAAACGAACGATTGCGTGCTGGTGGCGCGTAGCGACCTGGCAGCGCCATTGGCAGCGGCGCCAGCACCGGAATTTGTACCGCTGCCACTTGAGACGCGAAACACGCGGACATCTGAGATTCGCGTCGAGGTGCGTCGCGCGGACCAATCGATAACGGTTAGCTGGCCAACCTCAGAGGCAGCGCAGTGCGCTGCCTGGCTGCGCGAGTGGCTTGCATGATCCGCATCGATCAGGTGTGGCTGGCAGTTGACCCGCTGGATATGCGGGCCGGCTTAGATACGGCACTGGGTCGGGTGATCACCGTGTTCGGCGCTGCGCATCCGCACCATGCTTACCTGTTTGCCAACCGGCGGGCCAACCGCCTGAAGGTGCTGGTTCACGATGGGATTGGCATCTGGCTGGCAGCGCGACGGCTGAATCAGGGGCAGTTCGCATGGCCGCGCGCGGGTAGCGAACCAAAGCGGCATGCGCTCACGCAGGAACAACTTGCCGGTCTGGTGGTGGGTTTGCCATGGCAGCGCATCGGCGCGGACGGCGTGATCCGTGTCGTTTGAGGACGTTCGGGACGTATACGGTCGCGCTTTCGCGCT
>NZ_JAYMRT010000116.1:0-688 GCF_038900515.1 Burkholderia sp. JPY481
CGCGACCACCGTCATATCCGTCATGCCTCTATTGCTGGCGGTATTCGAAATTGACATCACGGATACGGTGGACTTCTCGGTCTATTCCGCGTCGGGAGCGTTGCTGGGCTTCACGATTCTCTTCGCACACACCTATGCGTCCGGGTTGCGCGCGCGTCTGGACCCCAGCGGACGGGCGATCGGGGGCACAGCGGCAATGCTGATGGTGGGGCGGCGTTCGAGTTGATTCTGTTCAATTCTTGCGTCGAACCAAGCGTCGTTCGCCGGCCGTTCGCGACCTGATTCTCCCGCCGTGCCGATTGCGCTCGACGGTGATGACCATTTTCAGCCCAAACGTGGCAGATTTGCCAAGGTTAGTTGTAGAGTCGTTGACTTTCGTGGCGTCCGACCTTCATTGAGGTCAGTTTGCGGACGACCACCGGGTCAGCACCGTCGTGTTCGCGCGCGGCAGCAGCGCGAGCGCCGAGCGCCCGGCGCGCTGCGTGCGCCCGGCCTTATCGAGCAGCACGAACGGTAGCTCGGGCAGTTGCCACTCCTGCGAGGGCACCGCCGGATCACGCAGCGGCAATAGGACGATCAGCGTGCTCAAAGGCCACTCTCTCTGTGGATTGCGTTATTCATAGTTGGTCTTGTACCCGCACGATACGCGTAGTGTGAGTCAGCGGATCGCGATAGACGAGCGTCGTGC
>NZ_JAYMRT010000117.1:0-681 GCF_038900515.1 Burkholderia sp. JPY481
GGCTTCTTTACGCCGCCCATGAGGTGGCTCGATTACGCCGCCCCTGGACTGGCTTCATTGTGCCGCCCCTCAGGTGGCCCGATTACGCCGCCCCCGGATTGGCTCTATAACGCCGCCCGCTGACACCAAGCTCGGACACACCGTTCGACTGATCGCCCCGCAGTTCGTCCGGCCTTACGTAAAGAGCAACAAGACCGACGCGGCCGACGCCGAAGCAATCTGCGAGGCGATAACGCGACCGAACATGCGCTTTGTACCGCTCAAGACGCAGGCGCAACAGACAGTGCTGTCGCTGCATCGCGCACGCGCTGGCCTAGTCAAATCACGCACAGCACTTGCCAACCAGATCCGCGGGCTTCTTGGCGAATTCGGCATCGTGCTGCCACAGGGTATCCAACTGCTTGGCCAACGGGCCATGGCCGCTCTTTCCACTTCTGACGATGGGCATTCTGAGCCGTTCCGGGCGTTAATCCAGATGCTCGTCAAGCACTTGCGCGAACTAGGTAGCAAGGTGGCTGAGCTCGAAGGTCGTATCCGCGCCATCCGTCGCACGAATGCGCCCGGTCGGCTTCTCGAAACAATACCCGGGATCGGGCCACTTACCGCGTCGGCCCTTGCAGCCTCGATCGGCAACGCCGGATCTTTTCGCAGCGGCCGCGAACTTGCTGCATGGCTGGGTTT
>NZ_JAYMRT010000118.1:0-679 GCF_038900515.1 Burkholderia sp. JPY481
TGAACCCGGTCGTGAACGAACGCGTAGGCGCCTTCGAGCCGCACGACGAGTTCCTGGCGAACCGCCTCCCAGACCACGGCGTGAATCCCCGCCTCCGGCATGCCGAGCACGGCCGACAGGGTCGCGAGGTCCGCGGTGTTCCCGAGACAGGCAAGCTGCTGAAGCGCGTGCTGTGTCGCGGGCGGCAGGCGCGTCAGCTTGCCGGCCATCAGGTCCACGACGTTGTCGGTGTAGCCGCTGGCCTGGATGCGTTCTGTATCCCAGCGCCACTGCCGCGCATCGTGATCGAATGCCAGCAGATCGCCTTCGGCCAGCGCGTGCAGGAACTGGATCACGAAGAACGGATTGCCTCCCGTCCTGTCGGTCACGAGGCGCGCCAGGGGCGCAAGTTTTTCAGGCGCACAGTGCAGCGCGTCCGCGATCAGATGGCCGACATGCGCACCGGTCAGCGGCGCGAGCCGGATTTCCCCGATCTTCGCGCCCGCGCTGCGGATCGCTTCAAGCCGGGCTGTCAGCGGATGAGCGGCATCCACCTCGTTGTCGCGATACGCACCGATGACCATCAGGTAGCGCAGTTCCGGCTGGATCAGCAGGTCCACGAGCAGGTCCAGGGTCGCTGCGTCGAGCCACTGCAGGTCGTCGAGGAACAGTGCGAGCGGATGGTCGGCCTGAGCGAATA
>NZ_JAYMRT010000119.1:0-664 GCF_038900515.1 Burkholderia sp. JPY481
TCCCCATAACCGCCTCGGTACACCCCGCGGTTTCCTCCCTCGAGCGTTGTCCAACGCCTGCCCGCATACGCCGTCGCTTACTCACGCGGCAGCAGACATGGGCAGGCGTCGAACAACGCTTAACGACCGCCGCCGGTGCGGTCGGCCGTACCCGGCCCTGAGCGGACTTCTGATGTCTCGCGGCGGCAATGGCTGCACGCAAAGGGAGGCAGTCGTTCGGTTGGGACTGGTTAAAGACGGTTACAGATCTCTTCTTGGTCAGGGAAAAGCGGGTAAATTGTCAGTTTGATAACTCCGTCCGGCTGTCGAAGGCTTCATTGAAGTGACGCGACAGGAAACGGCGCAATGGAAATGCGGCTTCAGCACTACAATCTCGACGATGAAGCGCGAACTGAACTGCTAGGGTATCTGGTGGTTGCTCAACTCATCGCGCGAGCAACCACGGGGCAATGGCTTGAAGCAGCGCATGTCTGCGAATCTGTACTGCTTTGGCTCTCCGCTAATGGTGGCAATTGCGGTGCCCGGGAACGCTCTGACTTGTCGCGGCTTTCGGTCGCCGCGGCTGAACAGTTTGTCGGCTTGCCGCCGTTCGACGATGAAGCGAGTTTAATTCAAATGATCTTGGCCCTGAACCGTCTTGACTATCGCAAAGCCGACGTCAAAA
>NZ_JAYMRT010000120.1:0-649 GCF_038900515.1 Burkholderia sp. JPY481
TCTTCGGCCCCATCGGCAACATTCCACCTGCCGAGGCAGAAGCCGCTTACTATGCAAATCTCGCTGAGTCTGTCACTGTGGCATGACGCAAGCAAAACGGTCTCCGGAAAACCCGGGGCGCTTCACATACTTCGCGACACTGCCTGCGATCAAATCGGCAGCATGAACGCCCCGGTGGTTCCACTTAAAAATCTCGGGACCCTGCCCGAACAAGCGGCGCCACCTCTCTTGTCCATTACAAGGAGGGCAAGAAGAACCTCCTCGAAATCGTGAAATTGTAGTATGAGGTAGAGCGGAGGGTGCGATCAAACGGCGTTGTCACGTTGTCGAGGGGCGCTGTCACGTTGCTGAGTTGCGCGGTGCGCTGGTATTTTCAGATTTCAGCTCAGCCTGCGTGATATCGAAGAGCTGCTGTTCGAGCGCGGGGTTATCGTCAGCTACGAAACGGTCCGACGCTGATGCGATAAGTGGTTCTGTCGCAGTATGAGCGAAAGGTCGGTCAAGACTGATATGGTATGGATTCTGAAGCGCCCCGGGTTTTCCGGAGACCGTTTTGCTTGCGTCATGCCACAGTGACAGACTCAGCGAGATTTGCATAGTAAGCGGCTTCTGCCTCGGCAGGTGGAATGTTGCCGATGGGGCCGAAGAG
>NZ_JAYMRT010000121.1:0-640 GCF_038900515.1 Burkholderia sp. JPY481
CGTACCCCTCGGCCAGCGCGGCGTACGAGCGCTGTACCTCGGGATCGTACATACACGCCTTTGTAATCGCGCATTTGGCGTTGTCGATGATCACGCGCTCCACGCGGCCGCCGAACCATTCGAAGGCGCGCCGGTGGCAGGCCAGCCACGTCTCGACCGTTTGATCCAGCACGAGCTCTGCATACTGGTGCCGCGACCAGCACAGCGTCATCACGAAGAACCATGTCTTGAGCGGTACGCCGGATTCGTGTGTCAAAACGGGACCGGCACCGAAGTCGAGCTGCGCTGCGTCCGCCGGAGCGAACTCCAGGATCGTCGTTGCTCTCGCGCCGCGCTCGGCCTTCAGGTGCAGCAGGAAGCGCCGCACTGCAGAATAGCTGCCCGTATAGCCGTGATTGCGCTGAAGCGCGTTGAAGATCGTCGTGCCCTGCACGTCGGCGTTAAACCAGCCGCGGACCAGATCGCGAAACGGTTCAATCGTGGAGACGCAGCTACGCGGCAGCTTCGGATTGTGTCCGAAGATCGCTGCCAGTTCGGCGTCGTCCGGCAAGGGCCGACCGGGATCGAGCCAGCCCCGAGCGAGCGCGAGCTGCCTGACGGTCTTCAGCTTCCCACGCCCCATCAGGCGCGCGCTGGCAAT
>NZ_JAYMRT010000122.1:0-638 GCF_038900515.1 Burkholderia sp. JPY481
CGTCGGAGCGGTGCATCCACGAGCTGTTCGAGGCGCAGGTGCGGCGGGCACCGGAGGCGGTGGCGCTGGTGCATGAGAACGAGAGACTGAGCTATGGCGAGCTCAATGCGCGGGCCAACCGGCTGGCGCACCATCTGATCGCACTCGGAGTCAGGCCGGATCAGCCGGTGGGGATCTGCGTGGAGCGCAGCCCGGCGATGGTGGTGGGGCTACTGGCGATCCTGAAAGCGGGGGGCGCCTATCTACCGCTGGATCCGGCCTATCCGTCCCAGCGGCTGCGCCAGGTGCTGGGCGATGCCGCTCCGCAGCTGCTGCTTTGCGATGCGGCCGGCCGCGCCGCACTCGGCCCCGAGGTGCTGACCGATGTGATAGCGGTCGATCTGGAGACGGCCACGCCGGTCTGGGGCGAGCAGCCGCGTTCGGACCCGGAGCCGCGCACGCTTGGCCTCACGTCCCGCCATCTCGCCTATGTGATCTACACCTCAGGCTCAACCGGAACTCCCAAGGGGGTACAGAATGAGCATCGGGCTATCGTTAATCGCCTGATCTGGATGCAAAAGGCCTATGCACTCAATACGGCTGATGTCGTCTTGCAGAAGACCCCGTTTAGCTTCGATGTCTCTGCCTGGGAATTCTTC
>NZ_JAYMRT010000123.1:0-621 GCF_038900515.1 Burkholderia sp. JPY481
CATGGATGCACCGCTCCGACGGATACGCCGCCTCCGTGCGGTTCAGCTCCTCCAGCAGATACCCGCGCTCCGCCGCCGGCAGGATCTCCAGCTCCCGCACCGGCGTGTGCGGCGAGCGCTCCAGCAGGTCCGCCAGGTGCTCCAGCGCATGTTGCATGTAACCGCAGATACGCTCTGCTGAAACCGGCCCGCTCACCTGTGCCGTCAGGCCCAGTGCCTCTTCGCAGTCCTCCACCGACAGGCTCAGGGGATAGTTGGTGCGCTCCTGCGCACCCAGCCATTCGATGCCGTCCAGGACATCGTCGCCCACCGCCCCCTGAAGCGCCGCCAGCGTATTGTGGCGATAGTTCAGCAGCGCGCCAAACAGCGGCGCAGGCGCCGCAACGCCGCTGCAGCGCTGCGCCAGCGCCAGCGGGGCATGCTCGTGGGTGAGCAGCTCCGCCAGCCGCGCGTGGGTGCGACGCACACTCTCCCCGACCCCGGTTCCATCCACATCGAGCCGCACCGGCAGCGTGTTCATGAACAGCCCCATCGCCCGGTCCGCGCCGCTGCCACCATGCATGCGCCCGAACAGCACCGTGCCGAACACCACCTGCTCGCGCCCGCTGCTGCGCGCCACCA
>NZ_JAYMRT010000124.1:0-615 GCF_038900515.1 Burkholderia sp. JPY481
TTCCGCATTGTCTGTCGCCGTCAGCCGAGCCGCCGGCGGCCGGCAGCGAGACCGCGCGCATGGGCGTGATGACGCCACTCGAACCCGGGCAGACTCACGAGCGCACCGCGGCGGGCGTTGGCATTGCCTGCGGTTTCTTCGAATTCGCGTCGGCGCTCGACGGGCTGCTGGTCGGGCTGTTGCCGGAAAGGATCATTGCGCGCCACGACCACCCGTCGATGGAAAAGGCACGCACGATCTTCCGCCTGATCCGGGACGAAGCGTTGGGCGGCGCCGATACAGTGTCGCCGGTTCTCGCCCGGCTCACCGGTCTGCTTTTTGTGTACGCGTTGCGCGCACATGATCGCGACGAGGATGCGGTGCCAAGCTTCTGGCGACTGTTGCGGCACCCCGCGTTCGCGCAACTGGCCGGCGCCATCGTCGAGACTCCCGAGAAGTGCTGGACGACGCAGACGATGGCCGCCTTCGTCCATATGTCCCGTTCGCGATTTTGCCGGCTGTTCGGCGAGCTTGCCGGTCAGCCGCCTGCACAGTTCGTCGCCCTCGTCAGGATGAAACTGGCCGCCACCATGCTTGCGCATGGCGCATCGACCGCGAAAGTGATCGAGCAGGTTG
>NZ_JAYMRT010000125.1:0-598 GCF_038900515.1 Burkholderia sp. JPY481
CCGCCCGCCTCGGGCGCATACAGCGTTGCTCCGTTCAGGTCCGTTAGCTGGCCCCACGTTGCACCATGCACCGTGTCAGTCTTGCCGATGCTGACACTTGCCCCCTGCGGCACGATGCCAACGATGGGGCCATTCGGCGTCCTGCGCACAGGCAGACCCACCTGCGACGGATCCGCAACCTGCCCACTGCGACCCGGCCGCGGCCTGTCCTGCGCAAACTGCGTCACCTGCCACTGCCGCGACCAGTACGCCGGTTTCTGCCGCTTCGGGAAGTTGTCATAGTCTGCGTTGGACATCAGGTGCATGTACAGGCTGTAGAACGTCAGCCTCGTGCCGCGCGGAAACTCCATCTCGTGCCGCACCAGGGCAAAGCCCGTGCCGTACGGAGCCTGAAGCGGCACGTTACTGCCGTCCACGCTTGCTTCGCTGACCGGATAGTCCTGGTTGGCGCGATACGCGATCAGCACACCGTCCGCGATGCAGCGTAGTCCCGCGTCGAGGTCGAGCGCCTGCCCCGCGCCCGCCTCCGTGATGTGGATGCCACCGTGCCACATGCCCTTGCGGCTGACGAGATACGAGCCGGACGGCTCGTTCGTGG
>NZ_JAYMRT010000126.1:0-589 GCF_038900515.1 Burkholderia sp. JPY481
GGGACGCAAACAGTATGAGTACCGCTTCTTTCGTCCCCGCCGATCTTGCCGTATGGCTCGACACGCACGCGGAGTCGCTCGACTCGAGCGCGGGGCACGCACGTGAAATCGTGCCGCGGCTTGCCGCCGCCGGACTCTTCGGCGTTGCCTGTTGCACAGTCCGAATGCCGGGCTGCGCGACACGTGGCTCGCGCCACTGCTGAGTGGTGAGGTCGCGGGCGCTACGGGCCTGTCGAACGCAATGAAGTACCTGTCCGCGCTGGAGCCGTTGCAGATGAGAGCCGAACCGGTTGCAGCCAATGGGTCCGGCGCGCGTCGCTGGGCGCTGTCCGGGAGTCTGCCGTGGATCACGAATCTGCGTCCCGAGGGATTTCTGGTGGCAGCAGCGTTCGATCACGCGGACAGCGGCAAGCCGTCGATTTTCGCGGTTCCGCACGATCTTCCCGGCGTTGGGCGTAGCGCCGATCTCGACCTGATCGCATTGCGCGCGAGCAATACCGCCGCGTTGAAGATCGAGGGCGCACAGCTCGACGAACGCTGGATGATCGCCGCCGACGCGAGTACGTTCCTGACTCGAGTGCGTCCCGGC
>NZ_JAYMRT010000127.1:0-586 GCF_038900515.1 Burkholderia sp. JPY481
CATACAGCTGATCGAGGCTGCGTCGCCACGCCGCGCGATCCAGCCTGCCCTGCAGCCGCCACCCCAGCGGAACGTGGTAGCGGGCGCTGTCCTTGTCCAGCTGTGCCAGAAACCACAGCCGCTGCTGGGCAAACGATAGCTCAAGCGGCGCCTGGCGCGATACGGCCACAATCGCCGGCAGGTGTTGGGGACCGGAGCGGCTCAATACCTCGACGATACTTGCCGCAAGATCGCCCAGCACCGGTCTGGCGAACAGCGTCGACAGCGGCAGTTCGACCCCAACAGCCTGCGACAGCCGGCTCGACACCTGTACCGCGAGGAGCGAGTGGCCGCCGAGCTCGAAAAAGTTGTCGTGGCGTCCGACCCGCTCCAGACCTAGAAGCTCGGCCCAGATCTCTGCCAGCGCCGTTTCGACTGCGCCCTGCGGCGCCTCATAGGTCGTCCGCGCATACGCATCGTCAGCCGGCGCGGGCAGTGCCTTTCGGTCGAGCTTGCCGTTGACCGTCAGCGGCAGCGCCGCCAGCGGCACGAACGCCGCCGGCACCATGTAGTCCGGCAGCTGCCCCACCAGATGCGCGCGCAGCGT
>NZ_JAYMRT010000128.1:0-580 GCF_038900515.1 Burkholderia sp. JPY481
TTCCAGTACCATTCGCACAGCCCGCTCACGAACTTCCGGCGAGTACCTCGGGGACTTCTTCTTCGTGTTTTCCATAGCTCCATTTTCTCAAGAAGTGGAGTCTCCGGAAAACCCGGGGCGCTTCATTCCGTATCCAGCCAGCGAATAGAACTGCTGTGCGGGAGTTTGACCAATGCTGCCATCGTTCAATTGCCCCTTGACGATCATATGCATGACTTCGATGCCACCTAGGAGAATGCGGGCGCAACGAAATTTCTGGAACCTGAGCATCGGGCGGGTCCGGCGCTTGATCGCGCGGTGGTCCTGCTCGACGATGTTATTCAGATACTTCGACTGACGGATCGTGATCGGCGTCTCGCGCCCGGCGTGGATAGCCTCAAACGCAGCGAGATTCGCCCCAATTTTGTCGATCGTCACCACCTCGGGTTCGCCGTTCCACTCGATCGACTTTTCTAAGAGACGGATTCAAAAAGGCTGCTCCGTCCGTCTGAAGATGTTCCAGCAGACGAGGGAGCAACCGAGTTTGAGAAATGCTTCGTGAATGTCAGCGCGATGTTCGAAGCGAATACGAAGACGACGG
>NZ_JAYMRT010000129.1:0-558 GCF_038900515.1 Burkholderia sp. JPY481
CAATTGAACTAGAAAAAGGTTTAGAACGTAGAGAAAGCTCTAAATAAACATAAAAATCAACCTTACCTGTCATGCTATTTATTGGGGGAAGGTTGATTTTTTGTAAGGGTTTGTTCATACGTATCCGAAGTATGAAACATAAGTAGACTACCACGTTTTGTAATTAGAGGCTATTTTTAATATGTTGTTACATATACAAAATAAAAGAGCAACCTCGGCAGTGGACGGGAGGTTGCTCAAAAATAGGGTTACGTTGAAATTTGTAAAAAATAGTCTGACTTTTAATATATCATATTTGTATACAAAATCAATTATTTGAACCGTTCTGCATATGTATAAAAGGTGCACTTTTTATACATCCTCCTTCCATTTGGGTATCGAGTAAACGTAGTCATATCAAGGATGTATAAAAAGCTGCATACTCTGTAAAAAGTGGCTGTTTTGAAACCCTTGGGAGACAAGGGTTCTTTTTTGGGTTGTGTTCCGGAAAGAGTGATTATGGTGCGACAAGAAGTCGCTTTCTTACAGTGTAGCTAACGCTACTCATCTAGACGTAGA
>NZ_JAYMRT010000130.1:0-546 GCF_038900515.1 Burkholderia sp. JPY481
CGCTCGGCCTGAGCGGGCAGCTCGCCAAAGTGACCGCGCTGCATGTGCGCGCGGGACTGTCGCAATCGGCGACGCGCTTTCAGACCGGCACGTCGATCAGCAGCTCGCCGCAGGTCGGCGGCGGCGGGATGACGGGCGGCAACTTCACCAACCAGCCCGCCATCGAGGACGGCGAGGACAACGTGGCGGTCGCGCCGCTGCTAATGACGGGCGTCGATTCGCTGCTCGACATTCCGGGCTACACATCGGAGATCGTCGCAAAGCTGCGGCCGTTCGTCACCGTGCTGCCGACCGTCACCGCGACCAACATGAACACCGCGTCGGCCGAAGTGATCGCGGCGGTGGTGCCGGGCATGACCGTGTCGCAGGGGCAGGCGTTGGTCGCGCGGCGCCAGACCGTGTTTTTCCGCAACGCCGGTGACGTGCAGCTCGCGCTGACCGCCGCCGGCGTGCAATCGGCGTCGATCGATCCGAATCAGTTCGACGTCAATTCGAGCTACTTTTTAGTCCACGGCAGTGTGCAGCACGAGCGCGCCGAAGTGGATC
>NZ_JAYMRT010000131.1:0-545 GCF_038900515.1 Burkholderia sp. JPY481
TCGTCATTCATCGCTCGGCTTCACGTCGCCAACTCAGTTCATGCAAGACTGGCTTGCGGCTCAGCGGACAAAGGATACGGCTGCATAACCCCGGACCTCTGGAAGGCGAAAAACCGAGGGAAGCTCATCCAGAAGAAAAATCAGCAACGAACTGTGGGCGGCGCTGGAACTGTTGATTCCGGCATTTACGCCGTCACCGAAAGGCGGCCGTCGGCGCACAGTTGACGACTGCGCAGCACTGAACGGCATCCTGTATGTCCTGCAAACGGCATCCCATGGGAAGACCTGCCGCAGGAACTGGGTTTCGGCAGCGGCTGCTGGCGACGGCTACGAGACTGGCAGGCCGCAGGCGTGTGGGAGCAGCTGCATCTGGCAATGCTTCGCCGGTTGCGTGAGCACGACCAGATTGATTGGGAACGGGCGAGCCTCGATGCTGCCAGTGTTGCCCGCCCCCGGGGGCCAGGAAACCGGCCCCAACCCGACAGACCGGGGAAAGCTCGGGTCGAAACGGCACATCGTTGTAGACGCGCGCGGCATTCCACTGG
>NZ_JAYMRT010000132.1:0-543 GCF_038900515.1 Burkholderia sp. JPY481
TGCGCAAATGCTTGTCATAGCCGCCATATTGCAGATAGTCGGCAATTCCGGCCTGTACCGGAATGCTGGCCGACAGCGTCGTCATCAGCTTGAGCCGTTGCACCCGGTCGGCGAATCGGCCAGCCGCCACCCAGCCGATCCGGTAGCCGGGCGCGAGCGTCTTCGAGAACGAACTGCAGTGCATGACGAGGCCCTTGGTGTCGAAGGCCTTCGCCGGCAGCGGCCGATCACGGCTGAAGTGAAGCTCCTGATAGACGTCATCTTCGATCAGCGGTATTTCGCGCTTGGCCAGTAGCTCGACGAGCGCTTTCTTTTTTTCCACCGAGAGCGTCACGCCGGTCGGATTCTGAAAGTTCGTCATGAACCAGCAGGCGCGGATCGGATGCTTATCGAGCGCGACCGCGAGTGCGTCGAGATCCAGTCCGGTGACCGGATCGACGGGAATCTCGACCGCGCGCAGGTCGAGCCGCTCGATGGCCTGCAATGCGGCGTAAAAGCCAGGCGACTCGACCGCGATGACGTCGCCCGGGCGCGTCACCGCCA
>NZ_JAYMRT010000133.1:0-534 GCF_038900515.1 Burkholderia sp. JPY481
ATCTGCAATATGGCGGCTATGACAAGCATTTGCGCAAGCTGCGCAATGCGTTCAAGTCACAGCTAGCGTCAATGGATGCCGCGCTTCGGCGTTCGTTGCCGCGCGACGTGCGATGGACCCTTCCCAATGGGGGCTACTTTCTCTGGCTTCAGTTGCCCAACGCGGTCGATGCGATGGCGCTTCATCGACGCGCCATCGCCCACGGCATCAGTATCGCGCCCGGGCCGATCTTCTCCGCGACCCACTCGTTCGAAAACTGTATCCGCCTGAACTTCGGCCACCCTTGGGATAACTCGATCGACGAGGCTGTCCGGGTACTCGCGGACATCCTCAAAAGCTGACCGGCTGTGTGATCGTGCGTGCTGAGCGTGATGTCGTGGAGTTCGACGTGAGGTGCGACGAACTCAGCCATCATTCGGTCCTGGCATGCAGCGCAAGCTGGTGCTTGAGTTGCACGATGCTCGGCGTGACGATCGGCACGAACGACGCCTCGCGCACGCGACGCGCAACGGCCGACTGCTCGCGCAGATAGCC
>NZ_JAYMRT010000134.1:0-528 GCF_038900515.1 Burkholderia sp. JPY481
AGGTAGTATTTAGCCTTGGGAGATGGTCCTCCCAGATTCCGACGGAATTTCACGTGTTCCGCCGTACTCAGGATCCACTCAAGAGGGAACGAAGTTTCAACTACAGGGTTGTTACCTTCTTCGACGGACCTTTCCAGGTCGCTTCATTTACTTNGTTCCTTTGTAACTCCGTATAGAGTGTCCTACAACCCCAAGAGGCAAGCCTCTTGGTTTGGGCTAATTCCGTTTCGCTCGCCGCTACTCAGGAAATCGCATTTGCTTTCTCTTCCTCCGGGTACTTAGATGTTTCAGTTCCCCGGGTCTGCCTTCAATATCCTATGTATTCAGATAAAGATACTGCTCCATTACGAAGTCCCGGTTTCCCCATTCGGAAATCTCCGGATCAAAGCTCACTTACAGCTCCCCGAAGCATATCGGTGTTAGTCCCGTCCTTCATCGGCTCCTAGTGCCAAGGCATTCACCGTGCGCCCTTTCTAACTTAACCATTAGCGAATAAATGGTACAACATACTGTTGTGTTATTTATTGG
>NZ_JAYMRT010000135.1:0-508 GCF_038900515.1 Burkholderia sp. JPY481
CTTTTCGATTGCCTCTGCACGAGAGCGGACCGGCAGGTTGGTGATCAGCTTCCATTCGATGCGGGCACGCCCGGGCGGCGGATCGCGTTCCTGTGCGTGCAGGACTGTTAGCTGTGGCGCACGGTAACGGTTCTGCTTGCCGATGGGCGGCAGAACGGTCATAGGCTGGTAGCGCAGTTCGAGCGTCGCGGTCATCGGACGGCCTTTCGCGTCGCGAAGCTCGACGCGGTGGAGCCCCTTGACCTGAACCATGCTGCATGGCTTTGGAGATCGTGTGCTGACCGTCTCCCGCGAGCCTGTCAACGCAGGTACGCACAAGGAAGTGGGTGCAAAGATCGTATGCGGTGCAAAACAGCTCGTAAATGTCGCTTTCCCGATCGCCTGTCACGGGGCGGCGTAATCGAGCCGGGGATGGGCGGCGTAATGGAGCCAGCAGAAACGGGGGTAAAGCGCAGATTCGAACGGGCTCAAGAATGCGGTTTTTTGCCCGGTTTGGCAACCGCGTTTT
>NZ_JAYMRT010000136.1:0-503 GCF_038900515.1 Burkholderia sp. JPY481
GTCGGCATGACCACTTCTTCGAGCTGGGCGGTCATTCGCTGCTGGCCGTGCGGCTGCTCAGCCGGCTGTCGCAGATTGCGGGTGTGGAACTGTCGCTGGCGATGCTGTTTGCGCGGCCGGTGCTGGCCGATCTGGCCCGTATGACTGCTATCGCTTTGATCGAACGAGAATTCGATCCTGATGAACTTCGGAACCTGCTTTCTTTGGGAATGCGGACATGACAGATCTAACTAGGATCGAGTTAGAAGATCTCGATATTGATGACTTAACCAAGCTTGTCTTACTTGCCAAAGACAGAAATCGTAATGACGGTGAGCGAAAGCCTAGATTGATACAGACCATAGGCCGCGAAGACGTTCTATTGTTGTCGTTTGCGCAGCAGCGGCTGTGGTTTCTGGCACAGCTGGACAAGGACAGCGCCCGCTACCACGTTCCGCTGGGGTGGCGGCTGCAGGGCAGGCTGGATCGCGCGGCGTGGCGACGCAGCCTCGATCAGCTGTATG
>NZ_JAYMRT010000137.1:0-496 GCF_038900515.1 Burkholderia sp. JPY481
ACCGGGTTCATCAGGCCGCCTATTCCCTGATTCCTGAATCATCGCGCGCCGACGCGCATCTGCGGATCGGCCGCCTGCTCATCGCGCAGGCCCCGGCGGAAAAACGCGAGGAAGCGATCTTCGAAATCGTCGGGCAGCTCAATCGCGGCGCCGCGCTGATCACCGAACGGGACGAACGCGAGCAACTGGCCGCGCTCAATCTGCTCGCCGGTCAGCGCGCCAGGGCGTCGACGGCCCACGCCTCGGCGCTCGCCTATTTGACCGCTGGCGCCGGGCTATTGAATGACGATTGCTGGCAGCGTCGGCATCAGTTGATTTTTGCACTGGAGCTGAACCGGGCCGAATGCGAATTCCTGACGGGACAACTGCTCGCCGCCGAGACGCGACTTGCGGCGCTATCGAAGCGTGCGACGACCACGCTCGAGCGCGCCCAGGTCACGTTCTGGCAGATGGATGTCTACCTGATGCTCGACCAGAGCGAAAACGCGATCGCCGT
>NZ_JAYMRT010000138.1:0-489 GCF_038900515.1 Burkholderia sp. JPY481
TCGACCTGATCGCATTGCGCGCGAGCAATACCGCCGCGTTGAAGATCGAGGGCGCACAGCTCGACGAACGCTGGATGATCGCCGCCGACGCGAGTACGTTCCTGACTCGAGTGCGTCCCGGCTTCCTGGGCTTGCAGTGCGGCCTGTCGCTTGGTCTTGCGCGTCGCGCGCTCGCGGCCGTGGCGCTGGCCCGTCCGACATCGAGGCTGGCGCTGGCCGCAGACGCCGAACAGCTTGCCGACGAGCTTGCACGGTTGACGGACCAGCTATGCACGGGCATTGCGGCTCAGACCTATATCGAGGATGCGCCGAACCTCTTCCGCCTGCGCATTGCGCTGGCGTCGCTGGTGGCATCGGCCGTGAACCTCGAGGTCCAGGCGAGCGGCGGACAGGGCTATCTGCGCGAGCAGTCGGCCGTTGCGCGTCGCGTGCGCGAGGCGTCGTTCGTGCCGATCGTCACGCCGAGCATCGTGCAACTCAAGCACCAGC
>NZ_JAYMRT010000139.1:0-488 GCF_038900515.1 Burkholderia sp. JPY481
TGCCGGGCTATGCGACCGGCGGCTTCTTTTTGCCATCTTTGGGTTCCTTTTGCTGGTCCCTATGACCAGCTCAGGCCCCGACCGTTCCACTTACCGACCTTGTCCGAAATTCCGGCGCCACCTCTCATGGTCCGCCTGAAAGGGCTGATTTCGTATCAGCATGGCCCACGCCGTGCATTCTTTGCCGCGAGCGCCAGCAGCGATTTTTTTGTGCTGGCGACGACACAGTTTCAACACCCAGGAATCGGCCATTTCGGGTTTGCTCGCTGCCATACGAGTAACCGCGCGGGCGCCGTGAATCAGAAGTGTTCGTAATGCCGTATCGCCGCGCTTGCTGATGCCCAGCAGACGCGGCGTGCCACCCGAAGAATGCTGACGCGGCACCAAACCCAGCCATGCAGCAAGTTCGCGGCCGCTGCGAAAAGATCCGGCGTTGCCGATCGAGGCTGCAAGGGCCGACGCGGTAAGTGGCCCGATCCCGGGTATTG
>NZ_JAYMRT010000140.1:0-475 GCF_038900515.1 Burkholderia sp. JPY481
TTCCGCCGTCTTCGCATCCGTTTTGAACGTCGAGCCGACATTCATGAGGCGTTTCTCAAACTCGGTTGTTCCTTGATCTGCTGGAACACGCTCAAGCGTGCCCAGCAGTCTTTATGAAACCGTTTCTTAGAAGCCAAGGTTCCCACGGCGCATCAGCGTACTCAAGAATGCCTTGCGTCTTGAGCGCTTGCAGAAAAGTCTCGAGGAGCATGGAGTTCATATGGGCGTGCACCGAACAAAACGGTTGCGCACCTTTTCACTGACCAAACGAAGGTCTCGATACAACCTCACCTAGAGCGTGTTAGGAACTTCGATTGAGACCTGTTATCCTGGCGGGATGAAAAGAATAGACCGCAAAGGGTATCCGACTGATGTGTCGGATGAGGAATGGAGTTTCGCGGCGCCGTATCTGACGCTGATGGACGTCGACGCGCCCCAGCGCAAATACGAACTGCGCGACATGTTTGATGCATTG
>NZ_JAYMRT010000141.1:0-469 GCF_038900515.1 Burkholderia sp. JPY481
GACTGACGTCGCTCGAAGAAGTGATTCGCGTGACGGGCGGAGCATAAGCGCAGGCGGCATTCCGTGGAGAATGACATGAGATTCTCTTTTTCTGATGCGCGCCGTGCGGCTTCTGCGTTGCCTGCGGGACGAGGCTCCCGCCGGAAAGTGCAGCTACGGCAGCGCGGCGCCGCCATCATCAGCGCGTTGCTGGTGGTGACGCTATCGGCAATTCTCGTCTCCAGCATTTTGTGGCGCCAGCAGGTGCAGGTTCGACGGATCGAAAGCCAGCGTCTGCTCGCGCAGGCGCAATGGGTCGCGCGCGGCGCGCTGGACTGGACCCGGCTGATCCTGCGTTCCGAAGGCGATACGTCGGCGGGCATCACCTATCTGGGTGGCGTGTGGGGCGAGCCGATCGCGAAAACGCGGCTGTCGGATTTTCTCGGCCAGATCGGCGAGGTGCGCGCTGAGCAAGGCGCGGCCACGTACC
>NZ_JAYMRT010000142.1:0-468 GCF_038900515.1 Burkholderia sp. JPY481
CTGCATGCGGATGAGACGCCGGTACAGATGCTCGGTCCCGGCAAAGGCAAGACACATCGCGCGTATCTGTGGGCGTATACGCCGACGCACTACAGTGAGCTGCGCGCCGTGGTCTACGACTTCGCCGGGAGCCGGGCAGGCGAACATGCCCGCGCGTTCCTCGCTGGCTGGCAGGGCAAGCTGGTGTGCGACGACTACAGTGGGTACAAGGCTGGATTCCAGCAGGGAATCACTGAAATCGGATGTGCGGCGCACGCGAGACGCAGGTTCTTCGATCTGCATGCCAATCACAGCAGCCAGATCGCCGTATTGGCGCTGCCATTCTTCGCTGCGCTTTACGACATCGAGCGCGAGGCGCAGACACTGGAAGCTGAAGAGCGTCGCAGGCTTCGACAGAGCCGGGCCAAACCGGTGTGCGACGCACTTCATGAATGGATGGTGGCGCAGCGCAAGCTGGTTTCGGAAGGT
>NZ_JAYMRT010000143.1:0-461 GCF_038900515.1 Burkholderia sp. JPY481
GCGTCGACAGGTGCGGCGAACTGAGCAGCGCGGCCGTGTAGGCACCGATCGCGTAGAACGCGATGTAGCCCAGGTCCAGCAGGCCGGCAAAACCCACCACCACGTTCAGGCCGAGCGCGAGCATCACATACAGCATCGCGAAGTCGAGCACGCGGACCCAGTAGTTGCCGCCCGCCGCACCGATGATCATCGGTGCCGCGATCACGAAGATCGTCGTCAGGATGCCGATGGTCAGCGTCTTTGTGCGGTTCTTTTCGGGAATGAGCGTCGTGGACGGCTCGATCGGTTGAATTGAGGTCATGATTGTTGACTCCTTGTGGCCCGGGATCAGGCACGATCCGCGACACGTTCGCCGAGCAGACCCGACGGACGGAACACGAGCACGACGATCAGCACGATGAACGCGAACACGTCCTGGTAGTTACTACCGAACACGCCGCCCGTGAGGTTGCCGATATAGC
>NZ_JAYMRT010000144.1:0-446 GCF_038900515.1 Burkholderia sp. JPY481
CGTCGTGCCGCTCGTCAGGTTCGAGTACGAACCGGTCTGGATCGGCACGTTGGTACCGACGATGATCTTCGCCTCTTCGTTGTCGAGCGTGATCAGGTTCGGCGTGGACAGCACGTTCGCGTCTGCGATCTGCGACAGCGCCTGCAGCAGCGCGCCGAGACCCTGCGCGCCGAAAATGTTGTGAAGCCAGCCGATGTTCAGACCTTGCTGGACAGGCGCTGCGCTCGAGGCGGGAGCCGTGGCGAGACCCTTTCCGGCGCCAGCGGCCGCGGCCGGCGTCAGGTTGATGATGCTGTTGCCCGTGCCCGCCGCGAGGTTAGTACCGGCAAACAGGTTGCCGTTCGCGACCTGCCACTGAATGCCGAGGTTGCCGCTCGTATTCGAGTTCAACTCGACGATCAGTGCCTCGATATACACCTGCGCGCGACGCGCATCGAGCTGGTCGA
>NZ_JAYMRT010000145.1:0-418 GCF_038900515.1 Burkholderia sp. JPY481
GACGCGCGAATGTACTTCGGTATTTTGCTACGCTCGAACCGTGTGTAATCGGCATGGAAGCGTGCGCCTCGTCGCACTACTGGGGCCGTGAGCTCACCAAGCTCGGACACACCGTTCGACTGATCGCTCCGCAGTTCGTCCGGCCTTACGTAAAGAGCAACACGACCGACGCGGCCGACGCCGAAGCAATCTGCGAGGCGATAACGCTACCGAACATGCGCTTTGTACCGCTCAAGACGCAGGCGCAACAGACAGTGCTGTCGCTGCATCGCGCACGCGCCGGCCGGGTCGAATCACGCACAGCACTTGCCAACCAGATCCGCGGGCTTCTTGGCGAATTCGGCATCGTGCTGCCACAGGGTATCCAACTGCTTGGCCAACGGGCCATGGCCGCTCTTTCCACTCGTGACGATGGGCA
>NZ_JAYMRT010000146.1:0-415 GCF_038900515.1 Burkholderia sp. JPY481
CGCAGGACGATGCGTATGCGCGGCGGGGCTACGAGGCGCCGCGCGGGGAGCTCGAGACGGTGCTGGCGCAGCTGTGGGCGGAGCTGCTGGGGCTGGAGCGGGTCGGTCGGCATGACCACTTCTTCGAACTGGGCGGTCATTCGCTGCTGGCCGTGCAACTGATGGAGCGGCTGCGGCAGCGCTCGCTGGGGATGGAGGTGCGCACGCTGTTCGCGCGTCCGGTGCTGGCCGATCTGGCGGCCAGCCTGGGGCGCCATCAGGAGGTCGCGGTCCCCGCCAACCTGATTACCGCGCACAGTACGGCGATCACCCCCGGGATGCTGCCGCTCATCGGGCTGAGCCAGGCGGAGATCGACCGGGTGGTGGCCACGGTGCCCGGAGGGCTGGCCAACATCCAGGACATCTATGCCCTCTC
>NZ_JAYMRT010000147.1:0-412 GCF_038900515.1 Burkholderia sp. JPY481
CCGTATTGAGGCTGAGTTTGGGCTCGTCATAAGGTGGTGCGACCTCAGCTAAACGGGAGAGCACCGAATCCATGACGAGCAAACCGGCACCTCACCGCCCGCAGACGCCGCAACCTCCCGTCCTCAAACAACTGGCCTTTGCCTTTCCGTTTCTGCGCAAGGCGCAAGGCAATGCCAGTGCATCCACCCGTTTCACCGACGAGCATGACATTTACCGCCTTCTTGCCACGAACGAGCCGTCCGGCTCGTATCTCGTCAGCCGCAAGGGCATGTGGCACGGTGGCATCCACATCACGGAGGCGGGCGCGGGGCAGGCGCTCGACCTCGACGCGGGACTACGCTGCATCGCGGACGGTGTGCTGATCGCGTATCGCGCCAACCAGGACTATCCGGTCAGCGAAGCAAGCGTGGA
>NZ_JAYMRT010000148.1:0-405 GCF_038900515.1 Burkholderia sp. JPY481
AGCCGCACGGCGCGCATCAGAAAAAGAGAATCTCATGTCATTCTCCACGGAATGCCGCCTGCGCTTATGCTCCGCCCGTCACGCGAATCACTTCTTCGAGCGACGTCAGTCCCGACGCGAGCCAGCGTTCCGAATCCTCGCGCAGCGTGCGCATGCCTTGGGCGCGGCCCGCTTCGAGAATTTCGGCATCGGCCGCGTTGCGGTGGATCAGCGAGCGGATCGTTTCGTCGATCAGCAGCAGCTCGTAGACACCGCGCCGTCCCGCGTAACCGGATTGGCCACAACGGTCGCAGCCGACCGGATGCCAGCGCTTGCTACCGTCTTCCTCGGTGCGCTCTTCGCGGCACACCGGGCACAGTCGCCGCACCAGCCGCTGCGCGAGCACGCCGAGCAGCGACGAGGCGA
>NZ_JAYMRT010000149.1:0-400 GCF_038900515.1 Burkholderia sp. JPY481
TCGCGAACTGCCGCATGGCGGCCTTCCAGTCGTGGGCCGCACGGTGCCAGTCGCTGGTGATTTTGCGCAGCGCAAGCCAGAGCAGTTTGGTCGCCGCTTCATCGGACGGGAAGTGTCCGCGCGTCTTTATGATCTTGCGCAGCTGTGCATTCACGCTCTCCAGCGAATTGGTGGTGTAGATGACCTTGCGCACCTCAGGCGGAAACGCGAAGAACGGAATCACGCGAACCCATGCGCGGCGCCAGGCTGCCATGACCGTCGGGAACCTGCTTGCCCACGGGCCCCGTTCCAGGGCAAGCAACTCCGCCTCGGCTGCAGCAGCACTGGCCGCCGTGTAGATTGGACGCAGGGCTGCGGCCAGCTCCCGACGCTCCTTCCAGCCGGCATAGTCGAGCGAATT
>NZ_JAYMRT010000150.1:0-394 GCF_038900515.1 Burkholderia sp. JPY481
CGCGATGCGCGAAACGCGGCCCACGGAAATCCGGAACGCTGAGGGCTTTGTCCCGCGCTGCAAAGCTCGTCCGCCGCGTAAAGACCGTCACCGCCCGGATACAGGACGCGATAGATTGCGGCCATCAGTGGGCTTAGCTTGCCAAGTGAACCCGCACCGGATGCCTCAGTGCCAAGCGCATAGTCCACATAGTCGCCCGTGGTTGCAAAAATGGTGTGCGTCGGATCGTGGTCCTCGTCGTAACACTCGAAGTCGATCCAGCTTTGCGAAAACTCCCGCGTCACGCGACCGCCCTCGAAGCTCTGCTCACGTACCCATCCGCGAATAGGGTTGCCTCGCACATCCGCGCTGTCCACCTTCCACCAGCGCCGTTTCGTCCCGTCGCTGCCTGGGT
>NZ_JAYMRT010000151.1:0-386 GCF_038900515.1 Burkholderia sp. JPY481
CCACCGCCTCCGGCGCCCGCCGCACCTGCGCCTCGAACAGCTCATGGATGCACCGCTCCGACGGGTACGCCGCCTCCGTGCGGTTCAGCTCCTCCAGCAGATACCGGCGCTCCGCCGCCGGCAGGATATCGATGCGCTCCACCGGCTGGCCCGCGTCTGCAACCATCGCCCGCAGCAGCGCCAGCAGATAATCCCGCTGCCGCCTGACCGTCGACTCTTCGAACAGCGCCGTGGCATAGCCCAGCGTGCCCACGATCCGCCCGTCACACTCGCCTACGTTCAGCTCCAGCTCGAACCGGATCTGCCCGGGCGCATTGTCCACCACCTCCTCCACGCCCAGCCCGGGAAGATCGAGCCGCCCCAGCGCGTTATTCTGCCAGGCCAGC
>NZ_JAYMRT010000152.1:0-386 GCF_038900515.1 Burkholderia sp. JPY481
GTCTCGGTCGTGTTGGTCGCGGGCGCCGGCGGGCGAGCAGGACGTGCTGCGGCTCATGCAGCGCTCGTTGAGCGTCACCGACATGGCCGGCGAACTCCACCTCTCACCCAACACCGTGAAGACCCACACGCAGGCTCTCTACCGCAAGCTGGGCGCACGGTCCCGCGACGAAGCCATCCGTATTGCCCGAGAACGACTCCTGATCTGACCGGTGGAGAGCTCGTGGAGCGCTCGTGGAGGGCGACGGCGTACCCCGGATCTATTCAGCGGGGTTCGGTTCCCCGAACATCTTGCCGACGACGAACAGCAGGGCGGCGGTGACGATGGAGAGGATCAGCGCGGCGAGGATGGTCGCGAAGAAGCCCCCGACGTCGAGCACGTTGGAG
>NZ_JAYMRT010000153.1:0-384 GCF_038900515.1 Burkholderia sp. JPY481
CCAGAATCGACTCGGCATCCTTGCTTTGCACCTGCGCCAGCAGTTGATCGATCAGCTCGTCGGGGAACAGCCTCGGCGCCTTCGGGTTCTTGCTCTTCTTGGTCACTGTTGTTTCGGTCATAGGACGTTATTTCCGTTATCGTCTCATGACCTCGGCACACTAAAAATCTGACAGGCTCCGGTTCAGTGATCGTCAACAACAACAATTCAATGTCAACTTTAGCGCGCGCTCACTCAGATGCTTCACGAATTACCACCCTGAAGCGCCCCGGGTTTTCCGGAGACCGTTTTGCTTGCGTCATGCCACAGTGACAGACTCAGCGAGATTTGCATAGTAAGCGGCTTCTGCCTCGGCAGGTGGAATGTTGCCGATGGGGCCGAAGA
>NZ_JAYMRT010000154.1:0-382 GCF_038900515.1 Burkholderia sp. JPY481
TGGGCGTCGAGACG
Source organism: Burkholderia sp. JPY481 (assembly GCF_038900515.1). NCBI lineage: Bacteria > Pseudomonadati > Pseudomonadota > Betaproteobacteria > Burkholderiales > Burkholderiaceae > Burkholderia > Burkholderia sp. JPY481. The sequence goes on from NZ_JAYMRT010000154.1 coordinate 15, forward strand.
GGCGGCTGCCCGCACACGGCGATCCGCGAGGACGCGTCGATCAACCTCGAGGCCGTCGACCGCATGCTCACGCGTTTTCCGGACGCGGACATCGTGTTCATCGAATCGGGTGGCGACAACCTCGCGGCAACCTTCAGCCCGGAGCTGTCGGACCTGACGATCTACGTGATCGATGTCGCGGGCGGCGAGAAGATCCCGCGCAAGGGCGGACCCGGCATCACGAAATCGGATCTGCTCGTGATCAACAAGACCGATCTCGCGCCGCTGGTGGGCGCGAACCTCGACGTGATGGCGTCGGATGCGAAGAAGATGCGCGGCGAGCGGCCCTTCGTGATGTGCAATCTGAAGGCGCTCGAAGGGCTCGACGA
>NZ_JAYMRT010000155.1:0-382 GCF_038900515.1 Burkholderia sp. JPY481
TCGCCAAGCAGCGGCACCTTGCTGTTGCTGACCTGGTAGTTGTCCTGCATCAGGCCGCCGAGCACGATGATCTCGCCGTTATCGCACAGCACGGTCGACTGGATCGAACGCTTCGTGAATTCCGGGCTCGCCGGGTTCGTCGCCGCGTTGTTCGTGCCGTTCACGATCGCCGAATCTTCCGTGTAGAGCAGCAGCTTCAGGATGCCGCCGTCGGTAATCTGCGGCTTCACGTGCAGCGTCAGACCGATGTCGGCGCGGTCGAACGTGTTGAACGCCGCGCTCGTCGTGCCGCTCGTCAGGTTCGAGTACGAACCGGTCTGGATCGGCACGTTGGTACCGACGATGATCTTCGCCTCTTCGTTGTCGAGCGTGATCAGGTTCG
>NZ_JAYMRT010000156.1:0-381 GCF_038900515.1 Burkholderia sp. JPY481
CGATCGTGCCTGGAAGCGCGGCGGCACGCCCGAGCGGAAACGGTTGACCGACACGCAACTGCTTACGCTGATTCGGTCGATTCATGCCGAGGTCAAGGGCGCCTACGGCTCGCCACGCATGACCGAGGAGATTCGCGCACGCGGGTTTCCGGCCAGCAAGGCACGCGTGGAGCGTTTGATGAGCAAGAACGGTATCCGGGCACGCCACAAACGCCGCTACCGCGTCACGACTGATTCCCGGCACAAGCTGCCCATCGCGCCGAACCTGTTGAACCGCGAGTTCGCGCCGGCTGCGCCGAATCAGGTGTTCAGTTCGGACATCACGTATATCTGGACCGACGAGGGCTGGCTGTATCTGGCGGTCGTGCTGGAGCTGTTCAA
>NZ_JAYMRT010000157.1:0-379 GCF_038900515.1 Burkholderia sp. JPY481
GCGACCAGTACGCCGGTTTCTGCCGCTTCGGGAAGTTGTCATAGTCAGCGTTGGACATCAGGTGCATGTACAGGCTGTAGAACGTCAGCTGCGTGCCGCGCGGAAACTCCATCTCGTGCCGCACCAGCGCAAAGCCCGTGCTGTACGGAGCCCGAAGCGGCACGTTACTGCCGTCCACGCTTGCCTCGCTGACCGGATAGTCCTGGTTGGCGCGATACGCGATCAGCACACCATCCGCGATGCAGCGTAGTCCCGCGTCGAGGTCGAGCGCCTGCCCCGCGCCCGCCTCCGTGATGTGGATGCCACCGTGCCACATGCCCTTGCGGCTGACGAGATACGAGCCGGACGGCTCGTTCGTGGCAAGAAGGCGGTAAATGTC
>NZ_JAYMRT010000158.1:0-375 GCF_038900515.1 Burkholderia sp. JPY481
GTGTCGTGACGGGCTTCAAACCGATTTTCTGCGAGAACGTCAGCGTCTCGTCGGCAATGTAGCAGGAACCGTTGTCGCTCAGCCACTCGATTTCGCTCTCAGCCTTCAACGCACCGGCGAAACGGTTTTCGACAGCCTGAAGCATCACGTCGCGCACCACGTCGCCGGTGTAGCCGCCCGTCGTCGCAGCCCAGCTCATGGCTTCCCGGTCGCAGCAGTCCAGTGCAAAGATGACGCGTAAGGGGGTACCGTCGTCGCAGCGGAATTCGAAACCGTCCGAACACCAGCGGGCGTTGCTGCTGTCTACCGCGACCTTGCCGTCGACGCGGTCGGCGTTCGAGCAGCAGGCCGTGGCTACGCATGACGCGATACACC
>NZ_JAYMRT010000159.1:0-374 GCF_038900515.1 Burkholderia sp. JPY481
CGCGGGGAGCTGGAGACGGTGCTGGCGCAGCTGTGGGCGGAGCTGCTGGGTCTGGAGCGGGTCGGTCGGCATGACCACTTCTTCGAGCTGGGCGGTCATTCACTGCTGGCCGTGCAACTGATGGAGCGGCTGCGGCAGCGCTCGCTGGGAGTAGAGGTGCGCACGCTGTTCGCGCGGCCGGTGCTGGCCGATCTGGCGGCCAGCCTGGGGCGCCATCAGGAGGTCGCGGTCCCCGCCAACCTGATTGCCGCGCACAGTACGGCGATCACCCCCGGGATGCTGCCGCTCATCGGGCTGAGCCAGGCGGAGATCGACCGGGTGGTGGCCACGGTGCCCGGAGGGCTGGCCAACATCCAGGACATCTATGCCCTCTC
>NZ_JAYMRT010000160.1:0-369 GCF_038900515.1 Burkholderia sp. JPY481
TGCACTGGCATTGCCTTGCGCCTTGCGCAGAAACGGAAAGGCAAAGGCCAGTTGTTTGAGGACGGGAGGTTGCGGCGTCTGCGGGCGGTGAGGTGCCGGTTTGCTCGTCATGGATTCGGTGCTCTCCTGGATGAGAAGGACCGCACGAATATGACGGACAAACAAGCATCGTCAATTAGCCAAGTTCTGATTTCATACAAACACTAATATGAAAGAGCGTCTGCTGACGGTCGCGGGCGCGTTGCCGGCCGAACGCATCATGGGCGTCGAGACGGGCGGCTGCCCGCACACGGCGATCCGCGAGGACGCGTCGATCAACCTCGAGGCCGTCGACCGCATGCTCACGCGTTTTCCGGACGCGGACATCGT
>NZ_JAYMRT010000161.1:0-366 GCF_038900515.1 Burkholderia sp. JPY481
CTGGAAGACCGCACGCCGGATGAGGCATACTTCGCGACACTGCCTGCGATCAAATCGGCAGCATGAACGCCCCGGTGGTTCCACTTAAAAATCTCGGGACCCTGCCCGAACAAGCGGCGCCACCTCTATGTGCTTACGCGATCCAGCGTGACGGATTGACAGGTCCCGCCATTAGCAGTGAAACAGCGTTCACTTCCAGAGGTTGCTTGAGCAGACTTCAATTCGATGGCAGAACGGTTGGGCCGTGTGGGGCCAAACCCGCTTTGCACCAAGGGCAACCAAGCCCGAGGCTCTGATGGGGTACCCATTCGCGGATATTCATCGTGGGCCCGCAGCGAGTGCTGCCAACTGAGCCCGGATACATGG
>NZ_JAYMRT010000162.1:0-365 GCF_038900515.1 Burkholderia sp. JPY481
CCGCCCGCCTCGGGCGCATACAGCGTTGCTCCGTTCAGGTCCGTTAGCTGGCCCCACGTTGCACCATGCACCGTGTCAGTCTTGCCGATGCTGACACTTGCCCCCTGCGGCACGATGCCAACGATGGAGCCATTCGGCGTCCTGCGCACAGGCAGACCCACCTGCGACGGATCCGCAACCTGCCCACTGCGACCCGGCCGTGGCCTGTCCTGCGCAAACTGCGTCACCTGCCACTGCCGCGACCAGTACGCCGGTTTCTGCCGCTTCGGGAAGTTGTCATAGTCAGCGTTGGACATCAGGTGCATGTACAGGCTGTAGAACGTCAGCTGCGTGCCGCGCGGAAACTCCATCTCGTGCCGCACCAG
>NZ_JAYMRT010000163.1:0-362 GCF_038900515.1 Burkholderia sp. JPY481
CGCGATGCGCGAAACGCGGCCCACGGAAATCCGGAACGCTGAGGGCTTTGTCCCGCGCTGCAAAGCTCGTCCGCCGCGTAAAGACCGTCACCGCCCGGATACAGGACGCGATAGATTGCGGCCATCAATGGGCTCAGCTTGCCAAGTGAACCCGCACCGGATGCCTCAGTGCGAAGCGCATAGTCCACATAGTCGCCCGTGGTTGCAAAAATGGTGTGCGTCGGATCGTGGTCTGCGTCGTGACACTCGAAGTCGATCCAGCTTTGTGAAAACTCCCGCGTCACGCGACCGCCCTCGAAGCTCTGCTCACGTACCCATCCGCGAATAGGGTTGCCTCGCACATCCGCGCTGTCCACCTTCCA
>NZ_JAYMRT010000164.1:0-346 GCF_038900515.1 Burkholderia sp. JPY481
TCGTCCGGTCGACGTGCGGGTATCGACGCTGCCCACCGGCCACGGCGAGCGCGCGGTGCTTCGTCTGCTCGAAAAAGACGCGGCGCGGCTCAATCTCGAAGCGCTCGGCATGGCATCCGACACGCTCGGCCAGTTCGACAAGCTGATCGGCAAACCGCACGGCATCGTGCTGGTGACGGGCCCGACCGGCTCAGGCAAGACGACGACGCTATATGCGTCGATGTCGCGACTGGAGACGGCGACCACCAACATCATGACGGTGGAAGACCCGATCGAATACGACCTGTCCGGCATCGGCCAGACCCAGGTCAACGAGCGGATCGGCATGAGCTTCGCGCGCGCATTG
>NZ_JAYMRT010000165.1:0-338 GCF_038900515.1 Burkholderia sp. JPY481
AGGTTTCTGTCGAACGACCGCGTCAGCGAACACGATATCCTGAGCGGGCATTTCCAGGCCAGCGCCGAACGTGTGAAGGCCACCGATGGACCAGTGCTTATCCTGCAGGACACGACCGCATTCTCGTGCCAGCGCGAGCGTCCCGAACTCATCGGCTACACGGGCAAGACGAGCCTGCGCACAGGGAAGAATGGCATGGGCCCGCGACGAGCGCTCACGCAATGCGACATCCTGATGCATTCGAGTCTTGCTGTTACTGCCGATGGATTGCCACTTGGCCTGGCGGCGGTGAAGTTCTGGACGAGAAAGCGGTTCAAGAGGGCTTCGGAGCTCAAGCG
>NZ_JAYMRT010000166.1:0-324 GCF_038900515.1 Burkholderia sp. JPY481
TCAGACGCACGCGCTACAGGTTGAGTATTCGTGTTGCGCCGTATTCCAAAGCGATCTCTCGATCACTTATAAAATACATCGATACAATCACAACCCTGATTCACCTACTCACGCACCCATCTCCAGGTCCGCTTTCGTGAATCTCTTTACTACTTCTTCCTGATTGTTAAAGAACGACAGCCGATCATGAGTTGCCTCACATCGCGCTGACTGGCTCAATCGCCAATGCGCAACGCTCTGCATGTGTGCAGAACCCTGCGCATTGAGGATTGGTGGAGGATGACGGGATCGAACCGACGACCCCCTGCTTGCAAAGCAGGTGCT
>NZ_JAYMRT010000167.1:0-324 GCF_038900515.1 Burkholderia sp. JPY481
TCAGACGCACGCGCTACAGGTTGAGTATTCGTGTTGCGCCGTATTCCAAAGCGATCTCTCGATCACTTATAAAATACATCGATACAATCACAACCCTGATTCACCTACTCACGCACCCATCTCCAGGCCCGCTTTCGTGAATCTCTTTACTACTTCTTCCTGATTGTTAAAGAACGACAGCCGATCATGAGTTGCCCCACATCGCGCTGACTGGCTCAATCGCCAATGCGCAACGCTCTGCATGTGTGCAGAACCCTGCGCATTGAGGATTGGTGGAGGATGACGGGATCGAACCGACGACCCCCTGCTTGCAAAGCAGGTGCT
>NZ_JAYMRT010000168.1:0-319 GCF_038900515.1 Burkholderia sp. JPY481
GCGCTTGGTTGACAGATCCAGGTGAAGACCCAACTGCGACATTACTCTTCTCCTCAACTAATTCGCGATGCTTCCAGGATAGCTGAACGGGGCGTCAATGCCAGGACTTTTGCAGACCTTCCTTAACTTTTCCATCAAGCTGTAATGGGATGGTCACCCCCTCCCCGCAGCAGGGGTACTCTGCCGGGATTTCTTGGGAGATCTGCCATGCAAAACGTCACATTGGTCGGTATTGATCTGGGTAAGCACGCTTTTCACCTTCATGGTCAGGATACGGCGGGTAAAGCGGTGTTTCGCAGAAAGTTATCGCGCAAGCAAC
>NZ_JAYMRT010000169.1:0-318 GCF_038900515.1 Burkholderia sp. JPY481
AGGAGGCGCAGGAAGCGCAGCTTGCGGCGACGCTGCGCGCGCATCTGGTGGGGCAGCTGCCGGACTACATGGTGCCGGCGGCGTTCGTGCCGCTGGCGGCGCTGCCGCTGACGGTCAACGGCAAGCTGGACCGGCGGGCGCTGCCGGCGCCGCAGGACGATGCGTATGCGCGGCGGGGCTACGAGGCGCCACGCGGGGAGCTGGAGACGGTGCTGGCGCAGCTGTGGGCGGAGCTGCTGGGTCTGGAGCGGGTCGGTCGGCATGACCACTTCTTCGAGCTGGGCGGTCATTCACTGCTGGCCGTGCAACTGATGGAGC
>NZ_JAYMRT010000170.1:0-317 GCF_038900515.1 Burkholderia sp. JPY481
GCAACGGCTTGGATCTCTCGAGCACACCACCGGGACAGGTCTGTGCCCTTTGGAAAGTATTGTCGTAGAAGGCCATTGGTGTTTTCGTTCGTACCGCGCTGCCATGGGCTGTGCGGGTCGGCGAAGAATACCTTCACGCCGGACTCGATAGTGAAGCGGGCGTGATCGGACAGCTCCTTGCCACGATCCCAAGAGGTGGCGCCGCTTGTTCGGGCAGGGTCCCGAGATTTTTAAGTGGAACCACCGGGGCGTTCATGCTGCCGATTTGATCGCAGGCAGTGTCGCGAAGTATGCCTCATCCGGCGTGCGGTCTTCCA
>NZ_JAYMRT010000171.1:0-316 GCF_038900515.1 Burkholderia sp. JPY481
CTCTTCGGCCCCATCGGCAACATTCCACCTGCCGAGGCAGAAGCCGCTTACTATGCAAATCTCGCTGAGTCTGTCACTGTGGCATGACGCAAGCAAAACGGTCTCCGGAAAACCCGGGGCGCTTCACTTCGCTGCTGAGCAGTGCCTGGATGATCCGCGCGTTCCTGTTGGCCAGTGCGACCGCTGCGCAGTTATGCCCGCGTCGAGCCATCAGCTCTTGAAGCCAGATGCTCTGAGGATCCGTTTTTTTCGGTGCATAGCGCAGAACAGCCCGAGCACCATGAATGAGCAAGGTCCGCAGGTATGTGTCGCCGCG
>NZ_JAYMRT010000172.1:0-310 GCF_038900515.1 Burkholderia sp. JPY481
GGAGGTCGTAGGTTGGTCCGTCAAGCCGCGCATGACGGCGGACCTCGTGACCGACGCATTGACGATGGCGTGGTTCCGCCGCCGGCCCGCGCCCGGCGTCCTGCATCATTCGGATAGAGGCAGTCAAGGCGAATTCAACCGGTCGTCGCAACACTGGATTGTTGAACAGATTTTAGGTACTCGTCCAGCGCAAGCTGGCCTCGTACGGGATGCGCTGCTCGATGAGTCGCAAAGGCAATTGCTGGGACAACGCGCCGACGGAAAGCTTCTTCAACAGCTTGAAGAACGAGCGGGTACACGGCACGCGGTA
>NZ_JAYMRT010000173.1:0-298 GCF_038900515.1 Burkholderia sp. JPY481
ACCGTCAGCGGCAGCGCCGCCAGCGGCACGAACGCCGCCGGCACCATGTAGTCCGGCAGCTGCCCCACCAGATGCGCGCGCAGCGTCGCCGCAAGCTGCGCTTCCTGCGCCTCCTCTGCGGCCACCACATACGCCACCAGCTGCGGCTCGCCGGCCCGCTCCTCGCGCGCCACCACCACCGCCTCGCGTACCCATGCATGTCCGCACAGGTGCGCGGCCACCTCGCCCGGCTCGATGCGAAAGCCCCGGATCTTGACCTGCTCGTCGGTGCGCCCCAGAAACTCCAGATTGCCGTCCG
>NZ_JAYMRT010000174.1:0-297 GCF_038900515.1 Burkholderia sp. JPY481
CGGCGGACGCAGCGCAGCTCGACTTCGGAGCCGGTCCGGTGCTCATGCATGAGTCCGGGCTTGTGCTCAAGACATGGTTCTTCGTGATGACGCTGTGCTGGTCGCGGCACCAGTATGCAGAGATCGTGCTGGATCAAACGGTCGAGACGTGGCTGGCCTGCCACCGGCGTGCCTTCGAATGGTTCGGCGGCCGCGTGGAGCGCGTGATCATCGACAACGCCAAATGCGCGATTACAAAGGCGTGTATGTACGATCCCGAGGTACAGCGCTCGTACGCCGCGCTGGCCGAGGGGTACG
>NZ_JAYMRT010000175.1:0-297 GCF_038900515.1 Burkholderia sp. JPY481
GCGCTTGGTTGACAGATCCAGGTGAAGACCCAACTGCGACATTACTCTTCTCCTCAACTAATTCGCGATGCTTCCAGGATAGCTGAACGGGGCGTCAATGCCAGGACTTTTGCAGACCTTCCTTAACACCTCCCTTGTTTGGTCCCGAGAGTAACTCATTGATGAGGTTGCCCTAGAGCGTGTTAGGAACTTCGATTGAGACCTGTTATCCTGGCGGGATGAAAAGAACAGACCGCAAAGGGTATCCGACTGATGTGTCGGATGAGGAATGGAGTTTCGCGGCGCCGTATCTGACGC
>NZ_JAYMRT010000176.1:0-291 GCF_038900515.1 Burkholderia sp. JPY481
GAAAACGCGGTTGCCAAATCAGGCAAAAAAACGCATTCTTGAGTCCCTTCGAAATCGCGTTTCGGGGCCATTCCAGGTGGCCTCATTACGCCGATCATCCCCGGCTCGATTACGCCGATCCGTGACACCGTCACCGCTCCACCACAGCACTTTAAGCAGATCGACAAACCACACGACATTCAACATACCGATCGCAAATTGTGGTGATCGCATACCGCTGGCACCCCGCCTACGGCCAGGAATACAGGCTGGTCCGCCGCACTGGGCGCCGCGGGAATCAGATGGTTCACC
>NZ_JAYMRT010000177.1:0-291 GCF_038900515.1 Burkholderia sp. JPY481
TGGACCTGGGCTACATCGCGTTCTACGCGATCGGTGCCTACACGGCCGCGCTGCTCAGTTCGCCGCACCTGTCGACGCAATTCGAGTGGATCGCGGCGCTCGCGCCGCACGGTCTGAACGTGCCGATGTGGATCATCGTGCCGATCGCGATGGCGCTGGCCGCCATGTTCGGGATTCTGCTCGGCGCGCCGACGCTGCGTCTGCGTGGCGACTACCTGGCGATCGTGACCCTCGGCTTCGGGGAAATCGTGCGGATCTTCATGAACAACCTCGACCGTCCGGTAAACATCA
>NZ_JAYMRT010000178.1:0-290 GCF_038900515.1 Burkholderia sp. JPY481
GCCCAGGCGTTGCTGCACGGCAAGGAGACGGATGTCTACGCTGACGCCGGGTATCAGGGAAGCGAAAAGCATTGTGAGGCCGACGCAGCTCGTTGGCATGTTGCGATGAGACCGGGCAAGCGCAGACTACTGGACCAGAGTAATCCTCTGGACGCGATATACCATCAGATCGAGCGGCTCAAGGCCGGTATCCGTGCCAAGGTTGAGCACCCGTTTCGCGTCATCAAGCGGCAGTTCGGCTATGCGAAGACCCGCTATCGCGGTTTGATGAAAAACACTGCCCAGATCAC
>NZ_JAYMRT010000179.1:0-282 GCF_038900515.1 Burkholderia sp. JPY481
GTTCCAGTACCATTCGCACAGCCCGCTCACGAACTTCCGGCGAGTACCTCGGGGACTTCTTCTTCGTGTTTTCCATAGCTCCATTTTCTCAAGAAGTGGAGTCTCCGGAAAACCCGGGGCGCTTCACCCTCCAAGCGGGTCGGGTGCTTGTACAGGTACTTCCACTGTCCCTTGACCTTGATATACGTCTCATCCACGCGCCAGCTCCTGCCGACTGCGCGCTTGCGACGTCGAAATGCCTTTTCCAGAACGGACAGCAACTTGATCGCCCACCGGTGCACG
>NZ_JAYMRT010000180.1:0-276 GCF_038900515.1 Burkholderia sp. JPY481
GTGGCTCGATTACGCCGATCCTGCGGTGGCTCCAATACGCCGATCATCGAGTGGCCCGATTGCGGCGATCATCCGGTGGCTCGATTACGCCGATCCCGGAATGGCTCGAATATGCCGGTCAGTGACACCAGCGCTTTCGCAATCGCTGAACCTTCCGAAACCAGCTTGCGCTGCGCCACCATCCATTCATGAAGTGCGTCGCACACCGGTTTGGCCCGGCTCTGTCGAAGCCTGCGACGCTCTTCAGCTTCCAGTGTCTGCGCCTCGCGCTCGATG
>NZ_JAYMRT010000181.1:0-273 GCF_038900515.1 Burkholderia sp. JPY481
GGCGATCTTCCTGCAGAGCGCGGATTTCTTCATGAACGTCTGGATGGATGCCTCGATGAGATGAACACGTTCCTCTATGGCGCGCATGTGCTGCAGAAGTTCGGTGAGCAGAGTCTGGCAAAAGGAGATCAGTTCATCTGCGCTCCTGCGCAGCAATTCCGGTATCGCGCGCCTGAAGGCTTCCGGTGAGCGCGCAATAGCCAGCCCCCGTTCGCCGAGCAGGCCACGTATCTGGTTGATCAGCGCGGTACGATGACGCAGCAGAATTGCGCG
>NZ_JAYMRT010000182.1:0-271 GCF_038900515.1 Burkholderia sp. JPY481
CAGCCAGTTGGCCCTCCCGATAGCCCACGGACGTATTTGGTTTTCGACCCAGTTGTTGTCTATGGGCACATGTCCGTCGTCGAGATAGCGCGTCAGCGCTTCCCAGCGTTTAAGGCTGTAATCCAGCGCTTTCGCAATCGCTGCACCTTCCGAAACCAGCTTGCGCTGCGCCACCATCCATTCATGAAGTGCGTCGCACACCGGTTTGGCCCGGCTCTGTCGAAGCCTGCGACGCTCTTCAGCTTCCAGTGTCTGCGCCTCGCGCTCGATG
>NZ_JAYMRT010000183.1:0-269 GCF_038900515.1 Burkholderia sp. JPY481
GGCCGGACGTGGCGACGCTTCTGGAGCGGACACGGCGTACGGCCCTGGGGGCGCAGGAGCATCAGGACCTGCCATTCGAGCAGGTGGTGGAGATCGTGCAGCCGCCCCGGGCGCTTGACCACACGCCGCTGTTCCAGGTGATGCTGGCCTGGCAGAATAACGCGCTGGGGCGGCTCGATCTTCCCGGGCTGGGCGTGGAGGAGGTGGTGGACAATGCGCCCGGGCAGATCCGGTTCGAGCTGGAGCTGAACGTAGGCGAGTGTGACGGG
>NZ_JAYMRT010000184.1:0-267 GCF_038900515.1 Burkholderia sp. JPY481
ATGCCGGGCTATGCGACCGGCGGCTTCTTTTTGCCATCTTTGGGTTCCTTTTGCTGGTCCCTATGACCAGCTCAGGCCCCGACCGTTCCACTTACCGACCTTGTCCGAAATTCCGGCGCCACCTCTCTCTGCCGGGATTCCTTGGGAGATCTGCCATGCAAAACGTCACATTGGTCGGTATTGATCTGGGTAAGCACGCTTTTCACCTTCATGGTCAGGATACGGCGGGTAAAGCGGTGTTTCGCAGAAAGTTATCGCGCAAGCAAC
>NZ_JAYMRT010000185.1:0-263 GCF_038900515.1 Burkholderia sp. JPY481
TTCGAGCGGGTGCAGCGGCATGGTGGCGCGTACAGCATGCCGGAACTGCTGCGTGTGCGGGGCGAGGTTCATGCGGCGGCGGCAGACGAGAGCGGCGCCGCGCGCCTGTTCGAGCAGGCGATCACGTCGGCTGACGGTCAGGCGGCCCTGGGCTGGCGACTGCGAGCGGTCACCAGTCTGGCGCGGCTACGCCTGCGGCAGGGGCAAGGCGATGAAGCGATCGGGTCGCTGAAGCAAACCTACGGGCGTTTCGAAGAAGGATT
>NZ_JAYMRT010000186.1:0-260 GCF_038900515.1 Burkholderia sp. JPY481
CCCGTCACACTCGCCTACGTTCAGCTCCAGCTCGAACCGGATCTGCCCGGGCGCATTGTCCACCACCTCCTCCACGCCCAGCCCGGGAAGATCGAGCCGCCCCAGCGCGTTATTCTGCCAGGCCAGCCCCACTTGGAACAATGGCGTGTGGTCAAGCGCCCGGGGCGGCTGCACGATCTCCACCACCTGCTCGAATGGCAGGTCCTGATGCTCCTGCGCCCCCAGGGCCGTACGCCGTGTCCGCTCCAGAAGCGTCGCCA
>NZ_JAYMRT010000187.1:0-256 GCF_038900515.1 Burkholderia sp. JPY481
GCCGCACGCCCCGCCGCATCGGCCAGCACCAGCCGCGGCGCCGCCTCCCCCAGAATCTGCCGCAGCCGCGCGCCCGGATACGCCGCATCCAGCGGCACATACGCGCCCCCCGCCTTCAGGATCGCCAAGAGCCCCACCACCATCGCCGCGCTGCGCTCCACGCAGATCCCCACCGGCTGATCCGGCCTGACTCCGAGTGCGATCAGATGATGGGCCAGCCGGTTGGCCCGCGCATTGAGCTCGCCATAGCTCAGTC
>NZ_JAYMRT010000188.1:0-255 GCF_038900515.1 Burkholderia sp. JPY481
CTGGAGATGGGTGCGTGAGTAGGTGAATCAGGGTTGTGATTGTATCGATGTATTTTATAAGTGATCGAGAGATCGCTTTGGAATACGGCGCAACACGAATACTCAACCTGTAGCGCGTGCGTCTGAACTGAGACACACCCGTTATAGGGTCAAGCGAACAAGTGCATGTGGTGGATGCCTTGGCGATCACAGGCGATGAAGGACGCGGTAGCCTGCGAAAAGCTCCGGGGAGCTGGCAAACAAGCTTTGATCCGG
>NZ_JAYMRT010000189.1:0-255 GCF_038900515.1 Burkholderia sp. JPY481
GTTCGGCTAACACTGCAAATAAAGAGTACAGGCTGATCCCATTTCGCTCGCCACTACTTTGGGAATCTCGGTTGATTTCTTTTCCTGCGGTTACTTAGATGTTTCAGTTCACCGCGTTCGCTTCACGTAGCCTATGGATTCAGCTACGGATACTCCATTAGGAGTGGGTTTCCCCATTCGGACATCTCCGGATCAAAGCTTGTTTGCCAGCTCCCCGGAGCTTTTCGCAGGCTACCGCGTCCTTCATCGCCTGTG
>NZ_JAYMRT010000190.1:0-255 GCF_038900515.1 Burkholderia sp. JPY481
CTCAGGGGTCTGTAGCTCAGTCGGTTAGAGCACCGTCTTGATAAGGCGGGGGTCGATGGTTCGAATCCATCCAGACCCACCACTGTCTTGTCTGGTGAGCTGGTCGGGTGAGCCCCTCTGGAGTGTGTGCTGTATGACTGGGGGATTAGCTCAGCTGGGAGAGCACCTGCTTTGCAAGCAGGGGGTCGTCGGTTCGATCCCGTCATCCTCCACCAATCCTCAATGCGCAGGGTTCTGCACACATGCAGAGCGTTG
>NZ_JAYMRT010000191.1:0-255 GCF_038900515.1 Burkholderia sp. JPY481
GTTCGGCTAACACTGCAAATAAAGAGTACAGGCTGATCCCATTTCGCTCGCCACTACTTTGGGAATCTCGGTTGATTTCTTTTCCTGCGGTTACTTAGATGTTTCAGTTCACCGCGTTCGCTTCACGCAGCCTATGGATTCAGCTACGGATACTCCATTAGGAGTGGGTTTCCCCATTCGGACATCTCCGGATCAAAGCTTGTTTGCCAGCTCCCCGGAGCTTTTCGCAGGCTACCGCGTCCTTCATCGCCTGTG
>NZ_JAYMRT010000192.1:0-255 GCF_038900515.1 Burkholderia sp. JPY481
CTGGAGATGGGTGCGTGAGTAGGTGAATCAGGGTTGTGATTGTATCGATGTATTTTATAAGTGATCGAGAGATCGCTTTGGAATACGGCGCAACACGAATACTCAACCTGTAGCGCGTGCGTCTGAATTGAGACACACCCGTTATAGGGTCAAGCGAACAAGTGCATGTGGTGGATGCCTTGGCGATCACAGGCGATGAAGGACGCGGTAGCCTGCGAAAAGCTCCGGGGAGCTGGCAAACAAGCTTTGATCCGG
>NZ_JAYMRT010000193.1:0-255 GCF_038900515.1 Burkholderia sp. JPY481
CTCAGGGGTCTGTAGCTCAGTCGGTTAGAGCACCGTCTTGATAAGGCGGGGGTCGATGGTTCGAATCCATCCAGACCCACCACTGTCTTGTCTGGTGAGCTGGTCGGGTGAGCCCCTCTGGAGTGTGGGCTGTATGACTGGGGGATTAGCTCAGCTGGGAGAGCACCTGCTTTGCAAGCAGGGGGTCGTCGGTTCGATCCCGTCATCCTCCACCAATCCTCAATGCGCAGGGTTCTGCACACATGCAGAGCGTTG
>NZ_JAYMRT010000194.1:0-255 GCF_038900515.1 Burkholderia sp. JPY481
GGTCGAAGCTGATTGCGCTGATCGAGCCGCACTATCCGGCAGGCAAAACCGGACGGCCGCCTTTCCCGATCGCGACGATGCTGCAAATTCATTTTATGCAGCAGTGGTTCGGTCTGTCGGACCCTGCAATGGAAGAGGCGCTGTACGACGTGCCGCTGTATCGCGAGTTCGCGGGTCTCGACGGCGGCATGGTGCGTTTGCCGGATGAAAGCACGATTCTCCGGTTCCGCCATCTGCTTGAAACACATGGGCTGG
>NZ_JAYMRT010000195.1:0-255 GCF_038900515.1 Burkholderia sp. JPY481
CCGTGTGCCTGTTTAGATGCAGCATGAAGGCACGGGCACACTGGACGAGCAACCGGCGAATGTTCTTGTCCCCCCGCTTGGAAATTCCCAACAGGTTCGACCGGCCTCCCGTACTGTACTGGCGGGGGACCAGTCCGACGGCAGCGGCAATGTCGCGGCCGCATCGATACTGCTTTCCATCGCCGAGTTCTGAGGCAAGTAAGCTTGCGGTAATCGGTCCAACTCCCGGAATGGTAAGCAGTCGCTGGGCTATAG
>NZ_JAYMRT010000196.1:0-255 GCF_038900515.1 Burkholderia sp. JPY481
GACGACGACGTCGGACAAAGACTGTTGAGCATTCCTGGTATCGGGCCGATCACTGCAAGTGTGCTTGCCTCAGAAATCGGCGATGGCAAGCAGTTCAGATGCAGTCGCGATTTCGCGGCCTCGCTTGGCCTTGTTCCCCGCCAGTACAGCACAGGCGGCAGATCCAAACTTCTCGGCATCAGCCGACGGGGTGACAAGAAGATCCGCAGTCTTCTCGTCCAGTGCGCCCGGGCCTATATGCGATGCCTGCAGAAG
>NZ_JAYMRT010000197.1:0-255 GCF_038900515.1 Burkholderia sp. JPY481
CGTCGGACATGCCCTTCAGTCCGTCGGTGACGGCAATCAGGATGTCCTGCACGCCGCGTGTCTTCAGATCGCTGAAGACCTTCATCCAGAACTTCGCGCCCTCGGTGTTCTCGATCCACAGTCCGAGAATGTCACGCGTGCCGTCGGGCAGGATCCCCAGCGCCAGATAGATCGCCTTGTTGCGCACCATCCCTTCGTCGCGGATCTTCACACGCAGCGCGTCGAAGAACACCACCGGATACATTGGCTCGAGCG
>NZ_JAYMRT010000198.1:0-255 GCF_038900515.1 Burkholderia sp. JPY481
TGAGCCTGTCAGAAATTTTGTGTTCAAGGCATAACATGTACCCAAAGGAGCATGTATGCCAAGCAAACCAAAAGCAGGGTCTGCGCCCCCGCCTGAGCTGCCCGCGATTCCAGAGGAGCTCATCGATGAGTTCGTGAAGGGTCCGATGACGGCGGAAGCGGTGCAGGCAGCCTCGATGGCGTTCAAGAAGGCGCTGATCGAGCGTGCGCTGGGCGCCGAGCTAAAACATCACCTGGGCTATCCGAGCGGAGGCCA
>NZ_JAYMRT010000199.1:0-255 GCF_038900515.1 Burkholderia sp. JPY481
ACATCGCAATGATCTTGTCGTCGAAGCCGGTAAAGCGGCGTTCGTGCCGTGGTATCAGGATCGGTTCGAAGCTGCCGTCACGGTCGCGCGGAATGTCTACCCGCAACGGGCCGTCCTCCGTCAACAGGGTCTTGCCGCTCCTGCCGTTGCGCTGGTTGGTCGACTCCGGCGGGCGTTGGCCTCCGCTCGGATAGCCCAGGTGATGTTTTAGCTCGGCGCCCAGCGCACGCTCGATCAGCGCCTTCTTGAACGCCA
>NZ_JAYMRT010000200.1:0-255 GCF_038900515.1 Burkholderia sp. JPY481
GGGGGGGGGGGGGGGGGGGGGGGGGGGGGGGGGGGGGGGGGGGGGGGGGGGGGGGGGGGGGGGGGGGGGGGGGGGGGGGGGGGGGGGGGGGGGGGGGGGGGGGGGGGGGGGGGGGGGGGGGGGGGGGGGGGGGGGGGGGGGGGGGGGGGGGGGGGGGGGGGGGGGGGGGGGGGGGGGGGGGGGGGGGGGGGGGGGGGGGGGGNGGGGGGGGGGGGGGGGGGGGGGGGGGGGGGGGGGGGGGGGGGGGGGGGGGGG
>NZ_JAYMRT010000201.1:0-255 GCF_038900515.1 Burkholderia sp. JPY481
TACGTTTTCTGATCCCAGGGCACAGTTCTTCGATCCAGGCTGCAAGCGTCTCGCGACTCGGATAGCCCAAAGCCCTCAAGGTTGCGGCAGCACAGCGGTCATGGCTCAAATAATGATCGACGGCAACCTTCTTCTGTTCAGCCGAGTACCGCGGCCTCGAACGGACATAGCCAGCCCGTAGATCATTGCACTGTTCGTATTCGCGACGCCAGGCTTTCAGAGAATTCTTTGTCGGGTAACCCAGCTGTCGGATGG
>NZ_JAYMRT010000202.1:0-255 GCF_038900515.1 Burkholderia sp. JPY481
CTATAGCCCAGCGACTGCTTACCATTCCGGGAGTTGGACCGATTACCGCAAGCTTACTTGCCTCAGAACTCGGCGATGGAAAGCAGTATCGATGCGGCCGCGACATTGCCGCTGCCGTCGGACTGGTTCCCCGCCAGTACAGTACGGGAGGCCGGTCGAACCTGTTGGGAATTTCCAAGCGGGGGGACAAGAACATTCGCCGGTTGCTCGTCCAGTGTGCCCGTGCCTTCATGCTGCATCTAAACAGGCACACGG
>NZ_JAYMRT010000203.1:0-255 GCF_038900515.1 Burkholderia sp. JPY481
GGAATGGAGGTCACGGCCGAAGCGGCCGCCGTTCAGATAGGTGTCGGCAGGCGCCGGCGTCGGCGCTGGTGCTGCGGTGGGCTGGCTGTCCAACCCCTTGTCGAGGATCGTCTTGACGGTGCGGTACCTGGGGCTGGCGAACACGAGCGCACGCTCGCACGCAGCCTCCAGCCGTTGATCGCCGACCTTCTCGCGAAGCCTCACGACGCCCTGTGCGCCGCGCAGGTTGACGAGCACCTTGTCGTTGAACATCGC
>NZ_JAYMRT010000204.1:0-255 GCF_038900515.1 Burkholderia sp. JPY481
ACTGGCGTCGAGCGACTGTCGGAGCTTCTCAGCTTCCATCCGTTGCCGCCCCGGCTTGTCGCGATCCTTGAGCGGCTTCACGAGCACTACAAGTACCTGCAGCAGCAGATCGGTGAGATCGATCGCGAGGTGGCGCAGCAGCTCGCCGACGACGACGTCGGACAAAGACTGTTGAGCATTCCTGGTATCGGGCCGATCACTGCAAGTGTGCTTGCCTCAGAAATCGGCGATGGCAAGCAGTTCAGATGCAGTCGC
>NZ_JAYMRT010000205.1:0-255 GCF_038900515.1 Burkholderia sp. JPY481
TGCGACGAGGCGCACGCTTCCATGCCGATTACACACGGTTCGAGCGTAGCAAAATACCGAAGTACATTCGCGCGTCTGAGCTGTTTGCGTACAACGATTTCGCCTTGCGAATTCACTGCGTGAACCTGCATCACGCTCTTGGCCAGATCCAGTCCAACAGTCGCTATATTCATGATGAACGCTCCTTTGCCGTGGACGTCACGACTTCTCCACTTTGGCATAAACCGCTCGCTGGGTAGCGGGAGTCGTCCATCA
>NZ_JAYMRT010000206.1:0-255 GCF_038900515.1 Burkholderia sp. JPY481
CCGCGGTCTATCAGGTCGCGAAGGCGGGCATCGCGCGCACGTTCCAGAACATTCGCCTGTTCGGCGGCATGACCGCGCTCGAAAACGTGATGGTCGGCCGTCATGTGCGCACCAAGCACGGTCTGCTCGGCGCGGTGTTCCAGACGCCGGCCGAACGCAAGGAAGAGCGCGAAATCAAGGAGCGCGCGCTCGAACTGCTCGACTACGTCGGCATCACGCAATACGCGGACTACACGTCGCGCAACCTGTCGTATG
>NZ_JAYMRT010000207.1:0-255 GCF_038900515.1 Burkholderia sp. JPY481
GCAAACCGGCACCTCACCGCCCGCAGACGCCGCAACCTCCCGTCCTCAAACAACTGGCCTTTGCCTTTCCGTTTCTGCGCAAGGCGCAAGGCAATGCCAGTGCATCCACCCGTTTCACCGACGAGCATGACATTTACCGCCTTCTTGCCACGAACGAGCCGTCCGGCTCGTATCTCGTCAGCCGCAAGGGCATGTGGCACGGTGGCATCCACATCACGGAGGCGGGCGCGGGGCAGGCGCTCGACCTCGACGCGG
>NZ_JAYMRT010000208.1:0-255 GCF_038900515.1 Burkholderia sp. JPY481
TGGGTCGGCCAGTGCGAGGCACTGTGCGCTCCGCTAACAGAGGCGCTGCGCCGCTATACGATGGCCGCGACCAAACTGCACGCGGATGACACGCCGATCCCGGTGCTCTCACCGGGCAACAGGAAGATCCGCACCGGCCGGCTATGGGTCTACGTGCGCGACGATCATCGCTCGGGCTCGACGCAACCGGCGTCGGTCTGGTTCGCGTACTCGCCGAACCGGCAAGGCATCCATCCTCAAACCCATCTCGCCAAC
>NZ_JAYMRT010000209.1:0-255 GCF_038900515.1 Burkholderia sp. JPY481
GCGACCAGTACGCCGGTTTCTGCCGCTTCGGGAAGTTGTCATAGTCAGCGTTGGACATCAGGTGCATGTACAGGCTGTAGAACGTCAGCTGCGTGCCGCGCGGAAACTCCATCTCGTGCCGCACCAGGGCAAAGCCCGTGCTGTACGGAGCCCGAAGCGGCACGTTACTGCCGTCCACGCTTGCCTCGCTGACCGGATAGTCCTGGTTGGCGCGATACGCGATCAGCACACCATCCGCGATGCAGCGTAGTCCCG
>NZ_JAYMRT010000210.1:0-255 GCF_038900515.1 Burkholderia sp. JPY481
GAGTTTCGCGGCGCCGTATCTGACGCTGATGGACGTCGACGCGCCCCAGCGCAAATACGAACTGCGCGACATGTTTGATGCATTGCGCTGGATGGCTCGTGCCGGCGCGCCGTGGAGGATGCTGCCCGATGATTTCCCGCCGTGGGAGCTGGTGTATCAGCAGACTCAACGCTGGTTGCAGGCGGGCTGCTTTGAGAGCATGGTGAGCGACCTGCGCTCGGTGATACGCGTGGCACAGGGCCGTCGGGGACAGCC
>NZ_JAYMRT010000211.1:0-255 GCF_038900515.1 Burkholderia sp. JPY481
GCGCCGATCAGCGTGACGAGTTCGCCCTGCCCGACCTCGAGGTCGACACCCTTGACCGCCTGGATGCCACCGTAGTTGACCTGCAGGCCCTTGATTTTCAACATTGCTTGCGTCGTGGACATCAGTGGACCCCCGCACCCAGATAAGCTTCGATCACCTTCGCGTCTTTCTGCACGTCCTGCGGCAGACCCTGTGCGATCACCTTGCCGTAGTCGAGCACCGTCATCTGGTTGCACAGGCCCATCACGAGCTTCA
>NZ_JAYMRT010000212.1:0-255 GCF_038900515.1 Burkholderia sp. JPY481
TGCTGTCCAGTCTCGAACTAAAGAGCACGGTGTTTCACGTTGGGCAGTACTGCGGCACGTGGCAAGCATCGACGGCAGGCCGTCACCTCGCCAGCTTTCATGTCGTGCTGTATGGCGAGTGCTGGCTACATGTCGCAGCCGGACCGGAACGGGCGGCACACAGCATCCGCTTGCAAGCCGGTGATGCAGCGTTTCTGGTGCGAGATGTTCCGCAGTGTCTGTCGCCGTCAGCCGAGCCGCCGGCGGCAGGCAGCG
>NZ_JAYMRT010000213.1:0-255 GCF_038900515.1 Burkholderia sp. JPY481
TCAGGCTTTCGCCCATTGCGGAAGATTCCCTACTGCTGCCTCCCGTAGGAGTCTGGACCGTGTCTCAGTTCCAGTGTGGCCGATCACCCTCTCAGGTCGGCTACGTATCGTTGCCTTGGTAAGCCGTCACCTTACCAACTAGCTAATACGGCGCGGATCCATCTATAAGTGACAGCAAAGCCGCCTTTCACTATTGAACCATGCGGTTCAATATGTTATCCGGTATTAGCTCCGGTTTCCCGAAGTTATCCCAGT
>NZ_JAYMRT010000214.1:0-255 GCF_038900515.1 Burkholderia sp. JPY481
CGCTGCTGAACTATCGCCACAATACGCTGGCGGCGCTTCAGGGCGCCGCCGCGGACGATGTCCCGGGCGGCATCGAGTGGCTGGGTGCGCAGGAACGCACCAACTATCCCCTGAGCCTGTCGGTGGAAGACTCCGGGCAGGCGCTGGGCCTGACGGCGGAAGCGGTCGAGCCGGTTTCAGCAGAGCGTATCTGCGGTTACATGCAACATGCGCTGGAGCACCTGGCGGAGCTGCTGGAGCGCTCGCCGCACACGC
>NZ_JAYMRT010000215.1:0-255 GCF_038900515.1 Burkholderia sp. JPY481
GCCCGCCGACGATCTCGCGCAGGCGATCAACCAGGCCTATGCGCGCCAGGACGGCAGCGCCGCGCAGGTGGTCGGCGAAGTCGAAGGCGAAGTCGATCTGTCGCGGCTGATGCAGGACATCCCCGAGCTCGAGGATCTGCTCGAATCGGAAGACGACGCGCCGATCATCCGTATGATCAACGCGCTGCTCACGCAAGCCGCACGCGAGCAGGCATCGGATATTCATATCGAGCCGTTCGAGAATGCGTCGGTGGT
>NZ_JAYMRT010000216.1:0-255 GCF_038900515.1 Burkholderia sp. JPY481
ACGCTGTCGCGAAGCGTCACCAGGGGTGAATCATGAACGGGCGTGGACTGATCACGGCAAGCATGCGCGAACTGGAACGGGTCAAGGTCATCGAGGCGGTCATTGAAGGCCGGCTGCACTGTTTTCAGGCGGCCGAGCGACTGGATCTGTGTACGCGTCAGGTCAGCCGGCTGTGCCGGCGTTACGAGGCCTGTGGGCCGGCGGGACTGGTGTCGGCCAAACGGGGCTTGCCCAGTAACCGGGAACTGCCGGTCG
>NZ_JAYMRT010000217.1:0-255 GCF_038900515.1 Burkholderia sp. JPY481
CGCCGCACCAGCCGCTGCGCGAGCACGCCGAGCAGCGACGAGGCGAGCAGATACGGCTCGCCGCCCCTGTCGGTCAGACGCGTGACGGCCGATGTCGCGGAGTTCGTGTGCAGCGTCGCGAGCACCAGGTGGCCGGTCAGCGACGCCTGCACCGCGATTTGCGCGGTTTCGAGGTCGCGGATTTCACCGATCATGATGATGTCCGGGTCCTGACGCAGAATCGAGCGCAATGCGCGCGCGAAGCTCATGCCGATC
>NZ_JAYMRT010000218.1:0-255 GCF_038900515.1 Burkholderia sp. JPY481
CCGACGATCTCGCGCAGGCGATCAACCAGGCCTATGCGCGCCAGGACGGCAGCGCCGCGCAGGTGGTCGGCGAAGTCGAAGGCGAAGTCGATCTGTCGCGGCTGATGCAGGACATCCCCGAGGTCGAAGATCTGCTCGAATCGGAAGACGACGCGCCGATCATCCGTATGATCAACGCGCTGCTCACGCAAGCCGCACGCGAGCAGGCATCGGATATTCATATCGAGCCGTTCGAGTATGCGTCGGTGGTGCGTT
>NZ_JAYMRT010000219.1:0-255 GCF_038900515.1 Burkholderia sp. JPY481
TGATCGCGTCCGAATACGGCAACGCGCACTTCTACATGGGCTTCATCCCTGGCCTGAAGGCCTTTACCGCGGCGGTGCTCGGCGGTATCGGCAATCTCGGCGGCGCGATGGTCGGCGGCGTGCTGCTCGGCCTGATCGAGCAGCTGGGCGCCGGCTATATCGGCAACCTCACGGGCGGCGTGTTCGGTAGTAACTACCAGGACGTGTTCGCGTTCATCGTGCTGATCGTCGTGCTCGTGTTCCGTCCGTCGGGTC
>NZ_JAYMRT010000220.1:0-255 GCF_038900515.1 Burkholderia sp. JPY481
CGGCAAGCGCGGCTTCGCTCGTGCGCTCGCTGATCCAGACTTCGAGGCTATCGGCATGCTGATGCGCGACCAGGATCTGGCCGCTGCGCGCAAAACCGTATGGCACGAGCCGGGCGGCAAGCGGGGAGGGTGCCGCGCGCTCGCCGGCCGCGGCATCGCCGTTCAGCGGACGTTGCGAAGGCGCGGTTTGCGCGGGCATCTGCGTCACGGACGCGCTCCCGGCGACACCGTGCTCGACACCGGGCCGCTTGCCGG
>NZ_JAYMRT010000221.1:0-255 GCF_038900515.1 Burkholderia sp. JPY481
TTTTCCTTGTCGCCGCCGAGAAAGCCGCCGGTATTACTGTTCGAGCCCGAAGCGCCGCCGCCCATCGGCGAGTTCATCGAGCCGCCGCCGAGGCCGCCCGACGGCAACGGCGGCGTACCCGACGAGCGCGTCGAATAGCCGCTGTTCGACAGACCGCCACCGCCACCACCACCGCCGCCGCCGCTCGTGTTCTGGTTGAACGAGTTGGCCTCGTTCGCGCCGCCTGACGAACCCTCGCCGCCGCCCTTGCCGAGC
>NZ_JAYMRT010000222.1:0-255 GCF_038900515.1 Burkholderia sp. JPY481
CCGGCGATGAACCTGTTCGACCTGAACCAGATGCGCCGCCAGCAGATGATGCCGCAGCAGGCACCGCAACAGGTTCCTCAACAGGTACCGCCGCAGGCCGTGCCGCAAGCTGGCGCGCAGACCACGACCCAACCCGTGCCGCAGACGATGCCGCAAACCATGCCGCAACCGGCCGTCGTCGAGCCGGCAAGCGGCCCGGTGTCGAGCACGGTGTCGCCGGGAGCGCGTCCGTGACGCAGATGCCCGCGCAAACCG
>NZ_JAYMRT010000223.1:0-255 GCF_038900515.1 Burkholderia sp. JPY481
CGCAGGTCTTCACGCTGAGGAATGAGTCGGCCAACAATTTGCTGCCGGTACTGCGTCCGCTGATCTCGCCGAACAACACGGTCGCGGCCTACCCCTCCAACAATACGATCGTCGTCACCGACTACGCCGACAACGTGCGGCGCATCGCCCAGATCATCGCGGGTGTCGATAGCGCGGCCGGCCAGGCGGTTGCAGTCGTGCCNCTGAAGAACGCGAATGCGATCGACATCGCGCAGCAGATGAACAATATGCTCG
>NZ_JAYMRT010000224.1:0-255 GCF_038900515.1 Burkholderia sp. JPY481
GCCCAGCTCGAAGAAGTGGTCATGCCGACCGACCCGCTCCAGACCCAGCAGCTCCGCCCACAGCTGCGCCAGCACCGTCTCGAGCTCCCCGCGCGGCGCCTCGTAGCCCCGCCGCGCATACGCATCGGCAGCCGGCGCGGGCAGTGCCTTTCGGTCGAGCTTGCCGTTGACCGTCAGCGGCAGCGCCGCCAGCGGCACGAACGCCGCCGGCACCATGTAGTCCGGCAGCTGCCCCACCAGATGCGCGCGCAGCGT
>NZ_JAYMRT010000225.1:0-255 GCF_038900515.1 Burkholderia sp. JPY481
TTGGCGACATTCCCTGGCTGGGCCAGCTGTTCCGCTCCGAGCAGAAGACGCGCAACAAGACTAACCTGATGGTGTTCCTGCGCCCGGTCATTCTCGCCGACCGCGACACCACGCAGGCCGTCACGGCGAACCGCTACGACTACATCCAGGGTGTGCAGGGCGCGTACCGTCAGGACAACAACATCATGAGGGATCGCGACGATCCGGTCGTGCCGCCGATGCCGCTCGGCCCGAGCCAGGGCGGGGTGCCGGCGA
>NZ_JAYMRT010000226.1:0-252 GCF_038900515.1 Burkholderia sp. JPY481
CGAGAGCGCACCTCGTCGGTCATGCGCGGCGAACCGTAGGCGCCTCTGACTTTGGCATGAATCGTTCGAATCAACGTGAGCAACTGGACATCGGTCAGCCGCTGTCGCTCAGGCGTGCCGCCGCGCTTCCACGCGCGATAGCCATTGACGCTTACTCCAAGGACCTCGCAGCGCCGACAGCGGATAGTGCCGGCATTGCGTGTCAATCCAGGCGAACTTCACAGGAGGTCCTTCGCGAAGAACGCCGCCGCT
>NZ_JAYMRT010000227.1:0-254 GCF_038900515.1 Burkholderia sp. JPY481
TCCGCCCGCAGACGCGAAAGCTCCATCTGTTCCGCCGTGACGACCTTCGCCCCCGGGCCGTTCAGCTTGCCGGCTTCCGACGCTTTGAGCCAGTTGCGCAGCGTCTGTATCGACATACCCAATTCGCCGGCCACGGCGCTCACGCCTTGCCCGTCCTTGACTCGTTGCACTGCAGCTTCCTTGAACTCCGCCGTGTACACCTGGTGCGGTACCTTAAACATTTCTTCTTTCCTTCCTTTCGGTCGAGTTTATAC
>NZ_JAYMRT010000228.1:0-253 GCF_038900515.1 Burkholderia sp. JPY481
GTTCCAGTACCATTCGCACAGCCCGCTCACGAACTTCCGGCGAGTACCTCGGGGACTTCTTCTTCGTGTTTTCCATAGCTCCATTTTCTCAAGAAGTGGAGTCTCCGGAAAACCCGGGGCGCTTCAATGCCTCATCCGGCGTGCGGTCTTCCAGACTCGAATGAGGTCGTCTCTGGTTGTACAGATTGATGTAATCGCCGATTGAGCGCCGGGCGTGGCTGACCGACTCATATGCCTTCAGATACACCTCCTC
>NZ_JAYMRT010000229.1:0-253 GCF_038900515.1 Burkholderia sp. JPY481
CTGGCTTCTTTACGCCGCCCATGAGGTGGCTCGATTACGCCGCCCCTGGACTGGCTTCATTGTGCCGCCCCTCAGGTGGCCCGATTACGCCGCCCCCGGATTGGCTCTATAACGCCGCCCGCTGACATCGCCGATGTGAATGCAACGCACAGGATCGTCGAGAAGCTCGGTCGACTGGCGCATATTCTCCAGCCATCGCCAGCTTTCCTTTTCCTCAATCGGTACGCGCGTGGGATTGATATGGCGCTTGAGC
>NZ_JAYMRT010000230.1:0-253 GCF_038900515.1 Burkholderia sp. JPY481
GCCATTGCGTTCGACCACTACAACGAGTCACATCCGCACAGCGCCCTGAAATACCGCTCGCCACGCGAGTTTCGCCAGCAAGCAAATTCTCCAACCTAAGCGTGACCGTGTCTCCGGTCATGCAGGGAGAGGTGGCGCCGCTTGTTCGGGCAGGGTCCCGAGATTTTTAAGTGGAACCACCGGGGCGTTCATGCTGCCGATTTGATCGCAGGCAGTGTCGCGAAGTATGCCTCATCCGGCGTGCGGTCTTCCA
>NZ_JAYMRT010000231.1:0-253 GCF_038900515.1 Burkholderia sp. JPY481
TTCGTCTATGTCGCGTTCATCATCGACGTGTTCGCCCGGCGCATTGTCGGCTGGCGCGTCTCGAGCTCGGCGCGAACGGACTTCGTTCTGGACGCACTGGAGCAGGCCTTGTACGAACGACAGCCGGGTAAGCGGCTCATGCCGGCCGTTATAGACAGTTGCTGAGGGCGACATCAAAGTGATGCCCATCATTTCCAATCTGATGGGCACCACTTTGACAGAGTCTGCGGAGAAGAAGCCGGGTTCCCGAATG
>NZ_JAYMRT010000232.1:0-253 GCF_038900515.1 Burkholderia sp. JPY481
ATCCTGGAAGCATCGCGAATTAGTTGAGGAGAAGAGTAATGTCGCAGTTGGGTCTTCACCTGGATCTGTCAACCAAGCGCACGCGCAAGCGGGAATTTCTCGATGAGATGCGGCGTGTCGTGCCTTGTGTCACGGGGCGGCGTAATCGAGCCGGGGATGGGCGGCGTAATGGAGCCAGCAGAAACGGGGGTAAAGCGCAGATTCGAACGGGCTCAAGAATGCGGTTTTTTGCCCGGTTTGGCAACCGCGTTTT
>NZ_JAYMRT010000233.1:0-253 GCF_038900515.1 Burkholderia sp. JPY481
GACGGCACCGCCACGCCCTCAGCGCCGACACGATGGCAAGGTAGCGGTGGGGAAGAGCAATCAGCGGTGGTGTTCTGACGGCTTCGAGATTCGTTGCGACAACGGCGAACCGCTGCGTGTCACGTTCGCTCTGGATTGCTGCGACCGCGAAGCGATGAGCTGGGTGGCGACGACCGGTGGCCACAGTGGCGACGTGGTGCGCGACGTCATGCTGGCCGCCGTTGAGAACCGGTTCGGTGACGTCCTGAAGGCG
>NZ_JAYMRT010000234.1:0-253 GCF_038900515.1 Burkholderia sp. JPY481
TATGGCAAGACGCCAATGCGCACCTTCCTCGATTCGCTGGAACTCGCCAGGGAGAAACTCATCCCCCATTGATGACTCTTTATTTATCGGCCCAACTACCTGTCAGATCGAGTCCCGGCTAATACACTTAAACGATGGGATGCGCTGACCCGCTATCTCGATGACGGTCACGTGCCCATAGACAACAACTGGGTCGAAAACCAGATACGTCCTTGGGCGACGGGGCGTTCATTGTGCACCTCCTTGCGAAACC
>NZ_JAYMRT010000235.1:0-253 GCF_038900515.1 Burkholderia sp. JPY481
TTCGCAGGCTGCATTATCCGGCGAACATCCTTTGCGCGACATCGAACGAATCAGCCTGGCATCCTGCATCCGTGAGAGCCATCCTGGCCAGCGATAGTGCGCACCGCGATCGGAGTGAACCACGGGCTGTCACGGGGCGGCGTAATCGAGCCGGGGATGGGCGGCGTAATGGAGCCAGCAGAAACGGGGGTAAAGCGCAGATTCGAACGGGCTCAAGAATGCGGTTTTTTGCCCGGTTTGGCAACCGCGTTTT
>NZ_JAYMRT010000236.1:0-252 GCF_038900515.1 Burkholderia sp. JPY481
GCATCTGGATCGCTGCTGGCGTCACTGATATGCGATGCGGGTTCCAGGGGTTGGCAGCGAAGGTGCAAACAGCGCTTGGGGAGAATCCGCTGGGCGGCAACGTCTACATCTTCCGGGGCCGTCGGGGGAGTCTCGTGACATAGTGCATCCTTTGGTTAGAAGCCCGGCAACTTGAGTGACTTCTCTGCTTCCTGTCGGGCCTTGAAGTGAGGCGGTCGCCTTTCCTTGATAGCCCGTACACCTTCCCTGACG
>NZ_JAYMRT010000237.1:0-252 GCF_038900515.1 Burkholderia sp. JPY481
GGCTTCTTTACGCCGCCCATGAGGTGGCTCGATTACGCCGCCCCTGGACTGGCTTCATTGTGCCGCCCCTCAGGTGGCCCGATTACGCCGCCCCCGGATTGGCTCTATAACGCCGCCCGCTGACACCTTGGTCGAAGCTGATTGCGCTGATCGAGCCGCACTATCCGGCAGGCAAAACCGGACGGCCGCCTTTCCCGATCGCGACGATGCTGCAAATTCATTTTATGCAGCAGTGGTTCGGTCTGTCGGACC
>NZ_JAYMRT010000238.1:0-251 GCF_038900515.1 Burkholderia sp. JPY481
CTTGTTCGGGCAGGGTCCCGAGATTTTTAAGTGGAACCACCGGGGCGTTCATGCTGCCGATTTGATCGCAGGCAGTGTCGCGAAGTATGCCTCATCCGGCGTGCGGTCTTCCAGACTCGAATGAGGTGTATTAGCCGGGACTCGATCTGACAGGTAGTTGGGCCGATAAATAAAGAGTCATCAATGGGGGATGAGTTTCTCCCTGGCGAGTTCCAGCGAATCGAGGAAGGTGCGCATTGGCGTCTTGCCAT
>NZ_JAYMRT010000239.1:0-251 GCF_038900515.1 Burkholderia sp. JPY481
TGGCTTCTTTACGCCGCCCATGAGGTGGCTCGATTACGCCGCCCCTGGACTGGCTTCATTGTGCCGCCCCTCAGGTGGCCCGATTACGCCGCCCCCGGATTGGCTCTATAACGCCGCCCGCTGACACGGGCCGCTGCTCGCAGCCAGCAACCGACTCGATCGCCGAATCCAGCATGGTATTGACGAGTTCGGCATCCGGGCGCGTGCCGATTGACCAGCTCACTACGAGACCGTCGAAGCAGTCGATCACA
>NZ_JAYMRT010000240.1:0-250 GCF_038900515.1 Burkholderia sp. JPY481
ACCGGGAAAGCGCCACCGTTTACGTCCTTGCGGGCGTCATACGACGCGAATCACGCCGTTAGGACCGATGCGCTGCCACGGCAAACCCACCACCAGACCTTCGAGCTGTTCCTGCGTGAGCGCATGAAGCGCCCCGGGTTTTCCGGAGACCGTTTTGCTTGCGTCATGCCACAGTGACAGACTCAGCGAGATTTGCATAGTAAGCGGCTTCTGCCTCGGCAGGTGGAATGTTGCCGATGGGGCCGAAGAG
>NZ_JAYMRT010000241.1:0-250 GCF_038900515.1 Burkholderia sp. JPY481
CTGAACTATCGCCACAATACGCTGGCGGCGCTTCAGGGCGCCGCCGCGGACGATGTCCCGGGCGGCATCGAGTGGCTGGGTGCGCAGGAACGCACCAACTATCCCCTGAGCCTGTCGGTGGAGGACTCCGGGCAGGCGCTGGGCCTGACGGCGGAAGCGGTCGAGCCGGTTTCAGCAGAGCGTATCTGCGGTTACATGCAACATGCGCTGGAGCACCTGGCGGAGCTGCTGGAGCGCTCGCCGCACACGC
>NZ_JAYMRT010000242.1:0-249 GCF_038900515.1 Burkholderia sp. JPY481
GGCGTCGGCGAGATCGCGGAATTCGCGTAGCGGCAAGAAGGATCGTTTGATGTATTTGACTCCGGCCTCAACGACGCCCTTCTTCGCAGGATCGTGTGGAGGGCATGCATCGATCCGGAAGCCGTACCCCTCGGCCAGCGCGGCGTACGAGCGCTGTACCTCGGGATCGTACATACACGCCTTTGTAATCGCGCATTTGGCGTTGTCGNTNATCACGCGCTCCACGCGGCCGCCGAACCATTCGAAGGC
>NZ_JAYMRT010000243.1:0-249 GCF_038900515.1 Burkholderia sp. JPY481
GGCGTGTGGTCAAGCGCCCGGGGCGGCTGCACGATCTCCACCACCTGCTCGAATGGCAGGTCCTGATGCTCCTGCGCCCCCAGGGCCGTACGCCGTGTCCGCTCCAGAAGCGTCGCCACGTCCGGCCCGCCCGACAGGTCCACCCGGAGCGCCAGCGTGTTCACAAAAAAGCCGATCAGCTCCTCGATCTCGCGCCGGCCGCGGTTGGCACTCGGCACCCCGATCACAATGTCGTCCTGCCCCGACAGA
>NZ_JAYMRT010000244.1:0-249 GCF_038900515.1 Burkholderia sp. JPY481
TCAACGCGCTGCTCACGCAAGCCGCACGCGAGCAGGCATCGGATATTCATATCGAGCCGTTCGAGAATGCGTCGGTGGTGCGTTTTCGCGTCGACGGCACGCTGCGCGACGTGGTGCGGCCTAAAAAGCGCTGCACGGCGCGCTGATCTCGCGGATCAAGATCATGGCGCAGCTCGACATCGCGGAAAAACGTTTGCCGCAGGACGGCCGCATTACGCTGCGCGTCGGCGGTCGTCCGGTCGACGTGCG
>NZ_JAYMRT010000245.1:0-246 GCF_038900515.1 Burkholderia sp. JPY481
GGAGTCGCCCACGCTGCCCACGGATGGCTCGATGCCAGCCTCGACCAGCCGATCCGTATAGCGGATCGATACGTATTGCACGCCGCGGTCGCTGTGATGGATCAGCCCGTCCTGCTGCGCCGGCTGTCGTTCGTACAAGGCCTGCTCCAGTGCGTCCAGAACGAAGTCCGTTCGCGCCGAGCTCGAGACGCGCCAGCCGACAATGCGCCGGGCGAACACGTCGATGATGAACGCGACATAGACGAA
>NZ_JAYMRT010000246.1:0-246 GCF_038900515.1 Burkholderia sp. JPY481
CATCTGATTCCCGCGGCGCCCAGTGCGGCGGACCAGCCTGTATTCCTGGCCGTAGGCGGGGTGCCAGCGGTATGCGATCACCACAATTTGCGATCGGTATGTTGAATGTCGTGTGGTTTGGCGATCTGGTAAAGATTCTCTGGGCCTCGGAGGACGGAATCTGGCTGCTCGCGAAGCGGCTTGAACGAGGCCGTTTTATATGGCCCAAGGCCGACGGTGGCAAGGTCCATCTGAGCTCTGCACAAC
>NZ_JAYMRT010000247.1:0-243 GCF_038900515.1 Burkholderia sp. JPY481
GCTCCATCAGTTGCACGGCCAGCAGTGAATGACCGCCCAGCTCGAAGAAGTGGTCATGCCGACCGACCCGCTCCAGACCCAGCAGCTCCGCCCACAGCTGCGCCAGCACCGTCTCCAGCTCCCCGCGCGGCGCCTCGTAGCCCCGCCGCGCATACGCATCGTCCTGCGGCGCCGGCAGCGCCCGGCGGTCCAGCTTGCCGTTCACCGTCAGCGGCAACTCCGCCAGCGGCACGAACGCCGCCG
>NZ_JAYMRT010000248.1:0-237 GCF_038900515.1 Burkholderia sp. JPY481
GCCCCACCAGATGCGCGCGCAGCGTCGCCGCAAGCTGCGCTTCCTGCGCCTCCGCTGCGGCCACCACATACGCCACCAGCTGCGGCTCGCCGGCCCGCTCCTCGCGCGCTACCACCACCGCCTCGCGTACCCATGCATGTCCGCACAGGTGCGCGGCCACCTCGCCCGGCTCGATGCGAAAGCCCCGGATCTTGACCTGCTCGTCGGTGCGCCCCAGCAACTCCAGATTGCCGTCCG
>NZ_JAYMRT010000249.1:0-236 GCF_038900515.1 Burkholderia sp. JPY481
CCGATCGGCCGTCCGATTGCGAACACGCGGGTGTACGTGCTGGACGGTCATGGCGAGCCGGTGCCGTTCGGGGCGGCTGGGGAGCTCTACATTGGCGGGGCGGGGGTGGCGCGTGGCTACCTGAACCGCCCCGAGCTGACAGCCGAGCGGTTCATCGCCAGTCCCTTTGTGGAGGGCGATCGGCTGTACCGCACGGGGGACCTGGCGCGGTACCTGCCGGACGGCAATCTGGAGTT
>NZ_JAYMRT010000250.1:0-234 GCF_038900515.1 Burkholderia sp. JPY481
ATGCGCGGCGAACCGTAGGCGCCTCTGACTTTGGCATGAATCGTTCGAATCAACGTGAGCAACTGGACATCGGTCAGCCGCTGTCGCTCAGGCGTGCCGCCGCGCTATCCACGCGCGATAGCCATTGACGCTTACTCCAAGGACCTCGCACAGCGCCGACAGCGGATAGTGCCGGCATTGCGTGTCAATCCAGGCGAACTTCACAGGAGGTCCTTCGCGAAGAACGCCGCCGCT
>NZ_JAYMRT010000251.1:0-231 GCF_038900515.1 Burkholderia sp. JPY481
TCTGGTGGTGGGTTTGCCATGGCAGCGCATCGGCGCGGACGGCGTGATCCGTGTCGTTTGAGGACGTTCGGGACGTATACGGTCGCGCTTTCGCGCTCTCCGGGGTTCTGGCAGACTCGTCTGCATGAACCTGCCCGCCGATCTTAACGCCCTCAGCCCGGAACAATTACGCGCGCTTGCCGCGCAGCTGATTGCCCAGGTCGAGGACAGGGAGCGGGAGATTCTCGAGAA
>NZ_JAYMRT010000252.1:0-229 GCF_038900515.1 Burkholderia sp. JPY481
CATGGATGCACCGCTCCGACGGATACGCCGCCTCCGTGCGGTTCAGCTCCTCCAGCAGATACCCGCGCTCCGCCGCCGGCAGGATCTCCAGCTCCCGCACCGGCGTGTGCGGCGAGCGCTCCAGCAGCTCCGCCAGGTGCTCCAGCGCATGTTGCATGTAACCGCAGATACGCTCTGCTGAAACCGGCTCGACCGCTTCCGCCGTCAGGCCCAGCGCCTGCCCGGAGTC
>NZ_JAYMRT010000253.1:0-228 GCF_038900515.1 Burkholderia sp. JPY481
GGAGGCGCAGGAAGCGCAGCTTGCGGCGACGCTGCGCGCGCATCTGGTGGGGCAGCTGCCGGACTACATGGTGCCGGCGGCGTTCGTGCCGCTGGCGGCGCTGCCGCTGACGGTGAACGGCAAGCTGGACCGCCGGGCGCTGCCGGCGCCGCAGGACGATGCGTATGCGCGGCGGGGCTACGAGGCGCCGCGCGGGGAGCTCGAGACGGTGCTGGCGCAGCTGTGGGC
>NZ_JAYMRT010000254.1:0-220 GCF_038900515.1 Burkholderia sp. JPY481
GCAATGCGGCACGCCAGCCCGCCAGCTCCGTTTCGGACTTGCCCAGAAGCATGCGCACCAGGCTTTGAAATGCCTGGATCAGCGTTGCATACGGAATATCGCGCTTGTACTGGTCGAACTTGCCGGACGCAAACAATCCCCGTGGCGGCACGAGGATCTTGTGCAGTTCATTGACCACCGACGATTTGCCGATGCCCGAATAACCGGAAACCAGCACGAG
>NZ_JAYMRT010000255.1:0-219 GCF_038900515.1 Burkholderia sp. JPY481
TCACTTTGGCGAGCTGCCCGCTCAGGCCGAGCGACACCAGCAGGCGCTGATACGCGGCCATCTGCTCGGCGCTGATTTGCGTCACGCCGGGCGCCGGACTCGCGACCAGATTGCGCAGATTGAATCTGGACTGAGCGTCCTCGATCGAGCCCGACAGGTACGTGGCCGCGCCTTGCTCAGCGCGCACCTCGCCGATCTGGCCGAGAAAATCCGACAGCC
>NZ_JAYMRT010000256.1:0-213 GCF_038900515.1 Burkholderia sp. JPY481
CTTGTTCGGGCAGGGTCCCGAGATTTTTAAGTGGAACCACCGGGGCGTTCATGCTGCCGATTTGATCGCAGGCAGTGTCGCGAAGTATGCCTCATCCGGCGTGCGGTCTTCCAGACTCGAATGAGGTCGTCTCTGGTTGTACAGATTGATGTAATCGCCGATTGAGCGCCGGGCGTGGCTGACCGACTCATATGCCTTCAGATACACCTCCTC
>NZ_JAYMRT010000257.1:0-211 GCF_038900515.1 Burkholderia sp. JPY481
GCCGTGGCCGGCGAATTGGGTATGTCGATACAGACGCTGCGCAACTGGCTCAAAGCGTCGGAAGCCGGCAAGCTGAACGGCCCGGGGGGCGAAGGTCGTCACGGCGGAACAGATGGAGCTTTCGCGTCTGCGGGCGGAGAACAAGCGCTTGCAGATGGAGCTGGAAATCGCAAAAAAAGCGGCGGCGTTCTTCGCGAAGGACCTCCTGTGA
>NZ_JAYMRT010000258.1:0-207 GCF_038900515.1 Burkholderia sp. JPY481
CGTGTTTCGCGATGAGGCGCGATGCGCGAAACGCGGCCCACGGAAATCCGGAACGCTGAGGGCTTTGTCCCGCGCTGCAAAGCTCGTCCGCCGCGTAAAGACCGTCTCCGCCCGGATACAGGACGCGGTAGATTGCGGCCAGCAGTGGGCTTAGCTCGACAAGTGTACCCGCACCGGATGCTTCAGTGCGAAGCGCCTAGTCCACAT